>JALHQC010000004.1 GCA_022842165.1 bacterium
ATGACCTTCCACTCAAACTCCGTAAGATCATAACGTCCGTGGCCCATGGCAAACTCCTTTGCGGAGTTTGAATCAGCTTTCAGCCGATTTGCCTATCGTTTATGAGTATACGACCTAGACTGGATCATGAAGCTGGAGCGTTTCCACTTGCACGTCATCCCCGCGAAAGCGGGGACCCCGCTTCCTCGAGCATAGCTGGGCTCCCGCTTTCGCGGGGGTGACGGAATGAATTGAAGTGCCTTTAAAAATAACAAGACGACGGGAGTGAAACTAAACATGGGCGATCTCGCCAGCTACGCCAAGGAACATGGCATCAAGTTCTTCCTCTTCAACTTCACCGATCTGTTCGGAGTGCAGCGGGCGAAGCTCGTGCCGGCCGAAATGGTCATGCGCATGCAGAAGGCGGGTGCGGGCTTTGCGGGCTTCGCCACCTGGCTGGACCAGACGCCGGCCCATCCCGATATCCTCGTCATGCCCGATCCCAATTCGGTGATCCAGCTTCCCTGGCGCCCGGAAGTCGCGTGGATGGCGGGCGAGCCGTGGATGAATGGCGAGCCGCTGGCGCAAAGCCCCCGCGTGGTGCTGAGGAAGCTCACCGAGAAATACGCCAAGAACAACATGAAGCTGATGGCGGGCGTCGAGCCCGAGTTCCATCTCATCAATGCCGATGGCTCAGCCGTTTCCGACAGCCGCGATACGCAGGAGAAGCCCTGCTACGACCAGGCCTCGATCATGCGGCGCCTGGACGTCATCGGCGAAATCTGCACGACGATGACACAGCTTGGCTGGGGCCCCTACCAGAACGACCATGAGGATGCCAACGGCCAGTTCGAGATCAACTGGAACTTCAACGATGCGCTGACGACGGCCGACCAGCTGGCCTTCTTCAAGTTCATGGTGAAGTCGATCGCCGAGAAGCACGGGCTTCGCGCCACCTTCATGCCGAAGCCCTTCATCAACCTCACCGGCAACGGCTGCCATGTGCACTTGTCCGTGTGGGACAATGCGCGGAAGACCAACCTGTTCGAGGATGAAAAGGGCGAGCTTGGCGTTTCGCAACTCGGCTATCACTTCATCGGCGGCTTGATGAGCCATGCCGCGGCGATGACGGCCATCACCAACCCGACGGTCAACTCCTACAAGCGCATCAATGCGCCGCGCACGATTTCGGGTGCCACATGGTCGCCGTCCTCCATCACCTATGGCGGCAACAACCGCACGCATATGGTGCGCATTCCCGATGGCGGCCGCGCCGAATACCGGTTGCCGGACAATGCCGCCAACCCCTATCTGCTGCTGGCCTCGATCCTCGTTGCCGGCATGCACGGCGTCGAAGCGAAGATGGATCCGGGCAAGCGCCTCGACATCGACATGTATGCGCAAGGCCACACCATCAAGGACGCCAAGAAGCTGCCGCTGAACCTTCTTGACGCACTTCGCAACTTCGAGGCCGATACCTATCTGCAGGAGGCGCTGGGCAAGGAGGTCTCGGCCGGCTACCTCAAATTGAAGCACAATGAATGGAACCAGTATTGCCGTCACCTCACGCAATGGGAGCGCGACACGACGCTGGATTGTTAATACCCCACCCCCGCCCTTCGGGCGGACCCTCCCCGCTTCGCGAAGAGGGATGATTTCATCCTCCCTCGCTTCAGCGGGGGAGGTGGCGCGGAACGCGCCGGAGGGGGCAAGTGGCCAAGGGAACATGAAGTATTCCGTCTTTTCACTGCTGAAACACACGCTCTCGGGTCACAAGAACTGGGAGCCCGCGTGGCGTGATCCCGCGCCGAAGAAGGACTATGACGTCGTCATCGTGGGCGGTGGCGGACATGGGCTGGCGACGGCCTATTACCTCGCCAAGGTGCATGGGGTGAAGAACGTCGCGGTGCTGGAGAAGGGCTGGCTCGGCTCCGGCAATATCGGGCGCAACACGACGATCATCCGCTCGAACTACATGCTGGCCGGCAACAACCCCTTCTATGAATTCTCGATGAAGCTGTGGGAAGGTCTCGAGCAGGACTTCAACTTCAACGCCATGGTCTCGCAGCGGGGCGTGTTGAACCTCTGCCACACGGATGCGCAGCGCGATGCTTTCGCCCGGCGCGGCAATGCGATGCGGATCGATGGCGTCGATGCTGAATTGCTCGACCGCGCGGCCGTGCGTGAGATGTATCCGTTCTTCGACTATGACAATGCGCGCTTCCCCATCAAGGGCGGACTGTTGCAGCGGCGGGGCGGCACGGTACGGCATGATGCGGTGGCCTGGGGCTATGCGCGCGGGGCCGATTCGCACGGCGTCGATATCATCCAGAATTGCGAAGTGACCGGCATCCGGATCGAGAACGGCAAGGTCAAGGGCGTCGATACCAGCCGCGGCCCCATCGCCTGCGGCAAGCTCGGGCTTGCGGCGGCAGGCAATTCGTCCGAAGTGGCCGCGATGGCCGGCATGCGGCTGCCGATCGAAAGCCATGTCTTGCAGGCTTTTGTCTCCGAAGGACTGAAGCCCTATATCGAAGGCGTCGTGACGTTCGGCGCCGGGCACTTCTATGTCTCGCAGTCGGACAAGGGCGGGCTCGTGTTCGGCGGCGACATCGACGGCTATAATTCCTATGCGCGGCGCGGCAACCTGCCGATGGTCGAGCATGTGGTGGAAGCCGGCGTCGCCATGATCCCGTCGATCGCGCGGGTGCGGGTGCTCAGGTCGTGGGGCGGCATCATGGACATGTCGATGGATGGTTCGCCCATCATCGACAAGACGCATATCGACGGCCTCTATCTCAATGCCGGCTGGTGTTATGGCGGCTTCAAGGCCACGCCCGCCTCCGGCTGGTGCTTCGCGCACACGATTGCCAAGGACGAACCCCACAAGCTCAACGCCGCCTATCGTCTGGACCGGTTCCGCACCGGTCATATGCTCGACGAAAAGGGCCAGGGCGCGACCCCGAACCTGCATTGATGATGGGACACACAGTGACAATTGCTTCTTCGTCTTCTCCCGCAGCGCGGGAGAAGAAGGGACCCGTTGCGATACGCAATGGGGAGATGAGGGGAAGCGCCGCAGGACATCGATTCGAACTCAGTGGTCCCTCACCTCTCCCAAGCTTCGCTTGGGCCCCTTTCCTCTCCCGCATAGCGGGAGAGGACGGTTATGGAAGCTCAACATGCTGATCCCCTGCCCACATTGCGGAACGCGGCCCGTGGAGGAATTCACCTTCCTCGGCGATGCGTCCGTGAAGCGCCCGACGTCGAACGATCCTGCCTCGATGGACCAATGGTTCGACTACGTGTACCTGCGCGACAACCCCAAGGGCCGCTTCGACGAATATGCCCATCATGCGGGCGGCTGCCGCGCCTGGCTCGTCGTGTCGCGCAATACGGCGACGCATGAGGTCTATGGCTGCGTGACGGCGCGTGACTACGCCAAGGCCGGAGGCAAGTCATGACCTCCTTCCGGCTGGACAAGGGCGGTTTGATCGACCGTTCATCCGAACTGAACTTCACCTTCGATGGCAAGGCCTTCACCGGGCACCAGGGCGATACGCTGGCTTCCGCGCTGATCGCCAATGGCGTTCACCTGATGGGACGCTCGTTCAAGTATCACCGGCCGCGCGGTGTCATCTCGGCGGGAGCGTCGGAGCCCAATGCACTCGTCGAGCTGCGCGACGGCGGCCGCAAGGAAGCCAACACGCGCGCCACGATGGTCGAGCTTTATGACGGCCTCATCGCCAACAGCCAGAATCGCTGGCCCTCGCTCGATTTCGATCTGGGCGCCGTCAATTCGCTCGCGTCATCGATGTTCGTCGCGGGCTTCTACTACAAGACCTTCATGTGGCCGAAGAGCTTCTGGGAGAAGATCTACGAGCCGATCATCCGCAAGGCCGCTGGCTTGGGGACAGCCTCGAAGCTGCCCGATCCCGACAAGTACGAGAAGGCCTATGCGCATTGCGACATGCTGGTGATCGGCTCCGGCCCCACCGGGCTGATGGCAGCGCTTGCCGCGGCACGTTCAGGCGGCCGCGTGATCCTTGGCGACGAAGGGTCTGCACTCGGCGGTTCGCTGCTGTCCGAGCGCGAGGAGATCGCCGGTGTTTCCGGTTACAACTGGGCGCAGGGCGTGCTGGCGGAACTCGCTTCCATGCCGAACGTCACGCTGATGCCGCGCACGACTGTTGTGGGCTGGTTCGACGGCAATATCTTCGGCGCCATCGAACGCGTGAACGATCATGTGATCGCACCCAGCCCTTATGAGCCGCGCCAGCGCTATTGGCGCATCATCGCGAAGAGGGCGGTGCTTGCGGCAGGTGCCGAAGAGCGCCCAGTGGCTTTCGGCGGCAACGACGTTCCGGGCGTGATGCTCGCATCCGCCATGCGCACCTATGCCAACCGCTACGCGGCGGCGGCGGGAAAATCGGTCGTCGTCTTCACCGGCAATGATTCAGGCTATCGCACCGCGCGCGACATGCAGGCCCATGGCGTTCACGTCGAGGCGATTATCGACTCGCGGACGGAGTCGAAGGCCGATGCCGGCGGCGTGCCGGTGCTCCGTGAGCGGATGATTGCGAACGTCTCTGGCGGCAAGGGCGTGGCCGGCGTCGAACTGACCGACCATACGAAGATTTCCTGCGATGCGGTGGCGATGTCGGGGGGCTGGAGTCCCATCGTCAATCTCGCCTGCCATCGCGGCGCCAAGCCGGCGTGGAATGAAGCGATCCTCGGCTTCGTGCCACCCGAAACCGGCAAGGCATTCGTGGCCGCAGGTTCCGCCGCGGGCCGCATGCTGCTGTCCGAATGTCTCGCCGATGGCGCTTCCAAGGGTACGCTCGCCGGCAAGGCGCTTGCCGTTCCCAAATGCCGCGACGAGGCTTTCGCGGTCTCGCCGCTGTGGTGGGTGAAGCAATCGACCGGCAAGGCCTTCGTCGACTACCAGAATGACTCGACCGCCAAGGACCTGCCGCTGGCCGCGCAGGAAGGCTACAAGGATATCGAACTCGCCAAGCGCTACACGACGACCGGCATGGCGACCGACCAGGGCAAGCTCGGCAATGTGAATGCGATCGCCATCCTTGCGGAAGCGACGGGCAAGTCGATCGAGCAGGTGGGCACCACCACTTTCCGGCCCTTCTATACGCCGGTCGCCTTCGGTGCCTTCGCGGGGCCGTTCACAGGTCATCACTTCCAGCCGGTGCGCAAGACGCCGCTGCACGACTGGGCGGATGAACTGGGCGCGGTCTTTGTCGAGACCGGCCTCTGGATGCGCTCATCCTGGTTCCCGCTGGCGGGCGAGGACTGGCTGGCGTCTGCCTCGCGTGAGGTGCTGGCCACGCGCAATGGCGTCGGCATCTGCGATGTCTCGACGCTCGGCAAGATCGACGTTCAGGGCAGGGATGCGGGAGCCTTCCTCGACAGGCTTTATTGCAACACCTTCTCCACGCTCGCCGTGGGCAAGGCGCGCTATGGTCTGATGCTGCGGGAAGACGGCATCGTCTATGACGACGGCACCACGTCCCGCCTTGCGGACGATCACTATGTGATGACGACGACGACGGCCAATGCGGCACGCGTCATGGCGCAGATGGAGTTTGCGCATCAGGCGCTGTTCCCCGAACTCGACGTCACCTATGTCTCGGTCACCGAGCAATGGGCGCAGATGGCGGTTGCCGGTCCGAAGTCGCGCGCCACGCTGCAGAAGATCGTCGACGATCTCGTGATGAGTGACGAGACCGTGCCTTACATGGCGGCGAAGGAAGTGACCGTGCTGGGCGGCGTGCCGGCGCGGCTGTTCCGGCTCTCCTTCTCGGGCGAGCATGCCTATGAGCTCGCCGTTCCGGCGGATTACGGCAACATGGCGGCGCGCGCCATCTGTCAGGCGGGCGAGGAATTCGGCATCGTGCCCTATGGCGTCGAAGCGCTCTCCATCATGCGCGTCGAGAAGGGCCATGTGGCGGGCGGCGAGCTGAACGGCACGACCACGGCGGCGGACCTCGGGCTGGGCAAGATGATGTCCACCAAGAAGGACTACATCGGCCGCATGATGGCGATGCGCGAGGGGCTGACGGACACCAACCGGCAATGCGTCGTCGGCATCCGCCCGGTTGAGCCTGGCGACCGTATCCGGTCCGGCGCGCATATCCTGAAGCTCGACGACAAGCCCTCGATGGCCAATGACCAGGGCTATCTCTCGTCGGTTGCCTGGTCGCCGATGCTCAACATGTGGATCGCACTGGCGCTGGTTTCCAACGGGCGCGCGCGGCATGGCGAGCGGGTGCGCGTGTGGGACGGCTTGCGCGGCCACGAGACGATCGGCGAAATCTGCGATCCTGTGCATTTCGACAGGGAGAACAAGAGACTTCATGCCTAAGTCACCCGCCAGGCCCAAAGCCGCCGCTGCGCCGGAGATCATGCTGCCGCGCGTCTCGCCGCTGGCCGATGTCGCCATCCAGGGCCGCTTCGGCGCAGACAGGGGCGCACCCGGCGTCGAGTTCCGGGTGCGTCATCCCATGTCCATCGTCACGGTCATCGCCCGCCAGGGGCAGGGCAGCGCGGTGGCCGCCGCACTCGTACCCCACGCGCCGCAATGGGCGGGGCCGGACCAGTATTTCGTCATCGCCGAAGGTCGGGGCGAGGGCGCTCTCTACCGCGAGCTGAAATCGGCACTCGATGGCATCGCGTCGGTGTCGGACCAGAGCCATGGCCGCGTCATCATCCGCATTTCGGGCGTGAAAGCGCGGGCCGTGCTGGCCAAGGGCACGCCGGTCGATCTCCATCCGGATGAATGTGCCATGGGGAAATCCGCGCTCACGCAGATGGCCCATGTCGGCGTCCACCTCACGCGCGTCGGCGAGAACGCCTTTGACCTTTCGGTCTTCCGTGGCTTTGCCGAAAGCTTCTGGGAGTGGATCACCGAGCAAGCGGAAGAATTCGGCTACATGGTGCGGTAAGGCGAGGCCTGCGTGCAAGCCTAGCCTTGCTCAGGCGGCACCGGCCTGAACCGGACCTCGGTTGTATTCCCTTGGGTGAAAGCATTTGTCTTAAGGTAATATTCAATCTTCAGTAGCATCATGCGTCATTGTCTCTTGAAAATGCCTTGGTAGGCCCGGTTGGTGGCAGGGATCGAAATTGAGCGAGCATGACTGGGACATGGACGACGCGCCGAGCAAGGTGTCTCGCGTGCTCTTCGGCCAGTATGCAAGAGCCGACCGTTCGACATGCCCATGCAGCGTCAAGAACGTCACGGTGGATGGTGCCGAATTCACATCGGCCGTCATGCCCGCGCATGATGAGGCTGTTGTCGCGACACTCGAACATCTGGGCCGGCTCGAGGGCCGCGCGGGCCGTGCCACCGGGAGCGGGTTCATGGTGCATTGGAACATCGACCCCGCCGAGCGAACCTCCTTCCTGAGCAAGCTCACCTGGCTCGATGATTATTTTCAGGGCAAGACATCCGACAGCCGCCAATATAACCGGCGAAAATTCGACGACGCGAAATCGGTCGTCACCCTCCTCGATGGGCGCCGCATTCCCTGCGAGATCATCGACCTGTCGCTATCGGGGGCCGGAGTCTCCATTCAGATGGTGCCGGACATCGGGTCCAAGATCTATCTTGGCAAAGTCCTCTGCGAAGTCATGCGGCATACCGACGAAGGCCTGGGCGTCCGGTTCCTCACGGGTTTTGGCAGCGACCTCATGTCAGAACTGCTCGACGGAAGCGCGATCTGAAATCGGCTGGTCAGGCTCGTGAGCACGTATCCACGGCTTCGCGTTGAATGTGGTAGCTTTCCTACTCCGATAGTCGCGATATTGAAGCGTTGTCCTAACGTCGCTTTCTGCATTTGCTCCACTTCGGGGAACGACTTTCTTGACATGCTTACGAAGAAGTCGCCCTGGCACTGTGGCCTTGTCGCTGAACTTCCCTGTACTTATGATGCCGGAAGCAGATGTAGTTTGGAACTAAGGCCCGGCTCAGGCGGGGGAAATCCAAGTCCGCTCTTATTCGGGATCAAGAAGTTTGTTGAGAAGATCGTGGCGACTGTCCATTTGACTGCTGGCGATGGCGCGAACTTTTTCTGCCGGCAAATCGCTTGTCGCGAAGCTAACCCGTTCCGCCAGGCTCACGATTCTCCGGCAAGCTTCGGTGATCTGGGCCTCGTCCACGGTCAGCGCCACGCGTAGATGCCCAGACCCACCCGCGCCGAAGCTTTCGCCGGGCATGGTGACGACCTTTTCCTCTT
The DNA here is from genome assembly GCA_022842165.1 of bacterium. Classification (GTDB taxonomy): domain Bacteria; phylum Pseudomonadota; class Alphaproteobacteria; order Rhizobiales; family Aestuariivirgaceae; genus Aestuariivirga. The sequence continues at coordinate 8,229 of JALHQC010000004.1, forward strand.
CCAGCAGCCGCGTTGCGAAAGCCTCGCCCGATAGGCCGGTCTTCCGCACGTCGACCATCACGAACATGCCGCCTTCCGGCATGCGGGCCGACACTTTCTTCGAAGCCTTGAGACCGGCGACAAGCGCCCTGGCGCGGGCCTCGTAATTGCGCTTCATCTCGTCCAGCTCGGGGAAATGCGTGTCGAGCGCGAAGGCCATGGCATCCTCAAGGAATGCCTGAGAGCCGAAGAGCATCGTCTCGGTCACCGGAATGCAGCGGTCGCAGAATTCCTCCGAGGCGGCGATCCAGCCGGCGCGGAAACCGGGGATCGCATGCGATTTCGAGATTGAGGAGACGACCACCGTGCGCTTCTCGAGTTCGGGCACGTCGAAGGGCGATGAGAACACCGTGTTGCCATAGGTCAAGGTCGCATAGACCTCGTCCGAGATGATCCACAAATCGTGCTTCTCGCAAAGCCTGCCGATCTTCTCGATCTCAGCTCTCGTGAATACCGCACCCGTGGGGTTTGACGGCGTGTTCATCAGCAGCACGCGCGACTTCGGCGTGATCGCCTTCTCGAGATCGGCGGCCTTGAGGTGAAAGCCATGATCGGGGTCGACCCGCACCGGCACGGTGATGCCGCCGGCGGACGCGATGACGCCCTCGTAGGTGGCGTAATAGGGGTCCGCCATCAGCACCTCGTCGCCCACGTCAACGAGCGTCATCATCGCGGCATAAAGTGCGGTCTGCGTGCCGGGCAGATAGATGAACTGGTTCTCGTGGATGGCGCGGCCCGTCTGCACGGAGTAGAGCCTTGCCAGCGCGCGCCTCGCATTGGCCTCGCCGCGGCCTTCGGAATAGCGGGTGCGGCCGGCGCGCATCTGCTTCTCCGCGACATCGAGGATGGCGGTGGGCGGTTTGGCATCGGGCTCGCCGATCGACAGGAAAATCATCGGCTCGCCAAGTGCCGCGCGCTTCTTCCCCTCGATGTGGACGGCCCACTTCTCCGAGCCCAAGCCTGACAGACGTTCCGTGACTTTTGCAAACCGCATGATCTACCCTTCGATTCTTCGCGCCGGGTGTTACACGGTTTCGAAACGGATTTCACCCGCAGCGGAAATGCGCAAGGCTGATGCGCGCGAAAGCTCCAGCAACTCGCCTTCGCTGACGCTGAGGATGGCGCAGTGGCGGCCATAGAGCGTTGCCGCGACGTCCGCCCCGATGGCGAGGTTGATGTCCGGCGCGGCGAGGATGATGGCAGCAGGCGCGGTGCCAAGGCGGATTGCCTCGGCAATGGCGCCGGGGGCGGAGCCCGAGCCCTTGGACTCGCGCATCAGGAGAACGGTTCCGGCAACGCAAGCCCCCCTTTGCGGGTGGTGCACGTCGAGGATCACGCCCGTCCTCGGCTCGAAGGCGCCCCAGAAGCTCAAGGGCTCGTCCAGTGCCAGAACCGGGCCATGGGCTTCGGCGGCATTCAATACGCGGGCGCGGATCATCGGCTGGTCCACAGCCGAGGATCGCGCCAGACTTCGCCCGCAACAGCACTTTCTACGCATTCCTTCAGCGAGCCGAAGGCCACTTCGATGCCCAGCATGCCCGGTGCGTAATAGGCCCATTTGGCGGCGTTGGTCATCACGCGGCCCTTCAGCCCCCGCACGCGCGGCGAATAATAGGTGCAGACATCGACGGGGATTTCAACGCCCGATTTCTGCAGCGCCGCAACCCAGCCCTTCGCCTCCGCCAGTTGCCGCACCACGCGGCTGGTGGAGACGAGGAAGGGAAGTCCGGTTGCGGCCCTGCGGCCATCGAGCAGGCGCACCAGTTCGCCGAATTCAGACAGCGAGAAATGCGGCGTGCCGAGTGCGACCGCATCGAGCGGGCCATCGCTGCCGGTCGAAAGCTCGCGATGGGCACGGGCGAGATCATCCGGCGTCACGGTGTGTGTTTCGGTGCCGGTGAAGACCGCGGAAAGTTGAGGTGCTTCCGGCGTGACGCCGACGCCGTGCCAAAGCTCGACGCCGCCCGAGGCCGCCACGGCGGAACTGATGGCCTTCAGGGCATCCCTGCCGGTGTCTTTCGGCAAGCCAGAGATGACCGGGCTGCGGCGGCCAGCGATGCGGCCCACGTGATGGCCGATCAGATGCGCGAAGACATCCTCGCTCCGCCAGCTTCCGGGAAGCGCGCTGCAGTCGAAATGAAGCTGGGCTTTCCGGCCTTCGTCGCGGTGAAGTCCGGCATCGGGGGCAAGGCCCGTCAGCGCGCAGGCGACGTCGAGATAGTCGCCATACTTGTTGGTGCGCGCGCCGACGACCGAATTATAGTACGAGACGGCATTCGACTCGCCGACCGCGATGTGATCGCCGAAGCCGGGGCCACCCGCATGCTGGTAGGGCGCGCAAGTCCAGGTCGGAACGCAGCCGAGCTTCGCATAGAGCCGCATCACCTCAGCCGCGCCGCTCACCATTTCAGGATCCTCCGCAGACGGACGAAGCGACGGATCGGCAAGGCTGACGACGCCATTGTTCGTCCAGGACGGGACAGCGAGGCTCGCGCCGTTCTCCAAAAGGAAGCGCACAAAATCGACATGGGCCTGGCCGGTGTAGAAGCAGGCATCGAGATGGGCGAAGCTCACGGGCAGCAGGCGCTCCGCACCCATGATGTCCGCGGCCTTCACCACCAGCCGCATGGCAAGCTGCATGGCCTTGCCCGAGTGGCCATCGAGCAGGGCGCGGGCGCGGTCTTCGAGAGCCAGGCTCACGGCTTCACTTTTTCCCGTGCGAGGTTGTTGAGGCTGAGATAGTCGGTCTTGCCGGAGCCGAGCACGGGGAGTTCCGGCAGTGCTATCACGTTACGCGGAATCAACAGCGCGGTGGAGCCTGCGGCCTTCATGGCCTCCAGCACCTTCTTCGCATCGAGGGTCTCGTCCGTCGTGAACATCACGAGCTGCTCGCCCTTCTTGGCATCGGGAACCGCGACGACGGCATGCTGCGCGTCGGGGAAAACCTGCTGCAGCTTCGCCTCGACGGCAGAGAGCGAGATCATCTCGCCGGCGATCTTGGAAAAGCGCTTGGCGCGGCCGAGGATGGTGACATAGCCCAGGTCATCGACCTTCACGATGTCGCCGGTGTCGTACCAGCCATCCGGCGGGGCTTCGATGACGCCGGGATTGTCGGCGCGGAGATAGCCCAGCATCACGTTGGGACCCTTGACGAAAAGGCGGCCGCCTTCCGCGATGCCGGGAACGGGATCGAGCCGGTAGGAAATCTGGTCCAGCAGGCGGCCCACGGTGCCGGTGCGGTAATGCATGGGTGTGTTGACGGCGAGCACCGGCGAGCATTCGGTGGCGCCATAGCCTTCGAGAATGCGAAGCCCGAATTTCTCGATCCAGATTTCCCGCGTCTCGGGCTTCACGCGTTCCGCACCCGCCACCACAAGGCGCACGTTGAAGAAGTCGTAGGGGTGCGCGTTGCGGGCATAGCCCATGAGGAAGGTATCGGTGCCGAAGAGCACGGTGGCGTTGGTGTCGTAGCAAAGCTCGGGCACCACCTTGTAGTGGAGCGGCGAGGGATAGAGGAACGTGCGCACGCCGGCGAGCACCGGCAGCAATGCGCCACCGGTGAGGCCAAAGGCATGGAACATCGGCAGCGCATTGAAGACGATGTCGGACGCGGTAAACGCGATGCGCGCCGCCGCCTGGTAGCGGTTGGCGTGGAGGTTCCGGTGCGAAAGAACGACGCCCTTCGGCACGCCTTCGGAGCCCGACGTGAACAGGATGATGGCCGGCGCATCGGGATTGCGTTCGGCACCCGCCGCGCGCAAGGCGGCTGACGAAAAGAAGCGCGCCCACATGCCATAAAGCTTGTCCTTCGCGGTCAGCGTCTCGCGCAGGTCCTCGAGATAGATGATCTTGCGGCCTTCCGAGAGGAGCTTCACGTCCTCCTCCATGTTGCCGGCCTCGACGAAGCGGCGCGAGGTGATAATGGTCGAGACCTGCGCTGCTGCACAGGCGGCACCCATGTTGACGGCACCGGTCGAGAAATTCAGCATGGCCGGCACGCGGCCGAAGGCGTGGAGGCCGAACAGCGTGACGAAGCAGCCATTGGCATTGGGCAGCAGCACGGCGACGTGTTTTTCGCCCGGCGTCAGCGCGGCGATGCGGCGGCCGAGGATGAAGCTGCCCATCATCAGGCGGTCATAGCTTGCGGGGTTGCGCTGGATGTCTTCCAGCACCTTGTGGCCACGTCCATGCGTCGCGCGGGCATCGAGCAGTGCCTGAAACAGCGTTCGGCTGGTGTTCGAGGTGCGGAAGACCATGTCGGTCATCACGTCATAGAGCCGGTCGGCCTGATATTCGCGGAGTGCCGACCCACGCATCCCTTCCGGCGGATCGAACTTCACCGGCGGCAGGAAGGTCAATGTGATCTTGGGGAACCAGCGCAGCCGCAGCTTGCCGCGCATCTTCGAGAAGGGGGTATATTGCGCGCCGTCGATGCGAACGGGCAGGACGCGGGCCTTGGCCATCTGCGCAATGGCGCTCGGGCCTTCATAGACCTTCATCAGCGCGCCGGTAACGGTCAGGCGGCCCTCGGGGAAGATCACCACCTTGCGGCCCTTCTTCAACTCGTCGACCAGCACGCGCAGCGCCATGGGGTTCGTGGGGTCGATGGGGATCATGTTGAACAGCGCGAAGGTGGGCTTGGCCCACCACGTCTGCGCCACATGGGTGTTGATCGCAAAGCTGGCGCGGTCCGGCAGGTAGGCCGAGAGCAGGGGCCCGTCGAGCAATGACGTGTGGTTGGCGACGATCACGGCCTTTCTCCCCGCCGCACGGAAGTTCTCCATGCCCTTGATCTCGACACGATAGAACAGGCGGAAGACCTGGCGCGCCACATTGGCGAAAAGCTCCTGCGGCAGCAGCCGGCAGATCCAGATCGCCGCGCCCGCATTGGCAATCCCCAGCAGCAGGAAAAATCCTTGCGCCGACATCACGCGCAACAGCGTTGCGGCAGCCAATGCCGACATGATCATGAAGATGGCGTTCATGACGTTGTTGGCCGCGATCACGCGCGAGCGCCGCGACGGGTTCGAACGGTGCTGCATGATGGCGTTCAAGGGCACGGCATAGATGCCGCCGAAGAAGGCGATGAAGAACAGGTCCACGCCGACGCGCCAGCCGGACCAGTGGGAAAAGAACGTCTCCACCATGTTGAAGCTGGTGCCGGCGAAATTCCTGTTGACGGCGCCCGCGGCGAAATAGAGATCGAAGAGAAACACCGTCATCATGATCGAGGCCACCGGCACATAGCGCGGCGAGACGTCGCCCTTCAGCAATGTCGTCGTCAGCAGCGAGCCAGCACCGATGCCGATCGTGAAGGTGGCGATGAAGATGTTGGCGACCGTGTCGTTGGCCAGCAGCACATCTTTTGTAAACACCGGGAACTGCGCGAGAATGGCCGCACCCAGAAACCAGAACCACGAGGCGCCGATGACGGCCCAGAACACATCGTCGCGCTCGCGGGCATAGCCCAAAAGCTTCATGGTCTGGCGCGGCACGTTCCAGTCGAAGACGATCGACTTGTCACCCGGTGCGGGCGGCATGAGGAAGGACATCCCCCAGGCAATCACCGCCAGCACGATGATGGTGCCCGCCAGCACCGGCTTGCCATAGTCCTGCAGCACCAGAAAGCCGCCGAACATGGTGCCGAGCAGGATCGTCACGAAGGTGCCAAGCTCGATCAGCGCATTGCCGCCGATCAGCTCTTCCTTCTTGAGGTATTGCGGCAGCACGCCATACTTGATGGGGCCGAAGAAGGCAGCGGTTGTGCCGGCAAGGAACAGCACGGTGAGATGGAGGAAGGGATTGTCCATCCACAGGCTCCAGGCACCAAACACCATCGCCAGAAGATCGAACAGCTTGATCCAGCGCGCCAGCATGGCCTTGTCGTGCTTGTCGGCAAGCTGGCCAGCAAGCGCGGAAAACAGGAAATAGGGCAGCATGAACAGCGCCAGCCCCGCCTGCACGAAGAGCGTGGCGTTCCAGCCATGGTTCACCGCGAGATCGAAGGTGATGAGGATGGCGATGCCGTTCCGCAGGCCGTTGTCGTTGAAGGCGCTGATGGCTTGCGTGACGAATAGCGGCAGGAAGCTTCTGGACTTCAGAAGGGCGAACTGGCTGGGCTCGCCCCGGGGCTGATCGGTCATGTGGTGTTGCGTCCTGCAGTTCTGGTGGTTCGACAATCGTCCGGGGAATATGTCAGACCTGTGGTGGATCACCAAATGCAGAAAAACTTATTGTGAAAGCGCCTTGTGAACTGCGCCGGACGTGACCCCGTAAGGTCCCATGTCACTCATGACACTCAGGGAGATACATATGCGCAGCATTCGTAATCTGTTCGCCGCCGGCGCCATCGCCGTATCCACACTGGCGCTCTCCGCGCAGGCCTATGCCGCCGACATCGTCGATACAGCCGTCGCCGCCGGAAGCTTCAAGACGCTGGTTGCCGCCGTGCAGGCCGCAGGCCTTGCTGAAACGTTGAAAGGTCCCGGCCCCTTCACGGTCTTCGCACCCACCGACGAGGCTTTCGCCAAGCTTCCCGCCGGCACCGTCGAAGACCTGCTGAAGCCCGAGAACAAGGACAAGCTCGCCGCCATCCTCACCTATCATGTGGTGCCGGGCAAGGTGATGGCCGCCGATGTCGCCGGCAAGGAAACGATGGCGAAGTCCGTCCAGGGTTCCGAGATCAAGGTCAACGGCATGGACGGCGTGATGGTCGATGGCGCCAAGGTGGTGCAGGCCGACATCGCCGCCGACAATGGCGTCATTCATGTGATCGATACGGTGATCATGCCGAAGATGTAACGAAGCGGCAGCATCTGCTGCCGTCGAAGGGGCCGGCGCAATCCCTCCGTTTGCGCTGGCCCGTCTCTATCGGTTGAGCCTTGGCCTCAGCCCTGGATCATGCGCGGCGTCATCTCGATCAGCGTCGGGCCTTCGGCCTTGAGTGCTGCCTTGATCGCATTCGCCAGCGCCTTCAATGAGCCGGGCTTTTCGGCGTTGCAGCCATAGGCCTTCGCCAATGCCTGGAAATCCGGATTGCGGAGCGTCACGTTGTTGGGCTGAATGCCGGCATGGGCCATGCTGTCATGGATGGCGCCGAGCAACTCGTTGTTCCACAGCAACACGATGACGTTCAGCTTGTGCTCCACCGCTGTGCCCAGTTCATTGAGCGTGTACTGGATGCCATAGTCGCCGTGAAGGATGGCGACGGGCGTATCGCTCGCACCGAACTTCGCGCCGATGCCTGCGGGCAGACCGAAGCCCAGCGTACCGAAACCCACGGGATGAATCCATGTGCGTGGCGTCAGCACGTCGAATTCCTCGTTCGCGGCATAGGCGATCTGCGTCATGTCGGAGGCGATGATCGCTTCGCGCGGCAGTGAATCACGGATCACGCCCAGCACGGTTTTCAACATCTCGCGCACGGCGTCTGGCGGACCGTCCTGTAAATCGTCCAGCGGCAGGCCCCTAGTGCTCCGCGCCTTGATGCCCGGCGCAATCGCGGCGAGAGCGGCATGGGCATCACCGAGGATCGCGATTTCGGCGGTATGCGGCCGTGCAAGCGAGGCGGAATCGATGTCGATGCGGATCAGGTTCTTCTCCAGCAGCACGCTCGTGTCCCAGAAATCCGTCTCGGCGAGTTCGGAACCGACGCAGAGAATGGCGTCCGATTGCCGGAGGAATTGCACGCCTGCCGCACGGCCCAAGCGATGGCCCAGGCACAAGCGGTGATCGGCGGGGACCACGCCCTTGCCAGCCACCGTCGTCAGGATCGGCGCCTTCAGCTTTTCGGCAATGGCGATGGCTTCGGTACCCGCGGCCATGGCACCGCCGCCCAGCAGTATGAGCGGGCGCTTCGCGGCATTGAGTTTAGCCACCGCCGCAGCGATCTGATCGGCATCGGGCAGCGGCAGTTTCGGAAGCGCGCGTGCCGTCCAACCTTCGCCCGCTGGTTCCTTCAGCGTGTCGATGGGGATTTCGATATAGACGGGCCGTGGCCGCTGGCTGGCGAAAATCGCGAAGGCACTGGCGATCGCATCGCGCACATCCTTCGGCGTATAGGCGCGCATATGGAAGTTCGTGACGGTTGCCGCCGCGCCGCGCTGGTCCAGCATCTCGTGAAGCCTGCCGCGTCCCTGCGCCGAATCGCGGATGTCGAGCGCCGTGGCGATCACCAGCATCGAGCTCGAGTCCGACCAGGCCTGGCCCATGGGGGTGAGGATGTTCAAGACGCCCGGCCCGGTGATGGTGAAGCACACGCCGGGCTTGCCCGTTGCCCTCGCATAGCCATCCGCCATGAAGCCCGCGCCCTGCTCATGACGCACCAGGACATGGCGGATCTTCGAGCGCGGCAATGCTCGGTACATCTCGATGTTGTGCACACCGGGAATGCCGAAGATCGTGTCGACGCCATAGGCTTCGAGAAGGCCGACGAGGGCTTCGCCGGTTGAAAGTTCCGCACGCTTCGACATGGTCAGGCCGCCTTTACATCTTCTTCCGGTGGGTTCACCGCGTGGCATGCCACAAGGCTTCCCTCATGCGCAAGCAAGGCGGGGTTGATGCGCGGGCATGGCTCGAACATCCAGGGGCAGCGCGGGTGGAAGGTGCAGCCCGATGGCGGGTTCAAGGGCGAGGGCAATTCACCCTTCAGCACGATGCGCTCGCGCTTGGCCGCGGGGTTGGGCGTCGGCGTCGCCGAGAGCAGGGCCTTGGTATAGGGATGCTGCGGGTTCGCGAACACGGTATCGCGCGGGCCCTGTTCCACGACGCGGCCGAGATACATCACCATCACCTCATCGGCGATGTGGCGCACGACGGAGAGGTCGTGGCTGATGAAAAGGTAAGCGAGGTTGTGGCGCTCCTGCAGGTCGGCCAAAAGGTTCAGGACCTGCGCCTGGATCGAGACGTCGAGCGCGGAGACGGGTTCATCGAGCACCAGTACTTCCGGGTCCAGCATCAGGGCGCGGGCGATGGCGATGCGCTGGCGCTGGCCGCCTGAGAACATGTGCGGGTAGCGGTCGTAATGCTCGGGCCGCAGGCCAACGCTTGTCATCATGGCGCGCGCCTTCTCGGTACGCTCGGCTTGTGAGAGCTTCGTATTGACGAGAAGCGGTTCTTCCAGCGCGTGGCCGATCTTCTGGCGCGGATTCAACGAGCCATAGGGGTTCTGGAAAACGATCTGCACCTTGGGACGGAGCGCGCGGAGCGTTGACGCCGAGGCGCCGGCGATTTCCTCGCCCGCAATGTTGAGCGAGCCCGAGGTCGGCAGCTCGATCATCGTCACCATGCGGGCCAGCGTGGACTTGCCGCAGCCCGACTCGCCGACGACCGCCAGCGTCTTGCCGCGCTGGAGCGTGAAGCTTGCACCATCGACCGCCTTGAGGATGCCGGGCTTGGCGAAAGCCCCGCGCGAGATCGAATAGAACCGCGTGAGATCGGTGGCGGTGAGGACGGTGCTCATGCGGCCTTCTCCTTGCCGGGGTGACTGTCGGGTATGCCGTTCCGCAGCGGATAGTGACAGAGCGTGCCCATCACCCGCATCGGCACGGTGTTGCGGCAGAGATCGGTTGCGAACTGGCAGCGCGGCGAGAAGAGGCAGCCCTTGGGCCGGTCGAACTGGCCCGGCACCACGCCGGGGATCGAGGGAAGCCTTCGCGCCGTGGCACGCTCAGGCAATGCCGAGAGGAGTGCTGCCGTATAGGGGTGGTGGGGGTCGCGGAACAGGTCCGCCACCTTCTGCTCTTCCACCTTCTGGCCGGCATATTGCACCGAGACGCGCTCGGCGGTTTCAGCGACGACGCCCATCGAATGGGTGATGAGCACGAGGCCCATGCCGGTTTCCTTCTGAAGCTTCACCAGAAGATCGAGGATCTGCGCCTGGATGGTGACGTCCAAGGCCGTCGTCGGTTCGTCGGCGATCAGGAGCTTCGGGTTGCAGGCGATCGCCATGGCGATCATCACGCGCTGGTTCATGCCGCCCGACAGCTGGTGCGGGAAGGAGGAGAGCCGCTGTTCGGGAGAGGGAATGCCGACAAGGCTCAGGAGTTCGACGGCACGGCGGCGGCGCTCCGCCTTGTCCATGTCGAGATGGGTCTTCAGGGCTTCGGTGAGCTGGAAGCCCACCGTGAAGCACGGGTTGAGGCTCGACATCGGCTCCTGGAAGATCATGGCGATGTCCTTGCCGATGATCCTGCGGCGTTCGTTGGCGGACATGCCGAGCAGGTCCTTGCCTTCGAAGGTCATCCGGTCGGCGGTGACGTTCGCCGTCCACGGCAGCAGGCCCATCACGGCCAGCATCGACACCGATTTGCCGGAGCCCGATTCGCCGACGATCGCCAGCACCTCGCCCTCATCAACTTTCAGCGAAACGCCATCGACGGCGCGGAACATGCCGGACCCGGTCTTGAATTCGACGGTGAGGTTCTGGATATCGAGAAGGGACATTGCCTACTTCACTTTCTGCGCTGGCGGGCTTATATTGCGATCAGTCGTTCTCAAGAGGCGTGATCGCGATGGCTTCGGGTCCAATTTATCCGATTTCGTAAAGACGGCGGCAATTTCGGTTGCGGCCCGCTGGAACAGTGCGGCGGCACGCTGCTCGTTCTGTTTCAGGTCGATGCCCGACCGGCTGGCGAATGACGCCAAGTCACTCAGCGCTTCCTCTCCCAGGATCTTCTGCAGTTCCACCAGCTGCAGCAGGAAACCGATGATCCTGCGGCGCTCCTTCACCGGCTGCTTGATGAAATATGGGTCGCGAAGGTCCCTGGTGACAAGGTTCGATTGCATGGCCACGCGATAATATTGCACGACGGCGTGGATCACTTCCGCCGGGAGAATGGAAATATCACCCTTCAGCGAATCGAAGACGAAGTCGGTTTCGTCCGCCGTCGTGAACGGGTTCGTCTGCTTCAGGGCATAGGTCACGTCCTCGACGGTGAGCTGGCGGCGGTTGGCGACGACGCCGGCCAGGATCTCCGAATGCAGCGCCACGACGATATCGAGCACGCGCTGGTGGCGCTGCTCTTCCTCGGCCAGGCGCTGGGCTTCGCGCTCGGTGCGCTCGCGGCGGCGTTCTCCTAACTGCGTCAGGTACCAGGTCAGGACGCCGACGAAGGCCGCGAGAACGGTGCCAAGCGCGCCGATGACCGCGTCGGCCATGGGGTTCAGCTCCGCCTCAGCCGCGGGTCGAGGGCGTCGCGTAATCCGTCGCCCATCAGGTTGATGGCGAGAACGGTGATCAGAATGGCGATGCCGGGGAAGGCCATCACCCAGGGATGCGAACTCATCAGGTCGCGGGTGTCGGCCAGCATGGCGCCCCATTCGGGCGTCGGTGGCTGCGCGCCAAGCCCCAGGAAGCCCAGGCCCGCCGCCTCGAGGATCGCGTCTGAAAGGCCAAGTGCTGCTTGCACGATCAGGGGGGCGAGGCAGTTCGGAAGCACCGTCACCGTCATCAGCCGCCACTTCCTGACGCCCGAGACTTTTGCCGCGATCACATAGTCCTTCGTCAGTTCGGTCAGCGCCGAGGCCCGCACCAGGCGCACGTAGCGCGGCAGGCCGACGATGGTGACGGCGATGATGGTGTTGGTGAGGTTCGGCCCGATGATGGCGATGATGAGGATCGCCAGCACAAGCGACGGAATCGCCATCACAAGGTCCATGACGCGGATGATGACCACGTCCACCATGCCGCCGAAGAAGGCGGCGGTGAGGCCGAGTGCTATCCCCATCACCATCGAGACGGCCATGACGGCGATGCCGATGAACAGCGAGACGCGCGCCCCATACATGAGGCGCGAAAGCATGTCGCGGCCCACGGCGTCGGTGCCGAGGATGAAACGCAGGTCGCTTCCCTCCATCCAGAAGGGCGGCAGCTTGGTGAAGCCCCTATATTGCTCGATCGGGTCGTGCGGGGCCAGCACGCTGGCGAAGATGGCGATGAGTACGATCAAGACGACGACGGCGAGCCCCACGACGGCGCCGCGGTTTTCGCGGAAGGCGCGCCAGAAGGCCCGCAACGGGCCGGGCGGGGCAGCTTGCGTTGCAATGGTGGTGTCACTTGGCATGGCGGATTCTCGGGTTGATGAGGCCATAGAGAAGATCGACGATGAGGTTGACGAAGATGACCATGGCGGAAATCAGCAGGATGCCGCCCTGGAGGGCCGGATAGTCGCGGCGGCCGATCGACTCGACCAGCCATTTGCCCACGCCCGGCCAGGAGAAGATCGTCTCGGTCAGCACCGCGCCTGCCAGCAGCCCGCCGGTCTGCAAGCCGATGACGGTGACGACGGGGATCAGCGCGTTCCGCAGCGCGTGGACGCCGATGATGCGATAGGTCGAAAGCCCCTTGGCACGGGCCGTGCGCACATAGTCTTCCTCCAGCACCTCGAGCATCGAGGACCTGGTCATGCGGGCGATCACGGCGAGCGGCACGGTGCCGAGCACGATGGTCGGCAGGATCAGGTGGTGGACGGCATCCCAGAAGGCGCCCTTCTGGCCCGACAGCAGCGAGTCGATCAGCATGAAGCCGGTGACCGGCTCGTAATAGAACTTGATCAGGTCGACGCGGCCCGACACTGGCGTCAGCCCCAGCGTGTTCGACATGACGAGGATGAGGATCAGGCCCCACCAGAAGATCGGCATCGAATAGCCGGTGAGCGCCAGGCCCATCAGCGACTGGTCATAGACGCCGCCGCGCCGCGAGGCGGCGATGACGCCCGCCGGAATGCCCAGCACGACGGCGAAGATCATGGCCGAGATGGTGAGCTCCAGAGTCGCCGGAAACAGCGTTGCGAATTCGTGGAGAATGGGGGTCTTCGAGATGATCGAGGTGCCGAAATCGCCGTGGAGAATGCCCCAGACATAGTCGCCGAACTGCTTCCACACCGGCTGGTCGAGGCCCATCTCGCGGCGGAGCTCTTCGAGGCGTTCGGGGCTGATGCCGCGCTCGCCGCGGCGCACCTCGATGGGATCGCCCGGAACCAGGCGGATCATAATGAAGGTGACGAACATGAGGGCGAAGAACGTCGGCAGGGTGAGGAGCAGACGCTTCAAGAGAAACCGGAACATGCGTGGGCTCCAGAGGGGGAAGGAAGCGGGCCTACAAGGGCCCGCCTCCCACAGGTTGTGACGATTACTCGGCGATGTCCACGTTCTGGAATTCGTGGGCGCCCAGCGGGCTCACCTTGTAGCCCTGGACTTCCTTGCGGATCGGCTCGAACACGGTCGAATGCGCGATGTTCAGCCACGGCACCTGGGCGTGGTGGATCTTCTGGGCCTGCTGGTAGAGCTTGGTGCGCTCCGCCTGGTCCGTGATCTCGACCGCCTTGGTGACTGCGGCATTGAAATCAGCATCGCACCACTTCGGGATGTTCTGGCCATTGGGCTTGCCTTCGGAGTTGCAGCCCAGCAGCACGGCCAGGAAGTTGTCCGGATCGCCATTGTCGCCGGTCCAGCCGAGGAGGCCCATCTGGTGCTCGCCCGCCTGCAGGCGCTTCCTGTACTCGCCCCACTCGTAGGAGACGAGCGTCGCGTTGATGCCGACCTTGGCCAGGTCCGCCTGCATCATTTCCGCCATGCGCTTGGCATTGGGGTTGTAGGGGCGCTGTACCGGCATCCACCAGATGTCGGTCGAAAGGTTCTCGACACCGGCGGCCTTCAGCATCTCCTTGGCCTTCTCGGGATTGTACTCGTAGTCGACCGTCGACTCGTCATACGACCACATGGTCGGCGGGATCGGGTTCTTGGCCTTCTGGCCGGCACCCTGATAAACTTCCGACAGGATGGCATCGCGGTCGATCGCCATGGCGATGGCCTGGCGGACTTCCACCTTGTCGAAGGGCGGCTTCTGCGCATTCATGGCGAGATAGCCGATGTTGAGGCCCGCCAGTTCCAGAACCCGGATGTCGGCGTTCTGCTTCATCGCGGCAAGGTCGGCCGGGTTCGGATAGCCCATCACCTGGCATTCATTGGCCTGAAGCTTCGCATAGCGCGCGGTCGCGTCCGGCGTGATCGCATAGACGAGATCGTCGATCTTGGGCTTGCCGGCCCAGCCGTCGAAGGCCTTGTAACGGATGACCGCGTCCTTCTGGTAGGCGACGAAGGAGAACGAGCCGGTGCCCACGGGAATCTGGTCGAACTCTTCGGGGGCGCCCTTGTCCATCAGGAACTTGGCGTATTCAGCCGAGTGGATCGTTGCAAAATCCATGGCGAGGTTGGCGAGGATCGGCGCATTGGGCTTGTTGAGCTTCATGACCACCGTCAGGTCGTCCGCACCCTTCTCGATCGAGGCGAGAAGATCGGGCATGCTCATGTCGTTGAAGTAGTCGTAGGAGCCGCCCGACACCTTGGCGTAGGGATGCTCGGCCTTCCACATGCGCTCGAAGGACCAGATCACATCATCGGCGTTGAGGTCGCGGGTGGGGGTGAAGCCGTTGACGCCCGAATGAAACTTGACGCCCGAACGCAGCTTGAAGGTGATGGTCTTGCCGTCGTCAGAAACCGCATAGCTCTCGGCAAGGCCCGGCTCGACCTGGGTGGTGCCGGGCGTGAACTGCACGAGCTTGTTGTAGACGGGGCGCGCCGCATCGAGGCTGGTGCCCGTGGTGTTCATCGAAGGGCTGAAGTTTTCCGGCGAGCCTTCCGAGCAATAGACCAGCGTCTTGGCATTGGCCGCGCCGGCCACCAGCATGGTGGAGGCCAGCAGAGCCGCGCCGAAGAGTGTTTTGAATTTCATTTTTAACTCCCTGACATTTTAATGCGCCCACAAGGGCGTGGCGGCACTTAAGCACGTTTTTTCCGGTTGATCAAAATTCGTGGCGGCCATGAGGAAAACCCGCTGGTGCCGGGTGGTTGCTCTGTCATATTCTGCACTGAAACGCGGAGCATATCGATGTCCCACAATCTCTTGCAGAAAGACACCGTCGAGGACTTCCGCCGCGATGGCGCCTGCGCGCTGCGCGGGCTGTTCCGCGACTGGGTGGAAACGCTGCGCTCGGGCGTTGCGCGCAACATGGCGGAGCCTTCGGCGGATGTTAAGATCTACCAGGGCCAGAACGGCTCGGGCCGCTTCTTCGGCGACTATTGCAACTGGAACCGCATTCCCGAATACCGCGACTTCATCTTCAATTCGAATGCCGCGGAAATCGGCCGCGAGCTGATGGGCACGAAGACCGTGCGGCTGTTCCACGAGCACGTGCTGGTGAAGGAGGCGGGTGCCGACGTGGCGACACCCTGGCACCAGGACCAGCCTTACTATTGCGTCGATGGCAGCGACACGGTGTCTCTCTGGATTCCGCTCGATCCGGTGCCGCGCGAGCGGACGCTCGAATTCGTCAAGGGCTCGCACAAGTGGGGGAAGTATTTCCGGCCCGAGCGTTTCAACAAGCAGGCGCTGAACGAGAATGATGGCCTCGAACCGGTGCCGGACATCAACGGCAACCGCGATACCTATGAGGTGCTCGGCTGGGCGCTGGAGCCGGGCGATGCGGTGGCTTTCAACTATCTCACGCTCCACGGCGCGCCGGCCAACACCTCGCAGGTCGAACAGCGCCGCGCCTTCTCGCTCAGGCTGATGGGCGATGACGTGCGCTATGCAAGGCGCGAGGGGATCAACACCTCGCCGCCGTTCCGCAGCGTGACGCTCACGCATGGCGCGGTGATGGACGCGCCGGAGTTTCCGCTGCTCAAGGGATGAGACGTCCCCACCCGCCTCGCTGGCGCTCGGCACCCTCCCCGCTGCGCGGAGAGGGATAAGCATCCCTCCTCGCTTCAGCGGGGAGGGTGGCCGCGAAGCGGCCGGGTGGGGTCAGCGCGACGCCTAAAACCGATCCGGCGAAATCTCTCTCAACACCAGCCCTTCATCCATGATGTCGGAAGGCGGCTTCTCCTGCCGCACCAGCGCGGCCGCAAGGCGCGACAGTGCCGGCGACGATTGTATCCCGTAGCCGCCCTGGCCGATGAGCCAGAAGAAGCCGTCCTCATCCTTGTCGTAGCCCACGACGAGATTGCCGTCCGGCGCGAAGGAGCGCAGGCCCCCCCAGGTGCGTTCGACGCGGGTCACCTCCATGTCGACGGCCTGCTGAAAGCGGTCGATCCCCTCGGCCAGCGTCATGTCGTCGGCATAGGCATCATGCGGGTCGACGGGTGTCGCATCGGCGGGCGAGACGAGCAGCTTTCCCGATTGCGGCTTGCAATACCAGGTCTCGCCGCAATCAACAGCCATTGGCCAGGACATGATGTCGATCGACTCAGGGACCGGAACGACGGCGATCGAGCGGCGCTTGGGCTGCAGGCCGATGGGGCGCTTGCCGGCCATGGCGGCAACGCGATCGCCCCAGGCGCCGGCGGCATTGACGATGACCGGCGCCCTGAAGGTCCGGCCGGCGGCCGCCGCTGTCCAGCCGGCGGACTTTTCAAGCGCCGAGACGGGCGCATCGCAGACGAGCGTGCCGCCGCGCTGGCGGAAGCGTTTCAGGTAGGACTGGTGCAGCAGGTCGACGTCGATGTCGGCGGTGCCGGCATCGAGGATGGCGCGGCGGGCGTAGCCGTCCCTCAGCAGGGGCAGCATGGCCTTGGCGGCGGCCGGACTGATCTCGGTCATGCCTTTCTGTCCGGCCATCACCGCGTCAAAGGCCTCCTCCTGGCCATCGGGCATGAGAAACAGCGAGTCGCGCGGCGAGAGATAGCCGCCCGCGTCATATTCGCGGCGCGAGGCGCGCGTCAGGGCGCAGATCGGGGGCGGGCCATAATTGGGTTCGTAGGTGGCGGCGGAACGGCCGGTGGTATGATGGCCGGGCCTGTCCTCCATCTCGAGCATGGCGACGCGATGGGTTTCGGCCAGATGAGCGGCCACGGAGGCGCCAGCAATGCCGGCGCCAATGACGATGATATCGAATTCTGCGGTCATGGAGAAACACTAGCGGCTGGTGCAGGATTGTTCCACCCAATCCTGACGCCGCCGCGCGCCATTCATGCAGGCCATGCATGCAGGGCTTGGCGCAGTCCTCTTGCCAGTGGCATGGCTTGCCGCCAGAGTGCCGCGATATTCCGGAGACACCATGACCAACGTGACATTGCACTTTCCGCTCGCCGAGTACGAACGCCGCATTGCCAGGACGCGCGCGGCAATGGCGGCGAAGGGCCTCGACCTCGTCATCGTGTCGGACCCTTCGAACATGGCGTGGCTCACCGGCTATGACGGCTGGTCCTTCTATACGCACCAGGCCGTGCTGCTGGGGATCGAGGGCGAGCCTCTGTGGTGGGGCCGCGGCATGGACGCGCAAGGTGCGCGGCGCACGGTGTTCATGAAGCCCGACAACATCATCGGCTATGAAGACACCTATGTGCAGAACCCGCTGAAGCATCCGATGGAAGATCTCTCCAGGGTCATCGCCTCGCGCGGATGGGAGAAGGCGCGGATCGGCGTCGAGATGGACAATTACTGGTACTCGGCGGCGGCGAACGAGACGCTCCGCACGCATCTGAAGGACGCAAAATTCTCGGATGCCACGGGCCTCGTGAACTGGCAGCGGATCGTGAAGAGCGATCATGAGGTCGAGTTCATCCGCCGCGCGGCGAAGATCGTCGATGCCATGCATGCCAAGGTCATCGAGCTCGTCGAGCCGGGCCTCAGGAAGAACGTGCTCGTCGCCGAAATCCAGAGACAGGCGATTTTGGGCGCCGATGGCCACTGGGGCGACTATTGCGCCTTCGTGCCGATGCTGCCCTCGGGGCTCGATGCGACGGCTCCGCATCTCACCTGGGACGACCGGCCCTTCCTCAACAACGAGGGCACCTTCTTTGAGCTTGGCGGCTGCTATCGGCGCTATCACGCGCCCTTGTCGCGCACCGTCTATCTGGGCAAGCCGCCGCAAAAATTTTTGGAAGCGGAGAAAGCCGTCTCGGAAGCCACGCAAAACGGCCTTGATGCCTGCAAGCCCGGCACGACATGCGGCGAGGTGGCGGAAGCCTTCTTCGGCACGCTGCAGAGACTGGGCTTCACCAAGGATTCGCGCGCCGGCTATTCGATCGGCCTGTCCTATCCGCCGGACTGGGGCGAACGCACCTTGTCGATCCGCCGCGGCGACAGAACCGTGCTCGAACCCAACATGACGATCCACTTCATGCCGGCGCTGTGGCTCGACGATGGCGGGCTCGAACTCTCCGAAACCATTCTCATCACGCCAGCCGGTGCGGAATGCCTGTGCCAGACGCCACGCAAGCTCGTCGTCAAGAACTGAGGTAGACCATGGCTCCCTTCAACCAGCCCGTCTCGGGCCTTGTCACGCCGCGCTTTGGCGGCATTGCCACCTTCATGCGGCTGCCGCATGTGCCGCTGGATGAAGCGAAGGACATCGACATCGGCCTCGTCGGCATTCCGTGGGATGGCGGCACGACGAACCGCCCCGGTCCCCGCCATGCGCCACGCCAGATGCGCGACATGTCGGCCATGGTGCGGCCGATGCACCAGACGACGAAGGTGAGGCCCTATGACCTCGCCAATGTCGCGGACTTAGGGGACTGCCCGGTCAATCCCGCGGATGTGAACGATGCGCTGAAGCGCGTCGAGACCTATTTCAAGAAACTTGTCGCCAAGGGCATTCGCCCGCTGGCAGCCGGCGGCGATCACTTGTGTTCATTGCCGGTCTTGCGCGCGGTGGGCGAAAAGGCGCCCGTCGGCATGATCCATTTCGATGCCCATACCGATCTCTACGACGGCTATTTCGGCGGCTTCAAATACACTCACGGCACGCCCTTCCGCCGCGCCATCGAGGAAGGCGTGCTGGACCCCAAGCGCACGATCCAGATCGGGCTCCGCGGCTCGATGTATGACAATGACGATTTCGAATACGGCGAGAAGATGGGTGTCCGCCTCGTCAGGATCGAGGAAGCGATCGAGAAGGGGCCGAAAGCCATCATGGCGGAAGCGCGTGCCGTCGTCGGCGATCAGCCCACCTATGTGACCTTCGACATCGACATGCTGGACCCCGTCTATGCGCCCGGCACCGGCACGCCGGAAGTTGGCGGCTTCACCACCTTCCAGGCGCAACAGATGCTGCGGGAACTCCGTGGACTGAACATCGTGGGCGCCGACGTCGTCGAAGTCTCGCCGCCGTTCGATCCCTCAGGCATCACCGCGCATGCGGGCGTCACCATGATGTTCGAAATCCTGTGCTCGATGGCCGAGGACGTGGCGCGGCGGCGGTAGGTGACCGGCAGACTTTCCCCCTCCGGCGCGTTCCGCGCCACCTCCCCCGCTAAAGCGGGGGAGGATGCCTATCCCTCCTCGCTTCAGCGGGGAGGGTGCCTCGCGGCACGCGAGGCGGGTGGGGTAAGTCACGCGAACACCAAAACTTCCACCGCCGTCGGATTATAGTTGTTGCACGGGTTCAGCACCTGCGGGCAGTTGGAGATCACCGCCAGCACATCCATCTCGGCGCGGATGCCGACATGGTCGCCGGGCTTTGAACTTCCCAACGCAATCGCGGCATCGCCGGCGGCTCCCACCGGCACGGTCATGAACCAGTTGACGTTCGGCACGATGTCGCGCCAGCCCAGCCCATGGGGCTTCAGCGCGGCGAGGAAATTCTCGCGGCAGCCCGTGTTGGCAACGCCATAGAGCATGCGGTTCGAGGGTTCCGAACAGCAGCCGCCGATCGTGTCGTGGCCACCGAAGCTGTCTTCGACGATCGTGAACAGCGGATTGGCGCGGTCGGAATAGAGCACGTCGCCCAAGGTCAGCAGCAGGTGCCCGGCCTTCTTCATGGTGTTGGGCTGGTGATAGCGCTCGTCAAAATCATGGGCGTTGTAGCAAAGGAAATCGACCGCCTGCTGACCATGGGTGTCGATGATGCGGAGAACCTCGTTCCTGCGGATCACGCGGGCCCAGGGTGCCCGTGCCGCAATCGTCTCGCGATGGATCTCGCGCATGGTCAGGCGAGCTGCGTTTCGAACAGCCGGCCCCATTGCGGCATCACATCTTCGATGCCCGCCAGCCGCAGCGCATGCCAGGCCATGGCGTGATTGGACGACGTGATGGGAACGCCCGTCTCCGCCTCGATGGCGCGTGCGGCTTCGGCCAGCCGCACCGAGGTACAGGACACGAACACCGCATCGACCTTGGCATGCGACAGCAGCGTCATCACGCCCTGCTTGATCGCGGCGGGCGTGATCGCGGCGACGACGCTGTCATCCTGCTCGTTGAAGGAGCCGAAGACCGGAACCTCGAAGCCGCGGCCACGGATATAGTCCGCGACGATGCGGTTGACGTCGGCGCGATAGGGCGTCAGCACGCCGATGCGTTTCGCTCCAAGGGCGCGGAAAGCCGCGAAGGCGCCGGTGATCGGGGTGGTGCATTTCGCATCGGGCCTCGCCTCGCGGATGCGCGCGAAGACCTTTTCCTCGCCGATCGCCATGGAAGCCGAAGTGCAGCCATAGGCGACAACGTCGAGCGCCGCGCCGGGCAGGATGACGTCGGTTGCCGCAGCGATGCGGGGCTCCATGGCGCGCAGCGTCTCGGGCGTGATCTGGGCGTCGTTGAGGATGCGGCTCTCGTAAAGCGCCACACCGGGAAGCCCCGCCATGATTGCGCGCCATTCATGCTCGATGGTGAAGTCGGTGGCGAGAACGATGAGCCCCAGCCGCGCCCGGCTGGCGATGCCGCCATCGGTTTCAAAAGGCAAATGCTCGATCAGGATCATGTCCGTCTCAGGCTTCAGGCCCAGCGCCACTTCATTCATGCCCGTGTCTCCTCCGCTGCCTGATTTGTATCAGACCAGCGCCCCAACACCTATAGTGCAGCCCGCATGATTCGGATGATCGACCGCATAGCTCAGCTGAAGGGATGGCGCCGTGCCGCGCTGGCCCTTGCGGCGGGCGCGGGTGCGGCCCTGGCGCTGCCGCCCATCGGTTTCTGGCCGGGGCTGTTCGTGGCGATTCCTCTATTCCTCGTGCTGCTCGAAACCGCCAAGGGCCCCGCGTGGCGCAATGGCTTCGGCACCGGCTGGCTGTTCGGGCTTGGCTATTTCGCGGTGGCCTTCCACTGGATCGGCTTTGCCTTCCTCGTCGATGCCGCGACCTACCTGTGGATGATGCCCTTCATGCTGGGGGCACTGGCCGGCGGCATGGCGATCTACTGGGGGCTTGCCGCCCTGCTGGCGAGGCGTTTCGGCGGCGCCGGACTGCCGCTGGCGCTCATGCTGGCGGCAAGCCTGGCAACTGCCGAATGGCTGCGCGGCCATCTGTTCACAGGCTTTCCATGGGCCGCACCGGGGCTTGCCGCCGACGGCATGGGCAGTGTGGCGCAAGCCGCGGCTTATGTGGGGATGACAGGCCTCACACTGCTGATCGTCATGTGGGCGGGCCTTCCCTATGCTCTCCTGCGGGCGGAGCGCAGAGCGGCACGGGTTGCTGCGGCGCTGCTGCTGCTGCTCCTTCCGGCCGTCTGGGCGGCGGGCGCCTGGCGCATGAGCACTGCGAGCGATGCGATGGTGCCCGATGTGTCCTTCCGCATCGTGCAGCCCAATATCGGGCAGGAGCAGAAATGGCGCGAGGACAATGCCCGGCAGATTTTCGATACGCTGAAGCAGCTCTCGATCGCGCCCACGGCGGCGCGCCCGCGCGGCATCGCGGAGGTGACGCATGTGCTGTGGCCCGAATCGGCGGTGCCCTTCCTGATCGATGAAAGCGAAGCGGCGAAGGCCGAGCTGAAGCCGATGCTCGGCGGCCGGACGGTGCTGATCACCGGCTCGATCCGGCGCGGCACCGACAGCCAGGGCCAGTCCCGCGTCTACAACAGCATCATCACCTTCAATGGCCAAGCCGAACCCGTCCAGCACTATGACAAGTGGCGGCTGGTGCCGGGCGGAGAATTCCTGCCCTTCGAATGGCTGCTGGAGCCTCTGGGCTTCCGCAAGGTGGTCACCGTGCCCGGCAGTTTCGCGGCAGGCGCAGGGCCCGTCACATTGTCCGTACCCGGACTACCTCCCGCCGGCATGCTCGTCTGCTACGAGGCGATCTTTCCCGACCGGCTCGTCGACACGGCGAACCGGCCGGGCTTCCTCATCAATGTCACCAATGACGGCTGGTTCGGCCGCTCGACCGGGCCGCACCAGCATCTGGCGCAGACAAGAATGCGGGCGATCGAGCAGGGGCTCCCGGTCCTGCGTGCCGCCAACACCGGGATTTCCGCAGTGATCGATCCCTACGGGAGATATCTCCACCAGCTTGAATTGATGGAAGCGGGTGTCATCGATTCGCAGCTGCCCGCGGCCCTTGCGCCTACAACTTATGGTGTGTGGGGCGACTGGGTGTTGCTGCTGATGCTGCTCGGTGTGGCGGTACCGGCGGTTTTCCTGCACGCTCGCCGGAACCATTGATGTTGTTCGGAAGTTTATCTGGCGGACCAGTCAATCGGCTGTTTGGCGCGGACGAAAAATGCACCACTGCGGGGCGAATTCAATTGCACGTGGTGGGTGACTGTATTAACAACGATTTTGTTCAGGATTTGTGGTCAAATGTCACAAGAGATAGTTTGACCGCGAAACATGGCATCAGACCGGGGGACATCAGGTCTGAGGAAAGAATGACAAGACGCGATCCAAACTTTGTTGACGTGCATGTGGGTAGCCGTATCCGCATGAGAAGACAGCTCATCGGCATGAGCCAGGAAAAACTTGGAGAACTTCTGGGAATCACATTCCAGCAGGTTCAGAAGTATGAAAAGGGTGCAAACCGCATCAGCGCCAGCCGGCTCTATTACAGCGCCAAGATTCTTGGCGTGCCGGTGCAGTTCTTTTTCGACGAGCTTCCGGGCGTCGATCAGCAGGGCGGCATGAGTGAATCCCGCGAGGAGGACTCGGTGCTGGCCTCGCTCATGAATGTCGATGGCGTGACGCTGGCCAGGGCCTTCCGCGACGCCGACAGCGTTACCAAGAAGAAGCTGATCTCGTCGATCGCGAGAGTGATCGCCGACGCCAAGGACTAGGCCCGCAAGGGACGGATCCTGCCGTGGCCCGAGCATGCTTGACCAGCGATAGCATCGCTGTCAAAAAGCGCTCGGGCTAACGATGGGGCATTCAAGCCATATGTCACGCAAGAATTACGTCTTCACGAGTGAGTCTGTTTCAGAAGGCCACCCGGACAAGGTCTGCGACCGTATTTCAGACGAGGTGGTTGATCTCTTTTACCGCGAGGCGCTCGACCAGGGGTTCGATCCCTGGGCTGTGCGTGTTGCATGCGAGACGCTCGCCACCACCAATTATGTGGTGATCGCCGGCGAAACCCGCGGGCCTTCCTCCATTACCAAGGAGAAGATCGACGCCGCGGCCCGCAAGGCGATCCGCGACATCGGCTACGAGCAATCGGGCTTCCATTGGGAAACCGCGAAGATCGTCATCGTGCTGCACAGCCAGTCGGCCGATATCGCGCAGGGTGTGGATTCCGGCGAGAAGAAGGAAGAGGGCGCGGGCGACCAGGGCATCATGTTCGGCTATGCCTGCGACGAAACTCCGGAGCTTCTGCCGGCACCCATCTATTATTCGCACAAGATCCTGAAGCTGCTGGCCGAGGCCCGCCACAGCGGCAAGGAAAAGGTACTCGGCCCCGACGCCAAGAGCCAGGTGAGCGTCGAATACAAGAACGGCAAGCCGGTGGCGGCAACGCAGATCGTGGTGTCGCACCAGCATGTCGACGAGAGCCTCACCTCCGAGGACATGCTCAAGCTGGTGAAGCCTTACGTCAAGAAGGCGCTGCCGAAGGGCTGGATCACCAAGAATACCGTCTGGCACGTCAACCCGACGGGCCGCTTCGTCATCGGCGGGCCCGATGGTGACGCGGGGCTGACGGGCCGCAAGATCATCGTCGATACCTATGGCGGTGCCGCACCTCACGGCGGCGGCGCCTTCTCCGGCAAGGACCCGACCAAGGTCGACCGGTCGGCCGCCTATGCGGCGCGCTACCTCGCCAAGAACGTCGTTGCCGCGGGCCTCGCCAAGCGCTGCTGCATCCAGCTGTCCTATGCGATCGGCGTCGCCCAGCCATTGTCGATCTATGTCGATACCTACGGCACCGGCAAGGTGCCGGAGGCAAAGCTCGAGAAGGTTCTCTCGAAGGTGATGGACCTGACGCCGCGCGGCATCCGCACGCATCTGAACCTCAACCGCCCGATCTATGCGCGCACCTCCGCTTATGGCCATTTCGGGCGTTCGGCGGAAAAGGACGGCGGCTTCTCCTGGGAAAAGACCGACCTCGTGAAGGCGCTCAAAGCCGCGGTGAAGTGACGCCGCATCGCGGCGTCATCCCCGAACTTGGTCCGGGGATCTTGTGCCGCGATGACAGATGGCCGGGACGATGCCCGGCCATGACGGGTTGAGAAGCGACGTGATCGAACCTCAGAAGAAGTTCCAGTTCTACGGGCGGCGCAAGGGCAAAACCTTGCGCCGTCATCATTCGGCGCTGATGGACGATCTTCTGCCGCAGATTCGGGTCGATACCGCCGATCCGCTGGCCGGAACGGGCCCCCGGCGCTGGCTGGAAATCGGCTTCGGCGGCGGCGAGCACTTGGCGCATCAGGCCGCACTTCATCCGGACGTTTCGTTCATCGGGGCGGAGCCCTTCGTCAATGGTGTCGCCAAGCTTCTGGCGCTGATCGAGGACCAGGGCCTCACCAACATCCGCATCCACGACCATGATGCCCGCGTGCTGCTGGAAGCCTTGCCCGATGCCGCGTTCGAGCGGATTTACCTGCTCTATCCCGACCCGTGGCCGAAACAGCGCCACAACAAGCGGCGCTTCGTGAGTGCCGAAACCCTTGCGCATTTCCACCGCATCCTGAAGCCCGGCGGCCTGTTCCTGTTTGCCAGCGACATCGAGGAGTATGTGGCCTGGACGCGCCAGCACGTGGCCGAACACGGCGGCTTCCGCGAGGAGGGCGATCCGTCTCAGCCTTACGAGAACTGGATCGAGACACGCTACGAGGCGAAGGCAAGGCGGGAGGGGCGGGGGTCGGCCTATTTGAGATTCCGTCGGGCGGGTTGACGGGGCCCTTGCGAAAAGCGGCCACAAAGTCTATATCCCCTCCAACTTAGGTTCACTCACATAGCCACGAAAGTGGAGATCGAGAGTGGGTCCCAGCCCGGGACCCGCTTTTTTTATTGCCTGAAGGTCATTGGATGACGGAACAGAGACTAGCGCGCGAGACGGGGCCGGCCCAGCGGGTTGTGGCCCTGGCTGAGCCCGTGCTGGCGGATTTGGGCTTCCGCCTGGTGCGCGTGAAAATGTCTGGCCCAACGCTGCAGATCATGGCGGAGCGGCCCGACGGCACCTTCTCGATCGAGGATTGCGAGGCAGTCAGCCGCGCGATGTCGCCGCTGCTCGACGTCGAGGATGTCATATCGGCACGCTACCATCTCGAGGTGTCGTCTCCCGGCATCGACAGGCCGCTGGTCAGGCCGTCGGATTTCGAGGCCTGGGCGGGCCACGAGGTGAAGGTCGAGATGGCTGTGCCGGTTGCCGGGCGGAAACGCTTCAAGGGCACGCTCGAAGGCTATACGGACGGTGAAGTCCGCTTCTTCATCGAGAACCCGGAAGGGGCCGCGAAGGAGCCGGTGCTGATCGGCGTTCCCTTTGCCGACATCGGGGACGCCAAACTCGTGCTGACGGATGAACTGATTGCCGCGGCCCGCGCGCGTCTGCCGAGCAAGGGCTATAGCGACGGGGCCGAAATCGATGAAGACAAAATCTCTGTTGAGAGGAGCGAAGACTGATGGCTGAATATGGCGTAAGCGCGAACCGGCTGGAGCTGCTGCAGATCGCGGATGCGGTGGCGCGCGAGAAGTCGATCGACAAGTCGGTCGTGCTGCAGGCGATGGAAGAGGCGATCCAGAAGGCGGCCAAGGCCCGCTATGGCGCGGAAAACGAAATCTCCGCCGAGATCGACCCGAAGTCGGGCGAGACGCGCCTGCAGCGCCTGCTGCTCGTCGTCGAGAAGGTCGAGAACGACGCCACCGAAATCAGCCTCACCGAAGCCCAGCGCCGCAACCCGGCCGCCAGCCTCGGAGACCAGATCGCCGAGCCGCTGCCGCCCATCGAATTCGGCCGCATCGCCGCGCAGAACGCCAAGCAGGTCATCGTCCAGAAGGTGCGCGATGCCGAGCGCGACCGGATGTATGCGGAATACAAGGACCGGATCGGCGAGATCGTCCATGGTGCGGTGAAGCGCGTCGAATACGGCAACATCATCGTGGACCTGGGCCGCGGCGAAGGCATCATCCGGCGCGACGAGTCGCTGCCGCGCGAAACCTACCGCCCGGGCGACCGGGTGCGCGCCTATGTCTATGATGTGCGGCGCGAGCAGCGCGGGCCCCAGATCTTCCTGTCGCGCACGCATCCCGAATTCATGGCCAGGCTCTTCGGCCAGGAAGTGCCGGAAATCTATGATGGCGTCGTGGAAGTCGTGGCCGTTGCCCGTGATCCGGGCTCGCGCGCCAAGATCGCGGTGCGCTCCAAGGATGGTTCGATCGATCCGGTCGGCGCCTGCGTCGGCATGCGGGGCTCTCGCGTCCAGGCCGTCGTCAACGAGCTTCAGGGCGAGAAGATCGACATCATCCAGTGGACGCCGGACGTTGCCTCCTTCGTCGTCAACGCGCTGGCGCCTGCGGAAGTCGCTAAGGTCGTCCTCGACGAAGAAGCCGAGCGGATCGAGGTGGTGGTGCCCGACGAGCAGTTGTCGCTGGCAATCGGCCGCCGCGGTCAGAACGTGCGGCTCGCCTCGCAACTCACCGGCTGGGACATCGACATCATGACGGAGGCCGAGGAGTCCGAGCGCCGCCAGAAGGAATTCGCGGCGCGCACCGAGCTCTTCGTTTCGGCGCTCGACGTCGACGAGACGCTGGCCCAGCTTCTCGCCTCCGAAGGCTTCGCCACCGTCGACGAGGTGGCCTATGTCGATCTCCGCGAGATCGCCTCGATCGAGGGCCTCGACGAGCAGACGGCGGAGGAACTGCAGAACCGGGCGCGCGAATTCCTCGACCGCGAGACGGCCGAACTCGATGCCAGGCGCGTCGAGCTTGGCGTGCTCGACGAGCTCAAGGAAATCGAGGGCCTGTCGCCCGCCATGCTGGTGGCGCTGGGAGAAGCGGACATCAAGTCGGTCGAGGATCTCGCAGGCTGCGCCACCGACGACCTGATCGGCTGGACGGAGCGCAAGACCGGCGGCGCCGTCAAGCACAAGGGCGCCTTCTCGGACCTCGAGATCACGGCAGACGAGGCCAATGGGCTGATCATGAAGGCGCGCGTTCATGCCGGCTGGATCGAGGCGCCGGCCGCGGCAGACGCAGACGTCGAGGAAACCGGAGAGGTGGAAGCCTGAGCCTTAACCCCCTCACAGCGCCAGCGGAGGCAGAGGAGAATTTGGCCGACCGCATGTGCATCGTCACCCGCAAGGTGAAGGATGAGGCGGAACTGATCCGCTTCGTGCGGAGCCCGGATGGCCAAGCCGTGCCGGACCTTGCCCGCAAGCTGCCGGGGCGCGGCGTATGGGTCAGCCTCAGCCGCCCGGTGCTGGAGCAGGCGATCGCCAGGAAGCTGTTTTCGAAAGGCTTCGGCGAGGCAACCACAATGCCGCCCGATCTTGCCCGTATGGTGGGGAAATTGCTTCGCCAGCAGGTGCTGTCGCTGCTTTCTCTCTCCAAAAAGGCGGGAGAATCGGTGGCGGGCTTCATGAAGGTGGAGGAAATGCTGGGGCGAGGCCGGGCAAGACTGCTGTTCCACGCCTCGGAAGCATCACCCGATGGCAGCCGCAAGCTTGACAAGCTCGCCCAGCCGCAGGTGGAAAGGATAGTTCTTTTCCATTCTGACGAATTGGATTTGGCCTTTGGCCGGTCAAATGTGGTACATGCAGCCGTTGCCAAGGGAGGGCTTGCCGAAAAGCTCCTCCTTGGCGTGCGCCGGATCGAGACGTTTGAGGCCCCTGTCGGGCCTGAGGGACCTGAAGAGAGAGTATGACTGACAGCAACGACAATGACCGCAAGACCGACGGCAACCGTGCCGGCGGCGGGACCCTGACCATCAAGCGCCCCTCGATCGAACAGAGCCGGGTGAAGCAGAGCTTTGCCCATGGCCGCAGCAAGACCGTGGTCGTCGAGACCAAGCGCAAGCGCTTCGATGACGGCAAGACGGCCGCCTCGCCCGAGCCGCGCGCCGCCTTCCAGCCGCAGCCGAAGGTTGCCACGCCCGCCGCACCCGCGGGCTCCGCCAGCTCGCCGCCGCCACGCCCGGCGCAACGCTCAGGCGTCGTTCTACGCACCCTGACGGCCGAGGAAAAGGATGCGCGCGACCGCGCGCTGGCCGGCGCCCGCGTGCGCGAAGCCGAGGACCGCAAGCGCCAGGAAGAAGAGGCCAAGCGCCGCACCGAGCAGGAGCAGCGCGAGCATCTCGAGCGCGAAGCCGCCGCCAAGCGCAAGGCCGAGGAAGATGCCCGGCATCGCGTCGAGGAGGAAGGCAAGCGCAAGGCCGAGGAAGCCGCCCGCAAGCTGGCGCCGAAATCCGCCGCGCCGGCTCCCGCCAACGTGGTGACACCGGCGACCGCACCCATGAAACCCTCGACGGTGACGGCCAAGCGTCCCAGCCATGACGAGGAAGAAACCTCCGCCCCGCGCACCACGCGCGTCGGGGCCGGCCCCATCAAGCGCGAGATCAAGGCGCCCGCGCCGGCCCGCGCCAAGGTGGGCGACGACAAGCGCCGCGGCCGCCTCACGGTTTCCAATGCGTTGGAGGAGTCGGAAGAACGCGCCCGTTCGGTCGCCGCCTTCCGCCGCCGCACCGAGCGCCTGAAGAAGCAGGCGCAGGGCTTCCAGATGCCGACCGAGAAGATGAGCCGCGAGGTCGTCATTCCGGAAGCGATCACCATCCAGGAACTCGCCAACCGCATGGCCGAGCGCGCCGTCGACATCATCAAGTTCCTGATGAAGCAAGGCAACATGCATACGATCAACGACGTGATCGATGCCGATACCGCCCAGATCATTGCCGAGGAAATGGGCCACAAGGTCAAGCGCGTGTCGGAAGCCGACGTCGTCGAAGGCCTGGCGGGCGATACCGATACCGACGAGCAACTGCAGCCGCGCGCACCCGTCGTCACCATCATGGGCCACGTCGACCACGGCAAGACCTCGCTGCTGGACGCGCTGCGGAAAACCAATGTCGTCTCGGGCGAAGCCGGTGGCATCACCCAGCATATCGGCGCCTATCAGGTCGAAACCCGGAACGGCGTCGTCACCTTCATCGACACGCCGGGCCATGAAGCCTTCACCGCCATGCGCGCGCGTGGCGCGAAGGCGACCGACATCGTGGTGCTCGTCGTCGCAGCCGATGACGGCGTGATGCCGCAGACGGTGGAAGCGATCAACCATGCACGTGCCGCCAATGTGCCGATCATTGTTGCCATCAACAAGATCGACAAGCCGACCGCCAAGCCCGAGCGCGTACGCAGCGAATTGCTGCGCTACGACATCGTGGTGGAAAGCATGGGCGGCGATACGCTCGAAATCGAGGTTTCGGCCTTGAAGGGCACCAACCTCGACAAGCTGCTGGACATCATCCTGCTGCAGTCGGAAGTGCTGGATTTGAAGGCCAATCCGGACCGCGAGGCCGGCGGCCTCGTCGTCGAAGCACAGCTCGACAAGGGCCGTGGCCCGGTTGCCACCGTGCTCGTGCAGCGCGGCACGCTGAAGCTTGGCGACATCTTCGTGGCAGGTTCCGCCTGGGGCCGTGTGCGCGCACTCGTCAACGACAAGGGCGTCCAGGTGAAGGAGGCATTGCCTTCAACCCCGGTCGAGGTTCTTGGCCTCAACTCGGCGCCCGAAGCCGGCGACCAGTTCGACGTGGTGACAAGCGAAGCCCGCGCCCGCGAAGTGACGGATTACCGCGAGAGGAAGCGCCGCGAAACCCGTGGCGCCTCGGCAGCCCGCTCGTCGCTCGAGCAGATGATGTCGGCCATGAAGGACGGAAACGTCAAGGAGTTCCCGATTCTCGTCAAGGCCGACGTTCAGGGCTCTGCCGAAGCGATCGTCCAGGCGCTGGAAAAGATCGGCAACGAGGAAATCCGCAGCCGCGTCATCCACTATGCGGTGGGCGGCATCAACGAAAGCGACATCGGGCTTTCGGAAGCATCGCGTGCCGTGGTGCTGGGCTTCAACGTCCGTGCATCGAGCCAGGCACGCGCCGCGGCCGAGCGTGCGGGCATCGAAATCCGCTACTACAACATCATCTACGACCTCGTCGACGACATCAAGGCCGCCATGTCCGGCAAGCTGGCGCCGGAACTGCGCGAAACCTTCCTCGGCAATGCGAAGATCCTCGAGGTCTTCAACATCACCAAGGTCGGCAAGGTGGCGGGTTGCCAGGTTACCGAAGGCACCGTGCAGCGCGGCGCCAAGGTGCGCCTGATCCGCGACAACGTGGTCATCCACGAAGGCACGCTTTCGACGCTCAAGCGCTTCAAGGACGAGGTCAAGGAAGTCCCCGTCGGCCAGGAATGCGGCATGGCCTTCGAGAACTATCAGGACATGCGCGCCGGCGACGTGATCGAATGCTTCCGCGTCGAAAAGGTCCAGCGGACGCTGGAGTAAGTTGGTAAACACTCTCCATGGCCGGGCTTGTCCCGGCCATCTCTCAAAGATCACCGGGACGAAGCCCGGTGCTGGAGAGAGATCGGATATCGCATCATGAGCAAAGCCTCCGCCCCCTCCCAACGCCAGCTTCGGGCCGGTGAACTGATCCGGCATGCGCTGGCGGACATCTTCCTGCGCGGCGAGTCGGGCGATCCCGACCTCGAAAAACTCATTCCGACGGTCGTCGAGGTTCAGATCTCGCCCGACCTCAAGATCGCCACGGCCTTCGTGCGCACCTTCCAGCAGGGCAAGGAAAAGCAATTGCTCGAAGCCCTCAACCGCAACAGGAAATACATTCGCGGCCTTGTGGCGCCAAAACTCGAGATGAAGTTCACGCCTGAAATCCGCTATCGGGTCGATACCGCGCTCGACTACGTGACCAAGATCGAAAAGCTCCTGCAGAGCCCGGAAGTGGCGCGGGATCTCGAGAAGGAGTAGAGGTCTTTAACCGGGACAAGCTGGATCCCGGCCTTCGCCGGGATGACGGTTTATGGAGCGGAGTGCTCACCCTCAGGCCGTCACCCCGGCGAAGGCCGGGGCCCCGCTTCCGGATGATACCAGGAACCATGAAGAAACAGAAAGACCGCGTCCACGGCTGGGTCGTCTTCGACAAGCCCTATGGCATGACGTCGACGCAGGCCGTCGGCAAAATCCGCTGGCTTTTCAATGCGGAGAAGGCAGGCCATGGCGGCACGCTCGATCCGCTGGCGACGGGGCTTTTGCCCATCGCGCTGGGAGAAGCCACCAAGACCGTACCTTTCGCCATGGACGGGAGGAAGGTGTATCGATTCACTGCCGCCTGGGGTGAGGAACGCAATACCGATGACCTTGAAGGCGAGGTTACGTCCACCTCACCCACGCGACCCTCGAGAAATGATATCGAGGCGATACTTCCTCTTTTCACTGGCGAAATCCAGCAGCAGCCACCCGCCTTCTCGGCGATCAAGGTCGATGGCGAGCGCGCCTATGATCTCGCCCGCGCCGGAGAAACCGTCGAACTCGCCTCCCGCCCGGTGTTCATCGCGGAACTCCGGCTGATTGATCCCCCGCTGGACCCCCACCCCAACCCCTCCCCACAGGGGGGAGGGGCTCAAGGACTTGATCACGCCACCTTCGAGGTCACCTGCGGGAAGGGTACCTATATCCGCTCGCTGGCCCGCGACATGGGGCGGAGGCTCGGCTGCCTCGGCCATGTCTCCATGCTGCGCCGCATCGCGGTCGGCCCGTTCCGCGAGGAACACATGATTTCACTGGAAAAGCTGGAGACTTTACGTCATAAGGCCCCCGGCGGAGACGCCATGAACGGGGCCTTGCAGCCTATCGAGACCGTGCTGGACGGCATCCCGGCACTGGCCATCGACGAGATGCAGGCCCAACGCCTGAGGCAGGGACAACCCATCCTTCTCAGAGGTGCGAATGCCCCCATCGCTCATGAGGCGGTTCTGGTGACCTGCGGCGGAAAAGCCCTAGGCATCGGCACGGTCGAGCAGGGGTCGCTCAAGCCGAAGCGCCTGTTCATGTTTTGAACCCTTAACTGGAGATGGCCGAAATGACCATGACTGCTGAGCGCAAGGTTGCGCTTGTTAAAGAATATGCCACGAAGCCGGGCGATACCGGTTCGCCCGAAGTGCAGGTTGCGATCCTCACCGAACGCATCAACTACCTCACCGACCACTTCAAGACCCACAAGAAGGACAATCACTCCCGCCGTGGGCTGCTGACGATGGTGAGCAAGCGCCGTTCGCTGCTTGATTATCTCAAGCGTATCGACGAAGCGCGCTACCAGACGCTGATCAAGCGTCTCGAAATCCGCCGCTAGGCGGTCACGACACGTACTACGCATGAGCGGGCGGATCACCGATCTGCCGCCCGCGTCCCCGTATCGAAGAGTCCGGCAATAGGGCCGGGCTCCGAGGCCCAAAGGGGATGCCGTCCAGGAGTCAAGTGAACGCTTTGCAAGCGGCGGCGAAGGGCTAACAAGGAAATCAACATGTTCAATATCGACGTCGAAGAAATTTCATGGGGCGGGCAGACGCTGCGCCTCGAAACCGGCCGGGTGGCCCGTCAGGCCGATGGCGCGATTTTCGCCTCGCTCGGTGAAACCACCGTGCTTGCCACCGCTGTTGCGGCGCGCGCCGAAAAGCCGGGGATCGACTTCTTCCCCTTGACCGTCAACTACCAGGAAAAGACCTACGCCGCCGGCAAGATTCCCGGCGGCTATTTCAAGCGCGAAGGCAGGCCTACGGAACGCGAGACGCTGATCTCCCGCCTGATCGACCGCCCGATCCGCCCGCTCTTCGTCGAAGGCTTCCGGAACGAAACGCAGGTCATCGCCACCGTTCTTTCCTATGACCTCGAGAACGACACGGACATCCTGGCCCTCGTGGCGTCGTCTGCCGCCCTCACGCTGTCCGGCATTCCCTTCATGGGCCCGGTCGGTGCGGCCCGCGTCGGCTACATCAACGGCGAATACATTCTCAACCCGACGATCGAACAGCAGAAGCTCTCCGACCTCGATCTCGTCGTCGCCGGCACGCAGGATGCGGTGCTGATGGTCGAATCGGAAGCCAAGGAACTCTCGGAAGAGATCATGCTCGGCGCCGTCATGTTCGGTCATCGCGGCTTCCAGCCGGTGATCGAGGCGATCATCCGTTTGGCCGAGCGGTCCTCGCGGGAACCCCGTGACTTCACGCCGCCGGACAACGAGTCTCTCTACCAGAAGGTCAAGGCGATCGCCGAGGCTGACGTCCGCGCCGGCTATGCCATCGTCAGGAAGGAAGAGCGTCACGAGGCGCTCGCCAAGGCCAAGGACAAGGTGATGGCGGAGCTGACCGGCGCCGACAAGGCCGATGCCTCCCCCGCCAACAAGGTGGGCGAAGCCTTCAAGCATCTCGAGAAGGACGTTGTCCGCAACGCCATCCTCGACACCGGCCACCGCATCGACGGCCGCGACACCAAGACCGTCCGGCAGGTCATCTCGGAAGCAAGCGTCCTGCCGCGCACCCATGGTTCGGCGCTGTTCACGCGCGGCGAGACGCAGGCGCTGGTTGTCACCACGCTCGGCACCGGCGAGGACGAGCAGTATATCGACTCGCTCGACGGCACCCACAAGGGCACCTTCATGCTGCACTACAACTTCCCGCCCTTCTCGGTCGGTGAAGTCGGGCGCATGGGCGCCACCGGCCGCCGCGAAATCGGCCACGGCAAGCTTGCATGGCGCGCCATCCATCCGCTGATGCCGCAGACCGACCAGTTCCCCTACACGGTACGCGTCGTCTCCGAGATCACCGAGTCCAACGGCTCGTCGTCGATGGCAACGGTGTGCGGCACGTCGCTGGCGCTGATGGATGCGGGCGTTCCGCTGAAGGCGCCCTGCGCCGGCATCGCCATGGGCCTCATCAAGGAAGGCGAGCGTTTCGCGGTCCTGTCCGACATCCTGGGCGATGAAGATCACCTCGGCGACATGGACTTCAAGGTCGCCGGCACGGAAACCGGCATCACCGCGCTGCAGATGGACATCAAGATCACCGGCATCACCGAGGAGATCATGAAGACCGCGCTGTGGCAGGCGAAGGACGGCCGCCTGCATATCCTCAGCAAGATGGCGGATGCCCTCACGGGTGCACGCGCTTCGCTGGGCGAGCATGCGCCGCGCATCGAGACCATCAAGATCCCCACCGACAAGATCCGCGAAGTGATCGGAACGGGGGGCAAGGTGATCCGCGAGATCGTGGAAAAGACCGGCGCCAAGATCGACATCCAGGACGACGGCACCATCAAGGTGGCGTCATCTTCGGGCACGGCGATCGAAGCCGCGCTCAAGTGGATCAAGTCCATCGTCATGGAGCCGGAAGTGGGCGAGATCTATGACGGCAAGGTCGTGAAGGTCGTCGACTTCGGCGCCTTCGTCAATTTCTTCGGCGCCCGCGACGGCCTCGTGCATGTCTCGGAACTCGCACCGAAGCGCGTCAACAAGGTCTCCGACGTCGTCAACGAAGGCGACACGGTCAAGGTGAAGCTCTTGGGCTTCGACAACCGCGGCAAGGTCCGCCTGTCGATGAAGCAGGTCGATCAGGCCACCGGCGAAGACATCTCGAAAAAGCAGGCCGAGGAAGGCAATGGCGGCGATGAGGGCGCGCCGCAGGGCGAGTGAGCGTTCCGCCTACGGATGAATGAGCGAGCGCGGAAGGCAACTTCCGCGCTCTCTTCTTTGGTATGCGATGTGGGATGATCCTGTCCCACGGCAGTGTGACGGCCATCACTGAGCTTTCATGCAGTCTGCGGTAATTGAGCCGTCCTCACTCCATATCAAGGGATCAACAATGGGAACGAATCGCAGGACTGTTTTTGTACTGGCAACGCTGGCGTTCATGGGCGCCCCGGCAGTTGCGGCCGAGGTTTCGGCAAAGCGCGGCGCGCAGGTGGCGGTCACCAGCGGCTGCCATGATTGCCACACGGCCAACTATCTCGAAACCGGCGGCACGCTCGATCCCGCGCTGGCGCTCAAGGGCACGGTGCTCGGCTGGCAAGGCCCCTGGGGCACGACCTACGCGGCGAACCTGCGGCTCGTAGCCAGGGAAAAGGGCAGCGAGGATGCCTTCCTCGCCTATGCCAGAACCTTCCAGGCCCGTCCGCCGATGCCGTTCTTCAACGTCCACGCGATGGACGAAAGCGATTTGCGCTCGCTCTATCTGTATATCGTGTCGCTGGGCGAGGCCGGCGATCCGGCTCCCGAATATGTGCCGCCGGGCGAGGAACCGAAGACGCCCTACATCGTCGTCGCACCGCCGACCATGCCGAAGGGCTGAGCCGGCTTCGCAGAGAGCGGAGGGCGCGGAATTGCTCCGCGCCCTGATCGATTTGCGTTTACCTCAGTCGCCCGGCAGCATCACGCTGTCGATGACGTGGATGATGCCGTTGTCGGTCATGATGTCGGCCTTCACCACATTGGCGCTGTCGATGGTCACGCCATTGGCGCCCTTGGTCACGGCGAGAAGACGGTCGCCCGAAGACTTGAGGGTACGGACGTGGAAAGGTCCAGCCATCATCTGGCTTGAGGCCAGCTTCCGCGGCAGCACGTGATAGGAGAGGATCGCAACAAGCTGGTCCTTGTTCTCGGGCTTCAGGAGATTGTCAACCGTGCCGGCCGGCAGTTTCGCGAAGGCCTCGTCGGTCGGCGCGAAGACGGTGAGGTTCTTGCCCGTGGCCAGCGCATCGGCAAGCCCTGCGGCCTGCGCGGCGGCGAGCAGCGTGTTGAAGGTGCCGGCGCCCTGTGCGGTCTCGACGATGTTGGCGGCGGTCGCGGTGGCAGCCGTCAGGCAAAGTGCAGCGGTTGCCGCAAGAATGGTCTTGTGCATCGGTCTCTCCAGAAGTTTTCATCATGCTTCCGGAGACTTCGCGCATCCAAACTGCCCGCGCGTTGCGTTCCGGTAACAGGGAAACGGAAGTCCGGCGTGAGCGGATTTCCGGTGCGCTCTCACATCCGCGTGATCGCGCGTAAGATTTCGCAAAGCAGCTTTTTCTCCTGACCCCCGTCATCGCCGGGCGTGTTCTGGCAACACCTTTATTAACCCGCGTGTGCGTGGAAAGCTGGGCCCTCCGCCTGCGCGGAGGGTGACGGGTTGGGGAGGGTCGGAAGGTGATGGTTTGAGGGAGGTATCAATAAGTACCGTCACCCCGGCGCAGGCCGGGGCCCAGCTTCCTTCCGGTGCTGAAAATATTCCTTGACACTCCCCGCAAGTTAGGATTACATTCTCCACAGTTCAACCGGACAGGAGGGGACAATGTGCACAGCGTCTCGCATTGACCGGATGAGCAGGCAGCGCCTGCGGGGTGAAGACCAAGTCGCACCTCCATCTCCCGGGAGCTTCGGTCAGGACCCTTGGGTACTACGGCCCAAGCGCCTTCAATGGCTAGGGATGGCTCTACAGTCCATCGCGAAGAATCTGGCCCCGGCACAAATCGCTGCGTCTCTACCCGTGGCTTCGGCCCATCACACCACCCACCATCTTTCGACGGCCGCAAGGGCTGGAGCCATGGCAGGGGCATCCCCTCCATTTTCTCTCCTTCGTCATTGCCGCGATGGCCCTCGCTGACGTGCCGCCGCAGCGATCAGAGCAGCGGGCTCATGCCATCGCGCGCAGGCCCCTGGCGCGCGCGTAGTCGAGACATTCCGCCCACGGACGAATGGAAGCGCTGGTGGTGGCCGAGTGAAGCGAGGTTGCCGCCGCCGCGTTGCCGAGGTCGAGGCATTTTTCCAGCGGCCAGTCCTCGTGGATGCCAAACAGCATTCCGGCATAAAAGGCATCGCCTGCGCCAGTCGATCCGACAATTTCTTCTTGCGCCACATTGACGGAGACGCGCCTGACCACCTCGCCTTCGCGCGACACCGCCACGGCGCCATCGGGGTGATGCACGGCCGCAAGTTCACCAACGCCCAGTTCCAGCAATCTGCGGCAGGCCGCTTCGGCGGCGGCCCAGTCGAGGCGGCCATGGCTTGCCACCTCGATGCCGGTGATGCTGCTGGCCTCATAGTCATTGACCACGAAATAGTCGCAGAGCGGCAGGCAGGGCGTGGTCAGCCGCTTCAGTGTCTCCGCAGGCGCAGGGCACAATTCGATGCAGGTCTTCATGCCGCGCGCCCTGGCGATCGACAGCAGCTTCCGCCAGCCATCGCTCTCGTCCAGCCCGCGCGCCACGCCGGGGCTGCCGAGATAATAGAGCTTGGCATTCGTCCCCTCGGGCGGCGTCAGATGCTCGACCGTCATCTGGTTGTTGACGCCAAGCTGCGCGAAGAAGGTACGCCTGCCGGTGTCGGCGCAGGACATCACATAGGTATGGCTGGTGACGGCGCCGGGAACGACCGTCATGCGCGAGGTGTCGAGGCCATAGCCCCTCGCACTCGCCAGCATGATCTCGCCGAAGCTGTCATCGCCGGCGGTCGCCAGCAGCGTCACGGGGAAGGGCGCGCCGAGCTTCAGGAGGCCGGCGCCCGCGTTATGCGGCGGGCCGCCTGCGCCATATTCGGTGCGCTCGACAAACGAGATCGTCTCTTCGGGCGGCCAATGGTCGATGATGTTGACGATATCGAGGACCACGATCCCGGCGAGGACGATCCCGCTGCGGCTCACTTCTTGTAGCCTTCGAGCACGGCCTCGGTGATCTTCAGATCATCCTCCAGGCTGCGCTTCGGCTTCAGGTTCTTCTTGGCGATCGCCGCATGATAGGAGCGCACGGCCTCGTCCGCCTGCATGGCGCCCTCGATCACCGGGCGGAAATGCGCGATCAGGTCGAGCGGGCTTTCAGCGAGGTTGATCTTGCGGCCAAACAGCGCCACGCGCGCGCCGGCCTTCTCGCCCTGTGTCAAGAGTTCGAAGCAGTCGCGCGTCGTTCCCGCCGATCCGCCGAGAATGCCGATCACCAGCGCGGGATCATGCGTTGCCAGTTCCTCCATGGCGCGGCGGCCATTGAAGGGCATCTTGAGGAAGGCGGGGCGCTCGGCCTTGGTCACGCCGGCCAGCACGCGGATGATCATGTCGTTCACGAAGAAAGGCATGACATCGGGGTCGAGGTTCTGCGGCGCGTTGGGATTGAACACTTCGAGGAAATGGCGGAACTTGTTCTTCACCGCGTCCTCGCGGAAATCGCGATAGGCGGCAACGGTTGCATAGTCGTGGTCGAGGTCGTTGTTGAAGGTGACCGAATAGAGCCCGAGGTCGCAGAACTTCTTCACTTGCGCCAGGTTCGCGGTGCGCCAGGGGCGCGACATCTGCTTTGCAAAGCTCGACCCGCGCGGCAGCCAGATGTCGGTCGTGTCATTGGCGCGGATCGCCGGGGTGACCGCGGATTTATCGAACAGGCCTTCGCCAGACAGCGCCTCGATATTGGCGACCGCGCCCAGCATGATGTCCATCTGCTTCTGCTTGACGATGCTGCGGATCTGGTCGCGGAACTGGTTCACCGTGCGGTGCGGGCCGGACTGGTCGAGATAGTCGACAGCCCCGGTGCCGCGGCAGCCGAAGGCATATTCCGGGTCCTTGGCATCGGCGAGGATGAAATCAGCGGGCTTGTACTTGCCCGAGGCGATGGTCTTCAGCTTCTTGTCGAGAGATTTCACGGCGATGTCCCCTTGTGTGCGCGGATTTCTATGCCAGCCAACCGGCAAATGTTGCAAGCCTCAATGCTGTTCGGCGAATGGGAGGCTGCCATGCTATGGCTTTGGCCCGAGGCCGGCGATGAAGAAGCGCGGGCTGGCGCCATATTTCGTCATGCCGGCATTCTGGCGGCCATTGGTCAGTTCGGAGACCCGCACCGTGACCGCCTCCTCGAGCTCCGGGATCGAGAGCCTTCCATCGCCGCCATAGATCTGCGGATCATCGAGGATCGAGAGCAGCGCCTCGGTGAAGGCGCCGTTCTGCCATTCGGCGGTTTCGAGCGAATCCTCGCGCCCCTGAGCAGAGGCGAACATGACGATGCCGGCATTCTCCTGGGCCATGTCGTTGGCGGCGCGGCTCATGTCCACCGCACCTTCGATCCCTGCGCCCGAGCGGCAGGTATCCATCATCAGCACGACGCGGCCCGGCAGGCTGCCGAGGATCTTGCGGATGAGCCGCCCGTCGACGGCGGTCGCCTCAAGCAGGTCCTGATCCATGTCGGAATCGGTGGCCAGGAAATAGAAGTCGAAGGCGGCCGAGGTCATGCCGTGACCGGCCAAGAAGACCAGCACCGTGTCATCCGGCCTGGCGCGCTTCTTCAGCAGCGTCAGCTGCTTTTCGACGGCACTCTTCGTTGCCTGCGCATCGGCCAGCACCTCGACATTGACCGCATTGTAGAAGGTGCCGGCCTGGTTCTGCAGCTTGGCCGCCAGGTCCTGCGCGTCTTTCGCCGCATAGCCCAGCCGCATCGCCTCGTTCTGATACTGGCTGACGCCGATCAGCAGCGCGTGAAGATCATGCCGCGCCGTTTCATCGCCCGGCCCCCGCCACCGGACCTGAACCGAGGCCGAAGGCCCCGGCTGGTCGCCGATATAGGCGATGAGGCTCAGAACCGAATCGCGCTTCGGCAGCTTCACCTGAAGCGAAAGCTCCTCATCCACGGGATAGGCGGTTTCATCCTGCGCCACGCCGCGTGTCGCCGCGGGACGGTCGTCGATCCGCAGCTCGACGCGGGTAATCTCCCGCCCGGCCGGCGAGGAAAGACGATAGGTTATGGCGATTTCCGGGGTGCTCGTCTCGATCTCGCGGGTCGCGGCCAGAATTTCGACTGTCGCCGGCAGCATGTCCTCGACCACTGCAGGCTCGGCCTTGCGGGCGGCCAGTTGGTCGGCTTCCGCCACAGCCTTCGCCTCGTCGCGGACGGCAAGTGCCAGCGCCACGACATCGGGGCGGTAGAAGTGGTCGCGGAAGCGGGAGGCCGGATAATAGACCGGCGCATCGGTCCAGCTCTTGCCGTTCACATGCCAGCCGATCAGGTCCTCGGCTCCCGGCGCGGCGGAATAATAGCCGGACGGAGTCCAGGCGATCCAGCGCTTCGTGGGAACATGGACGTAGAAGCTCAGGAGCTCCTGGCCATTCTCGCTGCGATACCAGCGCAATGTGCCGTCATCATAGGCGGCAATCACCAGCTTGCCGTCAGCCGAGACATTGACGCCCCAGCATGTGCCATAGGTTCTCGCCCGCCACAGGATGCCGCCTGCCGTGTCGAAGCGCGTCAGGCCCCAACCCGATCCGACGATAACGCCCCTGGCGCCGGGAACGATGGCCGCCGCATGCGATTGGTCGCCGGGCCGCAAGGGCAGGGGAACGCCGCCCAGCGTCGGCTGATCGGTGTCCTCCCAGTTTTGGAGAGGCAATGATGCCGTATCCGGGCCGGAGAAATCTTGCGGCGGAGAGGCCAAGGACTTGAAAGTGAGATTTGCCGCATCGAAGAGCCACGGGTCCTTCGCGCCGACATCGAGGCCGAACCACACGCTCTGCCCATCGGCTGCGAGCTGGAATTCCCTGCCGAGTTTTTCGGTCATGTTGGCATTGGCAGGCCCCAGTCGGGTGTTCTCATTCCCCAGCAGGCCGACTTCAGGCAAGGCACTGGCAAAGGCGGCGCCTGCGCCCGGCAGCGTCACCATGTCCATGACGCTGCCCATCGTGTCGCCGACCAGTTCCGGTGCCCCGCGGCCCTCGTCGGGCAGGGCGAAGATCAGGAAGGGATCGGGGTCATTGATGAAGAAGGTGCCGGTGGCATAGAGCGTCCGGCCATCGCCCGACCACGCTACCTTGGCGAGGTTGCCGCGCGTGACGAAGCCGGTGTCGACGCTGTGGACGATGCGCTGCTGGCTGAGCGAGACAATGTCGATCGCGGCGCGGTCCTTGTAGCCGATCGCCAGCAGCGTGCCGCCGGGCGAGATCGACAGGCTGCCGGCAATGCCGCCGCCCGGCAGCGCCATGCGTGCCAAGGACTGAAGGTCCTTGCCGTAGATGCGCAGCATACCGTCCTCTGCCGCCGCATAAAGCGTTCCGGCGGGATCGAAGGCAAGGTCGGTCAGGCTTCCGCCGATGGTCTGGTCCTGAAGGGCTGTGCCGGTGAAGGGGGCCTCCCACAGCAAGATGCCGGCGCCATTGGCCAGCCCCGCGGCCAGCTGCTTTCCGTCGCCCGAGAAATCGAGAATGTAGACGGCATCCGCCACCGGACCCAGCCGCGAGATGATCCGCCCACTGATCGTATCGAAGAGATAGACATATCCGCCCTGGCGGTTGATTTCGTGGTCGGCGTCGAGGCCGCCCGCCGCAAGGATACGGCCATCGGGCGAGAGCGCCACCGCATAGGCCCTTCCGCCTTCGCCGGCTGACTGCGGCAGGCGGAACGTCCTGAGCAGGCGCTTCTCCGTCACGCTCCATAGCCGGACCGTCTTGTCTTCCGATGCCGTGGCGATCAGGCTGCCATCGGCGCTGGCATCGATCGCCCGTATCGTGCCGGTGTGAAGTCCGGGATCGATCGCCAGAAACGGGCTGGCGGGCGGCGGGGCCGCCGCAGCCACAAGCGGCGCAAGGAGCAGAAGGAGAAAGACGATCCAGCGCATGGGATCACTCTAGCTCGCCCACCGCCGGTTGCAATCTCTACTCTGGCCAGCCGCGCCGCGCCGGTGCAAAATGGCGCGATGACAAATCTCATCATGATTCCGGCCCTGGGCTGCGACGAGCGCCTTTATGCCGGCATTGCGCCGCTGCTGCCCTCGAACGTGCTGGCCTCCACCATCATTCCGGACCACGACAGTTTCGAAGCCTGTGTCGAACAGGTTTTGGCCCAGGCGCCGGAAAAATTCGCAATCCTCGGCACCTCCTTTGGCGGGCGCGTGGCAATGGAACTGGCGCTGACGGCGCCGGAACGGCTGCAGGGCCTCATCGTCATCGGCGCGGGGCCGGGGCCGGTTGCCGATGCGCGCGCCGGGCGGCGGCGGTCGGAACGGTTGCGCGGCGGCGAATTCGAGCAGGTCATCACCGAGATGGGCGACATCATCTCGCATCCTCCCGGCCCCCAAGGTGCTGCCACGCGCGAGGCCTTCATCGAGATGTGCCGCACACAGGGCGAAGAGCTGATGGCGCGGCAGTCGGATGCGCTCGCCAAACGCATCGACCTTCGCCCGAGGCTTCATGAGATCGCTTGTCCGGCGCTGATGATCTGGGGCACGCATGACGAGTTCTCGCCCGCCGCAGACGGCTTGACGCTGTCAACGGCCGTGCAGAAGGGCCGCTATGTCGAGATTGCCGAATGCGGGCATTTCCCGACGCTCGAATACCCGGACGAGGTGGCTGCCGCCATCACCCACTGGATGGAAGATTCAGGCCTCGCCGTGCCTATTTCAGGCTAGCGAGATATTCGCCGATCGCCAGAATGTCGGCCTCGGGCAGCTTCGAGATGTTCTTCTGCACCTGGCCCATGCCGCCGGACGATACCTTGTCGTAGCCCAGCATCTCGCCGAACTGCAGGGCAGAGGCGATATCCTTTGCATCCTTGTAGCGGCCGCGCTCGATCAGGCCGCGAAGGCTCGGTACGCGGCCATCGCCTTCGGGGTGAGGACCGCCGGCAAAGGCCTGGGAATTGTTGCGCGCCATGGCGATGTTGCGCGGCGTGTGGCACTCGGCGCAATGGCCGGGGCCGTTCACGAGGTAGGAGCCGCGATTCCAGGTCTCGCTCTGGGCAGGGTCGGGCTGCCATTTCGCGGTGTCGAGGCCGATCCATTTCCACAAGCCGATGCCGCGGCGGACGATGAAGGCCAGCGGAACGTCGGCGGCGCGTTCGGGCGAACTTACGGGAGCAAGGGTTGCCAGATAGGCGCGGATGTCGAGAACGTCCTCGGTGCGCATGGCGGCATAGGAGGTAAAGGGGAAAGCAGGGATGTAATGTGCGCCTTCGGGCGAGATGCCGCGCTGCACGGCGTTGACGAATTCGAGATCCGTCCAGTTGCCGAGGCCGGTTTCGGGGTCGGGCGTCAGGTTCGGCGGATAGAAGGTGCCAACCGGCGTCTTCAGCGGCTTGCCGCCGGCAGGCAACTCGGCATTGACGTCCTTCAGGTCAGGCCCCGGCAGATGGCAAGAGCGGCAGCCGGAGGCATTGTAGAGCTTTTCGCCGTTTGCGAGGTCCGGCGTGTGGGCCGGAATGTCGGCAAGGCTAAGCGGGCGGGGCGCGCTCAAAAGCCATAAAACGGCCAGTCCCAGCACCGCGAGCAGTGCCAGGACCGTAATGTTGCGTTTTGAAAACAGTCTCAGGGCCTAGCCCTTCGGACGGCGGAACTTCTCGTGGCAGCCGCCGCAGGATTCGCCAAGCGCCGGGAAGGCAGCCTTGAATGAGGCTTCGTCGGTCGAGGCCTTCACGCCTTCGGAAGCCTTGCCATAGGCCATGCCGGCGGCTTCGAAGCCGGCCTTGTCGGTCCAGATTTCTTCCTTGGCCCAGGTCTCGACGGCACCGCCGGGCTTGGTATCTTCGCCCCACCAGTTGGCCCAGCCGGCGCAGGCAGTACCTTCGGCTGCGATTGCCGCGTCGATTGCCGCCTTGTCATAGGGCTTCTCGCCC
This sequence comes from bacterium, assembly GCA_022842165.1. Lineage (GTDB taxonomy): Bacteria > Pseudomonadota > Alphaproteobacteria > Rhizobiales > Aestuariivirgaceae > Aestuariivirga. The sequence goes on from JALHQC010000004.1 coordinate 51,995, forward strand.
TTGATGATGGGGACCATGACGCCCATCATGGCGCCATTGGCCTTCATGCAGGCCTGCCGGGCCTTGATCGCTTCCTCGGCAGTTTCCGCAAGCGCCGCGCCCGCGCCGATGCCCAGCACAAGCGTGCCAGCCGCTACAATCTTCCAAATCGCATTGCCCAAGATCATCGTCTCCTCCGGTCTGAGTTCTGGGTTTTTACCCATATCATTCTACGCCACAAATGAGTGCCCTATTCCATTACACTTTTCTGTGAGGCCTTGAAGCCACAGCGAAAGACTTCGTTCACCATGCCGCAATGATGCCCGGATGAGGCCCATTGTGTGCCGCACAGCACAGCCATGTTGCGCCCGGAATTGCATGAATGGGGAATGAACGGAGCATTCCGGCACGGTTCAAGTGCCTGGATTTAGGGTGCTCTTAAGTTCGATGCAGTATGATGGAAGGCAGGACACAAGGTGGAAGACATGGCCAAGGCCCAACCCGACCAACGACAGACCAAGGAGCGCCGCAAGGTGGTGCTCAGCCCGGAGCTGAACGAGTTCCTTCACATGATGAAGTCGCTTGAAAACCAGCTCAGCGAGAAGCCGGCGCAAGCCACCTGAATTTCGACGGAAGCCGGAATTTGCAGAGAGGGCGGGATTTTCCCGCCCTTTGCCTTTTTGAACCGGGCTATTCAGCCCGAGAGCGCGCCGAGGGTAAGACGGGCCGATACCAGAAGATCCTGAAGAGCCGCGTGGCGCATGTCTTCGGAGCTGGCATGCTGGACCGCCTGCGCGGCCCAGACGAGGCGGGGCGCTGCAAAGGTGCGGCCAAGGTTGCAAAGCTTGGTGGCGAAGATCAGGATGGCGCCGTCCTGCTTGCCAGATGCGATCCGTTCGAGCTGGTTGATGCAGACCTCGATGTCGCGGAGGGCCACCTCGGACAGCTGATGCCAGACAGTTTCGGTAATGCCGGTGCGCAGTTCTGCGTGGCCGCGCTCGTCCAGAACCGGCGGCAGCACGGTTTCGGTTCGGGCTTCGGGCTGCTGCCAGAGCAGGGCAGACTTCACCGCGTCATGCAGCTCATTGCGGTTCGCGGGCTTCGGCAGCGCGATGTCGAAGGTGTCGCGCCAGTGCCCGGTGCGGACCGAATCGGCGAGAAAGGCCGAAAGCGCCATCAGCGGTGTGGCGCTGGCGATGCCGCCCATCCGGCGGATCGAGCGGGCAGCGGTGATGCCGTCCATGATCGGCATCTCGATATCGAGGACGATCACGTCGAAGCGGGTTTCGGCGGCCGATTTCACGGCATGCTCGCCATGGATGACGGCTTCCACATCGCAGCCCATGCCCTTCAGCATGGCGGCGGTGACGATCCGCACGGGGTCTGAATCCTCAGCCAGCAATAGCTTCGGACGCGCACCATCGGGCATGCGCAAATGCTTGCGCTGTGTGCCTGCAACGGCTGCGGCATGCTGTTTCATCATCACTTCCAAACCCAAATCCACCGGGGGTCAGGTTAGCGGCGATAAGGTTTGCAATTGGTGACCGGTTAACGGTTCATCCCGCTATGGTTAACGGAAGGTTGGGGCCGTCACTTGGTGCCGAACATCCGGTCGCCGGCATCGCCGAGGCCCGGAACGATGTAACCGTGATCATTGAGGTGACTGTCGATGGCGGCAGTGTAGATCGGCACGTCCGGATGCTCTTCCGAGACGCGCTTGATGCCCTCGGGTGCGGAGAGAAGGCACACGAGGCGGACATCCCTCGCTCCCTTTTCCTTCAGGCGCTTGATGGCATAGGCAATCGAATTTCCGGTGGCCAGCATGGGGTCGACCACGATCACCGGGCGCTCGTCGATATCTGTCGGAACCTTGAAGTAATATTCGACCGGCTGAAGGGTGACCGGGTCGCGGTAGAGGCCGATGTGGCCGATGCGGGCCGACGGCATCAGGTCCAGCATGCCCTCGAGCAACCCGTTGCCGGCGCGAAGGATCGAGACGATCACCAGCTTCTTGCCCTTGAGGATCGGCGCTTCCATCTCGGCCAAAGGCGTTTCGATGGTCTGCATGGTCATCGGCAGGTCGCGGGCCACCTCATAGGCCAGAAGCAGGCTGATTTCGCGCAAGAGCTGGCGGAACACCGCCGAGGGCGTGTTCTTGTCGCGCATCAGGGTGAGCTTGTGGAGGACGAGGGGATGATTGACGACAACAAGATTCTTGGGGGCCGAATTGCCGGTCATCGAAACTCTCCTCTTTACAGGGGTCCTTATTGCGGAAGCCGCCTGCCGATTACAAGGCTCGATCGCCAGATTGGCTGCTTCTCATCCACCTCTTTTTGCACTCGGCCATGGCAACTTTCGTCTTGATCGAAGGTTTGGACTTGCACATTGATCGAACCAAAGCTATATCCGTAACAAATGACGTTACATAAAGGTATTGCCATGGCCGCCTCTCAGCCGATTGCCGCCGGAACCCGCATTGGCCACGTTCATCTCAAGGTATCCAATATCCAGCGGGCGCTCGATTTCTATGTCGGTGTGCTCGGCTTCGAACTGCAGCAGCGCTATGGCCCGCAGGCTGCCTTCATCTCGGCTGGCGGCTATCATCATCACATCGGGCTCAACACCTGGGAAAGCGAGGGTGGATCGCCGCCGCCCAAAGGGACGACCGGGCTGTTTCACGTCGCCATCCTCTATCCCGAGCGCGCCGATCTCGCAGACGCTTTGAAGCGGCTGGTGGCCAACAACATCCAGCTCGACGGCGCGTCCGACCACGGCGTTTCGGAAGCGCTCTACCTGCGCGATCCCGACCAGAACGGCATCGAACTCTACTGGGACAAGCCGGAAGCGGCCTGGCCCCGTAACGCAGACGGCAGCCTCGCGATGGTCACCCATCGCCTCGACCTCAACGATCTCATCAACGCGCAGCACTAAAGGAAAATCCGATGACAAAAGTTCTCGTGCTTTATTATTCCGCCTGGGGCCATATGGAGCAGATGGCCTATGCCGCCGCCGAAGGCGCCAGAGAAGCCGGCGCGGAAGTGACCGTGAAGCGGGTGCCCGAACTGGTGCCTGATGAAGTTGCCAAAGCCGCGCACTACAAGCTCGACCAGAAGGCGCCGATCGCCAAGCCGGAAGAACTGGCTGACTATGACGCCGTGATCCTCGGATCCGGCACGCGGTACGGCATGATGACGGCGCAATTGAAGAACTTCCTCGACCAGACCGGAGGCCTCTGGGCCAAGGGCGCGCTGGTCGGCAAGGTGGGTGCGGCGATGACGTCATCCGCGACCCAGCATGGCGGGCAGGAATCGACCATTCTCTCGATGCACACCGTCATGCTGCATCATGGCATGGTGATCGTGGGGCTCCCCTATAGCTGGGCTGGCCAATCGGGCGTCGATGAAATCCGCGGCGGTTCGCCCTATGGCGCCTCGACTATCACTGCAGCCGATGGCAGCCGCCAACCCGCGCAGCACGAACTCGACGGCGCGAAGTACCAGGGCAAGCATGTGGCGGCGATCGCCGCCAAGCTCGCGGCGAAGTAAGTCTCGACAAGATCGGGGAATGATGCGCGGGTCATTGTCCCCCGCATTATTTGTCCCTCCTCGCAAAGCGGGGAGGGTGCCGAGCGTAAGTGAGGCGGGTGGGGTCAGGACCTCCCCTCCGGCGCTTCGCGCCACCTTCTCCGCTATGCGAGGGAGGATGAGGCGAGAGCCACTGGCAATTCCTCCGCCAGAATCGCGAGATCGGCGGGCGTTCCGGCCGTTACACGGATGCAGCGATTGAGCGGCGCCACGCCGGGCATGCGGATGAAGACGCCGCGCGCCACCAGCGCATCGAGAACGCGCTTCGCATAAGCACCATCGCGGCCGCAATCAATGGCAACGAAATTGGTGGCCGACGGCAATGGCTTCAGGCCAGTCGATGTGGCGACACGCGCAATCTCCTCACGCGCTGCGGCAACCTTTGCCACCACATCGGCGAGATGATCCTGATCGGCCAAGGCCGCAAGCCCCGCCGCCTGGCCGAGGCGGGTGACGCCGAAATGGTTTCTGATCTTGTCGAAGGCCTTGATCAGTTCCGCATGGCCGATGCAGTAGCCAAGCCGCATGCCTGCCATGCCATAGGCCTTCGAGAAGGTGCGGAAGCGCAGCACGCTGGGGTTCGAGACATCGAGCGGCGGCAGCGTGCCATCGGGCGCGAATTCGCCATAGGCTTCATCAAGCATCAGCAGTGCGTCAGCGGGCAGGTTGTCGATCATCTCCTGAACCTGATCGCCGCTCCACCAGCTTCCCATCGGATTGTCAGGGTTGGCGAAATAGAGCAGCCGCGATTTCTCTCGCCGTGCCAGATCGAGCAGCGAGGCGATGTCTTCCCGGTCATCCACATAAGGCGTAGTGACGAGCCTGCCGCCGCATCCATGCACATGAAAATTGAAGGTGGGATAGGCGCCGAGCGACGTTGTAACCGTGACACCCGGCTCGACGAAGAGCCGCACGGCAAGCCCGAACAGCCCGTCGATGCCTTCGCCCACCATGACATTCTCGGGCTTCACGCCGAGATGTGCGGCAAGTGCGGCTTTCAGATCGTGGTTCTCGGGGTCGCAATATTGCCAGGCCTCGCAGGCTGCCTGTGCGATTGCATCAATAACCTTCGGCGATGGCCCGAACACGCTTTCATTGGCGCCGATGCGCGCCCGGAACCTGATGCCGGTGCGGCGTTCCAGCGCCTCCGGCCCGACGAAGGGCACGGAGGAGGGAAGCGTTTCGACAAGCGGCGTGAAGGTAAGCGCCATGGACCGCCTCAGATATATTTCCGCCAGTCGTGTTCTTCCCGGAAGCCCAGCACTTCCCGAATCTTGGCGTTCGACAGCGGCGCCTCGTTGCCCTTCATCTCGCGCTTCAGCGGAATCTGGGGAACGTATTTTTTCAGGAAGGTGGCGGTGTCTTCCTTCGTCGTGATCGTGTCGTTCACCGCATTGAAGACCTGGAAGCCCAGGCCGTCCTTCTCGATGCACAGGTGGCAGATCTGGCCTAAGTCCCGCGCGTCGATATAGCTCCAGGCATTGCGCTTGCGGCTCATCGGGTTTTCGAGGAAGCCCCTGAACATCGGGTATTCATGCGGCTCGATCACGTTGCCGATGCGAAGCGCATAGATGTCGATCCCGTAGCGCATGGCGAAGGCTTTCGCCGTCTTCTCGTTGAGGAGCTTCGAGAGGCCGTAACTGTCCATCGGGTCGATGTCGTAGTCTTCCTCCAGCGGGAAATGATGATAGTCCTTGTCGCCTTCCGCGAAGCACACGCCATAAGTTGTCTCGCTCGATGCGATGATCACCTTGCGGACGCCGAGCTTCGCTGCCGCCTCGATGACATTGTAAGTCGACATCACGTTGACCTGATAGGTCGTGTTGTCAGGATTGATCAGCACGCGCGGCACGGCGGCAAAATGAATGACGGCATCCGGCGCGGCAGGTACCTTGCCCCGGTCATAGCCTTCGAAACCATGATGCATGGTCAGCGCGTTGAAGACCTGGCCGGAATCGGTGACATCGGTGATGAGCGTGTTCACGCCCGGGCAATCGAGCGGTTTCAGGTCGAGGTTCAGGATGTCATAGCCCTTCGCCTGCAGCCACGGCACGACATGCTTTCCAGCCTTGCCCGAGCCGCCGGTAAAAACGATGCGCTTTGCCATTCTTCAATCCACCTCAAAACATTGCGAAGTGGCCGGGGCGTAACATGGAATGCGTGACGCGTACAAGGCCACGCCGGAGCTTCCCCAAGAGGCAGGGAAGTGTCACCCATGTCTCCGGTATGGACCCTGAAAAGGATGGCGTCCCGGAAGGGATTCGAACCCCTGACCCCAGGTTTAGGAAACCTGTGCTCTATCCTGCTGAGCTACCGGGACTGACGCGAAGCACCTTATAGATCGGATGGCTTGAAAAAGAAAAGGCCCGGCGTCGCCACCGGGCCGTTTCGATCACATGTGCGGAGAAGCCTATGCAGCTTCCTCGGCGGGAACCTCGTCTTCGGCCTTTTCGCCGGCGACGGGGGTGCGGCGGGCGTTCTTCGAGAGGTAATCCTCGAGTTCCTTGATCGCCTGATCGTCGTCCATCTTCTTCACGGCGGCGATTTCGCGGGCCATGCGGTCGAGGGCCTGCTCGAAGAGCTGGCGCTCGGAATAGGACTGCTCGGGCTGGCGTTCGGAGCGGTAGAGATCGCGCACGACCTCGGCCACGGCCATGATGTCGCCGGAGTTGATCTTCGCATCATATTCCTGCGCACGCCTTGACCACATGGTGCGCTTGATGCGGGCGCGGCCCTTCAGCACCTTGAGGGCGGCTTCGACCTGGGTCTTGTCGGACAGGCGGCGCATGCCCTTCTGCTCGGCGCGGCCGGTCGGCACCTTGAGGCGCAGCTTTTCCTTCTCGAAATCGACGATATAGAGTTCAAGCTTGGCGCCGGCGATTTCCTGTTCCTCGATCATGATGATCTTGCCCACGCCATGGGCGGGATAGACCACCAGTTCGCCAACCTTGAACACCAGCTTCTTGGCGGCCGGCGTACCGACGACCGGGCCCGACATGGCCGGACGGCCAGCGGGCGCCGGCGGGGCCTGCATGCGCTGCGGCGCCGCGGGAGCGGCGGGCTTTGCATCCGGAGCCTTGCGCAGTTCGGGAGCGGGCTTCGCGGCGGCGGCCTTGGGAGCCGCAGGCTTCGCGGCCACGGCAGGCTTGGCCTGCCCGGCGGCGGCGGCCTTGGGGGCAGCTGGCTTAACGGCAGCAGCGGGCTTTGCGGCGGTGGCCTTGGCGGCCGGGGTCTTCACGGGTGACGTTTTCAAATTCGTTGTCTTCGCCTTTGAGGTTTTCGCCGCCGAAGGCTTGGCCTTGGTTGATGCTATGGGTTTTGAAGTTGTCTTAGGGGCCGACTTGGTCTTGGCCTTGGCCGCGGGCTTCTTGGTGGCTGCGGTCTTCGTCTTGGCTTTCGTCATTTTGTCCTTCGCCTTTGCCCAATCTGTTGGAGTATGCGCCTTGAATGCGGCAAATAGGGGACTTGCGGCGCGTCATGGGTACGCAACGCTTTTGTCATGGCCCTATAGAGTTCGCCGCTCGCATGTGAACCACCGGAAGGACGCCCTCGAGCCCCGTTCGCTGATCGTGGTTTCCGCCATTAGCGCGAAAAAAATCCGAGCTTTGCGGCCCGGCTCCGTCATCCAATTCGGTTTACATACTCATCGTGACTTTAATATCACAAGTTTAGGCATTTTTAAAGGCCAGATGTCCGTGTACGGCGGAAACTTGCGCCGCACACGGAGGAAAGCAGTGGAAAAGGTTAATTTAAATTAGAACCTTGCATGGCCGACGCGCGCTGCGGTCATGTTCGGCCGGAACCGGCTGTTGCTCAGTCGCCTTCGCCGGGGTTGGGAGAGAAGAATTTTTCGAGCTTGCCTTCGACGCCGTCAAATTCCTTGGCGTCACCGGGCGCGTCCTTCTTGGCGGTGATGTTCGGCCATTTCGACGCGTATTCGGTGTTGAGCGCCAACCAGGATTCGAGGCCAGGCTCGGTGTCGGGCTTGATGGCATCGGCGGGGCATTCGGGTTCGCAGACGCCGCAATCGATGCATTCGTCGGGATGGATCACCAGCATGTTTTCGCCCTCGTAGAAACAGTCCACGGGGCAAACTTCCACGCAATCCATATACTTGCACTTGATGCAGTTGTCAGTGACGATGTAGGTCATGGAGGATCAACCGTTCTTTAAACCGAACGGTTATCTAGCAATTTCCATCCTCCGATGCATCCTCTTTTTGCGGTGCAGGGCCCTCCGAAATCGTCATGCCGGGCTCCTGATAGAGCAGGCGGGCGGCACTGGCCGGCCCCCGCCGCGGCGCGATCGCCTCGACATGCAGGACGCGCACCCGGGTGTTCAGGACGATGGTCAGCACATCGCCCGGTTTCACGTCATGGGCCGGTTTGATAATCTTGTTGCGGTTGAGGCGGACGTGGCCCTGCTGCACGAGCGAGGCCGCCGCCTCCCGCGTCTTCACCACACGGGCAAACCACAGCCACTTGTCGAGGCGCTGACGGCTGCTGTCACTTTCCGGCAAGCTTGGCCTTCAGGGCCCCCAGCACGGCGAAGGGGGAATTGGGGTCCATGGGCTTCTCATATTTGGGCTTTTCGAATTGCGGCTTCTCAAACCGGGGCTTCTTGTCGCCGAACGGCGGCTTGCGGTCGTCGCGCCGGGGTGGGCGCTGGTTCTCACGGGCGTGGCGATCCGCACCTTGGATCTCGGGCCTGTCCTCGCGCTTCTGACGATGGTCGCGGCGGGGGCGAACGTCACGGCGAGCTTCGCCCTCGGGCTTCGCGGCAGCAGCCTCGGCACCTTCGGCAACGGGCTGACTGCGCGGCGGCGGGCGGCGGGTATGCTCGCGCTTTTCGGCACGGTGGCGGAAGGGGCCGGTGTCCTTCGGCCACCAGACTTCGAGTTCGACCTCTTCCATCGGCACGGCCGGTGCCTCGCTGGCGGCCGGGGCCTCGGCGCTGATCGCTTCGCCGATTTCTCCTGCGGTTTCGGGTGCCGCATCACCCGTTTCGGCCGCCATCTGGGGCGTTGCGGGTGGCAATTCCTGCGGGGTCGCCGGTTCGGCGGGGGGTTCGAGGGGTGGTGCCGGTGGCGTTTCGGGCGGGTCTTCCTGCGGCGGGGCGGGCGGGGTTTCTTCCGGCGGCGTCACCGGGATTTCCTGCGGCGTGGGCGTTCCGGGCATGGCGGCGACGGGACGCTTCACCTTCTTCTTCTGCATGCGGTAGTCGAGGCTTTTCAGGATTCCGAGGAAATCCTCGCCCGAGCAGCCGACGAGCGACATCATGTCGGCCACCACCATGAAGCCGCCGCCTTCGACCGAACCGGCAGGCCGGGCCTCCTCGGGAAAGCGCGGGCGCCAGAACACGCGGTCGCGGATCATGTCGGCAAGGCGTTCCAGCATGTCGATGCGCACCACACGGCTGCCGCAGATGCGGTAACCGCAAACGCCATAGAAGCCCCTGGGCGTCGAGCGGTCGAAGGCAGCGGACGTCAGGCCCTGGCCCGGCGGCTGGGGCAGGTTGGCGGGATCGAGCTTGCCCTCCTTCTGCAACTGCAAGGCCCACAGCAGGAGGCGGAGTTCAGTGGGCGCCGGCTTGAGGAGCGCCGGAATGTAAAGATTGAAGGCCCCGAAGCGGACGCCGAGGCCGCGCAGCTTCGCACGATCTTCCTGGCTCAGCGACTTCACTTCCTCCATCACCTGGTCACGCGGCAGAACGCCCAGGGTTTCGACGAGCCGGAAGGCAATGCCGCGGGCGATCCCTTCCAGGCCCTCGGCCTCCTCGAGCTTGAGCAGGGGTTCGAGTGCTGATCCGATATGACGGTCCACGAACTTCTGCAGCCGCGCCTGCACTTCCTCGCGGTCGGGGCCGGTCGGCTGGTCGCCGGCAATCACCGTGGCACGGGGCTTCAGGAGCGTGGCACCCGGCTCCAGCTTGCCGACCGCGGCATGGTTCCAGATGATCTGGCCGTCGCGCGTCAGCTTCAGGCCGGTATCTGAAGAGGCGGACACCGCCTTGGCGCGGGCCGTGATCTCGGCGGCGACCGCCGAGAGGGCCGCCGCTTTCAGCGCACGCGCCTCCGCACCTTCCGCCGTGCCGTCCGGCACAAAGAGAAAGCCCTTGATCCGGCCCACATATTCGCCTTCGACGTGAATGGCGCCATCTTCCTCAACAGTCGACATCAATTCTTCCTTCTGGGCCAGGCGCCTCATCAGCACGCTGGTGCGGCGGTCGATAAAACGCTGTGTCAGACGCTCGTGCAAGGCATCCGACAGCTTGTCCTCTATCTCTCTCGCATAAGATTGCCAATAGAGAGGCGCCTGAAGCCAGTCAGGACGGTTAGCGACAAAGGTCCATGTCCGGATATGCGAGATGCGGTTCGACAGCGTATCGAGGTCGCCCGTCGTGTTCTCGCAGAACTTCAACTGCCGTGCGAACCAGTCTTCGTCGATCACGCCATCACCTGTCTGGAGATACTGATAGATCTTCGAAACGATCGAGGCATGCTCCGAGTTCGAAATATTCCGGTAGTCCGGAATCTGGCAGACTTCCCAGAGGCGTTCGACATCCTGCCGGGCGACAGCAAGATCGCGGGTGGCGGGGTCGCGGGCCAGCGCCTCGAGCGCCAAGAGATCGGCATTGGGCTGGGCGCGGGTCAGACCTTGCGACTGCGGCAGCATGTTGAGGGAAAGCTTCAGGCGGTCCAGCGAGGCAAAATCGAGATCGCGGTTGCGCCACTGCAGCATCCGCACCGGATCGAAGTTGTGGCTTTCGAGGCGTTCGACAATCTCCTGCTCGAAGGGATCGGCCTCGCCGGTTACTCCGAAGGTGCCGTCATTCATGTAGCGGCCGGCGCGGCCCGCCACCTGGCCCAGTTCGGACGGATTCAGCTGGCGGTACTGGAAGCCGTCGAATTTGCGGGTCGAGGCGAAGGCCACATGGTCGACATCCATGTTGAGGCCCATGCCGATCGCATCGGTTGCGACGATGTAATCGACGTCGCCCGACTGGTAGAGGGCGATCTGGGCATTGCGGGTGCGGGGCGACAAGGCCCCCAGAACGACGGCGGCGCCGCCCCTCTGGCGGCGGATCAGCTCTGCCGTTGCGTAGACCATGTCGGCCGAGAAGGCGACGACGGCAGTGCGGCCGGGGAGCCTGGTGATCTTCTTCTGGCCGGCATAGAGAAGCTGCGAAAAGCGCGGGCGCGACACGAATGTGGTGCCGGGAATGAGCTTTTCGAGGATCGGGCGCATGGTGGCGGCACCCAGCAGCATCGTCTCGTCGCGCCCCCGGCGGTTGAGCACCCGGTCGGTGAAGACGTGGCCACGCTCGAAATCGGCGCAGAGCTGGACTTCATCGATGGCCAAAAAGGGCACATCGACATCCGACGGCATCGCCTCGACGGTGCAGACCCAGTAGCGCGGCTGGGCGGGGATGATCTTTTCCTCGCCGGTGACGAGGGCCACGGCGGCGTCGCCGGCACGTTTCCTGACGCGGTCATAGATTTCACGGGCCAGCAGGCGGAGCGGCAGGCCGATCATGCCGCCGCCATGACCCAGCATGCGCTCCACAGCGAGGTGGGTCTTGCCCGTGTTGGTCGGCCCCAGCACGGCGGTCACGGTTTTTGCAGACGGCATGAAAGAAGCGGGCGTCACCAATACTTCTTTTCACTTGGGACGGGGGCATGGCAAGGTCAAGCAGTTTCGACCCGTTCTGGGCCAGTGAGTTAAGGAATGGATTCAAAGCAGAACGAAGCTGGCCCGAATCGCTGACTCACGCCGATTCAGGGTTTGTTCCCCAGCATTTGCAGGAGACAGCGAAGGAAGGGGTGAGTGCAAGTTCGGGGTTTACAGGTTGCCGGAGCGCTTTCAGGGCCGTTTCGGGTTAACCTTTGCGATTGCTGGTTGAGGAAGTGTAATGTCCCTGAGAGATCGAAACTTTCCAATCTTAACAAAGCGTTCCGTTTCCGGAACAGAGGGTGCCCGAATCGCTGAAGCGGCCGTTTTCCGGTTTTGTTCACACCATATATGGTGGCCGGACGTTCGGGGATGCACCAGAGCGTTCCACCCGGCCAGGATGATCGTACCGTTCGAGACGTGAGGCGTTAACCTCGCCGTCCCATAATGGAACGGGCGGCATCTGCGGGGCCGACGGGACATTCGCATCCGATTGACTTGACCGTCGCGCTCACTCCTTCTATAGACGCCGCAACCGCGCCGGAGGGCTCAACGCCGTCCGGACCCAAATCTTATTGTGGAGTGATACCCATGGCCCGCCGTTGTGAGTTAACGGGAAAGAACGCACTGGTTGGCAACAAGGTCAGCCACGCGAACAACAAGACCAAGACCCGGTTCATGCCGAACCTGTGCGACGTCAGCCTGATGTCGGATGCGATGGGGCTCACCTATCGTTTGCGCATTTCGGCCATCGCGCTGAAGTCGGTCGAGCATGTCGGTGGCCTCGATGCCTTCCTGCTGAAGCAGGACAACGAGAAGCTCTCGGACAAGGCGCTGAAGCTGAAGCGCTCGATCGCCAAGAAGGTCGAAGCCCAGAAGGACCAGGCCGCCGCCTGATCTTCACGGCCGATGATGAATTTGCAAAGCCGCTCCAAACAGGGCGGCTTTTGCTTTAGGCTGGCGTGATGACCGGCAGCGACGAACCCAGGCGACACAGCGCAACTGCATCGCGCGATGGCGAACCCCGCGTGCATGGTTCCGTATCACTTCGTAATGCCACGCTTGGGCGCTTCACCGAGTTGAAAGAGCGCGTGCAGTTCTGGGACTCATCGCTTGGTGATTATTCCTATGTCGAGCGCCATGCCGAAGTCATCTATTCAACGATCGGAAAATTCTGCGCCATCGCTTCGGATGTGCGGATCAATGCGCTGAACCACCCGATGGAACGTATCAGCCAGCACAAGATCACCTACCGGCCAAACGAATACTTCGTCGGCGCCAAGATCGACAAGGGTTTCCGGGAGTCCCGCATCGCGGACGCCGTCGAGGTCGGGCATGATGTGTGGATCGGGCATGGCGCCATCATTCTTCCGGGCGTAAAGATCGGCCATGGCGCGGTTATTGCCGCAGGTGCGGTGGTGACGAAGGATGTCGAGCCCCATGCCATGGTGGCCGGCGTTCCGGCACGGTTCGTGAAGTGGCGCTTTCCGCCAGAGATCAGTGCACGGATCATCGCGCTGGCATGGTGGGACTGGGAGCATGACAGGCTGGCAAAGGCGGTGGACGACATGCGGTTATTGAGTGCCGAGCAGTTCCTGGAAAAACATGAAGCCACTCACGGCCTGTAGGCGAACTGCAGCAGCAGGGTGCTCTGGATTCTCGTGTTGAAATTGTTGTCCGACTGCAGCGTGACGCGGGTTTCGCCGTCACGCTTGCACACGGCGATGCCTTCCATGTTGTCGATCGCGTAGAGCGGCACGCTGGCCTCCAGCAGAAGCTCCGGCCTTATCAGGCTCCCTTGCTGCACGGCATCGGGCGAAAAACGCCGCACCACCATGCCGGGCAGAGATGTGCGGGTGAAGCTTCGCTCCATCGTCAGCACCGAGCCGTCCGGCATCACGGCCAGATCGGTGATGTTGTAGCTGTCATACCGCTCGACCGTGAAGGAGGTGGCCCGATTGCCGCTCCAGATCCAGGCGCGCGTGTTGCCGTTCCCGTCGCGCTGGCGCTCGGCAATTGCGATGTAGCGGCCATTGCCAAGCTGGCCGAAGGCCTCGACCTCGCTGTTCTCGGGCCCACGGTCAATGGCGGGCGGATGGGGGATGACCTCGAAGGGGGCTGACAGCCCTTTCCTCGCAATGTCATATGCGCCAAAGCGCACGCGGCGCTCGTAGGCGATGCCGATCCTGCCATCGTTCAGGGGCGCTATCGCCTCGGCGTCCGACCAGGCCTTGTTGCGTTGGCGCTTTCCCTTGCTGTCCAGCATCGGCGAAAGCTTCGGGTCCGCGATGCCGGACAACACGCCCTTCTCGTAGTGCAGCTTCGCTGTGAACCAGTTGCCCTGATCGCTGATGGCGAGAAGATCTTCGCAATTGTTGTCGAGGATCAATCCCGAAAGGCCTCCGAAATCCTTCGTGCCGCTTTCGAGCGTCAGCCCGCCACGGAAGGTGAAGGCGCCGAAGTCGTCGCTGGAACTCAAATTGTGAAAGGACGAGATGGCCGTGGCAGTGACCGAAAACACGTCCGCGCCAACGCTGCCCGCAGACACCAGCAGCGCGATGGCGGCAAGCCCGGCCCTCACGCCGTGGCGCGCTTCTTCGCCGGCCGCGCGGGCGCGCGCTTTTCGACCTTCTTCGCCTTCTCGGCGAAAAGCTCCGCGAGCTTCTCGGTCATCGCGCCGCCCAACTCCTCGGCATCGACGATCGTCACCGCGCGCTTGTAGTAGCGCGTCACGTCGTGGCCGATGCCGATGGCGATCAGTTCGACCGGCGAGCGGTTCTCGATATCGATAATGACCTGGCGGAGATGCTTTTCGAGATAGTTTCCGGAGTTGACCGAGAGCGTTGAATCATCAACCGGCGCACCATCCGAAATCACCATGAGGATACGGCGCTGCTCCTGGCGGCCCAGCAGGCGGTTGTGCGCCCAGATCAGCGCCTCGCCATCGATGTTTTCCTTGAGAAGCCCCTCGCGCATCATCAGCCCCAAATTGCGGCGCGCGCGGCGCCACGGCATGTCGGCCGACTTGTAGATGATGTGGCGGAGGTCGTTGAGGCGGCCGGGGTTCGCCGGCTTGTTCGACGCGAGCCACTTCTCGCGCGACTGTCCGCCCTTCCACGCCCTTGTCGTGAAGCCGAGGATCTCGACCTTCACGCCGCAGCGTTCCAGCGTGCGGGCCAGAATATCGGCGCAGGTTGCGGCAACGGTGATGGGGCGGCCGCGCATCGAGCCTGAATTGTCGAGCAGCAGGGTCACCACCGTGTCGCGGAACTCGGTGTCCTGCTCCATCTTGAAGGACAGGGGATGCATCGGGTCGATGACGACACGGGTGAGCCGCGAGGCATCGAGCACGCCTTCCTCGAGATCGAAGTCCCAGGAGCGGTTCTGCTGCGCCATCAGGCGGCGCTGCAGGCGGTTGGCAAGCCGCGCCACCACGCCCTGAAGGCTTGCCAGCTGCTTGTCGAGATAGTTGCGGAGCCGTGTAAGCTCTTCCGTGTCGCAGAGATCTTCCGCCGAGATTTCCTCGTCGAACTGGTTGGTGAAGACCTTGTAGAAATCCTCGTTCGACAGCGACGAGAAGGGAAGCTGCGGGCGCCAAGGCTCCTCACCATCAGACTCTTCCTCGCCTGCCTCATCGTCGGGCTGCTCATCGACGTCCATCTGGCGGGCGTCCATTTCGGCGGCTTCGGATTCGCCCTCGGCGTCCTGCATTTCCTCCATGGACTGTTCGGAGCTTTCCTGCTCCTCGCCCTCGGGCGTTTCCTGGCGCTCACCCGACTCTTCTTCCGGCTCCTGATTGTCGTCGCTCTGGTCGGCCTGATCGGGGTCATCGCCAAGCTCGTCCGACATGTCGAGGGCCGCGATGATGTCGCGCGACATGCGGGCGAAGGCCGCCTGGTCGTGAATGCTGTCGCCGAGATTGGCAAGCTGCGCCTGCGCCTTCTCCTCGATCCACGGGCGCCAGAGGTCGACCATGGTCCTGGCACCCTCGGGGGGCAGGGCACCGGTCAGCTTCTCGCGCACCAGAAGGGCCACGGCCTCGTCCAAGGGCGCGTCCTTGCGGTCGGTGTAGCGGGCGACGTCCTTCTTGCGATAGCGGTCGTCCAGCATGGCGGCCAAGTTGTTCTTCATGCCGGACATGGCATTGGCGCCCAGCGCCTCGATCCGGGCTTCCTCGACGGCCTCGAACACCGCGCGCGCGTTCTTGCCCTGCGGCTGGTAATGCGAGTGGACCTTGTCGCTGTGATTCGCCACGCGCAGCGCGAAAGCATCGGATAGCCCTCGCACGATGGCGATGTCGGACGCCTTCAGATCATTCGCCACCTGCGGCAGCTTGGCGCGATTTCCAGACAACCCCGGAGCCTCGTTGCCGAAGGCGACGGAAAGCTCCGGGTCCTCGGCAATCGTCTTCATCGCGATCGTCAGAACGCGCTTGAACTCGGCAGACGGTGAATCCTTGTCAGCGGCCATTTCAGCACTTGCTCCAACTGTCTCCGCCCCGCGCGAGCGGGGAGGAGAAGGGACCCGTTGCGAATGCAACGGGGAGAGGAGGGGCACCCGGACTTTGCCTGAAGGAGAGCACGGTTGCCCCTCTCCTCCCCCAAGCTGAAGCTTGGGTCCCCTTCCTCTCCCCGCTCTCGCGGGGCGAGGACATTGGGCAACCCCGCTTCATCGATTATGCGATTGCGACGTGGGCGGAGGATTCGGGCAGTTCCTCGCCGAAGCAGCGCTGGTAGAATTCGGCGACGACGCTGCGCTCCAGCTCATCGCACTTGTTGAGGAAGGTGACGCGGAAGGCGAAGCCCACGTCGCCGAAGATCTCGGCGTTCTGCGCCCAGGTGAGCACGGTGCGGGGGCTCATGACAGTCGAGATATCGCCCTGCATGAATGCGTTGCGGGTGAGATCTGCCACGCGGACCATGTTCGAGATGATCTTGCGGCCCTTGTCGTGCTGGTAGTGCTTCGACTTCGCCAGCACGATACCCACTTCCTGCGCGTGGGGCAGGTAGTTGAGCGCGGTGACGATCGACCAGCGGTCCATCTGCGCCTGGTTGATCTGCTGCGTGCCGTGGTAGAGGCCCGTCGTATCGCCAAGGCCGATGGTGTTGGCCGTGGCGAACAGCCTGAACGCCTGGTGCGGGCGGATGACCTTCGACTGGTCGAGCAGCGTGAGCTTGCCGGAAGATTCGAGGATGCGCTGGATCACGAACATCACGTCCGGGCGGCCGGCGTCATATTCGTCGAAGACCAGTGCCACATTGTGCTGATAGGCCCAGGGCAGGATGCCTTCGCGGAATTCGGTGACCTGCTTGCCATCCTGCAGCACGATCGCATCCTTGCCGATCAGGTCGATACGGCTGATGTGGCTGTCGAGGTTGATGCGGATGCAGGGCCAGTTGAGGCGGGCCGCGACCTGCTCGATATGGGTCGACTTGCCGGTGCCGTGATAGCCCGTCACCATCACGCGGCGATTGTAGGCAAAGCCCGCGAGAATGGCGAGCGTCGTCTCGCGGTTGAAGAGGTAATCCTCGTCAAGGTCCGGCACATGTTCCGAGGTCTTGGAATAGGCGGGAACTTCGAGATTGGAATCGAAACCGAAAAGCTGCTTCACCGACACCTTGATGTCGGGCATGCCGTTCGCCTCGCCATTGGCCTTTGCATTCATGTTATGAGATCTTCATGTTCCAGGGTTCGCGGGGCGTTTTAGACGTTCGGGCAGGGCAGGGCAAGGCTTGGACGGCGCCTAGCAGAACCCACTGGAACGCAGGTGATCATAGGCCTGGATCACCGACTTCAACGTATCTTCATTCGCCCTGCTGCCGCCGTTGGCATCGGGGTGAAGGCGTTTCACCAGTGTCTTGTACTGGGTTTTCACCTGCTCGCCTGTCGCCGTATCGTCAAGCCCAAGTGTCTGCAGCGCTTTCAGTTCCGTGCCGCGCAGCGCCCGGCCCGTCGGGTGGCGGCCCGGCTGTTTCTCGGCGCCGCCATTGAGGCCGAAGGGATCGGAGCGCATCTGCTGGGCCTTGCGGCGCACGCTCGACGCGGTTGCCGTGGCGTTCTGGCCAAGCTTCCAGGTCGGACGATGCCCCAAGCGGGAGTCCTTCTGGAAATCCGCCATCTCGTCGTCCTTCATGCCGGCGAAATAATTGTAGGTCTTGTTGTACTCCTGCACATGGGCGGTGCAGTAGTTGTAGAATTTCCCCTCGTGGCCACGGCCCATGGGCGCCTTGTGGCGGGCGGGGCGCGGGCAATCCGGCCAGTCGCATTGCGGATTGGATTCGGCAACCGGCTTCTCGCCAGGCTTCTTCACGCGGATCTTGTCGAAGTATTTTGAATCGAGTTTCATCGCGGGCAATTATGGTGGTAGTGACGGCGGCAAGCAAGCACTGGTGTGGATGAGAGACAAGATGACACCCGAGACGCAACTGGGACCCGTTGGACAAACAATCTCCGCAAAGCTCCGGCAAAGTCTGTCGCCTGCGGCGCTGGAGGTGATCGATGAATCCCACCAGCATATCGGGCATTCGGGTGCGCGGCCCGATGGCGAGAGCCACTTCAGGATCAGGATCACGGCGGAAGCCTTCCGCGGCAAGTCGCGCGTCGAGCAGCACCGCATGGTGAATGCCGCGCTGGCAGAAGAACTGCGCGAACGCGTTCACGCACTGGTGATCGAAGCTTGGGTGCCGGCGGCAAAGCCCTGACTGCCGAAGGCAGTGTCGCCGGAACGCCATGTTTCTTCTGGCAATCCTATGGTTCAGGTTCTGACGGCGGACCGGCCGGAGGCGATCCGCTGCGGCGGTGGAAATAGACCTGCCTTGCGAACCAGCGCATCGGCGCTGTGCCGATGATCAAGTCATAGATCCAGTTGGGCGGCCCGGCATCCATCACGGCGCGCAGCGCCAGCTTCTTCGTGAAGGATGGCAACTCGCGGGCCAGCACCTGTTCGGGCGGCGGCCCGTGCCGTTCGAGATGGTCCGCGATCAGCTGCGCCGCGCGCCGCCCGTAGCGGAACGCAAGGCGGATGCCGCCTCCCGTCAGCGGCGAGACATGGCCCGCGGCATCGCCGATCAGCAGCACGTTTCTTGCAGCGAAAGGCGAGACCGGCCCGCCGCAGGGAATGAGGCCGCTGCGGCGCTCCTTCACGCGAGCGGCTGAGTAGCCGAACACGCTTTCGGTGTGGTTGAGGAAGGCCTTGAGGTCTGGCTTCACGCGGTCATTCGTTGCGAGGCCCACCTGGAAGAAGCCGGGTGCGGGCGCCACCCAGGCGAGATAGCCGCGCGCCAGCCTGGTATCGAGGAAGCAGTGCAGGAGATCGGGATCGGCCTTCGGCAGGCCCTCGTATTCGATCTCGAGTCCGGTCAGGAATTTCACGTTGCGGCCGAGGTTGAAGAGCTTCGCCACGGTCGAGCGGGCGCCATCGGCGCCCACCAGGTAGCGGGTGGAGAGATCGAACTGCGGCAGATCGAAACCTCTCTCCGTGCGGGCAAAGCGTTCGAACTTCCGTCCACAGATGATTTCGGCGCCGGCGCGGCGTGCCTCGTCGGCAAACCAGCGGATCAGGCCTGCGGTATCGGTGGTCAGGAAGTAGTAGTCGCGCGACGACAGGTCGATGTGCTTGAGGGACGGCGAATAGAGCCTGACGCCATGGATGGCACGCGAGAACTGCGGCGGCGTGTCAACTTCATCCGCCGCCTCCTTTACCAGAATGCCGGTGGTGTGGATGCGCGCGCCCGGTTCCTCCTTGGCCTCAATAACGACAGTCTTCAGGCCGCGCAATGCTGCTGTCCTGGCGCAGATCAGGCCAGCAAAGCTGGCACCGATGATGACGAGGTCAACCGCCCGAGGCTTCATCGCCGTCGCGCTTCAATGCGCTCACCCGAATCGCCGTCACCTGATGCTTGCGCTTCTTCAGGATCTCGAAGCGGAAGCCGTGGAAGCTGAAGGCCTGGCCCACCTCCGGAATCATCCGAGCCTCGTGGATCACCAGCCCCGCCAGCGTATTGGCCTCTTCGTCGGGCAGGTTCCAGTCGAAGGCGCGGTTCAGGTCGCGGATCGGCACGCTGCCGTCGACGAGATAGGACCCGTCGGGTTTCGGGCGCACGCCCATGGCCACGGCATCGTGCTCGTCCTTGATGTCGCCGACGATCTCCTCGATGATGTCCTCAAGCGTCACCAGTCCCTGCACCTCGCCGTATTCGTCGACGACGATGGCGAAGTGGCTCTTCTTCCTGAGGAACGCATTGAGCTGGTCGGGAATGGCGCGGGTATCGGGCACGAACCACGGGGTCGAGAGAATCTCCTCGATGTCGACCTTCGATGCATCGCCATTGTGTTTCTGCAGGGCCGCGAAAAGATTCTTTGCATGCAGCACGCCGATGATGTTGTCAGGCGTTTCCTTCCACACGGGGATGCGGGTGTGGCCGCTCTTCAGCACCATGGCGACGATGTCCCTGGGGTCATCGCCGCCGTCGATCATGGTCATTCTCGTGCGATGGACCATGATGTCGGAGACTTCGAGATCCTGCATCGCCAGGATGCCGCCCAGCATGTCGCGGTCGTTCTTAACGACGGTCCCTTCCTTGTGGTGAAGGTCGATGGCGCCGCGCAGCTCTTCATGGGCGGAGAGCACGTTCTCGGCATTGCCGATATCGACGCCGAAGACGCGCAGCACCTTCTTGACGATGTATTCGACCAGCATCACGACGGGGCCGAACACGGCGACCAGCACGCGGATGATGGGGGCGCCGGCCAATGCCACGCGGTCCGGATAGGCAATGGCATAGGTCTTGGGCAGCACTTCACCGAAGATCAGCACCAGGGCCGTCATGGCGATGGTGGCGACAAAGGCCCCCGAATCGCCAAAGATGCGGACGAGCGCCACCGTCGCCAGGGCGGAGGCCGAAATATTGACGACGTTGTTTCCGAGAAGCAGTGCGCCGATCAGGCGTTCGCGGGTCGCGGTCAGCGCCAGCGCCATCGTCGCCCGGGCGCTTCCGCGCCGCTCCAGCTCGGTGAGCCTCGCACGGGAGACGGCAGTGAGGCCCGTTTCAGAGCCGGAAAAAAATGCCGAAAGAACCAGGAGAAACAGAATTGCGGCGATCGTGAACCCGAGATCGAGACTCATCGCTGTCGAAGATCCTCCGTAAGAAAGTCAAGCACGTCATGGTCGGCGACGTCCTTCGCAATGAAGGCCTCGCCGATGCCTCTGGCGAGAATGAAGGTGAGGCGGCCGCCTTGCGCCTTCTTGTCCTGACGCATGATGTCGAGAAGGGTCGCGGGCGGGGGAAGTTCCCCCGGAATCTGCGCGGCATGAACCGGCAGGCCAACGCTCTTCAGGTGCTTTGCCACTCGGTCCGCGGTGCCAGGTGCGCAAAGCCTCTGGCGCTCGGAAAAGCGGAAGGCCTGCACCATGCCGATCGCCACGCCCTCGCCATGCAGCAGGCGGCTGGAATAACCGGTGGCCGATTCAAGCGCGTGGCCGAAGGTGTGGCCAAGATTGAGCAGCGCGCGAACTCCGGTTTCGGTTTCATCCTCGGCGACGATGCGGGCCTTGGCCTCGCAGGATTTCCGGATGGCATGGATGCGCGCCTGGCTGTCGCCACGCATGATGGCGGGGGCCGCACCTTCCAGCCATTCGAAGAAGCCGGCGTCTCCCAGCAGCCCATATTTTGCGACCTCGGCATAGCCCGAGGCCAGTTCGCGCTTCGGCAGCGTGTTGAGGAGGGCGATGTCGGTGATGACGGCCAGCGGCTGGTGGAAGGCGCCGATCAGGTTCTTGCCATGGGCGGAATTGATGCCGGTCTTGCCGCCGACGGAAGAATCAACCTGCGACAGAAGTGTGGTCGGGATCTGGATGAAATCGACGCCGCGCCTGAGGATCGCCGCCGCGAAGCCCGCAAGGTCGCCGATGACGCCGCCGCCGAAGGCGATGATGCGGTCGCGCCGTTCGATCCCTGCCGCCAGCAGCCGGTCGCAGAGATCGGCCAGATGATGAAAGCTTTTCGTGCCCTCGCCCGGCGGCATGACGATGGCGGTGGAGCGGATGCCATGCGCTGCCAGCGCGCGCTCGAGCGTTGCAAGATGTGCCGCGGCCACGTTCGCATCCGTCACGATCGCGGTCATCGGCCGCTTGAGGAACGGCGCCACGATCTCGCCCGCCCGGGCCAGCAGGCCTTCGCCGATGGCGATGTCGTAACTGCGGTCACCCAGCGCAACAGGTACGGTCTCGCGCCGTTCGGAGGTTTCGGTGTCAGCCATCTTTGAGTTGGTCCCAGCCATTCCAGTGCGCCAGCGCGCGGATCACGTCATTCACCATCTGGCCATGCTGCACGTCGCGGCTTTCGACGGTGATGTCCGCCAGTCCATAGACGGGATAGCGCTTGTCGATAAGGGCCTTCATCACGGCTTCGGGATCCTCGGTCTTGAGCAGCGGCCGGTCCTGGCGTTTCAGCACGCGCTTCATCAGCAATGGCAGCGAGGCCTTGAGCCAGATCGAGATGCCATGACCCTGGATGCGGGCGCGAGTCTCGTCGTTCATGAAGGCGCCGCCGCCAGTCGCCAGAACCTGCGCGCCATTGCCGATCAGGCGCTGGATGACGCGGCGCTCGCCCTCGCGGAAATAGGGCTCGCCATGATCGGCGAAGATCTCGGCGATCGACTTTCCGGCCGCGGCCTCGATCTCATGGTCGGCATCGACGAAGGGAATGCCCAGCTTCTCGGCAAGCCGCCTGCCGACGCTGGTCTTTCCAGCCCCCATCAGCCCCACGAGAACGATGGGATGCGTGCCCAATCGTTGCCGTACGGCTTCGGCCTCCTTTGCGATAGAACGGCGCGCCATCGATCAATCCCGAACTTGACGCTGCTTGTATCGCGGGAAGTGGCATCACCGCAAAGGCTTTCCGAAGCAGCACTTACCCGCTAGAACGATGATTCAACGGTGGTGGAATGCCGGATACACTCAAGTTCATACTGGTCATCCTGTTCGTGGGAGGTGCGGTTTACGGCGGCGCCTGGGCGCTGGCGCATTTTCCGCCCGAGCAGACCGAAATCGTGAAGCCGCTGTCCAGTGAAAAGCTCCGCCAGAAGTGAAGGGGCGCCGGCCTCCCGCAACGCGAGGCTTGTGGAGCGCTTTCTCGAAATGATGGCGGCAGAGCGCGGGGCTTCCGCCAACACGCTTGCCGCCTACCGCCGCGACCTCGAGGCCTATGGCCTGCATGTGGCGGCCCAAAGCCGCGACCTCAAGTCGGCGGGGCCCGAGGATATCCGCAGCCATCTCGCCAGTCTCGAGGCGTCCGGCATGGCGCGGAGTTCGGCGGCGCGGAAGCTGTCAGCCATCCGCCAGTTGCATCGCTTCCTCCATGGCGACGGGCTTTCAGGCGACAATCCGGCAACCGCAATCGAATCCCCGCGCGCCGGCCGGCCGCTGCCCAAGGTCATTTCCGAAGCGGAGGTGGCGGCGCTCATCGCCACCGCCAAGGCTCGCGTCCCAAAGGCCAAGGGCAAGGCGCTGGTGAAGGCGTGGCGGCTCCTGTGCCTTCTTGAGCTTCTCTATGCCACGGGCCTGCGCGTGTCCGAACTCGTCGGCCTGACGGTGCGGGCGGCAACGGCGGAGCGCGATTTCATCCTGGTGAAGGGCAAGGGCGGGCGCGAACGGCTGGTGCCGGTTTCCGGCGAAGCGCGCGGCGCTCTTTCAGACTATCTGAAGGTGCTGACAGCTGGCGATGGCGGCGGCTCCAATTGGCTGTTTCCATCGTCGGGTGCCGCAGGCCACCTGACGCGCCAGCATTTCGCGCTGGAACTCAAGGCGCTGGGCCGCGAGGCCGGCCTTGATGCCGCCAGACTCTCGCCCCACGTGCTGCGCCACGGTTTTGCCAGCCATCTGCTTGCCGGGGGGGCGGATCTGAGGGCGGTGCAGCAGATGCTGGGGCATGCGGATATCTCGACGACCCAGATCTATACCCACATCCAGTCCGACCGCCTGCGCGACGTGGTGGAGGCCCACCATCCGCTCTCTTCCAAGAAAAGTTGACTTCCGAAGCGTGGACAGCCAGTTTCCGCCCGATCAAAAAGACACTTGAGGCCAGATGCCCACATATCTCGACTTTGAAGCCCCGGTTGCCGATCTCGAAGGCAAGATCGCGGAATTGCGCACGCTTGCATCCGGCGACAAGGCGGTGTCGATTGCCGAAGAGGTGAAGTCGCTGGAAAAGAAGGCCGCGAAGAGCCTGTCCGACCTCTATCTCAATCTCGATCCGTGGCAGAAGGCACAGGTTGCGCGCCACCCCGAGCGGCCGCATGCGGTCGACTATATCAGCGCGCTCGTCACCGAATTCACTCCGATGGCGGGTGACCGGAAATTTGCCGAGGATTTCGCTGTCGTCGGCGGGCTTGGACGCTTCGAGGGCAGCCCCGTCATGGTCATCGGCCAGGAAAAGGGCAACGACACGACGTCGCGCCTCAAGCGCAATTTCGGCATGGCGCGGCCCGAAGGCTACCGCAAGGCGGTGCGGCTCATGGAAATGGCGGACCGCTTTGGCCTTCCGGTCATCACCTTCGTCGACACGGCCGGCGCCTATCCGGGCATCGATGCCGAAGAGCGCGGCCAGGCGGAAGCGATCGCCCGGTCAACCGATTGCTGCCTGGGGCTCGGCGTTCCCACCGTATCGGTCATCATCGGCGAGGGCGGCTCGGGCGGCGCCATCGCCATTGCGACTGCAAACGTCGTTCTGATGCTGGAGCATTCGATCTACAGCGTCATTTCGCCCGAAGGGGCGGCTTCGATCCTGTGGCGGGATGCGGCGCGTGCCAAGGATGCAGCGGCGGCCATGAAGATCACCGCGCAGGACCTCAAGCGGCTCGGCGTCATCGACGAGATCATCCCCGAGCCCAAGGGCGGCGCGCACCGCGGCCGGGAAGATGCGATCCAGGCCACCGGCGATGCGATCGCCCGCGCCTTCAAGGCCTTCGAGGGGGTTTCGGGAGACGTGCTGCGCACCCAGCGGCGCGAGAAGTTCCTGGCGATCGGCCGAGGGTTGTAGTGCCTGCCCGTCAGCTGCCGTTGACGATGGCGAAATAGCCCTCGACGCGGGTATAGAGCGAGGCGATGCCCGAGGACGTGTCGCTGAGCACCGGCAGCAGCGCGACACCGAGAATGGAGGCAATCAGCGCATACTCGATGGCAGTCGCGCCGGTATCGTCAGCGGCGAAGACCTTGATAGAATTGATGATCGTGTTCACCGGATTACGCTCCATCGCGCCGGCCTCACATGGGCGGGCAGGCATGAAACTAAGCCGTGGACGTTGCGCGGTGATGAATCGAACCGCTAGGATTTTAGCGATTCCGGAAATATTGGCTCAGGAGCCGCCGAAATAGTCGCTGATCGTCGAGAACTTGACGCCGATTCCGGATGCCACGTAGAGAAAGCTCGGGATCAGCGCCAGGAACATGGCTGCCGCCATGACCACATATTCGACGGCCACAGTACCGCTTTCACACTTGAAAAACCGTACGGTTTTCTGTCTTGCCAAATTGTAATTCATTGCACCCTGCGTGTGTTCTGGTCTGGCGCAATCACAAGTAGGCGGCGCCCCCTAATATTTCGCTAACGCCGTGCCGTGCGTTCGCCTCAATTTGTTCCTTTAGGACTTGCTAAAGGTTAAGCCGCACAGCGCATGGATATGGAGCGTTCCGGATGAAGACGAGCCGCAGGGGATTTGTTGCCGGACTGGGCGGAGCCGCCATGCTGCCGGCCTTCGGCGCAAGGCTCCGCGCCGAACAGCCGCTCCGCGTGCTGACAGTGTCGAAGCGGACGATCGAGGTCAAGGGCAAGGCCGCCAGCGTCTTCGGTCTCACCGGCGCCGACGGCAGGCCGGGCCTCGAACTGATGCTGAACGAGCGCTTCCGCACGCGGCTTGTCAACGAGTCGGATGTGGACACGCTCATCCACTGGCACGGACTGACTCCACCCAATGCCCAGGATGGCGTGCCGATGCTGAGCCAGGACCCGCTGAAGCCGGGACAATCGCATGATTACGACTTCGCCAACACGCGCTCGGGCACGCACTGGATGCATTCGCATGTCGGGCTGCAGGAGCAGCAGCTTCTGGCGGCGCCGCTGATCGTCAGGGAAACGGCGGAACCCCTGTTCGACGAGCAGGAACATGTGGTGCTGCTGCATGACTTCACCTTCCGCGATCCCTTGGAGATTCTCGCCGAACTCACGAGTGGCGGCGGCGCCCATGCCGGACATGCCATGGATCACTCGGCGATGAACCACGGCGAGGCCGGCATGGACCAGATGGCGGGCATGGCGGGGGCCATGCTGAACGACGTCGTCTATGATGCCTATCTCGCCAATGACCGGACGCTCGATGATCCCGAAGTGGTAAAAGTGGAAAAGGGCGGGCAGGTGCGGCTCCGCATCATCAATGGCGCGGCGGCCAGCAACATGTGGATCGATCTTGGCCAGATCGAGGGCGAACTGATCGCCGTCGACGGCAATGCGATCTATCCGGTGAAGGGGTCGATATTCCCGCTCGCCATTGCCCAGCGCGCCGATATCCGGCTGCGGATTCCAGCCGAGGGCGGGGCTTTCCCCGTGATGTTCAGGCCCGAGGGGATCAATGCCCGCACCGGCATCATCCTGGCGGTAGCCGGAGGACGGGTTGCACGCCTCGCCTCCGAGGGCGAGGTGCTGCCAGCGCTCGATATGTCACAGGAACTGATCTACCGCGCCGTGGCGCAATTGCCGGACGAGCCCGTCAACCGCACCGAGATGCTGATGCTGACGGGAGGCGGTGCTGACTATGTCTGGGGCCTCAACGGCAAGTCCTCGATGCATGACACGATCTTCACGGTGAGAGCGGGCGAGCGCATTTCAGTGATGATGCACAACATGACGGGCATGGCGCATCCCATGCATCTGCACGGGCATTATTTCAAGGTGACGGCGATCGGCAACACGGCGATCGACGGCGCCATCCGCGATACCGTGCTGGTGCCGCCGATGCAGACGGTGACGGTGACATTCGATGCCGACAATCCCGGCAACTGGGCCTTCCACTGCCACCACGCCTATCACATGAACGCCGGCATGATGGGGGTTATCAGCTACACAAGCGCGGCGTGATCCTCAGGCATAGGCCCCGTGGCAGTGCTTGTAGCGCTTGCCGGAACCGCAGGGGCACATGTCGTTGCGCGCCACGCGGCCCCAGGTCGATGGGTCCTTGGGATCGGGTCCGCCGGCTGCGGCCGCCTGGTCCTGCCGGTCGGCGACCAGCACCATGCCGCCTTCGCCCACGTCGTCCTCGCCAGTCGTCGCGTCGATGTGGTGGGCCTCCATGAAGGGGAGGTCGTCCTCGTCGGGAAGATCGTCGAGGTCATCGTCGTCGCCGGCTTCGGAAGGATCGCGCATCTGCACCTCGACGCGCATCACCTGCGCGGTCACGTTCTCGCGCAGCTTGTTCACCATGTTCTCGAACAGCGTATAGCCTTCGGTCTTGTATTCGTTCAGCGGATCGCGCTGGCCGTAACCGCGCAGGTGGATGACCTGGCGCAGCTGCTCGACGGTGATGATATGATCGCGCCACAGCTGGTCCAGCATGCGGAGAAGAAACGTCTTCTCGACCTGGCTCATGATTTCGGCGCCGTACTTCTCGCGCTTGGCGGCATAGAGATCGTCTGCCGCCTTCATCACGCGCTCGCGGATTTCCTCATCCGCGATGCCGTCTTCCTTCACCCAGTCCTCAATGGGGAAATCGATGCCGACCGCCTCGCGCAGGCGCTCGCGCAGGCCCGGCGCATCCCATTGCTCGGCATAGGAATTGGGCGGCATGAATTTGGTGATGAGATCGTTGACCACGTTGTGGCGCATGTCGTCGACCGTCTCGGCGACCTCCTCGCCCTTCATGATGCCGATGCGCTGCTCGAAGATGACCTTGCGCTGGTCGTTCATGACGTTGTCGAATTTCAGCAGGTTCTTGCGGATGTCGAAGTTGCGCGCTTCGACCTTCTGCTGGGCCTTCTCCAGCGCCTTGTTGATCCAGGGATGGACGATCGCCTCGCCTTCCTTCAACCCCAGCTTCTGCAGCATCGAGTCCATGCGCTCGGAACCGAAGATGCGCATCAGGTCGTCCTCGAGCGAGAGATAGAACAGCGAGCGGCCAGGATCGCCCTGGCGGCCCGAGCGGCCGCGCAGCTGGTTGTCGATGCGGCGGCTCTCGTGGCGCTCGGTGCCGATGACGAAGAGGCCGCCGGCTTCCAGAACCTGCTGCTTGTTGGCTTCGATCTCGGCCTTGATGGCCTCGATCCGCTGGTCGCGCTCAGGCCCCTGCGGCATGCCTTCAAGCTCGGTCGCGATCCGCATTTCGAGGTTGCCGCCCAGCTTGATGTCGGTGCCGCGGCCGGCCATGTTGGTGGCGATCGTGACGGCCCCGGATACGCCCGCCTGCGAGACGATGGCCGCTTCCTGCTCGTGGAAACGCGCGTTCAGCACGGCGTGCGGAATGTTCTTGCCCTTCAACAGCTCGTCCAGCACTTCGGACTTCTCGATCGACGTCGTGCCGACCAGCACCGGCTGGCCACGGCCGCGGGCTTCCTCGATGATGTCGACGATTGCCGCGTATTTCTCGCGCGCGGTGCGGAAGACCTGGTCGTCCTCGTCCTTCCGGGCGACGGGGACGTTGGTCGGGATGTCGAGAACATCGAGCTTGTAGATGTCCATGAATTCTTCCGCCTCGGTGAGCGCCGTGCCGGTCATGCCGGCGAGCTTCCCGTAGAGGCGGAAATAATTCTGGAAGGTGATCGAGGCGAGCGTCACGTTCTCGGGCTGGATTGCCACATGTTCCTTGGCCTCGAGTGCCTGGTGCAGGCCTTCCGAATAGCGCCGCCCCGGCATCATGCGGCCGGTGAACTCGTCGATGATGACGACGGCGTCATCCTTGACGATGTAATCCTTGTCGCGCTGGAACAGCTTGTGGGCGCGGAGCGCCTGCTGGATGTGGTGCACGATTGTCACGTTCTCGGCGTCATAGAGATTGTCGCCGCGCAGAAGGCCCGCCTCGCCCAGCACCTGCTCCAAGTGGATGTTGCCCTTTTCGGTCAGGGTGCAGGAGCGCTGCTTCTCGTCGAGTTCGTAATCCTCGGGGGTGAGTGCCGGAATATACTGGTTCACCAGATTATAAAGGTCGGACTTGTCGTCGACGGGCCCCGAAATGATGAGCGGAGTGCGCGCCTCGTCGATGAGGATCGAGTCGACTTCGTCGACGATCGCGTAGTGGTGGCCGCGCTGCACCATCTCTTCGAGATGATATTTCATGTTGTCGCGGAGATAGTCGAAGCCCAGCTCGTTGTTGGTGGCGTAGGTCACGTCGCAGGCATAGGCGGCACGGCGCTCCTGGTCGGACAGGCCGTGGACGATGACGCCCGTCGTCAGTCCCAGGAAGCCATAGACCTGGCCCATCCAGCTCGCGTCGCGGCGGGCGAGGTAGTCGTTGACGGTGACGACATGGACGCCCTTGCCCAGCAGCGCATTGAGATAGACGGGGAGTGTCGCGACCAGCGTCTTGCCTTCGCCGGTCTTCATTTCGGCAATCCGGCCCTCGTGCAGCACCATGCCGCCGATCAGCTGGACGTCGAAGTGGCGCTGGCCCAGCGCGCGCTTTCCGGCCTCGCGGACGGTGGCGAAGGCCGGGGCCAGGATGTCGTCGAGGGTCTTGCCGTTGGCCAGCTGTTCGCGGAACATCGCGGTCCGGCCGCGCAGGGCCTCGTCGGAGAGGGCGGAGAGTTCCGCCTCCAGTGCATTGATTTCCGCCACGCTGCCGCGATACTTCGAGACCTTCCGGTCATTGCTTGAGCCGAAAATCTTTGCGGCGATACCGCGCAATCCGAACATGTGATTCGTTCCTTCAGGGAGGGGCAGGCGCCCCTCTATCGGGGCGCTTTCTAGTCAAGTTGAGGCGTGGGGGCAATCAGCCATGGTGGCAAAATCGGCAGATGGGGCCATCTCCGCGCAATTTCAATGTGTTGCATCCGCGCAACAGGCTTTTCAATCTCTGGCCCGCCCCTTGCAAGCAGTGTGCAACAAGACCAATGTGCGCCGCGAAATGACCGCCAATTGCCCGGTAAACGGGGCTTATTCTTGCCTTCTTTGAGGGTCAAAGAGCAGCGCTGCAACACGGGTCTGGCAGGTCGAAGGGGCTTTGAAACGGTGGATTTTATGTCGTTCTCGCGGACTATTCTGAAGACATCGGTTGCGGCTGCCATATTCGGGCTGGCAGCCATGCCGCTCGCCGTGGCGCAGGACGCGCCGAAGGAAGACAAGGTCGTCGCCATCGTCAACGGGCACGAGATCAAGGTTTCGGAAGTCCAGATGGCGACCGACGACATCATCGGGCAGCTCCCGGATCTGCCGCCGAAGCTGCGCTTTCCCTTCGTCGTCGAATACCTGATCGAACGCCACCTTCTGGCGCAATACGCTGTCAAGGAAGGCATTGCCGATACCGAGGAATACAAGCGGCGCCTGGCGCTCTACCAGGCCAAGGCGCTGCGCGACGCCTATTTCTTCCAGAAGATCCGCCCGCAGGTGACGGAAGAGGAAATGAAGGCCGCTTATGACGAGGAAGCTGCGAAACTGCAGCAGACCGAGCGGGTGCGCGCCCGCCACATCCTCGTCGGCACCCAGCAGGAGGCCAAGGACATTCTTGCCCGGCTGGCGAAGGGCGAGAAGTTCGAGGATCTGGCCAAGCAGTTCAGCCTCGATGGATCGAAGGATTACGGCGGCGACCTCGGCTATTTCACGCAGCCGGAAATGGTGCCTGAGTTCTCGAAGGCAACCTTTGCTCTCAAGGTCGGCGAAACCTCGAATCCGGTGAAGACCGATTTCGGCTGGCACGTCATCCGCCTCGACGATCGCAAGCAGGGCGCGGCCCAGCCTTATGACCAGGTGAAGTCGGCGATCCGCAACGTGCTGTTGCGCAAGAAGGTCGGCGAGACGATGGCCTCGATCCGCGGCGCGTCCAAGGTCGAGATCGTCGACGAGGACCTGAAGAAATATGCCGAGGATGCCGCCAAGGCTGCCAAGGCCTTCCAGGAAAAGCAGCAGAAGACGCTGGAAACCGGCGGAGCCGCCGAAGTCATTCCGGAATCGACCGGCGGCAAGGGCGACCTGCAAATCCAGCAGTAATACGTAACGGACGTCCGAGGGGGGCTGTTCATGGCACACAAGGTTTCGCCGCTGGCGCCAGCGGCGTTTCCCGAGCTTCCGCCGGTTGCCGGCGTGAGGCTGGCGGCGGCCGAAACCGGCATCCGCTACAAGAACCGCCCGGATGTCCTGCTGGCGGTGATGGAGCCCGGCACCACGGTGGCGGGATGTTTCACCCGCTCCAAATCGCGATCCGCACCGGTCGACTGGTGCGTGGACAGCCTCAAGGGCGGCACGGCGCGGGCCGTCGTCATCAATGCCGGCAATGCCAATGCCTTCACCGGCAAGGCGGGCGTTGCCACTGTGACGGCAGTCGCCAAATCCGCCGCGGCGCTACTGAAATGCAAGCCCACCGAAATCTTCCAGGCCTCGACCGGCGTCATCGGCGAACCGCTGAACCCGGCCTTCATCACGGGCGCGCTGCAAAAGCTCTCCGCCGAGGCCGAGCCCGACCGCTGGGCTGCGGCGGCCAAGGCCATCATGACGACCGACACCTTCCCCAAGGCCTCGACAATCACGGCGAAGCTGGGCGGTAGACGCGTGACCATCAACGGCATCGCCAAGGGCTCAGGCATGATCGCGCCCGACATGGCGACGATGCTGGTCTTCATCTTCACCGATGCCGCGATCCCGCCGAAAATCCTTCAGAAGCTGCTGGTGAAGGCTGTGAACCCGTCCTTCAACTGCATCACGGTCGATGGCGATACGTCCACTTCCGACACCGTCCTGATGTTTGCAACCGGTGCCGCGGGCGGGGCGCTGAAAGCTTTGAAGTCGGCCGGTGATGCGCGGCTGAAAGGTTTTGCCAAGGCGCTCGATACCCTGTGCATGGATCTGGCGCATCAGGTGGCGAAGGACGGCGAAGGTGCCGAGAAGTTCATCGAGATCGCCATCACCGGGGCTGAGAACGACACGGCTGCGCACCGGATTGCCATGTCTGTCGCCAATTCGCCGCTGGTGAAGACGGCGATCGCCGGCGAGGATGCCAACTGGGGCCGCGTCGTCATGGCGATCGGCAAGGCCGGCGAGAAGGCGATCCGCGACAAACTGAAGATCAGGATCGGCGGCATTACGGTGGCGAAGAACGGCATGCGCGATCCCGCCTATAAGGAAGCCGAGATCATGCCCCACATGAAGGGCCGCGACATCGTGATCGAGGCGGATGTGGGCGTTGCCAAGGGCAGGGCGCGGGTGTGGACCTGCGACCTGACGCATGCCTATATCGACATCAACGGCTCCTACCGCAGCTAGATGAAGATCGTCCTCGTCGCCGCCGTGGCGCTCGTCGATGCCGATGGGCGCGTGCTGCTGTCGAAGCGGCCGATGGACAAGCAGCTTGGGGGGTTATGGGAATTTCCGGGCGGCAAGGTTGAAACCGGCGAGCGGCCCGAGGCGGCATTGATCCGTGAGCTGAAGGAAGAACTGTCGATCGACGTCGCCGAGTCCTGTCTCGCACCGCTGACCTTCGCCAGCCATGCCTACGAGAATTTTCACCTGCTGATGCCGCTCTATGTGTGCCGGCGCTGGAAGGGGCAGGTCATCGGCGCCGAGGGGCAGGAGATCGCCTGGGTGAAGCCCTTGAGGCTCCGCGATTACCCGATGCCGCCGGCGGATGTTCCGCTCATCCCGCATCTGATCGACCTGCTTTAAAGTCCTCGCCCCTCGTCAGAGGGGAGAGGAAGGGGACCCAACGCAGTTGGGGGAGGAAAGGGGCGACCGGGCCATGTTTGCGGCAAAGCCCGGGTGCCCCTCAACTATCCCACCGCTGGCGCGGCGGGCCCCTTTCTTCTCCCCGCTCTCGCGGGGAGAAGACATTCACGCCTTGCTCTCCGGTACCTTCAGCGCGTCCGCCAGGCGTATTCTGGCGCTGCCGGGCTTCAGCGGCTGCTGCTGGCTCTCATGCGGCGCCCATGCGGTGAGCCATGCGACCTCCACGGTGGCGCGGATGCGGCCGTCCTCATCGGCGAAGTTCTGCTGGTAATGATCGATCGCAGCGCCAAAGAGTTTCTTCGTTACGGGCTGCCGCGAACGGCCATGCAGCATGTTGGAGAGGCCCAACTCGCGGATCTCATGGATCAGGGCCACGGCATCGGGATAGCGCACGATGGTACGGTCGAGATCGGCGACGGGAAGCGCGAGGCCGGCGCGCTGCAACAGCCCGCCCAGTTCGCGGATGTCAATCATCGGGGCAACGCGCGGGCTCGCGCCGCCGGTGATCGCGGCTTCGGCGGCAAGCCACGACTGGCGCAGTTCGGTGAGGCTGTCGCCCGCGAAGAGACAGGCCAGCAGCAGGCCATCGGGTTTCAGGGCGCGGCGCATCTGCACCAGTGCGCCAACCACGTCGTTGAAGGATTGCAGGTCGAAGATGCTGACCAAGCCATCGAATTCGGCCTGCGGCAGTTCAAGATCGTCGTCGGCGGAGAATTCGCGGGTGCTGACGTTCCTGACCTTCCCCGTCAACATCAGCCGTTCCGCGATGTGGGCTGGCTCGGGCGCCATCAGGCAGACGTTCTCAAAGGTTCTCGTCACGAAGCCCAGCCGCTCGACCAGCTCTTCCCCGATCGTCCGTGTAAGGACGTTTGGCTCGGCCTTGCGTTTCCGCCGCAGCCGTTCCGTCAGCAGGACCCGGTCGAAGATGGCGGCGGGCGCGTTCATTGGCCGACCAGTTCCCTGCGGATCAGCTCGTAAGTGTCATGATCGGGCGCGGAGATGATGCCGCCATCGTGTTTGGTGGCGTCATAGGGCGTGCCGTCGAGGAGCGCCGAGAAGCCGCCCGCCTCCTGATGGATCAGCACGCCGGCCGCATGGTCCCACGGCATCAGCTTGTAGTGGAGCGAGAAATGGACGAGGCCATCGGCAATCATGCGGTATTCGTAAGCCGCGCAGCGGTAGTTGAAGCACGCCTTGGTCTTGCCGAGGTTGGCGACAGTGTTCGAGCGCATCGGCTCCGGCATCAGGTACCAGGAGCTGAGGCCCGTCATCTCGGAGAGCACATCGGGCCTGGCGACCTTGAGGGTGCGCGTGCTGCCGCCGGCATTCTCGGCCCAGGCGCCTTCGCCTTTCAGGCCCTTGCGCCAGTCACGGCCGACGGGATCATAGATCAGGCCGGCGATGGCCTGGCCCCGGTTCACAACTGCGGCGATGACGCCGAACAGCGGCAGGCCCCAGGCGAAGTTCGACGTGCCGTCGACCGGGTCGACGATGATGCAGAGTTCGGCATCCTTGATCTTGCCCAGAAGCGAATGATCGCGCGCCACCGATTCTTCGCCCACGAACAGTGCTGAAGGAAACGCCTTCGCGCAGGCATCGCGCATCCGCCATTCGGACTTTTCATCGGCATCGGTGACGAGATCGAGCGCGCCGGTCTTCTCGCGGATGCCGTCCTCGCCGAGGCTCCGGAAGCGGGGCATGATTTCGGTTTCGGCGGCTTCGGCCATGATGGCGGACAGGCGGTCGAGATCGGCACGGGAAAACTTCATGGCGGGCTTGTTCTTTCCTGATTTGCGCCGCTGTTAGACGAATCGCGGCCTCGAATCCACATTCGCCATTGGCCATGCTACCGTGGGGTCATGGTAGTGCCCTTCAACCTCTTGCCGTCGCGCGCCTGGCGCGGGTTTCTCGACATTGTAACGCCCAGCCAATGCCTTGGCTGCAATGTTGCCGTCAGAGAACCCGCCAGCCTCTGCGTGCCATGCTGGGCAGGGCTGCAGCATCTCGATGACCCCGTCTGCGACATGCTGGGAACGCCCTTCGCCTATGACCAGGGGCCCGGCATGCTGAGCGCTGCCGCACTCGCCGATCCGCCGGAGTGGGACCGGGCGCGGGCCGCGGTCATCTTCGATGACGCCTCGCGGAAGCTGGTGCATGCCCTCAAATACGAGGACCGGCAGGAAGCCGGCTTCCTCATGGCGCGGATGATGACGCGCGCCGGACGGCAACTGCTGGCGGAGGCCGACGTGATCCTTCCCGTGCCGCTTTACCGCTGGCGGCTGTGGCGGCGGCGGTTCAACCAGTCGGCCTTTCTGGCGCAGCGGCTTTCGCGGCTGTCATCACGGGCCTGGCGGGCGGACGTGCTGCTGCGGCAGCGGCGCACGCGCTCGCAGGTTGGGCTCGATCTTTCCGAACGGCGGCGCAATGTGCGGGGCGCCTTTGTGATTGCCGAAGGGATGGCGGCTTTTGTGGCGGGAAAGAGCGTGATGCTGGTGGATGATGTGCGCACCACCGGTGCAACGGCGGAAGCCTGCGCGCTGGTGCTGAAAAAGGCCGGGGCTGCGAAGGTTTCGCTTCTCACCTTTGCCCTTGTTCCGGCGCCGGCGAAGATACATATTTGAAAGCATCATGACAGCAGAACCCAAAGTTACCATCTATACCACGCCCTACTGCCCCTATTGCCACGCCGCCAAGGCGCTGCTGAAGAAGAAGGGTGTGAGCTTCGAGGAAGTCGACGTGCAGGACGGAACGCTCCGCCAGCAGATGATGCTGCGCGCCAATGGGCGGCGCACCGTGCCGCAGATTTTCATCGGCGACACGCATGTGGGAGGCTCCGACGATATCCACGAGCTTGACCGCCGGGGCCGCCTCGATCCGCTGCTGCAGCCCGCGTGAGCTTTCGCGCCGCGCTGATCCAGATGCGGTCTGGCCAAGACATGGGCCGGAATCTGGCCGATGCTGCGGCGCTGATCCGCGAGGCGAAGGCAAGGGGCGCGGTCTTCGTCTCGACGCCCGAGATGACGAATATCCTTGAGCCCGACAGGCCGCGCCTCCGCTCGCTGGTGAAGCATGAGCGCGAGGATGACAGCGTTGCGGGATTTTCCGATCTCGCGAAAGAACTCGGCCTGTGGCTCAACATTGGCTCGCTGGCGCTGAAGGGCGATGGCGAGAAGCTCGTCAACCGCTCGCTGCTGTTCTCGCCCGATGGTGCCATTGCCGCGCGCTACGACAAGATCCATCTCTTCGATGTCGATCTTCCAACTGGCGAGTCCTTGCGCGAGTCGCATGCCTATGAAGGTGGAATGCAAGCAGTGCTGGCTGCCACTCCGCAGGCGCGGATCGGGTTGACCATCTGCTACGACATGCGGTTTCCCCATCTCTATCGCGGACTTGCGAAGGCGAGTGCCGCGATTTTCACCGTGCCATCGGCCTTCACGGTTCCGACGGGGCAGGCGCACTGGCATGTGCTGCTGCGGGCGCGGGCGATCGAGACTGGCGCCTTCGTGCTGGCCGCAGCGCAGGGCGGTGCTCATGAGTCAGGCCGCGAGACCTATGGGCATTCGCTGATCGTTTCGCCCTGGGGCGAGGTACTGGCGGAAGGCGGCACTGAGCCTGCAATGCTCATCGCCGATCTCGACCTCGAACAGGTAGACCAGGCGCGGCGGCGCATTCCGGCATTGACGCATGATCGCAGCTTCACGCTCGAAAACTTGAAACCCGCAGCAGGCGTTGCTACGTCTGTACCATGATCAGATACGACCTCACATGCGACAAGGGCCATGGTTTCGATGGCTGGTTCCGCGACAGCGCGGCCTATGATGCGCAGGAAGCGCGCGGGCTGGTGGCGTGCGCCGTGTGTGGTTCGGTGAAGGTCGAGAAGCAGCTGATGGCGCCGGGCATCCCGGCCAAAGGAAACAAGAAGGTCGATGCGCCGAAGCAGTTGGTGGCAGGCCCCGTCGATCCCCGGCTGGCCGCGATGATGCAGATGGTGCGCGAGATGCGCAAGCACGTGGCGGAGAATGCCGAATATGTCGGCGAGAACTTCGCCGAGGAAGCCCGCAAGATTCACTACGAGGAAACCGAGCAGCGCGGCATCTACGGCGAGGCGACGCCCGATGACGCCAAGGCGCTGATCGAGGAGGGGATCGCCGTCCACCCGCTGCCGAGACTACCGGAAGACGGGAACTGAGTTCTCAATCATACCCCACCCGTCATGCTTCGCATGACACCCTCCCCGCTGAAGCGAGGAGGGATGAAGCAGGTATTTCCCTCCTCGCGAAGCGGGGAGGGTGGCGCCCAGAGACGCCGGGTGGGGGCCTCTACCCCCGCCCGATGAACGGCATCTTCGTCGCCATCACCGTCACGAACTGCACGTTGGCATCGAGCGGCAGTGAAGCCATGTAGATCACCGTCTTCGCGACATTCTCGACATCCATCGTCGGTTCCGGCGCCATGGTGCCGTTGGCTTGCGGCATGCCGGTCTTCATTTTTTCCGTCATCTCGGTTCCGGCGTTGCCGATGTCGATCTGGCCAACCGCGATGTCATACTTCCGGCCATCGAGCGAGCCTGAGCGGGTCAAGCCGGTAACGGCGTGCTTGGTCGATGTATAGGGTGCCGAGTTGGGACGCGGCGCGTGGGCGGAGATCGAGCCGTTGTTGATGATGCGGCCGCCGCGCGGGGTCTGGTCCTTCATGATCTTGAAGGCTTCCTGCATGCAGTAGAAGACGCCCGACAGGTTCACGTTGACGACGTTCTGCCACATCTCGATCGAGATATCCTCGAGCATGATGGTGCCGGGCGCACCGGTTCCGGCATTGTTGAAGAGGACGTCGAGCCGGCCGAACTTCTGCTTCGCCGCGGCGAAGAGTGCTGCCACCGATTTCGGATCGGCGACATCGGTCGGAACGGCCAGCGCGTTGGCGCCGATCGATTTCGACACGGCGTCCAAAGCATCGGCGCGGCGGCCGGCGAGCACCACGGCATAGCCTTCGCGGCCGAAGGCCTGCGCCACGGCCTTGCCGATGCCGGAGCCTGCGCCGGTGACCAGTGCAACTTTCATGTCATCCCCTCTTCAATCCATTCCACGCCGCAACGAACCCTTGTGCGGCTTCCCTCACATCATCGGCGGTCATGCCCGGTTTGTAAATGTTGGAGCCGATGCCGAAGCCCGCGCAGCCTGCATCGGCCCATGCCTGCATGTTGGAGGGCGTGACACCACCCACAGCATAGACGCTCACATGCTTCGGCAGCACGGCCTTCCAGGCCTTCACCGTCACGGGGCTCGCAGCCTCCGCCGGGAACAGTTTCAGGTGCGTGGCACCCGCGCGCATGGCGGCGAAGGCTTCCGTCGGCGTAAAGACACCGGGAAGCGGCGTCATGCCCTGGCTCACGGCGCGCGCGATGACTTCCGGATTGCAGTCGGGCGAGACGGAGATGGTGCCGCCGGCGGCTTTGAGATTGTCCACATCGGCTGCGGTCAGAACCGTTCCGGCACCGGTCACGAGCTTGCCCCTGAAGTGATCGGCAAGTGCCGCGATGGACACGAAGGGATCGGGCGAGTTGAGCGGCACCTCGACGATGCGGATGCCGGCGCCATGCAGTGCGTGACCGATCTCCAGCACTTCGGATGGCTTCACGCCGCGCAGGATGGCGACGATGCCACAGGCTTCAGCAGCTTGCGCGAACTCCATCAGATCACTCCGGCTTTCCTTGCAATGATGGACAGGCCCTTCACGATCGCCTGCGGATCGCCATAGCGGACTTTCAGGCCGGCGATCTCGATCGCCTTCACATAGCGCCCGCCGATGCCGGGCGATGCCAGCACCGCGTATTCGGCGTCCTTCGGATTGTCGCGGATGGCGTGTGCCACCTCGGTGCCGATGACTTGTCCTGAGAGATAGGAGGCGATGGTCTCGGGCGCCAGTTCGCCGAACAGGCCCAGCGAACGCGCCGAGAAAATGCGGTGCAGGAAACCGGCGGGATCATCGAGTGCCGCCCTCACGCCCATCGCGAAGGCTTCGTCGTCATCGGGCCCATCCTTCATCAGGCGGCCGAGGATCGTATGGTTCTTCAGTGCGGCATAGACCTCGCCCGTCACATAGGTCGAATAGCGGACGAGCTGGTCGCCCTTCGTGGTAATCCACTTCGAGTGCGTGCCGGGCGTCACGAAATGATTGACGCCAAGGTCCAGCGAACCGAAGACCTGCACTTCCTCGCTCCGCATCACGTCCGGCATGCCGTTGGGTGCGCGGTAGCTCAGGCCCGTC
Organism: bacterium; assembly: GCA_022842165.1. Classification (GTDB taxonomy): domain Bacteria; phylum Pseudomonadota; class Alphaproteobacteria; order Rhizobiales; family Aestuariivirgaceae; genus Aestuariivirga. The sequence goes on from JALHQC010000004.1 coordinate 90,404, forward strand.
GCAAAGGAAATGCGGCGGCCGGATTTTGTGGTGTGCTGGTGCAGGTGGCGCGCAAGGTCGGCGGCACTGGCGGGGCAGGGCAGATAGGGAAGCTCGATCCAGCCCTGGCGCGAGGTGATCATGCCCGCTGCCATGACCGGAAGCGTGACATCCCACGCGCCAATATGCTCTTCGAGGGCGGCTTCGAAATCGCCATCGGCCACCGCGAGGATGCCCTCTGGCGCCGAAATCGTGTCATGCACCATGCCGTCCGCGCCGGTCATGTAGGCGCGGAACGAGGTGGTGCCCCAGTCCAGGGCGATGAAGCGCGCGACCATCGGATCAGAGCGCCTTGACGCCGTCCGGCTTGTGGCGGGCGGCCACGTCCTTCAGCGGATTGCGCAAGGGCGCGCCGAAGGGCGCGGCGGTGATCTCGAAGACGTCGCCATCCTGCGGCTGGATGTTATCGGCGATCGACAGCGTGGCCGTTCCGAAATAGTGGATGTGCAGATCGCCGGGCCTACGGAAGCCGTCATACTTGAAGTGATGGTATTCGAGGTTGGCCAACGTGTGGCTCATGTTCGCCTCGCCGGTCACGAAGGGCTTCTCCCAGATCACTTCGCCCTTGCGCACAATGCGGCTCATGCCTTCGACCGCGTCCGGGATTTTGCCCATCACCATCTCAGGCCCGATCGACGAGTGCCGCAGCTTCGAATGCGCGAGGTAGAGGTAATTCTGGCGCTCCGTCACATGGTCTGAATATTCATTGCCGAGCGCGAAGCCCAGCCGCACCGGGCGGCCCTTGTCGTCGATCATGTAGAGCCCGGCAAGTTCCGGTTCCTCGCCGCCGTCGAGCGCGAAGGAGGGTTTCGGCAGCGGCTGGCCGGGACCAACGAGCCACGAGCCATCGCCCTTGTAGAACCATTCGGGCTGGACGCCCGCCTCGCCCTTCGCCTTGGGCTTGCCGCCCTCGAGACCCATCTTGAACATCTTGAGACTGTCGGTCAGATCCTCGGCAGCGCCAGAAAGCTTCTTGTGCATGCCGTCCCGCGCCGAGGCCGAGCCCAGATGGGTAAGGCCCGTTCCGGTGATGATGCAATGCGCGGGATCCGGATGATCGACCGGGGTGAGCACGCGCTTTTCCTTCAGCGCCTTCGCGTAGTCCTCGGTCGTGGTGCCGGCCAGCGAAGAGGCCATGGCGGCAAGCTTCTTGCCCTCCTTCAGCGCCATGCGCGCCAGATCGAGCGTGTTTCCAACCTTCTTCAGGATCACCACTTCGCCGCCGCCCACAAGGCCCACCCGGCGCTTGCCCTTGCTGTCAACGATCTGGACGAGGTTCATGACGATATCTCCCGTGCGATTATGTCTTCTCCCGCTGGCGCGGGAGAGGACGTTTAGCCCTTTCATTTATCCTACAAAAGCGTGTTTTTCGAAGCCCGTCATGCCGGGATCGAAGCAGAAAATGCCGCCCTGCAGGGGGTAGCGCTTCAGCACGTCCTCGCCGACGTTCTGGCGTGAGGTGGTGACATAGAGCGTATCGAGCCTCGCGCCGCCAAAACAAACATTGGTGACGCGCGTCGACGGGATCGGCACCACGCGGTCGATGCGGCCTTTGGGGTCGATGCGGAGCACGCAGGAACCCTCCCAGCGTGCGCTCCAGATGCAGCCATCGGCGTCGACCGTTGCGCCATCGGGATAGCCATAGTCCTTCGTGTCGCTCAAGCTCCGCTTGTTCGAGATCGTGCCGCTGTCGAGGTCGAAATCATAGGCCCAGATCACCTGCGCCATCGAATCGGTGAAATAGAATGTGCGGTTGTCGGGAGACCAGCAGGGGCCATTGGAGACGCCGATCTCGTGTTCCATCGCCGTGGCCGTGCCATCGGAATCGACGCGGTAGAGGATGCCCGCTGGCGCGGTGATGGGAAGGTCCTCGCCCGATGGGCCGATGTTATTCATCATGGTGCCAAACCAGAGGCGGCCTCTCGCATCGCAGGCGCCGTCATTGCCGCGGTTGCCGGGATGGTCCAGCCCAAGCGGTATCCATGGCGTCATGGCGCCGGTTTCGGGATTGAAGATGTTGACGGAGTGGCGGGAACCCACCAGCACGGTGCCATCGCGGCGCATCGCCATGGTGGAGACCATTTCCGAGAATTGCCAGGTGCGGTGCGCGCCGCTTGCCACATGCAGGCAGTGAATGGCGGAGGGCACGATGAGGTCGAGCCACCAGAGCGTTTGCGTCTTCACGTCCCAGAAGCAGCCCTCGCCGAGCTTGTCCTTGGTCTCGAGAAGGCAGGTGACGGGAGTTTCGTGTTTCATTCTTTCACGTCCATGGGCCAGGTGTCGGAGATCTTGTAGCCCTCGGGCCACGGGTCGCCCGGATCAAGCATCAGTGTTGATTGCCCGGTGATCCAGGCGCGTCCGGTGATGGTGGGAATGACGGCGGCGTGGTTTCCAACCGTCGTCAGCCCCACGATCTCGCCGATGAAGCGGCTCTCGATGATGGAGCGGCCGATGTAGCGCTCGCCCTGCCGCAGCAGTCCCTTGGCGTGCAGCACTGCCATCAGGGCCGAGCAGCCGGTGCCGGTGGGCGAACGGTCGATCTTTCCCGGTTTGATGACGCAGGCATTGCGGCTCGACAGGCAGCCGTCCACGGTTTCGAGTTCGCCGGTAATGAAGGCAAATGAAAAGTGCGACCAGCCCGGTAGTGCAGGATGCACAAATCCCAGCTGCTCGTTGCCGGCCTTCACGATCTTGCGCCCGATGACGGCGATGTCACGGGCCTCGTCCGGGGTCAGCGCGAAGCCGAGCGATCTGCCGTTCGCCATCACGAAGCTGTCGCCGCCGAAGGCGGTGTCGACTAGTACGGTGCCGAGGCCTTCCACTTCCAGCGGCACGCCGAGGCGGTCCGCGAAAGCCGGAACGTTCCTCAGCGTGATCGCCTGTGCCTTGCCGCCGCTGCACTGTGCCACGACTTCAACAAGGCCTGCGGGCGCCTCGAGTATCATGCGCGTCTCAGGCTCGGTCATGGGCACGATGCCGGTGTCGAGCAGCACTGTCGCAACGCAGATGCAGTTCGATCCCGACATCGGCGGGGTGTCCTCAGGCTCCATGATGATGAAGCCCATCTGCGCCAAAGGATTCTTCGGCGGCACCAGCAGGTTCACGTGGCGGAAGACGCCGCCCCTCGGTTCGTTCAGCACGAAGGCGCGGAGCTTGCCGTCAGTTGCGATGAATCGCGACTGGTCCCACAGGGTTTCGCCCGGCGGCGGCGACACGCCGCCGACGATCACGTCGCCCACTTCGCCCTCGGCGTGGCAGCCGACAATTCGGATTGCCTTTGTCGTCCGCATCGAATCTCCCGTTCAGTGCCAAGAATTACAAAAAATTCATCCCCTTGCGACTTGAACTTGCCGCAATTGGCCTTATTTCGCCAGTAGCGGCGCCGGGCCCCTCTGGCGAGGTCGTTCCTCGCGATGTCGGAGCTGCTCTTTGGAAACAACAGCAAAGGGCTCGGCAATGGATTTCATCCAGGCAGCACTCTATTCCGATTTTCTCGGCACTCCGGCCTTTTTCTGGCTGGCCTTCATCTCGATCGTCATTGGCCTCCTCGTCTTCGACCTCGGATTTCTGCATCGCGGGCAGCAGAAGGAAATCGAAGCCAAGGAAAGCTTCATCCTTTATGCGGGCTACATGGCGATCGCCTTTGCTTTCGGCGCCTGGGTGTGGTGGGCGAGGGGCGCGCAATCCGGCCTCGAATTCTTCACCGGCTACCTGATCGAGCAATCCTTGGCGATGGACAATATCTTCGTCATCGCCACGGTTTTCGCCTTTCTCAACATTCCCCGCATCTATCAGCATCGCGTGTTGTTCTGGGGCATCCTTGGCGTCATCGTGTTCCGCGCCATCCTGATCGGGCTGGGTGCTGCGCTGGTCATGTCGTTCTCGTGGATTCTCTTCGTCTTCGGTGCCTTCCTCGTGTTTACCGGCCTCAAGATGTTCAAGACCTCGCACGACAAGCCCAGCATGGAGGACAACTGGATTCTCAAGCTGATCCGCCGGAACTTCCGGGTGACCGACACGCTGCACGGCGAGAAATTCACCGTGAAGCAGGTTGACCCCAAGACGGGAAAGCTCGCGACCTTCATCACGCCGCTGTTCGTGGCGCTGATTTTCGTCGAATTCGTGGACCTCATCTTCGCGGTCGATTCGGTTCCGGCGATCTTCGCCGTCACCCAGGACCCGTTCATCGTCTATACGTCGAACATCTTCGCGATCCTAGGCCTCCGCGCGCTCTATTTCGCTCTGGCCGCTGCCATGCACCGGTTCAAGTACCTGCAATACTCGCTGGCGACGATCCTCGTCCTCGTCGGCATCAAGATCTTCCTCGTGCCCATGGGCATCAAGATCGACACCGCGCTGTCGCTGTTCGTGACGATCTCGGTCCTGGCTTCCGGCATCCTCTACTCGCTGTGGAAGACCCGCAACGACATGCCGGAGCCGCAACCCGGCAAGGCGACGGACGCCGCCTCCTGACCACTTGCCTTGAACCATGGATGCGCTATCAGGGACCCGTCCAACGGCGGGTCCCTTTCCATGAAAAAGCTCGAGCACTTTGTCGAATCGATCATCCTTGCCTCGCGCTGGGTTCTGGTGGTGTTCTACCTCGGCTTGACCGTCGCGCTGCTGCTCTACGCCGTGTCGTTTTCCGGCAAGCTCGTCGATTTCGTCTCCAAGCTTTTCATCCTCGGCGAGACCGACACCATCCTCAAGATGCTGGCCCTCATCGATGCCGCCCTGGTCGCCAGCCTCGTCGTCATGGTGATCATCTCGGGCTACGAGAACTTCGTCAGCCGCTTCGACAACGCCGACGGCAGCGAAATCTCGTGGCTCGGCAAGGTCGATGCCGCATCGCTCAAGATCAAGGTGGCGTCCACCATCGTGGCGATCTCGTCCATTCACCTGCTGCAGGTGTTCCTCAATGCGCAGCAATATTCCGACGGCAAGCTGATGTGGCTCACCATCATGCACATGGCCTTCGTCGTATCGGCGCTGGTGCTGGCCTATATCGACAAGGTGATGGTCTCGACCAAGATATCGAAGGGCGGCTGATCCTCAACCGGCGAAGAAGATCAGCGAGACCACCACGAAGAGCGGCAGCAGGATCGCGCCGGACCACAGCATGTAGCCGAAAAAGCCGGGCATCCGGACACCGGCATCGCGGGCGATGGCATAGACCATGAAATTGGGCGCATTGCCGATATAGGTGTTGGCGCCCATGAAGACGGCCCCCGCCGAAATGGCGGCGAGCGTCGTGGCGCCCTGGTTCATCAGATATTGCGGGTCGCCGCCGGCAAGCTCGAAGAAGACGATGTAGGTCGGCGCATTGTCGAGGAAGGATGACAGGCCTCCGGTGATCCAGAAATAGGCCATGTCGTTGGCCTGGCCTTCAGGACCTGCCACCAGCGCGACGAGGGGCGCGAAGACGCCGTCACGCCCGGCATGCAGCATGGCGAGGACGGGTATGATGGTGATGAAGATCGCCGCAAACAGCTGGGCCACCTCCTTGATCGGTTCCCAGCTGAAACTGTTCTCGCTCCGGTGGCCGCGCGGCGTGAGGGCGAAGGAAATGACGGCAATCGCCAGCATCGCGGCATCGCGTAACAGGCTTTCGATGGCGACGCGAACGCCGAAGATGTCGATCTCGCCCAGCTTCACGGCGGACGACAGCAAGATGACGCCGATGATCGCGGGGATGAGCAGGAGGTTGACACCGCCCTTCACGGAAGCCTCGATGTCGGGCGTAGGGTCGGGCTTTATGTGCCCGTCGCGGCGGTAGATATAGGTATCGAGCGCGAAGAAGATCGCCAGCAGCGCCGCCGTCAGCAGGCTTGCCGGCGACAACAGGTGGACCGTCGGCCAGAAGAAATCCACGCCGCGCAGGAAACCCAGGAACAGCGGCGGATCGCCGAGTGGCGTCAGCGAGCCGCCGATATTGGCGACGAGGAAGATGAAGAAGATGAAGACATGGGCGTTGGTCTGGCGGTCGTCATTGGCGCGCAGCACCGGACGGATCATGATCATGGCGGCACCCGTGGTGCCGATGAAGCTCGCCAGGATGGCGCCGATGGCGAGAAGCACGGTATTGGTCAGCGGCGAGCCGTGAAGATTGCCGCGGATGACGATGCCGCCCGCCACGGTGAACAGCGCCAGCAGCAGCAGGATGAAGGGGATATATTCGAGAAAGGCCGTATGCAGCACGGCCACGGCAGCGACCGGCAGGCCGTTGACGGCGGCAATCGGAATGATGGCGAGCAGCGCCCAGACCGCCGAAATCTTGCCGCGGTGATGATGCCACGCGTGGGGCGCCACCAGCGGCAGGATGGCGATCGACAGCAGCATGCCAACGAAGGGGATCGCCCAGGCATAACCCAGCGACCTGCCGTCCAAGCCTTCTGCCGCGAAGACGGGTCGCGCGGAGGCCAGCAACAGCAGCAGCCCCCAGATCATGCATCGCAGTTTCATTCGTGGCCCCTGCCGTTGTGCCGGTCCATCAAACACGACGGCGTGCGGCGGATCAACAGGCGGATCAGCCTCCGCTGCCGGCAGCGCTGACGATGGGTTGCGGCGAAATGGCGTTGAACCCCACGAAGGGCCGGTCATGGGCTAGGATCACAAATAGCGACACCGTGATCGCCACGGTCACCGCGGACAGCGCCACGCTCCGCGCCAGCGGAAAGCGCCCGTGACAGACGGCGATGACGGTCATCAGCAGAAACCCCAGCGCGGTGACGGTGAACCACTGGCCACCGCTCACCACCTCCTGCGCCATGCTCAGGCGCTGCTGGCGCGCGTTGGACAACTGATCGAGCGCAGCGAGGATGCGCTGCTGCAAGGTGCGATTCTGGTCGCCCGCCGAAAATCCCTGGATCGTTCCGGCATAGATGTCCTTCAACTGGCTTTCCGCAGCCGCGCGGTGCGTGCTCGAGGTCATCATCGGCCACTCGGCTGCAACGGCCTGCGCATAGCCTTCGATGATCCGCCCGAAGCCCTCGCGGCTGGGACCGGTCATGGCATCCATATAGATCCTGATCACCTTCAGGCTGCGGGCTTCGGCATTCACCGTTTCGCGTGCGTCGTTCTCGATCTGCCAGACGGAATTGGCGAGAAAGGTGACGTTGAGCACGAAGAGCGTTCCGCACAGCGTCATCAGAACCGGGGAAAGGTCGGCCAGGCGTTTCGAGAGGCTGGCGAGCGGTCTTGCGAAACACGCCGCATGCAGAAGAAGGGCAGTGATCCCGACGCCCGCCAAGATGATGAGGAACATGCCGGTTGCCGACCATGCGTAGATGAAATCGGGCGGCATGTTCCTCGTGCTCCCTGACTATACCGTGCGCAGATACCATTCGAAATCGCGTGCCGTCGGCTCGGCGTAGAAGCGGTCGGCCTCGACTTCCTTCAGCGTACAATAGGTGTCGACGAATTCCTTGCCGAAATATTCCTTGAGGATCGAGGCGCGCCAGAAGGCGTCGATCGCATCATGCCAGTTGCCGGGAATGTACTTCGCCCGCTTCTCATAGCCATTGCCGTTGACCGGGTTTCCCGGCTCCGCCTTCTCGACGATGCCATGGTGCATGCCGGCAAGAATTGCGGCCATGACGAGATAGGGGTTGGCATCGGCGCCGCTTGGGCGGTGTTCGATGTGGCAGGCCTTGGCGGCGCCTGCGGGAATGCGGATCGAGACCGTGCGGTTGTTGATGCCCCATGAGGCTGAGACCGGCGCATAGGAATTCCTGCGGAAGCGGCGGTAGGAATTGGCATTGGGCGCGAAGATCAGCATCGATTCCGCCATCGCCGCCTTGAGGCCGCCGATCGAATGCATCAGCAGCTCATTCTGCAGCGGGTCTTCGGCGGCGAACAGGTTGTTGCCCTCTTCATCGGCCAGCGACACGTGGATGTGCATGCCGGAACCGGTCCACTCCGAATAGGGCTTGGCCATGAAGGTGGCGGCAAGGCCATGCTTTTCGGCACAGGCCTTGATCAGCCGCTTCAGCATGATGCCCTCGTCGCAGGCATCGAGCACGTCGGCGCGATGGCGGAGCACGATTTCCATCTGGCCCGGCGCATATTCCGAGATCAGCGTCTTGGCGGGAAGGTCCTGGATCTCGCACCAGGCATAAAGGTCCTTGAAGAAGGGCGCAAAATCATCCGTGTCCTGAAGATAATAGGCCTGGTAATGCTGCGGGCGGTGCTCGTTGATCAAGGACTTTGGCGCCATCGGCTTTCCGGCCATGGCGGAGGCCCGGTCCATGAGGAAGAACTCGAGTTCGACCGCACCCACCGGCGTCATGTTCAGTTCTTTCTTGAACCTTGTGACGACGCTTTCGAGCGCGTTGCGCGGGTCGGCGTAATGCGGCGTGCCGTCAAGATCATGCACGGCGGCGGTATATTGCGCTGTTCTTTCCATCCACGGCACGCGCACGAAGGTGCCGGGGATCGGCCACATCAGCATGTCGCGGTCGCCTTCATCGAAGACGAGACCGGTTTCGGGAACGTCCTGTCCCGTCACGTCCAGCACCAGTGCCGAGATCGGCATGAAGCGGCCGTCCTTCCAAGCGGGAACGACTTCATCACGCCGTAGCACCTTGCCGCGGGCGACGCCGCAGAGGTCGGTCCATACGACCTGCACGGTATCGATATCCGGATTGGCGTCGAGAAACGCCTGGGCTTCAGCTTCGCGGCGGGGGAATACAAGGGCCATTTCAGTCTCCGTCCTGGCTCATCAGTTCGGTGATGCAGCGGTCGAGTTGTTCGACCAGCAGATCCACGTGTGCCCCGGTCGTTGCGGGGCAGATGAGCAACATGTTGTGGAAGGGTGTCACGATGACACCACGATTGAGAAGATAGTGATGCACAGCGACATCGATCGGCTGGTGGATCACCTTCGCGGCCTCGCCGCCGTTCCGCGGGCGCTGGGGAGTGCACATGAACTCCACGCGCGCGCCGGCACGGACGACGTGCCACGGCACTGAATGTTTGATGATGACATCCGCGATCCCCTTCTCGAGCTTTTTGGCAAGCGCGATCAGGGGTGCGAAAGCCTCCCGGGTGAAATAGGTTTCAAGCACGGCGCGCATCAGCGCCAGCTGGATCTTCGAGCCCGACAATGTGGTGCCGATGCCGGAGTGGCCGGGGTTACGGGTTTCAAGAAACTTGCGGATGCGCGCGGCAACGGGTGCTGAGAAGCCATAAACGGCGGCAGGAATGCCGCCGGCGATGGGCTTTCCCATCACGAAGCCATCGGGCTCCAACCCGTATTCGAGCGAATATCCGCCGGGGCCGGAGGACATGGTATGCGTCTCGTCGATGATCAACAGCGTGCCGGCCTTCCGTGTGATGTCGCGCAATGCCGCGTGATAGCCGTCGTCGGGCAGCACCATGCCGACATTGGTCATGATGGGCTCGGCCAGCACGCAGGCGACATCGCCATCGGCGAGCGCCGCTTCCAGTGCCGGAATGTCGTTGAACTCGACGACTTTCGTGAACTGCGTCAGGTCGCGCACTTCACCGATCAGGGCCGGATCGGCATGGGGCGTGCCGCCGTCGATCGTCACGTAGGTCTCATCCACCGCGCCGTGATAGCAGTGATTGAAGACAAGGATTGTCTTGCGGCCCGTGATGGCGCGGCACCACTTGATGACGGCGCGGTTGGCATCCGACGCTGTTGCCGTCACCTGCCAGTATGGCAAGCCGAAGCGGTCTTCCAGCAGGCGTCCGACGATTGCCGCATCGGTTGACGGCATCATGGTGGTGAAGCCGTTCGCGCCCTCGCGCTGCAAAGCATCCACAATTGGTTTCGGCGAATGGCCGAACATGGCGCCCGTATCACCGAGACAGAAATCGATGTAAGTGTTGCCATCGGCATCGGTCACGTCGACGCCCTGCGCCTTCGATGCGAAGAGCGGAAACGGCGTTCCCCAATCCACCATCCAGTGCATGGGAACGCCCTTGAGCCAGTTTTTCGCAGCGTCCTCGGAAAGCCTTTTCGAGTTGGGGTTGCGCTGGATGAAGAGGGCTTCTTCGCGGGCCAGCATGGCCGTAATGGAGGCTTCGGGGGCGTTGCGCGCCATGATTTCCTTCGTGGCTGTTGACGTCAGCCTCTCTCCTAGCACGCCCACAGGGGGGCTCCACAACCCCCATGGATTTCGGATGCGGAATCTGGTTTAGGGAGCAGCGCAGCATGAAGGAGCTTCCAAGATGGCGCGCACGGTCTATGTGAACGGCGAATATGTGCCGGAAAACGAGGGCAAGATATCGATCTTCGACCGTGGTTTCCTGTTCGCTGATGGCGTCTATGAAGTCACCGCCGTCATCAACGGCAAGCTCGTCGACTATGATCCGCACATGGAACGGCTGGAGCGTTCGCTCTCGGAACTGCGCATGGGCTGGCCCTGCACGAAGGACGAGCTGAAGGCGATGCATCTCGAAATGATGAAGCGCAACGCGCTCACTGAAGGCATCATCTACATGCAGGTGACGCGCGGCATCGCCGACCGCCAGTTCAATTTTCCGAAGGATGCAAAGTCCACGCTCATCGCCTTCACGCAGGCGATGAAATTGGCGGAAAATCCCAATGCAGTGACGGGTGTGAAGGTGATCTCGACGCCCGACATCCGCTGGGCGCGGCGCGACATCAAGACGGTGATGCTGCTCGCCCCCGTGCTGGGCAAGCAGGCGGCCTATGAGCAGGGCGCCAACGAAGCATGGATGATCGAGGATGGCTTCGTGACGGAGGGCACGTCCTCCAACGCCTATATCGTCAAGGATGGCAAGGTCATCACGCGGGGCTTGTCGAACTCGATCCTCGCCGGCTGCACAAGGCGCTCGCTGTTCCGCTTGGCCAAGGAACATGGTGTTGTGATCGAGGAGCGGAGCTTCACGATTGACGAAGCCTATGATGCGGATGAGGCGTTCCTCACATCCGCCTCGCAGTTCGTGATGCCCATCGTGGAAATCGACGGCCACCGCATCGGCGGCGGCCAGCCAGGCCCGGTGGTGCGGAAGCTCAGGGAGATGTTTCTGGAAGAAGCGGGGAAGTAGAGTTTGTTGTGCTATAGTGATGCAGAACTTTGAACAATATGGAGAGCACTTTGGGACAACAGCTGACCAAGATACGTGATGTCCTAACTCCGCAGGTGGTTCAGAATGCACTCAATAATCTGCAGCGGGATATTCCGCTTTATTTGCGCATCGTTGAACGTTTCAGTTTAAGTGGCGATCTGCGTAGCGATAGCGATTTCCAGCGATGGTTCAATCGCTACTATCGAGTAAGGCGGAACAAGGATTGGCGGAGTCAGTATTACGATCTTTTTCAAACACTACAGGGTTCAAAACCACAGTTCATTGATGTCATAACTGAGATATTCAAGCGTACAGGAAACGTCGAAGCATCATTTGCTAGTAAGCTACTTTCCACAATTCGCCCTGACTGTCCGGTGATAGATAGTGAAGTCTATAGAAAGTTAAATCTAAAGCTCCCATCGTACGGAAGTCGGAATCGATTGGAAAAGATTTCTTCAGGATATGAAGCTCTAACTATCCTTTATGAGGAAGTCTTAGACGACGTTTCGTCACGTTGGATACTAGAATCCTTTCATCAACGATACCCTTTTGAGACTATCACTGCTGCGAAGAAGTTTGACTTACTGCTCTGGTCAGCAAAAATTTAGTCTGGCGGAGTTTAGCGCTCGGTCTACCGCTGGCTCACCTTCCACGACGGATTGATCCACGGCTCCTGATTTGAGGGCGCGAGCGGGTCGCGGCCGAGGATGTGATCGCTCGCTTTTTCGCCTATCATCAGGGTCGGGGCATTGAGGTTGCCGTTCGTCACTTGCGGCATGATGGATGAATCCGCCACGCGCAGGTTCTCGATGCCGATGACTTTGCATTCGTGATCGACCACCGCCATCGGATCGTTCGCTGAACCCATCTTGCATGTGCCGCAGGGATGATAGGCGCTTTCGCAATGTTCGCGGATGAAGGCGTCGATGTCATCATCGGTTTCAACAGCAGCGCCGGGCTGGATTTCCTCGGCTGCGTATTTCTGCATCGCGGATTGCTGGAAAATCTCGCGCGTCAGGCGCACGGCGGAACGCCATTCGGGCAGATCGTCGGGATGCGAGAGATAGTTGAACAGGATCGACGGGGATTGGTGCGGGTCCTTGGCTTTAACCCGCACATGGCCGCGCGATTTCGAGCGCATCGGCCCCACATGCACCTGGAAGCCATGATCGTTGAAGGCGGCTGTCCCGTCATAGCGCATGGCGGCGGGGAGGAAGTGATACTGGATGTCGGGATATTCGACGCCCGCGCCTGAGCGGATGAAGCCGCAGCTCTCGAAATGGTTGGTGGCGCCAAGGCCCGTCTTCAGCAGCAGCCATTCCGCGCCAATCATGCCTTTCGAAACAAGGTTCAGCTGCGAAAACAGCGTGATCGGCTCCTTCGACCGGATCTGGAAATAGATCTCCAGATGGTCCTGCAGGTTCTCGCCGACGCCCGGCAGCGCGTGAACCACATCGATCCCTGCGGCCTTCAAGGTTTCAGGCGCGCCGATCCCAGACATCTGCAAGATCTTCGGCGAGTTGATGGAAGAGGCCGCGATGATGACTTCGCGCCGCGCTTTCGCCTGCCTGAGCTTGCCCCTCACATCATATTCGACGCCCACGGCGCGGCGGCCCTCAAGCAATACGCGATGCGCGAAGGCGCGCGTCACGATGCGCACATTGCCGCGCCGCAGCGCAGGTTTGAGATAGGCATTGGCGGCCGACCAGCGGATGCCGTTGTGAACGGTCATCTCCATCGGGCCGAAGCCCTCTTGCTGGCGGCCGTTGTAGTCGGGCGTCACCGGATAGCCCGCCTCGCGGCCCGCCTCGATGAAGGCGGCATAGAGCGGGTTGGTCAGGTGCCCACGCTTCACGTGCATGGGGCCATCGGTTCCGCGCCAGCCATCCTCGCCGCCGTGGCTCGATTCCTGGCGCTTGAAATAGGGCAGCACATGGCGGAAGCCCCAGCCTTTCGCCCCCATCTCCTCCCAGGTGTCGAAATCCCTGGCGTGGCCGCGCACATAGACCATGCCGTTGATCGAGGACGAGCCGCCCACCACCTTGCCGCGCGGCGTGGCGAGGCGCCTGCCGCCCAGGTGCGGCTCAGGCTCCGTCTCGAAACCCCAGTTATAGAGGTTCATGTTCATGGGGTAGGAGAGGGCCGACGGCATCTGGATGAAGGGGCCGCGGTCGCTGCCGCCATATTCCAGCACCAGCACGGTGTTTTTCCCGTCCTCCGAAAGGCGGTTCGCCATGACGCAGCCGGCCGAACCCGCGCCGACGATGATGAAATCGAAGGTTTCAGGCGTCATCGGCCGCGGCGCCCGGTGTCCGAGAGGGCTTCCAGTTCCTGGATGCGGGCTTCCGTGTCACGCCAGCTGGCATTGACCGTTGCTGCCACGAGAGATTCCGCCACGAACAGCGGCACGATGTTCGAATCCCAGCTGGAGGGCGCCTCGATGCGGAGGGGGAGGGTATGCACGGCAAGTCTCGCAACCGGTGAAATCCACTGGTCGGTAATGAGCACGACTTTCGCGCCACGCTCTCTGGCGGAAGCGGCAAAATCCAGCATGCGGGCGTCATAACGGCGGATATCGAAGAATATGAGAACATCCTGCTTGCCGATATCGAGCAGATAAAGCGGCCAGTGCGAATGAACGGCGGGAATGAGCGAGACGCCAGGCCTGGCCATTTGCAGGTGCGTCGACAGATAGGCGGCAAGCGGGTGGGTAATGCGGCCGCCGCCGATGTGGAGCTTCCGCTTCCGGTCGGCCAGAAGCGCCACGGTGGCGTCGAAGTCGCGATGATCGACGAGTTTCAGCGAGCCCGAGAGGTTTTCCATGGCCGCACTGGCGAAGCGGTTGAGGATATGCGTGTCGGGCGCATCCGCCGACCAGCGGTCGTGCTTGGCAATGGGGTTCTGAAGCTGGGCTGAAAGCTCGGCGCGAAGCTGCTCCTGAAACGAGGGAAATCCTGCAAAGCCGATTTTCTTGGCCAGCCGCAGCACGGAGGGCGTCGAGACATCCGCCACGCGCGCGAATTCGGTGATGCTGACGAGGCCCGCCATGGGATAATTGTCGAAGAGCGCCGCCATCAGCTTTCGCTCCGCCGCTGTCAGCTCGCCCGACTTCAGGCGCAAGCGTTCGGCGACGGTATCGCTGCGCGGCTGCGGCGGCATTGGCACTCTCCCCCTGTCCTGTCGGCGCCACTGTAACGAATTTGACAGAGTAGATACAATCTGAAATTATCGCTTCACACGCGACCGATTTCCCGGAGAGACGAGACTATGGGAGCATTGCTCCTCGACGGCGAAGAACCCCCCCTCAACGCCGTGAACGAGGGCGGGCGCTCGCCCTTCGTGCTGATCTGCGAACATGCCTCTCAGGTGCTTCCGAAGAAGCTCGGCGCGCTGGGCCTGCCTGAGACCGAGTTGCAGCGGCATATCGCCTGGGACATCGGTGCCGAAAAGGTGTCGCGCTTTCTCTCGCGCCTCATCGATGCGCCGCTGATGCTGCAGCGCTATTCGCGGCTCGCCTATGATTGCAACCGGCCGCCGGAATCGCCCGACTCCATTCCCGAGATCAGCGAACTGACCGCCATTCCCGGCAATCGCAAGCTTTCGGCCGATGACAGGCTGGCGCGCATCGCGGAAATCTACCGGCCCTTTCACAACGGCATCTCGGCCTTTCTCGACAGGCGAGCGGCGGATGGCATCCGCTCCATCATCGTATCGATCCACAGTTTCACGCCGGTCTACAAGGGCAAGGCGCGCAGCGTCGAACTCGGCATCCTGCACGACCGCGACGGCACGCTGTCGTCGCGCCTCATCAAGAGCTTTCCCAATGTCGATGCGCGCCTCAACGAGCCCTATGGCCCGAAGGACGGCGTGCTCCATACGCTCAACATGCATGGTTTCGCGCGTGGGCTGATGCATGCCATGATCGAGATCCGCAACGATCTCATCACCACGGAACGCGGCCAGGACGAATGGGCGCAACGGCTGTCGGTGCCGCTCATCCAGGCCATTGCAAAACAGGGGAGTTGAAATGACAGAGGGCATGCTGACGCTCGATCAGCTGAAGAAAGAGGTTGCCGCCGGCACGATCGACACGGTGGTCGCGGCGCTGGTCGACATGCAGGGCCGCCTCATCGGCAAGCGCTTCCATGCGAAATTCTTCGCCGATGGCGGCTACGAGGAAACCCACGGCTGCAACTATCTCCTCGCCGTTGACGTGGCGATGGAGCCGGTACCTGGCTACAAGGCCTCGAGCTGGGAGAAGGGCTATGGCGATTTCGTGCTGAAGCCCGACATGGCGACGCTCAGGCGCATCCCGTGGCTTCCCGGCACGGCGCTGGTGCTGTGCGACATTCTCGATCACCACACGCATGAGGACGTGCCGCATAGCCCGCGCGCCATTCTCAAGAAGCAGCTGAAGCGCCTCGATCAGTTGAAGATGAAGGCCTATATGGCCTCCGAACTCGAATTTTTCCTGTTCGAGGACAGCTATGCTGCAGCCCACGAGAAGGGCTACCGCAACCTCAAGACTTCCGCCCATTACATCGAGGACTACCACATCTTCCAGACGTCAAAGGAAGAGGACGTGATGCGGGCGATCCGCAACGGGCTTTATGGTGCTGGCATTCCGGTCGAGAATTCCAAGGGCGAGGCCGCACCGGGCCAGGAAGAGATCAACGTCAAATACACCGATGCCCTGCAGATGGCGGACCGGCACGTGATCATCAAGAACGGCTGCAAGGAAATCGCCTTCGGCCTCGGCAAGGCCATCACCTTTCTTGCCAAGTGGAATTACAATCTGGCGGGAAGCTCGTCTCACATCCACCAGTCGCTGTGGAGTGCCGACGGCAAGACGCCCTTGTTCTTCGACAAGTCGGGCGATCATGGCATGTCGGAGCTGATGCAGCATTATCTGGCCGGGCAGCTCGCGCATTCGGGCGAACTCACCTATTTCCTGGCACCCTACATGAATTCCTACCGCCGCTTCATCGCCGGCACCTTCGCGCCGACGCGCTCGGTGTGGAGCTTCGATAACCGCACGGCGGGCTTCAGGCTCTGCGGCGCGGACTCGAAGGCAATCCGCGTCGAGTGCCGGATCGGTGGATCGGACCTCAACCCGTACCTCGCCTTCGCGGCACTGATCGCGGCGGGCCTCGACGGGATCGAGAAGAAGATGAAGCTCGAGCCGGTGTTCCAGGGCGATGCCTATGACACTTCGAAGAAGCTGCGCGAAATTCCCAAGACGCTGCGGGAGGCGACCGAGCTTCTCGACACGTCGCGCTTCCTGCGCGATGCGCTGGGCGACGATGTGGTCGATCACTACGTCCACACGGCGAAGTGGGAGCAATTCGAATATGATCGCCGCGTGATGGATCTCGATCTGGTGCGCGGCTTCGAGCAATACTGAGCAACACAGGGACAGAAGCCGGCCGATGGCCCGGCAACGGAGACAAGACGATGACGATCCCGAACCGCAACTTCAACTTTCCCACCGCCGTCAAGTTCGGCGCAGGCCGCGTCAAGGAGCTGGCGGAGCTCTGCAAGGCCAACGGCATCAGCCGGCCTCTGTTCGTGACCGACAAGGGCCTTGCCGCCATGCCGATGGTGGCGGACATCATGGCGGACCTCGGGAAGGCCGGCCTCAAGGCCGAAATCTTTTCCAATGTGCGGCCCAATCCGGTGGAAGAGAATGTGCTGGAAGGCTGCGAGGCTTTCCGCGCCGGCAGGCATGACGGCGTCATCGCCTTCGGCGGCGGCTCCGGCCTCGACACCGGCAAGATGATCGCGCTGATGCATGGCCAGAAGATCTCGATCTTCGATCTCGAGGATGTCGGCGACTGGTGGACGAGGGCGGATGCTTCGGTCATCTCGCCCATCATCGCGGTGCCGACGACGGCGGGCACGGGTTCGGAAGTGGGGCGTGCCGGCGTCATCACGCACCCCGTCACGCATGAGAAGAAAATCATCTTCCATCCGGCGATCATGCCGAAGGTGGCGCTGCTTGATCCGGAATTGACCGTCGGCCTGCCGCCCAAGCTGACGGCGGCCACGGGCTTCGATGCCTTCGCGCATTGCCTCGAGGCCTATTGCACGCCCTTCTATCATCCGCTGGCGGAAGGTGTTGCCTTGGAAGGCATGCGGCTGGTGAAGGAGAACCTCGCCAAGGCCGTGAAGAAGGGGAAGGACCTTGACGCGCGCGGCAACATGCTCGTCGCCTCCGCCATGGGTGCCACGGCGTTCCAGAAGGGGCTTGGCTCCATCCACGCGCTGTCGCATCCCTTCGGCGGGCTTTATGATGCGCACCACGGCATGCTGAACGGCATCATCATGCCCTATGTGCTGAAGGCCAACCGCAAGAAGATCGAGCCGAAGATCGAACGCGTCGCCGCCTATCTCGGGCTCAAGGGCGGCTTCAACGGCTTCATGAAGTTCGTCCTGGCGCTTCGGAAGGAAACCGGCATTCCCCATGCGCTCAAAGACATCGGCATCGACCTGAAGCGCCTCGACGAGGTGGCGAAAATGGCGATCAAGGACCCGACCCATGAGTCCAATCCGGTGGCCTTCAGCGAGAAGCAGTACAAGAGCCTCGCCAGGAAGTGCGTGACGGGAGACCTGTAATCCGGAAGACACATTTTCAACCAAACACATGGAATTTTCTTGAGGCTGGAACGGATAGAACGGCAATCGAATTAAAACGAGTGGCAACATGGGCTGGTTGGCTTTGAAGCAATGCTTCAGGAGGAAGCTATGTGTGACTACTCATTGGAAATGTATGGCTCGCGTCCCGCTCGTGAAGGCGAGCGCTATGTAACAACCCGCTTCCCCAGCGGATCTATGGGGCTTGCATCGCCCGGCCAGCTGGGTACACCCGTCTGCATGGCCTGCGATACCAGGCTCTCGATCACCGATATCCCGGCCGAGCTCGCCGCGCGGCATGGCATTCCGGAAACTGCCGAAGCGACTTTCGTGCGCCTCGACACGGGCAGCTACCGTGACGGGCTGAAGTTCGACAATGGCGTCGAACTTTCGCTGCAGCAGCTGCCGGCCGGCATTTCGGTCGCGATTGCCGAACAGCTGGCGAAGCCGGTCGATATTCTCGAGAAAAGCGATCTGACGCCTGCATTGGTGTGACAGAAGCCTCCCGGACTAGTCTCCAGACATGGCTTCGACATAGGCCTCGATCTCCATTTCGCCTGCGTTCAGGAAATCCAGAACGAGGCTGAAGCGGTTTCCGAGGACAAGCGGTCCACTGAGCCCCACGAGTCGCAAGTGACGCCCCGTGGGGCGCATCGCCACGGGCTTGCCCGGTTCCAGGATCATCGAGGGAAGCGGCGGATCGTCATAGCGGTTGTTGCGGCGCAACTCGATCAGTGTGCAGACGGATGAGCGTGCGGCGACGAGCTCGTCTCGTTCCTTGCCGTTGTTCACCATGGGAAAGAACAATTGCCCGTCGCCATATTGCACGGGCAGCGCCCAGGCATGGCCGATGGCAATCGTGCCATGCTTGTAGGAGTGGGCATGTGCGCTGGTAGGAAGTATGATAAGGGCAAGGGTTAGCTTGCGGCGATTTATGAATTTCATGGTTGAACCAGGATCACGGCAATTTCAGGAGCAATACGGTTGGCTGCTGCAGCAAGCTTCCGGTCTGCGGTTATGAGGGCCGCTTCTCTGGCCTGTGCAAGGGCGATGTAGAAACAGTCATAGGCCGGGTGTTTTCCAAGTATTGCCAGTTGCAGAGCATCAGATGCCAGATCTCCGCCCGGTATGATTTCTTCAAACAAGGCTGGAATGGTTCTCATGACCTCTGCGGCCTGTTCCCCGAAGGCGGTTTCGGCAGCACTGATTCTCCAGAGTGCATTCGCGGTTTCGTGGATGATGAGATCAGGCGCGATCATCATCTCTGCTTTCGTGACGGCTTCCCTTGCCTTGGCGGAGTAAGCCAAGTCCAGCAGCAATGCCAGTGCCACGTTGGCATCAATGACTGCGATCATCTGCTTTCGCGATCTGTGCGAATAATCGCTGGCACGTCGATATGATGCATCCTGGGGCTTTTTGCCCGCATCGTGTCTGCAAGCGCAAGGCGCTCGGCCATGGACAGCCTGGCATGGGTTTCAAGAATTTCACGGGCCGCTTGAATCACTGCCACGCCTTTCAGTTGAGCGATGGCTTTCAGGTTGGCCATGGTTTCGGGCGTGAGATTTTCAACGATCAGGGAAGCTTCACCAAGGGGCGGAGGGGCGGAGGATGCGGGTGTCTTGGGTTTGCGCCGGAAGACAAGCTTCTGGCTTTCCAGGTCGACATCGCTGCTGATCCAGCCCGCATCCAGCCAGGCCTTGGTCATGACACTGTTGCTGGGATTGTTGCTCCACCATGCCCGGTACTGATAGGCGGATGCCGGCAGACGGTCTTGGATAATCTTTTCTATATCCTTGAAATTCAATTGATAATGAGAGTGTGGCAGGTTTCTCAGATGTTCTGTCAGAGGCTGGTACTTGGTCATTGGAACTCTCCTGCAACGTTAGTACATATATAAAATATGTACTAACAGTCAATACCTTTAAATGTCAGTGGCTTGACTCCCGGCGTGTCCTATGGAACAAAATAGGAACATTCTGGATATTGCAGTCATGCGTATGGAACCGGCACATGGTGTGCGGGACGGGAGGCTTTTTGCCGCCGTTGCCGCGTTTCGGCAGGGCGAGGAACTCGCGCCCCTGATCGAGGCCCTGCGCCAGCACATCACGCGGATCGAGCAGGTGCAGGCACAAGCGCAATTCGGGAAAACGCCACGGCCGCGCCATGCGCCGTGGATCACCGGGCTTCCCGAACTCGACCGGCATCTTCCGGCGCAGGGCCTGCTGCAGGGAGGGCTTCATGACGTGTCGCCGCGCGCCTATGGTGATTCCCCCGCCGCCATGGGCTTTGCGCTGGCATTGGCACTCCGCCGCCTGGCCGACACGCAGGAGCGCCGTCCGCTGCTGTGGTGCCGCCTGGCGAAGGAGGAACGCGAGCATGGAAGGCTCTATGGCCATGGGCTGGAACGGCTGGGCCTGCAGCGCCAGCGCTTCATCACCATCACGCTGAAAAAACCGCAGGCGCTGCTGTGGACCATGGAGGAGGCGCTCAAATCCGGGGCACTCGCCATCGTCATCGGCGATGCCGATGCCGCGCATGCGGACTTGACCGTCACGCGGCGGCTGTCGCTTGCGGCACATGCCGGAAAATCCGCAGGGCTCCTGACCTTCGCCCGCACCGATGCACCCGCCACCGCCAGCCACACGCGCTGGACGGCGGCGTCGGTCACTTCGCGCAGTCCGCTTCATGATGCTTCAGCGCCGGGCCTTCCGGCCTGGAGCATCGAACTCACCCGCGCCCGTGGCGGCCGTCCCGGCGCCTGGATTTTGGAATGGCACAATGCGCTGCATCGTTTCTCTCTGGTTCCCGGATTTTCAGATCGAGCGCTTCAACCGGGGGCGGATCAAGCAGGGCAAGAGGCCGCCTCCCAGGGGGCTGGCCTTCGCGCTGGTTGAGAGCGGGCCGAAGGGCCTGCGGCTTGCCGCCGTCAACGCCACGGCGCGCAGCTTCGGGCTGATGCGCGGCATGCGGCTCAGCGATGCGCGGGCGCAATTGCCCGAACTCCTCACCGAATCGCAGGAACCGGAAGAGGACATGAAGAGCCTGCTGGGTCTCTGCCGCTGGATGGAACGCTACAGCCCCTGGGTGGCGCCCGACGCGCCGGACGGCATCTTCCTTGATGTCACCGGCGTGCCGCATCTCTTTGGCGGCGAGGCCAAGATGCTGGCCGAGATGACATCGCGCCTTGGCAGCTACGGTTTCACGGCGCGCAGCGGCATGGGCGCAACGATTGGCGCAGCCTGGGCGCTGGCGCGGTATTCACATCCTCTCCCGCGTGCGGGAGAGGGCGAGCCTGCGAGCGACCCATTGCAGAGCAATGGGAAAGGTGAGGAAAAGACGAGCGCGGACTTCCCCTCACCTCCCCGCCGCATGCGGCGGGTCCCTTCCTCTCCCGCCTTGCGGGAGAGGACGTTAGAGGCCCTTCCCATCGAAGCCTTGCGGATCGATGGCGATTCAGCGCGAACGCTCAGGCGGCTGGGGTTGAAAACGGTCGGCGCCTTGCTGGCGATCCCGCGCGCCTCGCTGGCGCGGCGCTTCCGCGGCGAGACGATTGGCGAGAATGTGCTGATCCGCCTCGACGAGATGATGGGGGTGAGGGACGAGCCGCTCAATCCGCTGAACCCGCCCACCTCCTTCATGGCGCACCGGGCGCTGATGGAGCCCGTCATCAGCAGCGAGGGCCTGAGCGCCGTGCTCAACGGACTCGTCACCATGCTGTGCCGCAGCCTCGAGGCGGAGGCCAAGGGCGCGCTGCGGGTGATCCTCAAGCTGTTCCGCACCGATGGCTCGCGCATCAGCCTGCCGGCGGGGTTTTCCGCCGCCACGCATGACCCGCGCCACATGCTGCGGGTGCTGGCGCCGAAGCTTGAGTCGATCGACGCGGGCTTCGGCATCGACGCCATGACGCTGGAAGCCCGCGAAACCGCATCCGCCAAGTTGCAGCAATATGGCTTCATGGAGGACGGCAGCACGCTCGGCCTCGAACAATTGAACGACCGCGTGCTGAACCGGCATGAGCGTGAGATCGTGGCGCTGGAGCAGGTCGAGAGCCATATTCCGGAGCGGGCGGAAATATCGAGATCTCCCACCCCCGCTGCTGCGCAGCGGACCCTCCCCCGCAAGCGGAGGAGGGATGAAGCAAAATCTCTCCCTCCTCGCGAAGCGGGGAGGGTGGACGCGGAGCGGCCGGGTGGGGGCCGTCCGCTCCTCATCTTCGAAGCCCCCGAGCCTGCGGCGGTGATCGCATCCGTTCCCGACGGGCCGCCGATGCGGCTCACCTGGCGGCGGGTGACCAGGCGCGTGGTGAAATCCCAAGGCCCCGAACGCGTGGCGCCCGAATGGTGGCGGCTGGCGGAAGGCGAGCGCCCGCGCGACTATTATGTGGTCGAGGACGCTGAAGGCCGGCGCTACTGGCTTTACCGCGAGGGGCTTTACGGCGAGACGGGTGAAGACCAGCCCAGATGGTTCGTACACGGATTATCGGCATGATCAATTATGCCGAACTGCAATGCACCACGAATTTTTCCTTCCTGCGCGGCGCATCGCACCCGGAAGAGCTCGCCGCGCAGGCGAAGCACCTCGGGCTTTCGGCACTGGCGGTGACCGACCGCAACACGCTCGCTGGCATCGTACGCGCGCATGGAGCGGCGAAGGATGCGGAGTTTTCTTTTGTTGTGGGGGCACGGCTGGATGTTTCCACAGGCCCCACCCCCGTTGCTGCGCAACGGACCCTCCCCGCTGAAGCGGAGAGGGATGAATATTTTATCCCTCCTCGCGAAGCGGGGAGGGTGGCCGCGGAGCGGCCGGGTGGGGAAAGCCTCTCCCTCCTCGCCTATCCCACCACGCGCGCCGCCTATGGTGCGCTGTGCCGTCTCCTGAGCCTCGGGCAGCGGCGGGGGGCGAAGGGCGAATGCATTCTCTCGCTCGATGATGTCCATGCCCATGCGCAGGGGATGATCTTCGCGCTGCTGCCGGAATGCGCTGAACACCTGCGCGCCTTGCGCCAATCGCTGAAAGCGCCGCTCTATCTCGCGGTCAACCATCTCTATCGCGGCGATGACCGCGCGCGCATCAACCGGCTGGCCGAACTGGCGCAGAAGACGCAGACGCCGCTGCTTGCCACCAACGACGTGCTCTATCACCACAGCAGCCGACGCGTGCTACAGGATGTGGTGACCTCGATCCGCGAGGGCGTGCCTGTCGCCGAAGCGGGCTTCCTGCTGGAGGCCAATGCCGAGCGGCACCTGAAGACGCCCGATGAAATGGCGAGGCTGTTCCGCGATCATCCGCAGGCCATCACCAACACGCTGGCGATCGCCAAGGCCTGCCGCTTCTCGCTCGACGAGTTGAAATACGAGTACCCCGAAGAGCCGATCCCGCAGGGCAAGACGCCGCAAGCCCACCTCACGCATCTGGCATGGGAGGGTGCCAAGGAACGCTACCCGCAAGGCGTTCCGCAAAAGGTGAAGGAAGGGATCGCCAAGGAACTCGTGCTGATCGAGAAGCTCAACTACGCGCCCTATTTCCTCACCGTCCACGACATCGTGAAGTTCGCGCGCGAGCAGGACCCGCCGATCCTGTGCCAGGGCCGCGGATCGGCGGCCAACTCCACCGTCTGCTATTGCATCGGCATCACGGCGGTCGATCCGAACCAGATCGACCTGCTGTTCGAGCGCTTCATCTCGGAAGAGCGGAAGGAACCGCCCGACATCGATGTCGACTTCGAGCATGAGCGGCGCGAAGAGGTGATCCAGTATATCTACGCACGCTATGGCCGCGAGCGGGCGGGGCTTGCCGCCACCGTCATCACCTATCGCGGGCGCTCCGCCGTACGCGAGGTCGGGAAGGTCATGGGCCTGTCGGAGGATGTGACGGCAACACTCGCCGGCATCGTATGGGGCCAGATGCGGGAAGAGATGCACAATGGCCGCTTGAAGGAGGCGGGGCTCGATCCGGATGATCCGCTGCTCGCCAAGGTCATCGAATTGTCGGATGAGATCGCCGGTTTCCCGCGCCATCTCTCGCAACATGTGGGCGGCTTCATCCTCACCAAGGGGCGGCTCGACGAGACGGTGCCCATCGGCAATGCGGCGATGGACGAGCGCACCTTCATCGAATGGGACAAGGACGATATCGACGCGCTGGGCATCCTGAAGATCGATGTGCTGGCACTCGGCATGCTCACCTGCATCCGCAAGAGCCTCGACCTGATCGAGGCATGGTACGGCATCCACTACACGCTCGCCACCGTGCCGCGCGAGAACCCCGAAGTCTACGACATGCTGTGCAAGGCCGATTCGGTTGGTGTGTTCCAGGTCGAATCGCGCGCCCAGATGAACATGCTGCCGCGCCTCAAGCCGCGCTGCTTCTATGATCTCGTCATCGAGGTGGCGATCGTCAGGCCCGGGCCCATCCAGGGCGACATGGTGCATCCCTACCTGAGGCGGCGCGACAAGCTGGAGCCGGAGGATTACCCGGCCCCGCACCCGGATTTCGGCCCGGCTGATGAATTGAAACAGGTGCTGGGCCGCACCAAGGGCGTGCCGCTGTTCCAGGAACAGGCGATGAAGCTGGCGATGGTCGCGGCTGAATTCACGCCCGGCGAATTGAACGAATTGCGGAAGGCGATGGCGACGTTCCGGCGGCGCGGCACCATTGGCCGGCTCGAACAGAAGATGGTAAGCCGCATGGTGGAGCGCGGCTATGACGCCACATTCGCGGCGCGCTGCTTCAACCAGATCAAGGGCTTCGGCGAGTATGGGTTTCCCGAAAGCCACGCCGCGAGCTTCGCGCATCTGGTCTATGTCTCGTCATGGCTCAAATGCCATCATCCGGATGTGTTCGCTGCAGCACTGCTCAACTCGCAGCCGATGGGGTTTTACGCGCCCGCGCAAATCGTGCGCGATGCAAGGGAGCATGGCGTGGAGGTGCGGCCGGTGGATGTGAGTTATTCAAGCTGGGATTCGACGCTGGAAGACCCCACCCCCGCTGCTCCGCAGCGGGCCCTCCCCGCTTCGCAAAGAGGGATGCCTATCCCTCCTTTGCTTGCGGGGGAGGGTGCCGAGCAGAGCGAGGCGGATGGGGGAAGCCGATGCGCCCTGCGCCTGGGGCTTCGTGAGGTCGATGGATTGAAGGCGGAGGATGCTGCCCTCCTCTCGTCATGGCCGGGCTTTTCCCGGCCATCTGGTGGCATCGAGAAAGATGCCCGGCACAAGGCCGGGCATGACGGAATCAAAGATCTCCACGCCTTCGGCATCCCCGTGCCCGCGCTGGAAAAACTCGCGGCCGCCGATGCCTTCCGCTCGCTGGGGCTCGACCGACGGGCAGCGCTGTGGGAGGTGAAGGCGCTCACCAAGGCCAAGGCGCTGCCGCTGTTTGCCTTTGCCGATACGCGCGAGCAGGGGAGCGAAGCGCCTGTCACGCTGCCCGAGATGCCGTTGCCTGAGCATGTGGTGAATGATTATCAGACGCTGAAACTGTCGCTCAAGGCGCATCCCATGCAATTCCTCCGTACACTGTGCAACGAGCGGAAGGTGACGGACAATGCCAGGCTGAAGACGGTGAAGAATGGCACGGCCGTCACCGTGGCGGGCGTGGTGCTGGTGCGGCAGCGGCCGGGCTCCGCCAAGGGTGTGGTCTTCTTGACACTCGAAGATGAATTCTCGGTCTGCAACGCGGTGATCTGGCCGCAGGTGCTGGAAACGCACCGCGCCATCGTGATGGGCGCACGCCTCATGCTCATCAGGGGCCGGGTGCAACGCACCGGCGACATCATCCATGTGGTGGCGAATACGATCGAAGACCGCACGCCATGGCTGACGCTGCTGACGGAGGATGGCGCGTTGATGAAGAACCCGCTGGCGCGTGCGGATGAAGTGGTGAAGGGCGGCCCCGGCGGCTCCGCCCGCAGCCCCGCCGCGCGGCATCCAAGGGACGTGCGGGTACTGCCGAAGTCACGGGATTTTCATTGACGTTAAGGTCATTGAGCCACAACAGCTCAGTTACAGTTCATTGGAGCACAATAACTGTGTCTGGCCTGCTAATGCATTTCTTAAAGAACAAACCTGCATTGCCGATACCTTGGGCCAATCGGATGAATCTTACTGTGCCATCAGTTCCCAGATAGGCTGCAACAAACCCATATTCTCCAACATGATCCGGATGTGTGTTGGCGTTTTGAAGCCGAAGTCGCTCTGTCTCAGAAATCCCGCTCATCAAGTCTACAACGACCTTGACCGGATCAGACTCACCACCGATCAAACAAGCTGACGACCAATCGCCACCGTTGAGGCGTAAAACATCGATTTGAGCATGGGGCGGGAGATCGTCTCTACCATCTGCAAAATCCGCAAAGCGCTTCAACTCCGTACTTATCCAAGCATAATCCGGATCGTCAGTGTCAAAAGGCTGATTGAGCGCATGTGCGAACCAGAAAACAGTGACTGTCAACAGCACTGCCGCCAGTGCTGCGCGCCATATCCATCTCATACAAACCGCACCGCATGAATGGGCGGCAGGCTCGTGCTTACCGTTTCCCACGAATCGCCCTGATCCTCGCTCACCCACAGATTTCCTGTCGTCGAACCAAAGGCCAACGCGTTGCCGGTATCGTCACCACTCAGCGCGTGGCGGAAGACGATGTCGTAGGCGTGGTCCTGCGGCAGGCCGTTGCTCAACACGTCGAAACTCTTGCCGCCATCCCTCGTGCGCGTCACCACCAGCTTGCCGTTGACGGGATAGCGCAGCTCATCCTTGATGCCGGGCACGAACCATGCGGTGTCGGGGTCCTCCGGGTGAACGACGACGCCGAAGCCGAAGCTCGAGGGCCTGGCATGCACGCGCTGCCAGCTTTTCGCATTGTCGGCAGAGCGCCAGATGCCGCAGTGATGCTGCACCCAGAAGCGTTCCGGATGCGAGGGCGATTGCACCATCATGTGCGGGTCCTGGGTGTGAGGGTCGTCCGCCACGCCATCCGGGCCATCGTCGAAATGCATGCCGTGGGCCGATTGCCGCCATGTGCCGCCGCCATCATGCGTCACCCACACGCCGCCGCAGGAAATGGCGATGCGCACCGTTTTCGGGTCACGCGGATCAACACAGATCGAATGGATGCCGGGAATGTCGGCGCCGCCGCCCAGCCATTTGTTGCGCTCCGGCATGCGCCACAGGCTTTCCATCAGTGTCCAGTTCGTTCCCCGGTCGTCCGAACGGAAGAGGCCACCCGGCATGGTGCCGGCCCACAGCACTCCCGGTTCATCGCGCCCGCCGGTTTCGAGCGACCAGATCATCTGCGTCGTCCATTTCACGGGCTTGCCCCAGCCGTCCAAATCTTCCAGCCCCTCGGGCTTTGGCGGATAGGCGGGGCAGGTCACTTCCGTCCAGGTGCCGTTCCTGTCCTTGCGGTGCAGCTTCACGCCGAAATGGCCGTGGTTCAGCGCGGCATAGTCCGTGCCGTCACGCGCGTCATGCAGGGCAAGCGTCACATTGTCACCGAGGAAGGCGGCGTCCGACACCTTCCAGCCCGCGCCATTGCGCGTCACGTCGAAAAGACCTTTTCGCGTTGAAACCAGAATGCGCTCACCCATGAATCACCCTCCCGACAGTGCCTGCATCACCCAGATTTCGCTTGTGTCCGTCACGGGGTCCGACAGCCTCTCGATATCGCGGATGCGCCGGCCGTCGACCAGGATCGTCATGTGCTTCCGCAAGCCGCCCTGGTCGTCGATCACGTAAGCGCCCAGCCTGTCATGCGTGCTGAACACCTGCGCCAGAACGGCAGCCACGGTCGTGCCTTCGGCTTCCATGCTGGAACATTCCACATGGCGGCGCAGGTTCGCCGTGAAGAAAACCTTCGGCATCGCTTCCAATCCCCGCCCGCGATCCTAGCGCAAGCAGGGCTCAGACGGAACCAACCCTCAGTTCAGGCGCCAGATCGTGAAATTCAGGAGGGCGGCGAAGCTGACCCAGGCGAGATAGGGCACCATCAGCAGCCCGGCCAGGGTGGAGCGGCCGAAGAAGGCCAGCATGGTGGCGACCAGCGCCAGCCACAGCATGGTGATGTCGACAAGACCGAGCCACGGCGAGCGCGCGCCAAAGAACAGGAAGGACCACGCGAAATTCAGCGCCAGCTGCGAGAAAAACAGGATCATCGCCGGAGCGATCCTGTCCTTCGTCCGCCACACGAGCCATGCGGCAACACCCATCATGATGTAAAGCGCCGTCCACACCGGGCCGAAGACCCAGCTTGGCGGATTCCACGACGGCTTGTTGAGTGTGGGATACCAGCTTGCGACGGCCGGCGCCGTCACCCAGCCCGCAAACATGCCGACGCCAAGGCACAGGACAATGAAGAAAGCCAGAACCAGCCATTGATTGCGCAGCATCGGTCCTCACATCATCGCGTTGGTGGCCCCCAACGAGCCCAGGAACAGGATGGTTCCGAGAAACGCAATCACACTCCCGCCGCCGAAGCGCAAGGCAAAACCGAACCATGAGAGCCAGCGGTCGTCGCGCGCTGCGAATCGGGTGGCGAGCTGCTTCGAATAGACGGCCAGGCCCGCGATGATCGAAACCGTGATGAAGGTGCCGATTGCCATGGCAAGGGTCGCCGCAACGCCGGCCCAGTAAAGCCCCAGGCCATTGGCGAAGACGAGGACCAGGATCGCACCCGTACAGGGGCGGATACCGACGGCGAAGGCCAGCGAGAAGGCCTTGGCAAAAGAAAAGTCGCCGCGCAGGTCGCGGGCGTCCGGCACATGCGAATGACCGCAGCCGCAGTCGGGGCCATGCACATGGCCGGCCGTTGCAGCCTTGTTCTCGAGCGGCTGGAAGGAGTCGAAGTGATGAAGCGCAAAACTCCCCCTCTCTCCCGCCTCAGCGGGGGAGAGGGCAGGGTGAGGGGGCGCTACACCGGCAACAACCGTTTCCATCATGCCGGGCTTCATCAGTGGCCGCAGCGCCGTCCAGATCAGATAAAGCCCCATCACCCCGATCAGGCCATAGCTGGCGCTTTCGAGATAGCCCGCGACGTTCCGCGCCGTGGCGCCGACACTGGCGACGATCAGGAACAGCGCGCTCACCAGCACGATCGCGGTCAGCGCCTGAATGACCGCACTCATGAAGGAGATCAGGATGCCGCGCTTCAGCTCATGCTCGGTGGCGAGAAGCCAGGCGGTGATCACCGCCTTGCCGTGGCCGGGGCCTGCGGCATGGAACACGCCATAGCCGAAGCTCAGCAGCATCAGCGTCCAGGTGGCCGCCAGGGCCGAGCCCGATTTCATCTGCCGCAGCGCGCCGGACATCTTGCCATAGAAGGCCTGCTGCTTCTCGCGCATCCACAACACGGGATCTTCCAGAAAGCCGACCTGAACGACGCTGCCATCCTTGTTGCGCGGCTGGACGAGCAGCTTCTTCTTGTCGATCTTGACGGCGGGCGCTGCCTGCTCGGTGGATTGAGCGATGGCGGGGGCCATGACCGCCATGGACAAGAAAATGGCGGTGACCGCCGCCAGAACGAGCCGGATCAGGCCTTGCATGCGATGGTGACGGGCTGGGCGAAGAGGGCGCCGAAGTCCTCGTTGTTCTCGGGCTTCCAGTCAGCGCCCTTGGTCGACAGCATGGTGCGGGTTTCCTCGATCTCGGCATCAGTCGGCACCGGCTTCACCACGAGCTTGCAGGACTGCGGCATGTTGCCGATGACGGTCACCGGTTCATCCTTCACATAGTCGATGGCGATGAAGAAGTCGGGGTCATAGACCTTGGCCACGAATTCGCCCTTCGTGGGGTCGAGCGGAGTTTTCAGCGGCACCTGGAAGTGAAGCTGCAGCTTGTCGTTGGACCAGATCTGGCCATACTCGGTGACTTCCGCGATATCCTGCTTCTCGCCATTGAAGCGGAGCGCGGTGAAGAAGCCATAGTCCTTCAGCGAGTTGATGTTTTCCTTGGTCAGCGGCTCGATCTCCGACTGGCTGTAGACGCCGTCGCCATTGGTATCCAACCCATCCAGCGCCATCTGCGTATAGCCGTCATCGAAGGTCCAGGTGACGTTGAGGCCCTGGATCATGCCCTGGTCGTTGAACACCACGTCGGAGCGCATCTCGATCCACACATGCGGATGGGCCTGGGCTGGAACCGAAGCCCCGATCCCCACTACCACCGCCATTGCAGCCAGTTTCCAGCGCATTTCGACCACCACTCATATTGCCGGTCTGCTGGCAATGATGGGCCAATGCGGCAAAAAAGTGAAGGCTATGCAGAACCCCCAAGGCAGGCCTTGAGGCTGGCGGCAAGATTGAGCAAGAGCTGCTGGTAGGCATGCGGTCCGGGCGTCAGTTCTGCGCCCAGCGGGTCGAGCACGCCTTCGCGGGCGGATGAGCCTTCGATCACCGTGTTCACCACCTTGCTGTCATATTGCGGTTCGCGGAAGACGCAGGCCGCCTTGGTCTCGGCGATCTTGCGGCGCACCTCGCTGAGGCGCTCGGCGGAAGGCGCCTGGGCCGAGATATCGGAGATCGATCCTGCGGCATTCAGGCCGAAGCGGTTCTCGAAATACTGGTAGGCATCGTGAAAGACGATGTAGGGCTTATCCTTGACGGGGGCCAGTGAGGCAGTGATTTCGGCCGACGTCTTGTCGAGCGAAGCCGCAAAGGCTTTGGCATTAGCCTCATACGCGGCGCCATTGGCGGGGTCCGCCTTGGCCAGTTCGGCAGCCACGGCGATCGCCATCGCCTTGGCGTTCCCGGGGTCGAGCCAGACATGCGGATCGAAGCTCAGCACACCCTCGGCATGGGCTTCCTCGCCGTGGCCGTGATCATGGTCATGGCCTTCTTCCTCATGGGCGTGCGCGTCCCAGGCGCCGCCCTCGCGGATCGGCAGCGTCTTCACGCCAGGGGCTTCCGAGAGTTCGACGAAGGCCTTGCCATTGACCGATTCCGAGCCGCTGATCTGGGCAAGCTTCGCCTCGAGGCCGTGTCCGATGATGAAAACCACATCGGCCTTGCCAAGGCCTGCAATCTGGGTGGCCGTGAAGGTGGCGCGGTGCTCGGACATCGCGCCCGACAGCAGCAGTTCCGGCTGGCCGACATCCCCCATCACCGCCGAGACGATGCCGTGGACCGGCACGACGGAGGCGATAACCTTCGGCGCGGCAAGCGCCGGGCTGGCGCAGAGCAGGGCAGCAAACGACGTGGCGAGCAGGCGCATGGGACACTCCAGTGGCGATGTAATGTTATAATATAACATATCTGGAAATACCCTTTTGTCAACGCCTGACAGAGACGTGATGGCCTGCGGCCAAGCGGTGAGTTGCCTCTTCGGTCGGCGCCTGCCAGTTAGGGGCAATGGATCTCGACGTTTCGATCGGTGCGGCCCTGCTGGCCGGCGCCATCAGTTTTTTAAGCCCCTGCGTGTTGCCGCTGGTGCCGCCCTATCTGTGCTTCATCACCGGCACCTCGCTCGAGGAACTGGTCGATCACAAGGCGCGGCCTGACGAGGAGCGGCGGCGCACCCTGCTGGCGGCACTCCTGTTCGTGCTGGGATTTTCGACGGTATTCATCGCGCTCGGCGCCAGCGCCTCTTGGGTCGGAAGCCTGCTGCGCACCGAACTGGCGCGCACCGTCGAAGTCCTCGGCTTTGCCTTCAATCCGCTTACCACAGCAGCGGGCCTCATCATCATCGTC
This sequence comes from bacterium, assembly GCA_022842165.1. Classification (GTDB taxonomy): domain Bacteria; phylum Pseudomonadota; class Alphaproteobacteria; order Rhizobiales; family Aestuariivirgaceae; genus Aestuariivirga. The sequence continues at coordinate 121,810 of JALHQC010000004.1, forward strand.
ATGGGGCTGCATTTTCTGGGCGTATTCCGCTTCCTCTGGCTGTCGCGCGAGGTTCGCTATCATCACAAGGCCCACCCCGGCGGGCTGGCGGGGGCCTATGTCATCGGCCTCGCCTTTGCCTTCGGCTGGACGCCCTGCATCGGCCCGGTGCTGGGCATGATCCTGACGGTCGCGGCCAGTGAGCAGGATGTGCTGAAAGGTGCCGGCTTGCTCGCCGTCTATTCGGCGGGGCTCGGCATTCCCTTCATGCTGGCGGCTGCCGGTGTGGGCACCTTCATGGGCTTCATGAGCGGCTTCCGGAAACACCTGAAAACCGTCGAGAAGGCCGCCGGCGCGCTCCTCGTGCTGTCGGGCGTCATGTTCATCACCGGCGGCGTGCAGGCCGTGTCCTACTGGCTGATCGAGCAGTTCCCCTTCCTGCTCAACCTCGGCTGAGGGTGATGGGCTGGCCGTGCGGCGTTGATTTCGCGGCACGGTCCCATGCCGCGATCATCTGCTGCCGCTCCGGCGCCGTCATCACGCCCTTGGCCTCGACGATGCGCTCCAGCGCCGCAAGCCAGCTTTCGTAATAGGGGCGGTTCGGGTGCGCCTTGATCTCGGCACCCAGCGTTTCCGCCCATTCGCCCCAGCCGAAGACGCCCGCTTCGTTGAGCTTCACCGCCATGGCGAAGGCCTGCGCCTCCCAGGGCTCCGCGAAGACCGGGCCGTCGGCATCCTTCGGCAGGCCGGATGATTCAGCGAGCTTCAAGATAGGGCTCCCAGAGGTCGGCATGAATGAGGTCGCGTGACTCCCGGCCCCAGATGTCGCTTGCCTTGAAGCGGATGGTGTAGAGCCACTGCGGGTTCTCGCCGCCACCTCGCGCATTCGAATCCGGAAACACATGCGCACCGTGGCTGGCGATCACTTCGCCCACCTGCCCCCGCAGGTAGCGCGGCAGGCGGGTGTGGGTTTCAGGGTGAATGTTCCGGGTACGGATCATGTCGCCGGGCCTGAACCGCGCCGGCACGGAAGCCTTGCGCTGGTAGCTGCCATGCGCCGTCACCGCCGGCCACACGGCTGCGGCAGAAGTCGGCGTCACGGGCCTTGCAGGTGTAGCAGCACGGCCAGACCTGATCTCGTCCAGCGTGGCGAGGCCATGCTTCTGCAGCAATGTCTCCGCGCCATGCAGCCAGTGCTCGTAATAGCTCGTGTTGATATAGTCGCCGGGCCGCATCGACTCGCAGGCGCTGCGGTCCTCGTCCAGCGTCCAGCCGCCGACATCGCCCACGGCAGACATCAGCGCGAACATGCGCGCTTCCCACGGGGCATGAAACACCGGTTCATTCTCTTCACGCGCAACAGGGCCGAAGCCCATCATGCCGCCGCAGTCATGGGCACCATTCATGTGAATACCTCCAGATAGGGTTCCCACAGATCGAGGCAAACAGAGTCAGGGGCATCCTTGCCCCAAAGCTCCTTCGCCGTGAAGCGCACGGTATAGAGCCATTGCGGGTCCTCGCCCTCACCCTTGGCGTTCGAATCCGGAAAGGCGTGGCAGCCGTGGATGGTGACGATCTCGCCCACATGCCCTCGCGCATAGCGCGGCAGGCGGGTGTGGCCAGCTGGGTTGATGTTCAGTGTGCGGACCTTTTCACCCACGCCGAACGCCGCCGCCGTGTTGCTCGGCCGGCCATAGGGGCTTCCCGACGACAGGATCGCGGGTATCATTTCAGCCGTCGCCACGCGCTTCACCGGCTTCGGCAGTACCGCCTGTCTGCCTGTCTCTTCCTCCATCGCCGTGATGAGGCCCAGTTCGATCAGCTGCAGCACCAGCGCATAGTGGCGCATCTCGTAGTAGCTGGACGACCAGTAGCTAACGGGTGCCAGCCTTTCGCGCGCATGGCGGGCCTGGTCGATGTTCCATGATCCCGTCATGCCCATGGCGAGAACGAGGGCGAAGGCGCGGGGCTCCCAGTCATGATGCCAGACGGGCTCATCGGCTTCCGGCATCACAGGGCCGAAGCCCTGGAAGCCGCCCATGTCGTGCGGGCCGTTCATTACGGCTGCTTCGCCAGTCCGGTGCCGATCATCGAATCGCGGGTGACGAGTTCAGCGAGTTGTTCCTCACTCCAGCCTTCGGTGCCGGCGGGGCGCTCGGGGATCACCAGATAGCGGACTTCAGCAGTCGAATCCCAGACGCGGACTTCCCGTGTCTCAGGCACGCTCACGCCGAATTCGGACAGCACCTGGCGTGGCTCGATCACCGCGCGCGAGCGGTAAGGCATCGCCTTGTACCAGACCGGCGGCAGGCCCAGCACCGGCCACGGGTAGCAGGAGCACAGCGTGCAGACGACCATGTTATGGGTTTCGGGCGTATTGAACAGCGCCACCATGTGCTCGCCCTGGCGGCCGGTATAGCCGAGCGAGGCGATCGCCGCCGTTGCGTCGCGCTTCAGCCAGCCAGCAAATTCGGGGTCGGCCCAGGCCTTCGCCACCACGCGGGCGCCATTGCGGGGGCCGATCTTCGTCTCGTAGGTGTCGATCAGCACGTCGAGCGCTTCAGGGTCGACGTAGCCCTTCTCGACCAAAAGCGATTCCAGCGCCTTCACCCGCAAAGCCAGAGGCGAAAGCTCCGAACCCTCGTCGTGATCGTGGTGATGACCGTCATGTGGCATTTTGAAACCTGTGCGTTTGCGCTAAGCATAGCGGCGAGAGGTTGAGAGGGGAAGCGGCCAAGATGACCAAGCTCGAGGGGATAAGGGCCTGCGTGTTCGACGCCTATGGCACGCTGTTCGACGTCCATGGACCGATCCGGAAGCTGGCGGTCGAGATCGGCGAGAATGCCGACGCCATCTCGAAATTGTGGCGGCAGAAGCAGCTGGAATATACCTGGCTTCGCAGCCTGATGGGCGTTCACGCCGATTTCTGGCACGTCACGGGCGATGCGCTGGACTATGCGCTGGAATTCCACGACGTGAATGAGCCGGGCCTCAAGGACGAGCTGATGGCGCTGTACCTGAAGCTCGAGGCCTATCCGGAGGCGAAGGATGCGCTTGAGGCCGTGCGCGGGCGCGGCAAGATGACGGCGATCCTCTCCAACGGCAGCCCCTCGATGCTCGATGCCGCCGTGCGCAGCGCGGGGCTCGACAAGCTGTTCAACTTCGTCCTGTCGGTCGAGGACGTCGGCATCTACAAGCCAAGCCGCCGCGTCTACCGTCACGCGATGCAGAAACTGTCGCTGCATGAAGCGCCCTCGATCTGCTTCGTCTCCGCCAACACCTGGGACGCGCAAGCCGCAGCCCAATTCGGCTTCCAGGTGGTGCGGGTGGATCGCTTCGGGCTGAAAGATGACAGGATACCCGGCAAGCCTGCCGCGCTGGTGAAGGACTTAAGTGAATTGGCGGGGTTAATTTAGGTCTTCGTGCTGCAACAGACACAGATCTTTGTCATCGCCGGACTTGTTCCGGCGACCCATTGATCAACACAGACAGTCATCATGAGATCGCAAGACAAAAAAATTTACGCAGTCTACATTCTTGCAAGCAAACCCTACGGCACACTGTACATCGGCGTGACAGGAGACCTGATCACCCGGATCACACAGCATCGAGCAGGGGAAATCCCGGGCTTCACGAAGCGCTATAACGTGAAGACTCTCGTGTGGTTTGAATACTTCGGCGAAATCGATTCAGCAATCCAGCGTGAGAAGACGATGAAGAAATGGCCGCGCGACTGGAAGATCAATCTGATCGAGCGTGAGAACTTACACTGGCTTGACCTATATCCGAACCTTATCGGAGTCAGCACGTTTCGCTGAACAATGGGTTGCCGGGACAAGCCCGGCAATGACAGAAGTCGGTAAGAATCGAAGCACTGAACTACCGCCTCGCCTCAATCGCATCCCAGATTAGGCCTGCGATATCCGCACCTCCGAAGCGTTTCACTTCTCTGATGCCGGTGGGGGATGTCACGTTGATCTCCGTCATATAGTCGCCGATCACGTCGATGCCGACGAAGATGAGGCCGCGGGCTTTCAGGTCCGCACCGATCGCTTCGCAGATTTCATGCTCGCGCTTCGTCATCGTGGTGGGCTCGGCCTTGCCACCCACATGCATGTTGGAGCGGTTCTCGTTGATGGCCGGAACGCGGTTGATGGCGCCCACCGCCTTGCCGTCGACGAGGATGATGCGCTTGTCGCCTTTCCGCACATCGGGCAGATATTTCTGCGCGATGAAGGGCTCGCGGAAGGTCTGGGTGAACAACTCAAGCAGCGATGAAAAATTCTGGTCGCCTTCGCCCAAGCGGAACACGCCTGCGCCGCCATTGCCATAGAGCGGCTTCAGGATGATGTCGCCATGCTCACGCCGGAAGGCGGCGAGCTCGACGGGATCGCGGGTGATCAGTGTTTCCGGCATGAACTGCGGATAGCGCAGGATGAAGAGCTTTTCCGGCGCGTTCCGCACTTCCACCGGATCGTTCACCACCAGCGTCTTCGGGTGGATCATTTCCAGCATATGCGTGGCGGTGATGTAGCCCATGTCGAAGGGCGGGTCCTGCCGCATCAGGATCGTGTCATAAGTACCCAAGTCAACGCGGCGCTCCTCGCCCAGCGTGGCATGGTTGCCAACTTCGTCGCGCACCTGAACATCGTTGCCGGTGGCAAACAGCGAGCCGCCGCCCAACGCCAGCGTCTTCGTCTGGTAGTAGAAGATTTCATGCCCGCGCGCCTGCGCCTCCAGCATCATGGCGAAGGTCGAATCGCCCCTGATGTTGATCGACTGGATGGGGTCCATCTGGACGGCCACTTTCAGCGACATGTTCAATCGTCTCCGTAGAATGCGTTCTCGATATGCTGCGGCCAGTGGTAGGGGCTGATCGCGACGATGTCAAAACGGCAGAACTGCAGGGCTGCCTTGCGGTCGCGCGCCATGAAGCTGCGCGCGGCGGCTGAAATCCGCTTCGACTGATAGCTGGTGACGGAGGTGATGGCGCCATCGATGGTGGCGCGGTTCTTCACCTCGATGAAGGCGGTGGTGTCGCCCTTCCGCATGATGAGATCGACCTCGCCCGCGTGCGACTTGTAGCGGTGGACGAGCAGGCGGTAGCCTTTGAGGCGCAGATACCAGAGCGCCACGATCTCCGCCATGCGGCCGGCGGTTTCGGACTTCTTCCGGTCACGCGCCATCGGGCGATTTCAGGCTGAGGATGCGCTGGTAGATGTCGGAACGGTTCAGGTTGAAGCGCCTGGCGATGTCGGAGGCGGCCTTGCTGGCGGGCATCGATTCGAGCGCTGCGGCAATCGCATCGTTCACGATGTCATCCGATGCCGCTTCCTCCTCGCCCGGCGGGCCGACGATCAGCGTGATCTCGCCCTTCACCGATAGCCGCGACGAAAGGGCAGTGGCGATCTCGCCCGCGGTGCCGCGCAGCACTTCCTCGTGCAGCTTGGTCAATTCGCGGGTAACGGCGATGGCGCGGCCCGGAAGTGCGGTTTCCATGTCTTGCAGCGTCTCGATGATGCGGTGCGGGCTTTCGAAGAAGATGAGCGTGGAGCGCAGCCTTTCGAATTCGGCGAAGAGCTTTTTCCGCTCGCCCTGCTTCTGCGGCATGAAGCCTGCGAAGGTGAAGCGGTCTGTCGGCAGGCCCGAGAGCGCGAGGCCCGTCAACACGGCGGAAGGGCCGGGGCAGGCGGTGACGGGAATGCCCTGTTCGGCGGCTTCCTTCACCAGGCGATAGCCGGGGTCGGAGACCTGCGGCATTCCGGCATCGCTGATCAGTGCAATGGCTGCACCCTGCTTCAGGCGTTCAATGATTGCAGGCCGCACCTTCTGGGCATTGTGCTCGTGATAGGGCGAAAGCTTCGTGCGGATGGCGAAACGTTCCATCAGCTTGCCGGAGGTGCGTGTATCCTCGCAGAGGATTACTTCTGCGGCGGCCAGTGTCGCCAGCGCGCGGATCGTGATATCGCCCAGATTGCCGATGGGTGTCGCCACGACGTAAAGCCCCGGCGCGATGGATTCGGCCTCGAAGCGGGCGGCGCCGATGATGTAGGATTTTTGTTGCTCACTCATCTATTGACTGACGTTAATGTCAGACCGCCAGTTCCGCAATCACCGCATTCAGCAGCTTGCGGCCATCCGCCGTGGCGCGCAGCATCTGGCCTTCGCGCTTGATCAAGCCCATCGACTTCATGCCGGCGATCTTCGAACTGTCGATCTCGCGTCCCGCCAGTGCGGCATAGCGGTCGAGACTGATGCCCTCGACGATGCGCATACCCATCAGCAGATATTCGGACGCCTGGTCGGGCGGCGGCACGGCGATATCGGCGATGATGCCGTTGCCATGCTGGGCGACCAGATCGCGCCACGTCTCGGGGTGCTTCTCGGCGATGATGGCGCGGCGGTTCTCGCCCGCCGCCAGCCGGCTGTGCGCGCCGGGACCGACGCCCGCATACTCGCCATAGCGCCAGTAGAGCAGGTTGTGGCGCGACTCGTGACCGGGCTTGGCGTGGTTCGAAATCTCATAAGCCGGAAGACCCGCCTTCTCCGTCAGTTCCTGCGTCACATCGTAGAGGTCGGCGGCGCGGTCATCGGTGGGCGTGATGAGCGAGCCCTTGGCGTGAAGATCGAAATAGGCGGTGCCGGGTTCGATGGTAAGCTGGTAGAGCGACATGTGGCCCTGCTGCTCTCCCAAGGCGATCGTCAGTTCGTCCCGCCATTGTGCGATGGTCTGGTCCGGGCGCGCGTAGATCAGGTCGAAGGACACGCGCGGGAAGATGCTGGCGGCGAGGCGGAAGGCGGCCAAGGCCTCAGCGGCTGAATGCTGGCGGCCCAGTGCTTTCAGGTCGACATCATTCAGCGCCTGCACGCCGACCGACACGCGGTTGACGCCCGCCGCGCGATAGCCACGGAAATTCTCTGCCTCGATGCTGGTGGGGTTGGCTTCGAGCGTTGTCTCCACATTCGAAGACACGCTCCACAGCGCGGCGATTGCATCCAGCACATGGCCCACGGCTTGCGGCGGCATCAGCGAGGGCGTGCCGCCGCCGAAGAAGATGCTGGTCACCGTGCGGCCTTTCGTCTGGTTAGCGAACCATTGAAGTTCGGTGGCGAGCGCTTTTGCAAAAGACAGTGCGTCCACAGGCTGGTGCCGCACATGGCTGTTGAAGTCGCAATAGGGGCACTTGGCCTTGCAGAAGGGCCAGTGCACATAAATGCCGAAGGTATTTTCAGAACAGTTCACGGACCAGACCTTCCAGCGCGCGCGCCCGGTGCGATATCCGGTTCTTCTCGGCAGGATCGAGTTCAGCGAAGGTGCGGGTCCGGCCTTGCGGAACGAACATCGGGTCATAGCCATGGCCGAGCGTTCCTCGCGGCGGCCAGGTGAGGTGGCCCGGCGCCCGGCCCTCGAAAATGCGCTCGGTGCCGTCCGGCCACATCACACACAGTGTACAGACGAATTCGGCGCGGCGCTGATCCGGAGCGGTGGCACCTTTCGCGGCGAGCTTTTCTTCCACCAGCCGCATGGCGCGGTTCCAGTCGCGGTCGGGGCCGGCCCAGTCGGCGGTATAGACGCCGGGCTCGCCGTCCAAGGCTTCAACGCAAAGACCGGAATCATCCGACAGCGCGATCAGCCCCGTGGCCTTCATCGCGGCGGCCGCCTTGATGCGGGCGTTGCCGGCGAAGGTGTTCTCCGTTTCCTCAGGCTCGGCAAGGCCCAGGTCTCCGGCGGAAACCGCCGTCACGCCATAGGGCTTCAGCAGTTCGGCGAACTCGCCAAGCTTGCCCTTGTTGTGAGTGGCGATGACGACCTTCTCGCCGTCAAGCTTCCTCGTCATGCAATGGCGGCCTTCTGCAGCGCCACCAGATCGTCGATGCCCTTCCTTGCCATCGCCAGAAGCTTGAGCAGGTCAGCTTCAGAGAAGGGCTCGCCCTCCGCCGTGCCCTGCACCTCGACGATGCCGCCCGATCCGGTCATCACGAAATTGGCATCCGTGCCGGCGGTCGAATCCTCGGCATAGTCGAGATCGAGCACGGGCGTTCCGCCATGGATGCCGCAGGAGATCGCCGCCACATGGTCTTTCAATGGCCAGGTCTTGAACATGGCGCGCTTGTCCATCCATTTCAGGCAGTCGTAAAGTGCGATCCACGAACCGGTGATCGCCGCCGTGCGGGTGCCGCCGTCCGCCTGGATCACGTCGCAGTCGAGCGTGATCTGGCGCTCGCCCATGGCGGGCAGGTCGACGACGGTGCGGAGCGAGCGGCCGATCAAGCGCTGGATTTCCTGGGTGCGGCCGGATTGCTTGCCGGCGGAGGATTCGCGGCGCATGCGCTCATGCGTCGAGCGCGGCAGCATGCCGTATTCCGCCGTCACCCAGCCCTTTCCGCCGCCCTTCAGCCACGGGGGAACCCGTTCCTCGAGCGAGGCGGTGCACAGCACATGGGTGTCGCCAAAGCGCACCAGGCACGAACCCTCGGCATGTTTCGTGAAGCCGCGCTCGAAGCTGACGGCGCGCAACTGGTCGGGATTCCGCCCGGATGGACGCATGGTGCTCATTCCTTGTGCTGAAAGAGGGCCTTCTAGCCTCTCGATTGACCCGCGCCAACTTGATTTCTACATTGGGGCCATGAGCATGATCCCGCCGAAACCGCCGTTCGACGAAAAACTCACCGGCATCGCCGGTCTCGACCAGCGCTCGCGCGACATTTTCCGAAGGCTGGTCGATACCTATCTCGAGACCGGCGAACCCGTCGGCTCGCGCACCATCGCCCGCATCCTGCCGTCCAACCTGTCGCCCGCCTCGGTCAGGAACGTGATGATGGACCTCGAGGACGCTGGGCTGATCTTCTCGCCGCACACCAGCGCCGGGCGGATGCCCACCGAGCAGGGGCTTCGCTTCTTCGTCGATGCGGTGATGGAAGTGGGCTCGATGTCGAGCGACGAGCGCTCCCGCATCGATGCGCAGATTGCGGCGTCGAACCGCCAGCGGCGGATCGAGGATGTGCTGGGCGAAGCGACCACCATGCTGTCGGGCCTGTCGCACTGCGCCGGCGTCATCGTGACGCCGAAGATCAATGCGCGGCTGAAGCATATCGAATTCGTGAACCTGGGGCCGGGCCGCGCGCTGGTGATCCTCGTCGGCGAGGATGGCAGCGTCGAAAACCGCGTCATCGAGGTGCCTCCCGGCCTGCCGCCAGCGACCTTCATCCAGGCGTCCAACTATCTCTCGACGAGGTTCCAGGGCAAGACCATCGACGAGGTGCAGCGCTTCGTGCGCGAGGAAATGACCAGCCTCCGCCGCGAGCTGGACGAGATTTCGGCCCGCATCGTGGAAGCCGGCATCGGGCAATGGTCGGGCGACAGCACTGCCGACGACAAGACGCTGATCGTGCGCGGCCAGGCCAATCTCATCGACAACACGGCCGCCGCCAACGATCTCGACCGCATCCGCAAGCTGTTCGAGGATATCGAGAACAAGAAGGAACTCGTCCAGCTTCTGGGCGCTGCCGAAGGGGGTGAGGGGGTGAGGATCTTCATCGGCTCGGAGAACCGGCTGTTCTCGCTGTCGGGCTCGTCGATCATCGTGGCGCCCTACCGGAATTCCGAGGAAAAGATCGTCGGCGTCATGGGCATCATCGGCCCCACGCGCATGAATTATGCCCGGATCATCCCGATGGTCGACTACACCGCCCGGGCCATCGGCCGCCTGCTCACTTGAAGAATCCCGCAAGAGGAACGTCGCTCGTGACGCTCAACAGGTTCCTGCTTTATGCAAAGGATGTGGCGCTGACCGTCCGCTTCTACGAAAGATATTTCGGCTTCGCTGCGGCCCGCGATGCTGGCGACCGCATTGTCGAACTGATCCATCCCAAGGGCGGGACACGCCTGATGATCCATCAGGCCGCCAAGGGCCAGCGGCAAGGACAGGTCCTCGTGAAGCTGGTCTTCGATGTGGAGGACGTGCAATCCTTCTGCGACAAGTGCCGGGCAGATGGCCTGGAGTTCGGGGAAGTCCACATGGCAGATGGCTATGTCTTTGCAAATGCGAAGGATCCCTGCCTGAACCCGATTTCCGTCTCAAGCCGGGCGTTCAGGGTGCGCGCCTGATAGGTTGTCATGCCTTCACTTGATTTTTGGGCAAAGGCAGCCGATATGGCAGCCATCCCGACAATCATATGGACTGGACCCTTCAGCCATGGCTGACGACACCAACACACCTGAGCCAAACACCGCAACCCATATCGAGCCGGATGTGGAGATCGAATCGCCGATCGCCGTCGAGCCGGACCCCAAGGATGTGGAAATCGCACAGCTGAAGGAAGAGGCCGCCCAGTTGAAGGACCGGCTGCTCCGCACCGCCGCCGACATGGAAAACCTGCGGAAGCGCGCCGAGCGCGAGAAGGCCGAGGCGACGCTCTATGCCGCCACGAACTTTGCCCGCGACTTGCTGAGTGTTGCCGACAACATGCAGCGCGCGCTGGCCGCCGTCTCGCCGGAAGCCCGCGAGTCCGCCGATGACGCGACGAAGAACCTGCTGGCCGGAATCGAGTTGACCGAGAAGGATCTTCTCAACGTGTTCCAGCGCTACGGCATCCGTAAGGTCGATACCGTCGGCCACAAGTTCGACCCCAACATGCACCAGGCGCTGTTCGAAATGCCGACATCCGAGCATCCGCCGGGAACGGTCGTCCAGGAAATGCAATCGGGCTTCGCCATCGGCGAGCGCTGCCTGAGGCCTGCCATGGTGGGTGTTTCGAAGGCTGAAGGGTAGCCGCCCGGGGCCCATGCTTCGAGGCCCTGCTTGCGCAGGGCACCTCAGCATAAGGGAGACGTTCCCTCACCCTGAGGTGCGAGCAAAGCGAGCCTCGAAGGGCCTGTCTCCGTCGGCGATGATGAATATCTTGAACGCGGAATAGTTTCCCTTCTCCCCTTGCGGGAGAAGGTGGCGCGGAACGCGCCGGATGAGGGGTTGCGGCCCGCGAGTCCCCTCACCCGTCATGCGTTCCGCATGACACCCTCTCCCGCAAGGGGAGAGGGAATCTACGCCATTACTGCGCCACGGCACTCGTCTTGCTCATGGCATCGCCCAGTATCGCTGCAGCACCCTCAAGCCCTGAGCCCGTCACCACCGTGTTCGGCACCAGCTTGCCCATCAGCGCCACGAGGTTCGGCTCGCGTTCGAGCGAGCCCAGGACTTTTTCCAGCGCCTGCAGCATCGCCACGCGGTCCTGGCCCAGCACATTGGCCTGGGCCGACTGGCCCTGGGCGATTTCTTCCAGATATTTTCTTTCGGCACGGCCAAGGGCGGCGCGTTCGGCTTCCTTCTGCTCGGCGACCTTGACGGCGATTTGCGATTCGACAAGGCGCGGCTGTTCGTTCGCCGTGGCTTTCGCCTGCTCGGTTTCGATCCTCTGCTTCTGGGCTTCCGTCTCGCGCTTGTAGGCCTCGCCCAATTGATCGGCCAGTTGCTGGCGCTGGCGGCCCAGCAGGATTTCCGGCGGGATCGCCGGCTCGCCCAGCCGCACTTCCTTGATCTCGACACCAGCCTTGCGGGCTTCGGTCTTGATCTGCTGTTCGATCGTGTCCTCGATCGCCTCGCGGTTCTCGATGAAGTCCAGAACCTTGGTGGGCCGCGTCTCGTAGCCGACGATGGCGTCACCTTCCTTCTTAGGCACCCGGATCGAGGAGCCCGCAACGTTCCTGACGATGGAGCGGATCAATGGCGTCAGAATGCGGTGCTCGATCTGGTCGATGCCGCCGACCGAGCCCGCAACGATGGGTGCATTCTCGGGCGACACTTGAGCCACCGCACGGAGTTCCTGCGGAATGTCCCAGCCTTCGACTTTCACGAACACGGCAACGTCCACCGCCGTGTCGGGCTTCGGCACGTTCACCGCACGCTCCACCTGGTTGAGGTTGCCCTGCTGGTCGAGCGAGAGATCAATGAAGCGGCGGGTATAGCCGCCCTTGTATTCCCAGGTCTGCACGCGGGTATCGACGAGGGTCACGTCATAGGCGTGGCGGTTCAGGTAATAGGCGCCCGGCAGCAGCGGGTCCTTCCACAGCCCGATGCAGCCCTTCGGCACCAGCGGCACGGAAAGCGCCTCGGCATCGTGCTGGGCCTGGCTCACCCGCACCATCTCTTCCTGACAATTGAGGCCGGGCTGCTGGACGTTCGACTTCACCACACCCACCTGGCCCGTCGGAATCACGGTCGCCATGGTGTCCTGGTCGATGCGGACATCGAAGAGATACTGGTTCAAGCGGTAGGAGCCGGGCTTCAGCACGGTTTCCTGGGGGCCGCGGTAGCCGCCCTGCTCGATATAGGCCTGGGCCTCCAGCATGGTGGCGAGCTTGTCGTCAGCGATCACCGGCGCGATGAACATGCCTTCGGGCATGGGTGCGCCGTCGAGCGTGGTGATCTGGCCGTAATAGCCTTCGGGGATCTGCACCACGTTGCGCTCCTCGACATCATAGAGGACGTTCAGCAGCGGGCGGAAATGAAACCCCGGCCCCAGGATCTCGGCCTGCGGGCCCTTTTGCCCGGGAAGCGCGATGATGCGGCCGGGCGGCAGGTCGGAGGCGAGATAGATGCGCTTCAGGTGGCCGACCTTGTCGGCGGCGATCAGCACGAAGGAGGTGGAGGCGAGAACGCCGAGCCCCGCGATGATCAGGATAATGCCCATCACCGGGCCGCCAAGGATCGAGCCGATCATGGCGCCCTTGCCGGGCGGCATTCCCGATGCCGGCGCGCCGCGCCGGAACAGGGCCTGCGCCCCGAACAGGATCAGTATCGATCCAATAATCACGTAAAGCATGGTCGCCTCCCCGAATCAGTTCCTGCCGGTCCTGCAACTATGCCGGGTTTGACGTGGAAACGATATGACGGGCATTACCCGGGCGTGGCGAGCGCCATCGCGGCCCTGGCGGCGGCGATACCTGAGTAATGCGCGCCGTGGACGGTGGAATAGGAATCGATCGAGCAATGCTCGCCTGCCAGCACGATCCTGCCGCCCACAGGTTCCTGAAACAGCAGCCGCGATGCCGCCCGGCCGGGCCTGGCATGGGAATAGCCGCCAAGCGTCCATGGGTCAGAGGCCCAATGGGTGCGCAGCGTCTTCACCACGCGCTTCCTCATGCCCGATCCGAAAGCCTCCACCGCCGCCTCGACTGCCATGGCCTCCGCCTCCCTGTCGCCCAGGCGCTCCATGTCGCGCCCCCAGGTTCCCGCCATGTGGGAGACGAGCAGCGGCCGGCCGAACGGGTTCACATGCAGGTTGAAGGTCCGGAACGGCCCGTTGCCCGGAAACACCACGTCGCCATAGACGTGCCCCATCCCTTCGACCGGCCGGTCGAGCAGCATGGCGAGCTTTTCGGATACGCCCATCGGGCAGTCGTGGAAGGCGGAGACGAGCTTTTCCGGAAGCGCTGGAGTGAAGCGGATGCCGTCCGCGATCAGGACATTGACCGGCACCGCCAGAATGATGGCGCGTGCCGTGATCGTGCCCTTGGACGTCTCGATCTTCACATCCCGGCCGGACCAGTCGATTCGGGTCACGGGGGCCGAGAGCGTCACCGGCAGGCCCGCGGCATGGCGGGCGACCAGCGTGCCGTAGCCATCCTCGACGGGGAAGTCGCCGCCGTCTTCCTCATAGCGCCAGGAATCGAGCGTCGAGCAGTCCTCGGGGTCGTGCGAGGTGATCTGGCCGATCAGCTGCCGCACCAGCATGTTCCAGGGATTGCCCTCTTCGATGAAGTCGGAGAAGACAACATCCTTGCCCTTGGCCCCTGCCTTGTCGATGCGCCTCAGCACGTCGTCGATATAGCCTCCGGCTTCCTCCGTGATCCGCTCCGGCGCCTCGCGGCCCGCCGCAAACAGCATCCAGTCGTCAAACGAGATGCGGGAGTTGTAGCGGATGCCCAATCGGTCGGCGATCTTCGTGAAGGGGTTCTGCGCCGCCGCATGCAGCCAGTGGGCGCCGCAGTCGAAGGGCAGGCCCAGTGTTGCCGTGTCGGTGAAGGCGCGCCCGCCGATCCGGTCGCGGGCTTCGAGCACGATGAAGCTCCGGCCTGCCGCCTGCAGCTTGAGGCCGGCGGCCAGCCCCGCCGCGCCCGCGCCGATGACGGCGATGTCATAGTCACTCATGGTTTCCTCACGCGCCGCAAGGTGAGATTGATGCGGCCGCCTTCCTTCAGCAAGCTGGACGTGCCGGACAGCACGCGGTCGATGCCGTGATAGCAGAGGCGCGCCGCCCCGCCCATCACCAGCACGTCGCCGGAGGAGAGTTTCAGCGTCTCGGTCTTGCCGCCGCGTTCCTCGCCGCCGATGCGGAAGATCGCGGTATCGCCCAGCGAGATCGAAACGACGGGGGCGGCGAAATCCTCCTCGTCCGCATCGCGGTGGAGACCCATTTTTGCCCCCTGACGGTAGAAATTGACGAGGCAGGCCTCGGGATCGTGAGGATAGCCGCCGAGCTTCCGCCAGATCTCCAACACCATCTCCGGAATGGGCGGCCAGGGTTTGCCGGTTTCGGGGTGGGTAGGCTGGTAGCGGTAGCCGCCCCGGTCCGACACCCAGCCGAGCGTGCCCAGATTGGTCATCCGCACGGTAAAGGGCCTGCCGGTGCGCGGCATGACGGGGGTGAGAAACGGTGCGGTGATGACGGCCGCGCGCAGCTCGGCAAGCAGCTTCTGCTGGGCGGCAAGGTCGAGGTAGCCGGGGTGGAATTTCAGGCCTGAAATCATCCCCACCATTTACCTCAGCCTGAAGGCAACGGTCATCTGCCATTGCCGGGCATGCTACGTGGCAAATGTTCTCGCCCCGCGTGAGCGGGGAGAGAAAGGGGACCCAACGCAGTTGGGGGAAGAGAGGGGCAACCGGGCTTTACTCGAGACTTATCCGGGTGCCCCTCTCCTCCCCCATCTTGCTTCGCAAGACGGGTCCCCTTCCTCTCCCCTCTGTCGAGGGGCGAGGACGAGATGCCGATCATCCTCATGCTGCTGTCATTGCCGGACGTGTTCCGGCAACCCATTCCTCAACAGGTGTCAGCGCTTGTGGTAGGAATGGGTCCCCGCAACGAATGCGGGGATGACAGATAGTGGGAGTAGGGGAAATGAAATCCTGCAAACTCATCACGGGCGGCGATAGCTATTCCGGCAAGCAGGGTCTTTCCTACTTCTCAGGCATCTCGAAAGAGTCGGCCGCCTCCGAACATCTCTGCATGCATATCGTGACGATCCCGCCCGGCGGATCGGCGCGTCCGCACTACCACGAGGCCCATGAATCGGCGATCTTCGTGCTCGAGGGCACTTCCGAAATGCGCCACGGCCCCAATCTGGAACACGTCATGCAGATCAAGGCGGGCGACTTCTGCTACATTCCGGCGGGCGTTCCGCACCAGCCCTATAACCCCACCGACAAGCCGGTCCGCGCGGTGATCGCGAGGACCGATCCCAACGAGCAGGAAAGCGTGGTGCTGCTGGAATGAGAACAATGAAAGCCTCACTGCAGTTGCAGGAATGAACACATTGTGTTACATCTGACGACACATGCCGGACACCAGCCCCACCATATCCATCCGCTTGCCCGAGTCGTCGCGCAAGCGGCTTGACCGTGCTGCGAAGGCGACGCGGCGCTCACGCTCCTTCCTGATGAAGGAAGCGCTCGACCGGTATCTGACCGAGATCGTAGAGAACGAGCAGAAGGCAGCCGCAAGGCCGCTGGAACGGCTGCTGGGTTTCGCGCGGGCGGGTGCCGGTTCAGCCACGCCGCGCAGCGCCGAAGAGGTCGATCGGCATATCCGCTGGCTGCGCGATCGTGGATGATATCGCCGCAGGCGAGGCGGTCTATGTCGATACCAATGTGTTCATCTATTTTATCGAAGCGACGCCGGTCTTGTTTGAGCGCGCCGCATCTGCCTTCACACGCCTGGCCCAGACAGGGGCCAGGCTTCTGACCAGCGAGCTGACGGTTGCCGAGTGCCTCTATCAGCCGGCCCGCGACGGCAACGGCAAGCTCGTCAAGGTTTATGAAGACCTGTTCGAAACGCCGGGCGATGTGACGCTCCTGCCCCTGACCGGTGAACTTGCCCGCCGGGCGGCAATGGCGGGCGGCGGGATCGGCCTCAAGCTTGCCGATGCCATCCATTATCTCTCCGCCGTGGAAGCCGGGTGCAGCGTGTTTCTGACAGGCGACGGCCAATTCAGGTCCGGCCCGCACATGCGTGTCGTGAAAGTGTGATCCGCATCCCTGACCTCCGCCAAATCTCCGATCACGGACGCTTGATCACGCACCCCCCCCTGCCTATATAGCCCTCGAACGCCGGAGACCCTGGAATCAGGGTCGACGGAAACCATATCTCAATCAGGAGGCGGATCCCCGCGAACCGGGGGTCAGGGAAGTGCCATGAAGGGCTTCCTCAAGTCCGCCTGCCAACTGGAGGACCACGATGGCGAAAGTTATTGGTATCGACCTCGGCACGACGAATTCCTGCGTTGCCGTCATTGAAGGAAAGAACCCGAAGGTCATCGAGAATGCGGAAGGTGCGCGCACCACGCCCTCGATCGTCGCCTTCACCGCCGATGGCGAAACGCTCGTCGGCCAGCCCGCCAAGCGGCAGGGCGTTACCAATCCCGAGAACACCTTCTTCGCCATCAAGCGCCTGATCGGCCGCCGCATGGAAGACCCCATGGTGGCGAAGGACAAGAAGCTCGTTCCCTACAACATCATCAAGGCCGACAATGGCGATGCCTGGGTCGAGTCGCGCGGCAAGAAGTTCTCGCCCTCGCAGATCTCCGCCTTCACGCTGACGAAGATGAAGGAAACCGCCGAGCGCTACCTCGGCGAGCCCGTCACCCAGGCGGTCATCACGGTTCCCGCTTATTTCAACGACAGCCAGCGCCAGGCCACCAAGGACGCGGGCAAGATCGCGGGGCTTGAAGTTCTCCGCATCATCAACGAGCCCACCGCCGCGGCGCTGGCCTATGGCCTCGACAAGAAGCAGGCCGGCACGATTGCCGTCTATGACCTTGGCGGCGGCACCTTCGACGTGTCGATCCTCGAGATCGGCGACGGCGTGTTCGAAGTGAAGTCCACCAACGGCGACACGTTCCTGGGCGGTGAAGACTTCGACATGCGGATCGTCGATTATCTCGCCGACGAGTTCAAGAAGGAGCAGGGCATTGACCTGCGGAAGGACAAGCTCGCCCTCCAGCGCCTGCGCGAAGCGGCTGAAAAGGCCAAGATCGAACTTTCCTCCGGCGCCCAGACCGAAATCAACCTGCCCTTCATCACGGCGGACGCTTCGGGCCCCAAGCACCTGACGCTGAAGCTCACCCGCGCCAAGCTCGAAGCGCTCGTCGAAGATCTGATCCAGAAAACCATCGACCCGTGCCGCGCCGCATTGAAGGATGCCGGCGTCACCGCGGGCCAGATCGACGAAGTGATCCTCGTCGGCGGCATGACGCGCATGCCGAAGGTCATCGAGACGGTGAAGCAGTTCTTCGGCAAGGAGCCCCACAAGGGCGTGAACCCGGACGAGGTCGTCGCCATCGGCGCTGCGATCCAGGCCGGTGTCTTGAAGGGCGAAGTGAAGGACGTTCTCCTGCTCGACGTCACACCACTGTCCCTCGGCATCGAGACGCTGGGCGGCGTGTTCACGAGGCTCATCGACCGCAACACCACGATCCCCACCAAGAAGAGCCAGGTGTTCTCGACCGCTGACGACAACCAGACGGCCGTGACCATCCGCGTCTTCCAGGGCGAGCGCGAAATGGCGGCCGACAACAAGATGCTCGGCCAGTTCGACCTGATGGGGCTTCCGTCCGCCCCGCGCGGTGTGCCGCAGATCGAGGTCACCTTCGACATCGACGCCAACGGCATCGTCAACGTGTCCGCCAAGGACAAGGCGACGAACAAGGAGCAGCAGATCCGCATCCAGGCCTCGGGCGGCCTCAGCGACTCCGAGATCGAGAAGATGGTCAAGGAGGCGGAAGCCAACGCCGCCGAGGACAAGAAGCGCAAGGACCTGGTGGAAGCCAGGAACCACGCGGAGGCCCTCATCCACTCGACGACGAAGTCGATGGCGGAATATGGCGACAAGGTATCGGCCGCCGACAAGTCGGCCGTCGAGGCCGCGGTTGCCGAACTCCGTCCCGCCATGGAAGCCGACGATGTGGAGGCGATTACCGCCAAGACCAATGCGCTGGCCCAGGCCGCGATGAAGCTCGGTGAGGCCATGTACAAGTCGCAGCAGGCGAGCGGCGCACCGGGCGGTGACGGATCCGAGGGCCAGGGCCCGCGCGACGAGGACGACATCGTCGATGCCGACTTCGAGGAAGTCCGGGACGACGACAAGAAGGTCTAGGCAACATGAGTTGCAGAATCTCGCTCCGTGTTTGCAATCCTTTGGGCTCGCAACGCGGGGCGGGGTTCTGCTATAGCCTTGCGCTCAATCATCCCTTGCATTGAGGAAGAGGGCCTGCGATTGCGCGGGCCTTGCTCCGAGAGGCAAGACGCTTCAGGTAAACATACTCCATGGCAAAGCGCGATTTTTACGAGGTTCTGGGCGTCGGCAAGTCGGCTGACGAGAAGGAGCTGAAAGCCGCCTATCGCAAGCTCGCCAAGCAGCTTCACCCCGATGCCAACCCGGGCGACAAGACGGCGGAAGCGAAGTTCAAGGAAATCAGCGAAGCCTATGACGTCCTGAAAGACCCGCAGAAGAAGGCGGCCTACGACCGTTTCGGCCACCAGGCTTTCGAAGGCGGCATGGGTGCAGGACGCGGACCCAATGGCGGCGCCGGCTTCGGGCCGGAATTCAATTCCTCGATGTCGGATATCTTTGAGGACCTGTTCGGCGACTTCATGGGCGGCCAGCGTGGTGCAGGCGGTGCCGGCGGCCAGCGCCGCGGCGGGCGCGGCGGCACCGGCGCCTCGCGCGGGGCGGACCTTCGCTACAACATGGAAATCAGCCTCACCGAGGCCTTCACCGGCAAGAACGCGCAGATCCGCGTGCCGTCCTCGGTCGCGTGCGATACATGCGGCGGTTCTGGCGCGAAACCGGGAACCAGCCCCAAGACCTGCGGAACCTGCGGGGGGCAGGGGGCGGTCCGCTCGCAGTCGGGCTTCTTCACGGTCGAACGCACATGCCCAACCTGCCAGGGCCGGGGCCAGGTGATCTCTGACCCCTGCTCGGCCTGTGGCGGGCAGGGCCGCGTCACCAAGGAACGCACCCTGTCGGTCAACATCCCGTCGGGCGTCGAGGATGGCACGCGCATCAGGCTTGCGAACGAGGGCGAGGCCGGCTTGCGCGGCGGGCCATCGGGTGATCTCTATATCTTCCTCTCGGTCCGCCCGCACGAGTTCTTCCAGCGCGACGGGGCGGACCTCTTCTGCAAGGTGCCGGTGTCGATGACGGCGGCCGCCATGGGCGGCGAGATCGAGGTGCCGACCATCGACGGCAAGAAGGCGCGCGTCAATGTTCCGGAAGGAACCCAGACGGGCAAGCAGTTCCGGCTGAAGGGCAAGGGCATGCCGGTGCTGCGCTCCTCGCAGATGGGCGACATGTATATCCAGGTGGCGGTCGAAACGCCCGTCAACCTGACGCGCCGCCAGCGCGAACTGTTGAAGGAATTCGAGAAGGAAGCCCGCAACAATTCGCCCGAATCCGAGGGCTTCTTTGCCAAGGCCAAGGCCTTCTGGGACGGCTTCGGCGGATAGGCACTCGGCAAGACCCTCAGTCTTTCCGCTTGGCCTTTTCCTGTTTTGCCTTCACGCTATCGGCCCATTTTTCGCCGGCGTCGCCTCCCCACAGCAGCCAGGCGATATAGCCGGCGGACGGGTCTTTCCTGTCGCCCCATTCATGTGAAGTCGACTGCTTGTCGACCTTGTGGCGCTTGAAATAGCTGCTGATCGCGGTGATGTCGCGGGCCGAAACCGATTGGCGCTCGGCCAGTTGCCGGGCCCGGCGCAGGCCCACGCTGGTGCCGCCGCGCTTGAAACGCTCGCGCAGTTTCAACCCCATGGCCGCCGCGCGGGCCACGGCCACCGGAGGTGTGATCGCGTCCTGTGCCTTTGCCATGATCAGCCCTTCTTCAGGCTGCCGGGCTTGTGCGCCGCGACTTTTCCGGATTTCGCCGAGCGCACGACATATTGCGGATTGTCGGGCGATGCCGCCACCTTGTGACCCTTGATTCGGGTTTCGGCGGTCACCTTCTTCACCACGCTGCCCGTGCTGTGGCCGCCGCTCGAATCCCACTCGACCTTGTCACCCGGTTTCAGCTTGCTCTTCGCCATGAGAGATCTCCTCTTGCAGCGAAGCAAACACAGAAAATGCGCGGAATGTTCCCCGAGCAGCGCCAATGCGGACGAAAGGAAAGGCGGCGTCAGTCCACCGCTTCGCCGGGATAGACGCCCCAGATCTGCGTCTGCTCCACCCAGCCGTCATAGCCGCCGGCGGAAATTTCGCACCAGTCGCCGGTACAGCCCTCGACTTCGCCGACGACGCCCGAGCCGAACTGCGCCACAAGGCCGCTCGCCGTGCTGGCAGAACCATAGAGCGCGATGGTCTGGCCCTGTTTCCACGGCGCCATCACGGCGGTGCGTTTCCCCGACAGCATGTTCTGCAGGATCCAGCCTTCCTCGCCATCGGAATCGCGCACCCGGCGCCAGTTCTCGAATTCGGCGACGATCTCGACGGGAAGTCCCTTGCGCTGGAATACCCAGGCGACGGGATGATCGCTCGACGGCCCGCGCCGCACATTCACCTTCTCGGCCTTGAGCGACACGAAGCGGGGGATCGGCAGGCCGGATGGACCCAGCGATTTGGGCAGCGCGTCGATCGAGGCCGTCGTGTCGCCCGGCGCCACGCTGGCAAGTGATTCGACGCGCTTGCCGAAGAACGACCAGCCGACAGCGCCCGCCACGCCAAGGCAGGCCACCGCAAGCACAACAGAACCGAAACGACGCTTGGTTGACGGGCTTACCGCCATGATTTTCGAAATCCCTTTTTGACGCCCGCAGGCCGCCCCGCTTCTGCAGACTCAACGTGCCTGTTCGACACAATGCCAGTTTACACCATGGGCCACCCCGTGCAAACGGGAGTGACATATGGAACCATGACAGGATTGGCCCCGCAGGGTTAAGAATGTCTTTAGACTTTGAGCCCGGAACAGGATAGCCCCGCATGAGCAAGCGCAAGCCCCTCGTCGTCGTCACCCGCAAGCTTCCAGACGCCGTCGAGACGCGGATGATGGAACTGTTCAACACGCGGCTCAACACCTCCGACGAGCCGATGGGCAAGGCCGAACTGATCGAGGCCATGAAGACGGCGGAGGTCCTGGTTCCGACGGTGACCGACCGGATCGACAAGGCGGTGCTGGGCCAGGCGGGCGATCAATTGAAGCTTATCGCCAATTTCGGCACGGGCGTCGACAACATCGACGTCGAGACAGCACTGTCGCGCGGCATCACCGTCACCAACACGCCGGGCGTCTTGACGGAAGACACCGCCGACATGACGATGGCGCTGATCATGGCGGTGTCGCGCCGGCTGATCGAGGGTGCGAAGGTCATCGGGCTCGATAATTCCTGGGCCGGCTGGTCTCCCACCTGGATGCTGGGCAGCCGCATCTGGGGCAAGCGCCTTGGCATCATCGGCATGGGCCGCATCGGCACGGCGGTCGCGCGCCGCGCCAAGGCCTTCGGCCTGCAGATCCATTATCATAACAGGAAGCCCGTTCACGCGAAGATCGAGGAAGAACTCGAAGCCACCTATTGGGAAAGCCTCGACCAGATGCTGGCGCGGATGGACATCGTCTCCGTCAACTGCCCGCACACGCCGGCGACTTATCATCTCTTGTCAGCCCGCCGCCTCAAGCTGATGAAACCGCAGGCCATCATCGTCAACACCGCGCGCGGCGAGGTGATCGACGAGAACGCATTGGCGAGAATGCTGGAGGCGAACGAGCTCGGCGGCGCGGGCCTCGACGTGTTCGAACACGAACCCGCCGTGAACCCGAGATTGCTGAAAGCCAAGAAGGCGGTGCTACTGCCGCACATGGGCTCCGCCACCATCGAAGGCCGCATCGACATGGGCGAGAAGGTCATCATCAACATCAAGACCTGGGTCGACGGGCACAACCCGCCGGACCGGGTGCTGCCGAGCATGTTGTGAGAGTCAAAGAGAATGAATTCTGGTGATCCGAAAATACCTTTTGATTGGCTTCGGCAATGACGAGAAGCAAAATCTCATGATACCTGTCGTCACTGAAATTCGCATTCACTCCATCTAGAGTCGGGACGAGTGTATTGGCAACGTTTTCCGCAAAGACACTGAAGATGCTATGGGGCCGTGCCGGGGGGCGTTGCTCGTTTCCTTCTTGCCGCAAGTATGTCTTTCATGACGAAGAAGAGGCTGACACGCCTACGCTGATTGGAGAGAATTGCCACATCGTTGCAGAAAAGGATGACGGACCGCGCGGCGATCCCAGCATGCCATTGGAACAACGGAATTCTTACAGCAATCTGATTCTGCTGTGTCGGAACCATCACAAAGTTATCGACGACTTTGAAAATGGCGAGGTGATCTATAGCGTCGAAAAGCTTCAGCAGATGAAGGAGCTTCACGAAGAGTGGGTGCGTCATCAACTCGGGTTCGATCTACCTCGTCAACAAGACGATGAGAGATATGCTCAAATCATAGATGGATGGGAGAAGCTCTGTCATGTTGACGAATGGTTGGTATGGAGCAGTAATGTTCTTTCCTCGGGCCAGCCATCAATAGTAAAGGAAATTGATGAAGACTTGAAAGAAGCAAGACGTTGGTTGCTTACGCGGGTCTGGCCCGGAAGGTACGCAGATCTGGAAGGAGCATTTGAAAATTTTCGGCGTGTACTTGAAGATTTCTACAATGTTTTTCACAAGCACTTTGCAGAAAGTGGGGGTTGTCTCACTACGAAAAAGTTTTATAAAATTGATGAATGGGACGAAGAACGATACAACTATCTGTCGTGCCTCTACGATTATCACGTAGATTTGGTTCAAGATCTTATGCTGGAGCTTACCCGATCTGCGAACCTGATATGCGATCTCATTCGGAAGCATGTTGTTCAAAGTTATAGAAGAGATAGTGGTAGACTTCTGGTTCAATCTGGACCGCACATGGACTTGTCATTTAAAGAATGGGTTGAGCAGTATCGTGGCGATGAACGGTTGAAGCTGATGCCATATGAGGGTCTTGAGAAGTTTCTCGAACAGAGAGCTTCAAGAAGCACTCATTTTGGTGAAGGGCAACCTCCCCAACCAAAACCGAAACCTGAGTCGGCCTAGAATACGATAGCAAAGAGGAGGTGATGCGGAGAGAGCCATGCACAGCATATGCTTTGCGATGATTGGATATTGCTATAGGGTAGCAAACCATCTGAGAAGACTGGTAAGGTATTAATGCCTAAGCAATCTGCCTCACTGGCCCCGATCTCTTCCTTGCATGCGCTCTCACCGCTTCACCAAACGCCGCGAAGAGCTTCACCGAATCCGGATTGTTCATCGCCTTGAATTCCGGGTGCCATTGGGTGCCGAAGGCGAAGGTCTTGGCGTCTCGCACGGAAACCGCCTCGATGATGCCGTCGGGGGCGGTCGCCTCAACGGCGAGGCCTGGCGCCAGGCGCTTGATGCCCTGGCGGTGGATCGAGTTCACCATCGTCTCGCGCTTGCCGAGAATCTTTTCCAGCATGCCGCCGGGGCGGATGTTGATGGCGTGAGACGGCGCATAGCGCACGTCGACATCCTCATGCACCGGCGCGCGGTGATCGAGCCTCGCCTCGCCCTTCTGCAGTTCGGTTTCGAGCGTGCCGCCCAGCACCACGTTCAGTTCCTGAAACCCCCGGCAGATGCAGAACAGCGGCAGCCCCCGCGCGATCACCCGGCTGATCAGCTTCAACGTCGTGGCGTCGCGGGCATGGTCGTAGGGTTCGTGGTCGGCGGAGGGCTGCTCGCCATAATGCGGCGGGTGCACGTTCGAGACCGCACCCGTCATCACGATGCCATCGAAATGGTCGAGCAGCTCGTCGATCTCGAGTGCGTCGATCATCGAGGGAATCATCACGGGCGTGCAGGCGGAAGCCTCGGCCACGGCGCGCACATACTTGTCGCCGATCGAATGATAGAGGAAGCCATGGGCTTCATGCGTATCGGCCGGCAGGCCGACGAGGGGCAGGTACGACATTTCCGAGCCTTGTGAGGAACCTGATTTGGCGTCTAGATAGCCCGGCAAACAGGGAATTGTCCAACCGATGATCCAAGTCACGCCCGCGATTAAGCTTTTCGACCTGACAGGCGAAGTGGCGCTGGTCACCGGCGCGTCATCGGGGCTGGGTTGGCGCTTTGCGCAGGTGCTGGCGGCCCATGGCGCGAAGGTGATCGCGGCGGCGCGCCGGGTGGACCGATTGCAGGCGCTGGCGGCCGAAAGCCCCAACATCTTTCCCCTCGAACTCGACGTTACGCGGCCGCAGGATTTTCCCGCCGCACTCGATGCGGCCGAGGCGGCGGCAGGGCCGCTCACCCTTCTCGTCAACAATGCCGGATGGGGTGGGCGCGACACGAGTTTCGAACATTCGGCGGAGGACTGGCAGCGGCTGCAGTCAACGAATGTCGATTCCCTATGGCATCTTTCCCAGGCCTTCGCGAAACGGCTGATGGCGCGCAAGCAGCCGGGCGCGATCATCAACATCTCGTCGGTTGCGGGCTATCTGGTCAGCGAGACGCCTGCGCCCTATGCGATCGGCAAGGCAGCGGTCGTGCAGATGACGAAGGCGCTCGCCTTCGAACTCGCCCGCCACAGGATCCGGGTGAACGGCATCGCGCCGGGCTACATCCACAGCGAGATGACGGATGATTATCTCGCAAGCGAGGCCGGCAAGGCCATGCTGAAGCGCGTGCCGCAGCGCCGCGCCGGAGAGCCTTCCGATCTCGACGGCACGCTCCTGCTGCTGGCATCGCCCAAGGCTTCCGCATTCATGACCGGCACCACCGTCATCGTCGATGGCGGCATTGCATTGAAATAGAGTTGACCCATGGATTTTTCGCTCTCTCCCGAAATCGACGCGCTGCGCCTCAAGGTTCGCGCCTTCGTCAACGAGAACATCCTGCCGCTCGAAGCGGACCGTTCGAACTACGACGCGCATGAGAATATCCGCGGCGAAGTGCTGGGACCACTGCGCGAGATGGCGAAGCGCCAAGGCCTGTGGGCGCCGCAGATGCCAAAGGCGCGCGGCGGCCTGGGGCTGCCGATGGTGGGCTGGGCCGCCTTCTATGAAGAAGCGAACCGCTCGATCTTCGGACCTTTAAGCTTCAACTGCTGCGCGCCGGATGACGGCAACATGAGCGTTCTCAACAAGGTGCTGAAGACGGAAGCGCAGAAGGACCAGTGGCTGCAGCCGATCATCGACGGCAAGATCCGTTCTTCCTTCGTGATGACGGAGCCGCATCCCGGCTCGGGCTCGGACCCCGGAGGCATGATGCTGACGCGCGCCGAAAAGCGCGGAGCCAAATATGTCGTACACGGACGGAAATGGTTCATCTCGGGCGCGGATGGCGCCACCCACTTCATCCTGATGGCGCGCACGTCGGATGATCCGCGCCGGGGCCTGTCGGCCTTCCTCTATCACAAGGACCAGCCGGGCTGGCGCATCCTGCGGCGCATCGACACGATGGGGCCTGAGGAATATGGCGGCACCTGCGAACTCGAATTCGACGGGCTCGAGATTCCGGAAGAAAACCTCCTGATGGAGGAGGGTGACGGCTTGCGCATCACCCAGATGCGGCTTGGCCCCGCGCGCCTCACCCATTGCATGCGCTGGTTGGGTCTCTCCAAGCGCTGCCTCGAGATCGCGCATCAATATGTGAGGGAGCGCAACGCCTTCGGCTCGACGCTGGGGAGCCGCGAAAGCGTGCAGATCATGCTGGGCGAGGTGGCCGCCGAAATCCAGAAGGGCAGGCTCCTCACCATGCATGCCGCATGGAAGCTCGATTCTGGCGACAAGGCACAGAAGGAAGTGTCGATGGCGAAAATCCATGTCGCCGACACGTTGAACCGCGCGGCGGACGTCGGCGTGCAGCTCTGCGGCGCGAAGGGCTATTCGAAGGACACGGTTCTCGAATGGATCTACCGCTACGCCCGCTGCGCCAAGCTGGTCGACGGCGCGTCCGAAGTCCACAAGATGGTGCTGGCGCGGAGTCTGGCGAAGGAAGGCAACGACTTCTGGCGGTGGGGTTGATGAGACGCCTCCGCCGCATACTGGCCATCCTTGCGGGCTTCGTGCTTGCAATCGGCGTCACCCTCTATGGATGGCTGGGGTTAACGTCAGTGTCGGCCGCCGATCTGCCGCCCCTCAAGGATGGCGACATCATCTTCCAGTATTCAGGCAGTTCGCAAAGCCTGCCGATCCTGCTCGCGTCGCGCAGCGTCTACACGCATATGGGCATCATCGATCTGACTGAAAAAAGTGGACCCATGGTGCTGGAGGCGACTTCGCCCGTGAAGGCTACGCCGCTCGATGAGTGGATCGAAAGCGGCGATGGCGGCCGCATCACCATCAAGCGCGATCCAACCCTCACACATGATCAGGCCTATGCCATCCTCGACGAGGCCAGAAAGTATTTGGGTCTGCCATACGATCTGTTCTTCCTGAATGGACGAGATGCGATCTACTGCAGCGAGCTTGTGCATCTCGCCTATGGCGATGGCGCAGGGATTTCCGTGGGTCAGATCCAGAAGGTGAAGGAGCTCGATATCGATTACGCGCCTGTCCGCAAGCTCATCGAACAGCGTTGGCAGAGATATCCGTTGTGCCGGGACGGGCAGAAGCAGAGCTTCGATGACTGCTATCGGACAATCCTTGAACAGGAACTGGTGACGCCTGCGAGCATTGCGCGCGATGCAAGGCTGCAAATGGTCTTCACCAATTTCGGCATCGCCGCGGAGTAGCCGAAAAGGTCCATGCCACGCCTGCTCGGGCGGAAGCGACACGCGATGTCCAACAGAGGGGTTGTGCAAAATGAAACCCGCCATGATTACCAACCCGGACGATTTCTTCTCGCTGGGCTGCGGGCGCTGCGAGCGGTTTGCCACGGCTGATTGCTCGACGCGCCGCTGGATCGAGGGGCTTACTGCATTGCGCCGTATTTGCCTCGATGAGGGACTTGCCGAGACGGCGAAGTGGGGCCACCCGTGCTATGTGCATGCCGGGCGCAACATCGCCATCATCGGCGCGTATCGCGAGAGCTTCCGGCTTGGCTTCATGAACGCGGCACTGCTGAAGGACGATGGGGGCGTGCTCACCCCCTCCGGCCCCAATACCCGCCATCCTGACATCATCCGGTTCACGGAGAATGGCGATGCCGTGCGGCTTCAGCCGGTGATTGCCGCCTACCTGAAGCAATTGATGTTGCATGCCGAGGCGGGGACAAAGCCGCCACGCGAGGACCATGCGCTTCAGCTTCCCGCCGAACTGACGGACGCGCTCGATGACGACCCTGAACTGGCGGAGGCCTTCCAGGGCCTCACGCCGGGCCGCCAGCGGAGCTATGTCATCGCTCTCAGCTCCGCCAAGGCATCGGTGACAAGAATAGCGCGCATTGCAAAGTTCCGGAACCGGATCATGGCCGGCAAGGGCGCCACGGAACTGTAGCGCCACACAACACTGCGCATGTCACACCAGCAACCGCCACGCCGCGCCAAGCATGGCGCAGATGATCAGTGTGCGGATGATGCCGAGGTGGAAGCGGAGCAGCAGGGCTGCTGCAACGAGGCTCAGGCCCAGGGCGAACCAGTCCAATCCGGTCCAATCCGGTATCCACGGACGGAACCATCCGGCATCGAGCCGTTCCACCTTGCCGAACAGCACATGCAGGCCGAACCAGACCGAGAGGTTGAGGATGACGCCGACGACGGCGGCGGTGATGGCCGAGAGCGCACCCGACAATCGCGGCCTGCTGCCTATCGCTTCGATATAGGGCGCACCGGCGAAGATCCACAGGAAGCAGGGTGCAAAGGTCATCCACAGCGTCACCACCGCGCCGGCGATGCCACCCCAGATCGAGCCCATCTCGCGGAAGGCGGCGAAATAGCCCACGAACTGCGTGACGAGGATCAGGGGGCCGGGCGTCGTTTCGGCGAGCGCCAGCCCGTCGATCATTTCAGGCGCGGTCAGCCAGCCTTCACGCTCGACGGCGGCCTGTGCCATGTAGGCCAGCACGGCATAGGCGCCACCAAAGGTGACGACGGCGAGCTTCGAGAAGAACACGCCGATCTCCGTCAGGACGTGGTCAGGCCCGAGAAGGGCCGCCAGCGCCGCCAGCGGCACCAGCCAGATGGCGGACCAGATGGCGATGGTGCGGCCCATCGCGCCGAAAGAGGGCAGCGTTCCAGTTGCCACATCGCTCACGCCGCCCGCGCGGATGAAACCATAGAGTGCCGCGGCGATGATGATGATGGGGAAGGGCACCGCGAAACAATAGAGCGCCAGGAAGGCCAGCGCGGCGATCGCCCAGTCGCCTGTCGTCTTCAACGCCCGCTTCGCCACCCGCAGCAGGGCCTCGATGACGATCGCCAGAACCGCCGCCTTTACGCCGTAGAAGATGGCCTCCACCAGCGGCACATTGCCGAAGCTTGCGTAAAGCATGGTGAGGGCCAGCACCACGAAGGCGCCAGGCAACACGAATAGCAGGCCCGCCGCGAGGCCGCCCTTGACGCCATGGAGTTTCCACCCGGCATAGGTGGCAAGCTGCATCGCCTCCGGACCGGGAAGCAGCATGCAGAAATTGAGCGCCGAGAGATATTCCTTCTCGGTCAGCCATTGCCGCTCGTCGACGATCTCGCGGTGCATCAGCGCGATCTGCCCGGCGGGCCCGCCGAAAGACAGAAGCCCGATCCGCGTCCAGACCTTGAGGGCATCCGCAAATGTCACGCTCACATCTTCGCCTTGCTGGTGGGCCAGTTGTGGGTTTCCTCGGTCGCGTCGCGGCACCATCGGTAGAAGGCGTCGTAGAGCGGGATCCCGGCGGCGAGCTGTTCGAGGTCATCGCTGTGGATGCGCGACAGGCCAAGCGATGCCGCCAGAAGCCCCGGCGCTTCCGGCGAGAGATCGAGCCTTGCCGTGTCGGCGGCGCGCACGATCGTTGCAAGCCGTTGCAAGGGCTCGGTGCCGAGGTTCCATTCCGCGATCATCGTGTCGAAGGTGCAGTGCTCGCCGCGATGGCTCCAGAATGTGTTCTCGATGTCGAAGGGCGTCGCGCCAAACCGGCTGGCAACGCCCTCGACTTCCGCAGCAGCGACGAACAGGAACACCGCTGACCGATCGATAAAGCGGCGGATCAGCCAGGGGCAGGCGATGCGGTCGATCTTGGGCCGCGCCCGCGTTACCCACAGCGTGCGGCCCTGCGCGTCGCGCGGCGGCAGTTTTGCGGCCGGCACCAGCGGAAGCCCGGCTTGCTTCCAGCCCTCGAAGCCACCTTCGAGCGATATCGCATCGGCGCCGGCATGACGCAGCCAGGCCGAGGCGCCATGGCTGAGCTTGGCGCCGCGATGGCACAGGGTCACCACCGATGAACCTGCAAAGCCCTCCGCCCAATCCGCCACATCTCGGTGGGGGCGGCGGATCGAACCCGGCAGCAGCAGGGGGGCCGCGTCGAAATCCTCGGGCGTTCGCACATCGATGATGGCGGGGGCCGCAGGGGTACCGATCAGCCGCATCAGCTTCTCGGGTGAAATCATGTTGGGAGCGGACATGATGGCGCCTTTCAAGTGTGGTGCAGGTCCGCAATGCTTGGGCTGGCGCCTTGAGGGGAGATCGCGATATCCCCTGCCGCCTTGCATAGCGGCTCTGCCATTGCTGTCAAGACGGCGGAGGTTTGCCGGAAAGGGAAGGGGTGTTAGAACTGCGCCCATGTCAAAATCGACCCACAGCCTCAGCGATGTTTATGACCTTTCGATAACGCGCCTGTTCCTCACCGGGCCGCAGGCGATCCTGCGCATGGCGCTGATGCAGTCGGAGCACGACCGTCGGGCGGGCCTCAACACGGCGGGCTATGTGTCGGGCTATCGCGGCTCGCCGGTCGGCACGGTCGACAACCAGTTCCAGGCGGCGAAACCGGTGCTGGAACCGCGCAACATCACCTTTCATTCCGGCCTCAACGAAGACCTTGCGGCCACCGCCGTGTGGGGCACGCAGCAGGCCGAGATGCGGGGCGAGGGCAAGTATGACGGCGTTTTCGCCATCTGGTATGGCAAGGGGCCGGGGGTTGACCGTTCGGGCGACGTGTTCCGCCACGCCAACATGGCCGGAACCTCGCCCCATGGCGGCGTGCTCGCCATCGCAGGCGACGATCATTCGGGTGAATCCTCCACCGTCGTCCACGCCAGTGATGTGGCCCTCACCGATGCGATGATGCCGGTGCTGTCGCCCGCCGGCGTGCAGGAGATCATCGACTTCGGCCTCATGGGCTTTGCGCTTTCGCGCTATGCCAGCGTGTGGGCCGGCCTGAAGTGCGTTCACGACACGGTCGAATCCGCCGCCGTCGTCGAAGCGGGGCCGGGCCGTGTGGCGCCGGTCATCCCGAAAGATCATGTGCTTCCGCCGGGCGGCCTTTCGATTCGCCCGAGCGATGACCGCTTCGCGCAGGAAGAGCGGCTCTTCGTTCACAAGATGGCGGCGGTGAAGGCCTTCACCTGCGCCAACGCCATCAACCGCATCGTCATGCGGGGTGGCCTCAAGCCGAGCCTCGGCATCGTGGCGGCGGGCAAGGCCTATCTCGACGTGCGGCAGGCGTTGGACGATCTGGGCATCGACGAGGTGCAGGCGGCCAAGCTCGGCATCAGGCTCCTGAAGATCGGCATGGTGTGGCCGCTGGAGCCCTCGATCATCCGCGATTTTGCCAAGGGGCTTTCCACCATCATGGTGGTGGAAGAAAAGCGCCCGCTGATCGAGGCGCAGATCCGCGATATTCTGTATGCGGAGGACAATCGCCCTACCATCATCGGCAAGGCGGACGAGAGTGGCAAGACGCTGTTTGCTGCCCACGGGGTGCTGGAACCGAACCAGATTGCGCTCGCGGTCGCCGAACGCATCAGGGACCGCGCGGTTTCCACTTGCGCTTCTGCGCTCCAATCCGCCACCACGGCACGGAACCAGGCCGATCTCGTGGCGCGGGTTCCCTATTTCTGTGCGGGCTGCCCGCATAATTCTTCGACCGTGCTGCCGGAAGGTGCGCGCGGCTATGCGGGCATCGGCTGCCATTGGCTGGCGCAGTTCGTGCCGGGCCGCAAGACCGAGGGTGCCACCCACATGGGCGGGGAGGGTGCGAACTGGGTGGGCGAGGCGCCCTTCTCGAAGCGTGCCCACGTGTTCCAAAACATCGGTGACGGTACCTATAATCATTCAGGGCTCATGGCGATCCGCCATGCGGTGGCGACCGGCACCACCATCACCTACAAGATCCTGTTCAACGATGCGGTCGCCATGACCGGCGGCCAGCGCAATGACGGCGGCCTTACCGTACAGCAGATCGCCCAGCAGATGCGGGCGATCGGCGTCGCGCGCATCGCAATTGTCTCGGACGAGCCCGACAAATATCCGTCACGCGGTGAATTCCCGGCCTTCACAAGCTTTCATCACCGCAGCGAGTTGCAGGCGGTGCAGACCGAGATGATGGATGTGAAGGGCACGTCCGTCATCATCTATGACCAGACCTGTGCCGCCGAGAAGCGCCGCCGCCGCAAGAAGGGCGAATTCCCCGATCCTCAGAAACGCGTCTTCATCAACGAGCTTGTGTGCGAAGGCTGCGGCGATTGCGGCGTCCAGTCGAACTGCGTGGCGATCCAGCCGGCCGAAACCGAGTTCGGCCGTAAGCGCAAGATCGACCAGTCGTCCTGCAACAAGGACTTTTCCTGCCTCAAGGGCTTCTGCCCGAGCTTCGTGACGGTCGAGGGCGGCGAGCTGGTGAAGGGTTCCGGCCCCGCCGCCGTCGATCTCGAGAAGGTGCCGTTCCCGGTTCTGGCGGAACCGCAACTGCCAGCGCTCGACAAGCCCTGGAGCATTCTCGTCACCGGCATCGGTGGCACCGGCGTCGTCACCATCGGGCATATCTTGGGGCAGGCCGCCTATATGGAGGGCATGGGTGCTGCGCTGATCGACATGGTCGGCATCTCGCAGAAGAATGGCGCCGTCGTCACGCATCTGAAACTCGCCGCGAAGCCTGAAGATATCTCCGCCGTCCGTGTCGCAAGCGGCCATGCCGATCTCATTCTCGGCTGCGATCTCATCACCAGTTCGGCGGAACGCATCCTGTCCGCCGCATCGCGCGACAAGACGGTGGCCGTCGTCAACAGCCACGAAACCATGCCGGCGCATTTCGCGCATGATGCCAACTTCGATATTCAAGGCGGCGCGCTGACCCTGAAGATCGCAGCGGCGGTCAGGCAAGGCGGGCTCAATGCCATCGACGCCACGGGGATTGCCACGGCGCTGCTGGGCGACTCGATCGCCGCCAATCTTTTCACGCTGGGCTTTGCCTGGCAGAAGGGCCTTGTGCCCATCCCGCGCGAGGCGATCGAGGCGGCGGTAAAGCTCAATGGCGTCGGCGTGAAAATGAACCTCGCTGCCTTCCTGTGGGGCCGCAGGGCCGCGGCGGATGAGACCGCCGTGCGCGCGGTGATCGGCGCCAAGGCTGATCCGAAGCGCGAGACGCTGGACGATGTCATCTCCCGGCGCGCGGGTTTCCTCACCAGCTACCAGAATGCTCCGTATGCGGAGAGCTATCGTGCCTTCGTCAATCAGGTACGCGCGAGGTCCGAGCCGCTGGCGGAGGCCGTGGCCAAGAACCTCTTCAAGCTGATGGCCTACAAGGACGAGTATGAAGTCGCTCGCCTCTACACCTCGGGCGATTTCGCGGCCAGCATCGCGAAGCAGTTCAAGGGCGGTTACCAGCTGAAATTCCACCTCGCCCCGCCGATCATGGGCCGCAAGGACGCGTTCACGGGGAAGCCGCTGAAGACCGAATTCGGACCGTGGATGATGCAGGCCTTCCGCATCCTGGCGAAATTCAAGGGCCTGCGCGGCACAGCCTTCGATATCTTCGGCCGCACGGCGGAACGCCGGATGGAGCGGCAGCTGATCGTGGATTACCGTGCAACGATAGAGCGGCTGGTGCCGAAACTCACCGCATCGAATGCCGCTCTCGCACTGGAAATCGCCTCGCTCCCCGACATGATCCGGGGTTTCGGCCATGTGAAGGAGGCCAATGTGATGAAGGCCAGGCTACGCGAGGCTGAATTGCTGCAAGCCTTCGAAGGCCGGGCTCCCGCCATGAAGGCGGCGGCGGAGTAGAAGCCTATTCCCGCTTGTCCAGCCGGCCGATCACATTCGCTGCAATCCGCGCGGCGGTGAAAGCGGCGGTGCCGGCGGGGTCGCGCTTGGGCATGAATTCCACCATGCAGAATCCGGCGATCCGCGCCTTGGCGGCAACGCCGGCAATCAGGTCGGTGATCTGCGTGTAGGTCAGTCCGCCGGGTGTGGGATAGGAAACGGCCGGCATCTGGGCAATGTCCATCGCATCGCAGTCGAAGGAAATCACGCAGTCGCAATCCTCGGGGATATGCTCCAGCACCTGCGCCACGCCGCGATGATGGATGTCGCGCGAGGTGATGAGCCGCGCCCCCCAGCTCAAGGCATCCTTCACTTCGGCCTCGCGCGCGCTGCCGATCCCGCGCGCGCCCACCTGCACGATCCGCCACACATGGTCATGCTCGGAGGCGCGGCGCATGGTGGATGAAAATCCCATGCGCTCGCCATGGCGTTCCTCGCGCCAGTCGATATGGGCATCGATCTGCAGGATGACGATCGCCGGCTGGTTCTCGTAGGCGGCGATGAAGGGAATCGGCACCGAATCATCGCCGCCGAACATGATGGGCACCGCGCCAGC
>JALHQC010000005.1 GCA_022842165.1 bacterium
TTCTGCGCCATGTCGAGCCCATAGTCGAAGGCGCTGCGCAGTTCCGGCCGGTCGCGCCGCACCAGGAAGGCGAGGTTGCGGCTGAAATGGTCGAAATCCGAGAAGGCGCCATCCAGCAGGCGGCAGCATTGGCCTGACGCCTGGCCCGAAACCCAGTAGATCATCGCGAGATTGTCGCCGAACAGGGTGTCGATGCCGCCAGTGCGGAGCGCATCGCCGGCTGCCGTGGCCGTCTCGAAGGGGACAATTTCAGAGTTTTCGAAATAGGCCGAAAGCCATTGCGCGTGGACCGTATCCTTCACCACGCCGATGCGGCGGGAAGCGAGGCTCGCGGCGTCGGCGGTCTTGAGCGGGCTGCCGGACTGTACTGCGAAGCGCCCCATGATGCGGAAATAGGGTCGCGTCATCGCAGCCTCGCGCAGCGATTCCTCCGTCAGGCGGGGGCCGGTCACCACCACGTCGACCTCGCCTCTGCGCAGGGCGGGGATCAGGTCGTCATAGGACCGTGCCGCGACAGTGCAGGCGGCCTTCAGTTCCGCACAGGCCGCAAGCGCCAGTTCGACCGACAGTCCGGCCGGGCCGCCCGAGGCCGATACGAAGCTGTAGGGCGCGAAGTCCCCGTCGACGGCGAGACGGATGGCGGAACCGGGCTCGAGAGCGGGCGGCGCCGTTTCGATTACTACCCGGAATTGCGGCGGCTCGTATCCATCGGTCTGTGCAGGAGCCGCCGTCTGCGAAACCGCAACCCCAGATAAGCCAGACATCGCCAAATACACGCAGGAGATGGTTGTCATTCTTACGCTGCGTCGCATGTTTACATGACGTGGTGTCAATCGAGTATCGGGCAAGCCTTAAGTGTCCCTGTCAGAAGCCAACGAACCGCAAGGGTTCGCTGAGAAGTTCAGCGGTTTCGACAACATAGCCGTCCCCGATGGCAAAGTCTTGACGAGACTGGATGCCGTCACGCTCTGCGACGCCCTGCGCCGCCTGCCGCTCGAGGAACTGGGCGCCGTCCTGCGATCGAAGCTAGTGCCGCTGGTGAGCCTTCCTGGCCTCCGGCTTTATGCCGCCTGTGGGCTGCCGGCGCTGGCAATCGCCGAAACCCGGGCCATGAAGGTCATCGCCTATGCCGAGGCCGGCGATCTCATCGCGGCGGCGCGCGCCGTACACGGGCGGAGGCTTCTTCATGAGGCAACCTCGGGCCTGCTGCGGCGTTCGCCCGCCGCCTGCGCCCGGCATCGGGTGACGGAAGCGCAGATCGCCGCCGGCGCGGCGGTGCTTACGCTCTGCGCGATCGGCGGCATCCTGCTGCCGCTGAAAATGTCATGGGTTGCGTTAAGCCTGGTGGGCGGACTGTTCTTTCTGGGAGTTCTGAGCCTGCGGATCCTGTGCCTGCTTCCGCCGCTCGCGGGAACCGCTATTCAGCCGAGGCCGCTTCAGGAAAAAAATCTTCCCGTCTACTCGGTGCTGGTGCCGCTGTTCCGGGAAACCTCGGTGCTGGGGCAGTTGCTGACGGCTTTGACAAGCCTGCGATATCCTCCGCATCGCCTCGACATCAAGCTCATCCTGGAAGAAACCGACGTTCTGATGCAGCGGGCAGTCGCCGGCATCAGGCTGCCGCCGCAATTCGAGGTGATCGTGGTGCCGGCCGGCAAGCCGCAAACCAAGCCACGCGCACTGAACTACGGCTTGCAGTTCTGCCGCGGCGAACTGCTGACAATCTACGACGCGGAAGATGTGCCGGAGCCCGACCAGTTGTGGAAGGCGGCGGAGCATTTTGCTTCCGCGCCGCCCGATCTCGCCTGCCTGCAAGCGCAGCTCGCCTTTTACAATCATGATGAAAATTGGCTTACCCGGCAGTTCACCATCGAATATGGCGTGCTCTTCGGCATCCTGCTGCCGGTGCTTGCCAACCATCGCCTGCCGCTGCTGCTGGGCGGCACGTCAAATCATTTTCGCACCTCGATTCTCCGCCGCGTGGGAGCCTGGGATCCCTATAACGTGACCGAGGATGCCGACCTGGGCCTCCGCCTCGCGCGGCAGGGCTATGACACCGCGACGCTCGACAGCTGCACCCACGAGGAAGCGACATCCCACACCCTGAACTGGACGCGGCAGCGGGCGCGCTGGCTCAAGGGATTTCTGGCGACATGGCTGGTGCATTTGCGCGAGCCCGGCCGCTTGTGGAACGAACTCGGGCCGGCGGGCTTCTGGGCCGCACAGGCCATGACGCTGGGCGTTTTCGCATCGAGCCTTCTTTATCCGCTCTGCCTTGTCATCACCGTCGTCCTCTACGCTGTCCAGCCGCTTGTGCAACTCGATGCAGGCCCATGGCTCATCGGCCTCGCGGGACTCAATCTGCTGATCTTCGTTGCCGGCTATGCGGTGATGTTCGTGCTGGGGCGGCGGGCACTGCGACAGCGCCACATATCCGGCTGGCTTGGCGCGCTCGTCACCATGCCGGTCTATTGGTTCATGATGTCGGCCGCTGCCTGGTATGCGCTGTGGCAATTCATGGCCGCGCCCTTCCACTGGAACAAGACCGAGCACGGACTATCGGCGCTGCAAAAACGCCAGCGCAGCAGGACGCAAGGCGGCCCGTCCGCCTGAATCTGGAATTCAGAAAAACTTTAGCAACCTGCTTCACCTGCCTTCAATTCGAGTTGGCGTAGGGTCCGCTCCTGACAGCTGGGGCAATTGGCCTCTCTAGGAGTAAGCGACGTGGCAAGACTGACGGGAACAGCCGGAAACGACCAACTGGCGGCAGGTACTCAGTACAATGAATTGTTTGGTCTCGATGGCGACGACCGCCTCACGGGCGGCAGCGGTTCGGAGAAACTGCTTGGCGGCAACGGCAACGACCTCCTGATTGGCGGGGGCGGTGCCGATGATCTCGATGGCGGCGCGGGCTTCGATACGGTGAGCTATGCCAACGCCACCGCCCGCGTGGTCCTCAGCTTTTCCGATATCGACAAGCACGGACTGGACGGGCTTCAGGCCAACAAGAAGGCTGCCGGCTTCGAGGGCGACGCCAAGGGCGACAAGTTCGCCGGCATCGAAGCCTTCGTCGGCTCCAACTTCAACGACGCGGTGGGCGGTGCGACTGTTGCCATGACCTTTGCCCTTGGCGGCGGCAACGACATCTTTGACACCGACGAAACCGTGGTTGCGGTCGATACGGTCTCCGGCGGAACTGGCGACGACAGGATCTGGACCGGCGGCGGAAACGATCTGCTCTCCGGCGATGAAGGCAATGACAGGCTCTATGGCGAGAACGGCGACGACCGCCTGGCCGGCGGTGCAGGCGCAGACCAGCTTGACGGCGGCAACGGCAACGACACGGCTGACTACAGCCAATCGGCTCTCGCTGTGACTGTCAGTCTGGCCACGCGTCTGGGTACAGCCGGCGATGCCACGGGCGACACGCTCATCTCAATCGAAAACCTTACCGGTTCCGCCTTTGCCGATACGCTCACAGGCGATGCCCTCAACAACATTCTCGATGGCGGCAACGGCGATGACGCGCTTGACGGCGGAGCCGGTGCTGACACCCTGCTGGGTGGTGGCGGCAATGACCGACTGACCGGCGGCCTTGGCGCTGACATTCTCAATGGCGGCCAGGGTGTCGATACCGCCGATTACCGCAATTCGGCTGCCGGCGTATCCGTCAGCCTGGTGACCGGGCTCGGAACTGGCGGCGATGCGGCGGGCGACACGCTCATTGCGATCGAAAACATCTCGGGTTCCAATTTCGACGATATCCTGACCGGCGACGGATCGGCGAACCGCCTGGTCGGGCGGCAGGGCGCCGACCAGCTGTTTGGCGGCGGCGGCGACGACGTGCTCGTCGGCGGTGGCGGTTATGACCTTCACGACGGCGGCGAAGGCGTCGATACGGTCGACTATGCCGACTCGTGGGGCACGGTGGTCGTCAATCTGTCAACCGGCAAGGGATCTGGCGCCGAAGCCGCCAAGGACACCTATGTCAGCATCGAAAACGTCGTGGGCTCCGCCTTTAACGACCAGCTGACT
Organism: bacterium; assembly: GCA_022842165.1. GTDB lineage: Bacteria > Pseudomonadota > Alphaproteobacteria > Rhizobiales > Aestuariivirgaceae > Aestuariivirga. Next base: position 4,033 of record JALHQC010000005.1, read on the forward strand.
GGCAATGGCGATACCAACCGCCTGAACGGCGGCGCCGGCAACGACGTGCTGTCGGGTGGCGGCGGCAACGACATCCTGATCGGCGGCGCGGGTGCCGATGCACTGAATGGCGGCAGCGGCGTGCGCGATGCCGCGGACTATCAGGACGCTTCAGCCGGCGTGAGCCTGAACCTCGCCACCGGCGGCACCGGCGGCGATGCGGCGGGCGATACCTTCACCGGCATCGAATTCGTCTATGGCTCGGCCCATGGCGATACGATCACCGGCGACAGCGCCATCAACCGCCTGGTCGGCAACGGCGGCAACGACGTTCTCGACGGCGGGCTTGGTAACGACTACCTGCTGGGCGGCACTGGCGATGATGTCATGACGGGGGGCGTTGGTGCAGACGTCTTCGTCTTCGAGGCGGGCCTCGGCAACGACATCATCACCGACTTCGAAGCGGGCGCCGGCCGCACCGACCGCATCTGGCTGACGGATGTTGGAATCAATGACTACGCAAGCGTTCTGACGAATGCCGTGGACACCGCAGGCGGCGCAATGATTTCGCTGGGCGCCGGCAACACCATCACGCTCACCGGCGTCTCCGTTGCCATGCTCCACGCCGACGACTTCATCTTCGGGTGAGGCGGATCAACCCGGAGCGAGCGTCTTCAGCTTGCTCCGGATTTCGGCGAGAGAGCCGGCGACGGCGGCACGATCCGATTCAAGCTGGATCAGGCGCAGCCGCGCCTCCACCGAGGCACCGGCAAACTCCGGTTCGGGCGTAGAATCGACAACTGCCATGAAGCGCCGGGTTTCGGCGATGGCGCGCTCCAGCCGGGCCTGCGAATCCTCGAGGCCCGCAATGGCCCTGAGATGGGCCTCGCGCAGTGCCCCGATCTGCCACAGCACGCCACCTTCCTGATTGCGGATGGCGGCGAGGCGGGCGGCCTTGGCACGCCGCTCGTGCTCATAGCGCTGTGGCGCAAAGGCACCGAGCTTCATCGAGAACTTCACCTTGCCGCTCACGCCTTCATCCATGCTGTCGAAGCCGTCGTTCAAGTCGGCGTCGGAATATCCCGCCTCAAGCGACACATCGAAAGCATCGGCGGTGCGGATCTCGCTGGTGATGGCGTCGAGATCGTCCTCGGCCTTCAGCAGGGCGGCGCTGTATTCCGCAGCCGCGCCCGCCAGCGGCGCCCCGATGGTGTCGCGCCGGTCGGCCTGCGAACGGGCTTCGGCGGCCGTGGCGTATAGCCCGTCGATGATGGCATTGAGGGCTGCGGCCCGGTCCGCCGTCAGGTAGCCTGCGTTCATCTCGCGCTTCACGCGGACGCGCAGTTTCTCGAGGTTCGCGGCCTGCGCTGTGATGGACCGTGCCTTCGAACGGAACCCCGCGGCGGATAGATCCTGCGGCGCCATGAAGGCCATCTTCTGCAGGCCCGCTTCGGCGAGATGGCGGCGGCAGCGCGCTTCGGCCGACTCCTCGAGGAGCGTCGCCTTGCGAAGCCCAGAGAGGCTGAGGCTGAGGCTGACGGAATTCTTTCCCGCGTCATCCACCTGGCCGCCCAAAGTCGGGGCACGGAGGATCGTTGCATCGGCGGCGGCGTCTGCGGCGAGATAGTCGCACCAGGCGGAGTGCTCGACAGGCGCTGCCGCGGGGACGATATCGGCCGAGGCGCGGGTCGCCGCCACTGTTTCGATGCGCGGCGCGGGCGCCGCTCCGGCTTGAACCGTGTCGTCGATCGTATTCAGCCGCAGCGGCTGATCGAGCCCGAGCATGGCGGTGCGGCTGGCGCAGCCCGAAATGCCAAGCACGGCCGTCAGCACGAAGAGCGAGGCGGTCCGGCTAGAAGAAGAACGGCGGCCGGGATGCATGGATGATCTCCTCTGAGGCCGCATCAGGATCATCGAGGTGTGCCTCGACGAAAAATCCGCGCAGCGGCTTGCCAAAAAATGGATGAACGGCGTTGGATTCGCCGGGGAGCACCGCACCAACGGTGCCCGCCCGATGGCAGACGACGATAGTGAGCGCACAGGTGTAGAGGGGCGAGCCAGGCTTGAAGCTCCGCTCATTGCCATAGGGAACAAAGATGACATCGATCCTGCCCTTGGCGGCACGGCCCATCGCGCCGTTCTCGATCTCGTAAATGCGCTGATCGAGAAGCCTGGCGCCGTCCTGCAGGATCTTCAGACGCTCGGTGGTGGAAGCAAGCTGGGTGGCCGACTGTTCGAGGCTGGAGCGAGCCTCAACGGCTTCCTTCGTCAGCAGAATGAGTTCAGCACTGCCAGAGGACACCTTGCCGAGCTTGCCGCCTTCGAGCTGTTCCTTCAGCGTGGACAGCAAGGTAAGGGAGGTTTCGAGGCGGCCGATCTCGCCATTGACTTCATCAAGTTCCGATTCCAGTGCCGAGAGCCGTTGCGCCGCTTCGAGCGAACCCAGGATCTGGCTGTCGAGGCTGCGCTTGGTGATCAGCCGCTTCCCGTAATGGGCTTTTGGTGCGGCAATCATCTTGGCCGTGCCGCCCTGGCGTTGGAAATCGGCGATCACGGTTTCGATCCGCGCTGCCGCCTTGCCGGCAATGTTGGCCTGGTTGAGACGCGCCTCGATTTCCGAGGTGATGGTGCCCATCATGAAATCGACGAGGACCGCGGCGTCGTCATAGGCCGACTTGGCCTTGCGGGCCTCAAGCTCGGCCTCGCTGCGGCGCTGGCTGTTCACCGTCAGGGCCACCTTCATTTCGCCAAGGTCGCTCACGGCCTTCTCGACGAGCTGATGACCGCGGGTCAGCGTCATCGGAGAGCCCCAGCCGGAGGCCAGCAGGAAGTAGCCGATCAGGAAACCGTAGAAGGTGAAGGCGGCAAACAGCGTGGCGAGAAGGACAAAAGCGGCGTTCTTGTAGAGGTTCGAGACCACCGTCATGAAGCGTCCGGCGGTGAGGAAATAGAGCCGCCAACCCGGCCAGGCTTTCTGGCGGGCCTCAGCCTCCGGCGACTTCAGCGCCACCGGCGGCGGAAGAATGGGTGCGGCTGTGGACGGCGGCTCGGCGGGGGCTGGCGCCTCGCGCGGAACGCGGCGGCGGTCGGAAACGGCGGCGCGAAGCTGGGCGGGCAGCATTGGCACCGGGATGACCGAATGGACTCCCGGATAGCGGAGGTATTTCTCGATATTGCCGCGGCGCGCCAGGATGATGACGCGGGGCGGATGGCGTGCTGCGGCAAGCGCGGCGACCAGCAAGGAACGGGCGTCATCGTCTTCCGTGAGGTCGACGATAACAGTATGGGCCTTGTGCTGCGCGGCAGCGAGCAGCGCTGCCGAAACCCGGGGCTCGGCCTTGAGGACGATGTCTTTTTTGAGCGGGGCCAGGGTGGCTGCGATGGTCCGCTCGTCGTCGCCGACATAGACGACCACGCGCGGAGCTTGGGCCGCGGCTGGATCGTCGTTGCGGGGAGGGGCGTTCATGGCGGACTACACCGCGGCTTTCGGCCGGGGGGACTTCGCGGGCTTGGTGCCGCGGGTTTCCCAGGATGCGGTGCCGAGCGTGGCGATCGCCAGCGGGGTGAGCGTGATGTACATGACCGGAAACACGAAGGCCATGGACAGGAACCAGATGCCGGAAGTGCGCGCGAAGTCCGGAAGTTTTTTCTTGTTCAGCTCATAGGCCAGCGCGAACACGGTGACGAGCAAGGCATGTTCGAGCATGGGGATGATGAAGCCCATGTGCATGATCTGACTGACGAGAAACAGCGGGTAGAAGAACAAGAGCAGCGCGATCGAGACGTAATGCACCAGAACAACCGGGTTGAACCGGTTGAGATGCGGGATCGCCGAGAGAAAATCGATCGTATTGGAGCGGCGCCAGCGCAATTGCTGGCTTAGATAATGAGTGATCGTCGCCGGCGCCTTGGTGAAGCAGCGCGCCTCGAAACACAGCCTGGTGCGGTATCCCCGCTCGACGAGCTTGCGTGTGAGGAAGCGGTCTTCGCCGTATTTGACATCGTCGCCGAGAAACGTGCGGCTCTCGAGATCATGGTCGACGGCAAGCAGGGCGTCGCGCTTGTAGAGCGTCAGGCAGCCCGAGAGGCACATGACGTGATCGAAGGCGTTTTCGAGATTCTTCAGGAACTGGTAGCCGATCCAGTATTTCACCGCCTGCATGCGGGTCAGCCAGTTCTGGTCGGCATTGGATACGAAAACGCAGCCGCCGACGGCATCGGCGCCCGATGAATACATGTGGCGCACGAGATTCTTGAGCGAATTGGCCTCAACGATCACGTCGGAATCGACCGACAGCACGAGGTCGGACTTGATCCGCAAGACGGCATTCTTGATGCCGAGGCGCTTTCCCATGTTGCGGGGGTTGCGCTCGACCTGCATCCACGCGAAATGGCGCTGCGCGGCCTGCAGGTGTTCATATGTGCCGTCAGTCGAGCAGTCATCGATGAAGACGACGTTCAGCCGGTCGCGCGGATAGTCGAGATCGTTGAAAGAGGCGGCGGTCTTCCGGACGCTGGGACCTTCGTTATAGACCGGCACGACGATGGCGACGCTCGGCCACGCTTGAGGATCGCGGTCGAAGCCTGATGCAAGCCGGCGGTCGGCGAGCCGCAGCAGCGAACCGAAAACATAGCGATTGGTGAACACGATCAAGACAAGGATCGCGAACAACCACTCGACCATGACCAACGACAGCATTACTCACTCACCCCAGGGTATGACGCACCCTCAGGTTCGTTGGCCTCCCCAACGTCCCATCACGACATTAGGTGTCAATTGATTTCCCTACGGTTAAAAGACTGCTGCAGGGACAACAAAAAATTTGGGTGTAGCTTCAACTTTCCAGTGAAGTGTTATCCACCAGCTATCAATGACCCAGTAAGGTTGATGATCGTTAATCTGGTGGAATTTACTCTCGTTACACCCAGGTAAGGTTGTCTTGCCCCGATGTTTGGGGAGACTGGAATGCCTATCGTGAATGTACTGGCGGCCGATCGTGGGGACGAGCCGCTGCAGATGGATCATCTTCGGCTGGTGACGGAAGAGCCGCCGCCGCTGCCCGATGCGGCAGTGTGCCGGGTCGGGGTCATCGGCCTTGGCTATGTGGGCCTGCCGCTGGTGCTGGGCTATGCCAAGGCATCGCGCGCCATTGGCCTCGACATCAGCGCATCCAAGATCGAGGAGCTGCGCCGCGGTATCGACTTTACCGGCGAAGTGCACGGCGACGAGCTGAAAGCCGCCGATGCGCTGTTCACGACCGACCCGCGCTGCCTCGCCGAGGCTGACGTCATCATCGTCTGCGTCCCGACGCCGGTGAACAGCCACAACCGGCCGGATTATGGCCCGTTGCTGGCGGCGTCCCGTTCGATCGGGCAGAACCTGAAGCGCGGCAGTGTCGTCGTGTTCGAAAGCACGGTCGACCCCGGCACCACGGAGGAACGCTGCCTGCCGATCATCGAGCAGGTTTCGGGCTTCAAGGAGGGGATCGATTTCTATCTCGGCTATTCGCCCGAGCGCATCAATCCGGCGGACCCGACGCGGAAGCTCGCCGACATCAAGAAGATCGTCGCCGGCAGCACGCCCGAAGTGACGGATTTCCTCGAGGCGCTGTATTCGCGTGTCGTCAAGGCCGGGCTCTTCAAGGCGGCCTCAATCCGCGTGGCGGAAGCCGCGAAGATCCTCGAGAACACCCAGCGTGATGTGAACATCGCGCTCATGAACCAGATGATGACGCTGTTCGACAAGATGGGCGTACGCTCCACCGATGTCATCGCGGCGGCAAGCTCCAAGTGGAACTTCCACCATTATCGTCCGGGCCTCGTCGGCGGGCACTGCATTGCGGTTGATCCCTACTTCCTGGTCGACGCGGGGCGCCGCCATGGCCTGCCAATGGAACTGGTTGCGGCGGCACGTGCCGTCAACGAGCAGACGCCCCTCTACCTCGTCGAAAAGCTCGAAGATCTCTTCGCAGCGCGGCGCAGCGGGCTGCATGGAACGCGCGTTCTGGTGCTGGGCCGCAGCTTCAAGGAAGATTGCCCTGACACGCGCAATTCCAAGACCTTCCCGATGATGGATGCCTTGTGGAACCGGGGCGCGGAGGTGTTCAACTTCGATCCCGTTGCCTTCGACGATCATTTCGAAGGCGGGCGTGGCGCCCGAAACATCGACGATCCCTTTGCGGAGGGTCCCTACGATGCCGTCATCATCACGCTGACGCATGCGGTGTTCCGCCAGCAGTTCGATGCCGCGACGCTTATCAACCTGGCGCCCAAGCATGCACCGCTGATCGACATGCGGGGCAGCTTCGAATCGCCGGAAGTGAAGGACTGGTTCCGCTACTGGCGGCCCTGACTAACGCCTGAAGGGGCTCGACAACTTCATGTGGCGGTTCACGTCCTTGTAAAGCAGGTAACGGAAGCGGCCGGGGCCGCCCGCGTAGCAGGCCTGCGGACAGAAGGCGCGGAGCCACATGAAGTCGCCGGCCTCGACTTCGACCCAGTCGTTGTTGAGGCGGTAGACGGCCTTGCCTTCGAGTACATAGAGGCCGTGTTCCATCACATGCGTTTCGGCGAAGGGAATGATGGCGCCGGGCTCGAAGGTGACGATGTTCACATGCATGTCGTGGCGGATGTCATCGGGGTCGGCAAAGCGGGTTGTCGCCCACTTGCCGTCGGTGCCGGGCATGGGAACAGGCTTCACCGCATCGTCGCTGGTGACGAAGGCTTCCGGAACGGCGATGCCGTCCACCTTCTCATAGGCTTTGCGCACCCAATGGAAGCGCACGGGCGCATCGCTCGCGTTCTTCACTGACCATTTCATTGCCGGCGGGATGAAGGCATAGCCGCCTGACTTGAGTTCATGCGCCGTGCCATCGAACGTCAGCGTCATGCTGCCCTCGACGACGAAAATCACGCCTTCGGCCTCAGGTTCCGGCTCCGGTTTGCCGCTGCCGCCGCCGGGCGCCACTTCCATGATGTATTGCGAGAAGGTTTCGGCAAAGCCCGAGAGCGGGCGGGCGATCACCCAGGCGCGCGTCCTGTCCCAGAAGGGAAGCAAGCTCGTCACGATGTCGCGCATCACGCCCCTGGGGATCACCGCATAGGCTTCGGTAAAGACGGCGCGGCCCGTCAGCAGGTCGGTTTGCGGCGGATGCCCGCCCATGGCGGCGTAGTAGCTGCGGCTGGTCATGTCTTGCCCCGGTTCTTGAAGAAACCGAGGCATAGAACCGGCGCAGCCTAACCGCAAGCCGTGGCTAGAAGGTCTTGGGCTCCGGCTGGCCGAAGATGAAGCCGGTGCCATCGAGGCCGTAGATGTCGGACCGGAAATTCACGCGGCCATCCTCGGTGGCCCAGGCCGTCAGGTACATCCAGCGGATATCGGGGCCGTTCTCGATCTTCTGGTCATATTGCTCGGTGCTGGCGACCAGCATGTCATACTGCGTCTCATCGAGGCCCGTGGCCGAACGGTCGAGAATCCACTTCACCACGGTTTCCACCTGGTCGATACGCACGCAGCCCGAACTTTCGAAGCGCACGTTGCGGCCGAACAGCTCGCGGTGCGGGGTGTCGTGCATGTAGACCATGTGTTCATTCGGGAAGTTGATCTTCACGGTGCCCAGCGAATTGTGCTCGCCCGGTTCCTGGCGGAAGAAGTAGCGGTCGGGCGGCGTCGTGTACCAATCGACCAGCATGGGATCGATCTCGGGGCCGCCGACGCCATCGAAAACCCGGATGTGGTTGGCATCGAGATAATTCGGATCTTCGAGATATTTCGGCACGATGTCGCGCTCGACGATCGAGGCCGGAATTTTCCAGTAGGGATTGAAATTGATGTCGCTCACCTTGCTGGCAAGGGTCGGCGAGGGGCGCTCCAGCTTGCCGACGACGATGTTGTGGCGCGAATAGACGCGGCCGAACTCGACGGTTTCAAGCTGGGTTGCGGGAATGTTCACGAGAACGGCGGTATCGCCCAGGTTCTGCGCATAGGCTTCGACGCGCGGCAGGTTTTCGTGCAGCATGTTGAGGCGGGTTTCGGCGGGCACGTTCAACTGTGCAAGCGTCTTCTCGGCCACGATGCCGCTCGGCAGCACGCCATGATTGATCTGGAAGGCCCGGACGGCTTCAACGAGTTCATCATCATAGACCGCCGCCGCCTCTGTGTTCAGCGTGTCGAAAGGCAGATAGTTCTCGGCCACGAGGCGCTGGCGCAGGGCCAGAACGGCATCGCCCTTGGCGCCCTTCTTCAAGGTCTTGGGACCAAGCTGCTGCCAGCCGCCGCCGGCGACGATTTCCTCGTAGATCTGGATCGCGCCGATCATGAATTCGGAAGATGCGGCGCTGATCATCGGGGCCTGATCCTGACCGGCGACGATTTCAGTCTGCGTGGCAAGCTTGCCATTGGCGGGGGCTGCCACCGCAGGCGCCGTCGTGGGGCCGACGGTGCCGATCGAACTGGTGAAAACCGGCTCTTCCGCAAGAGCAGGCACCACGGCGGCCATGGCGACGAGGCCGCCCATGGCAAGAATGTTCCGGTTGAATGCGCGGCGCGACAGCACTGTTGTTCCCCTCGGCTTCATGATTCTGACAGTGGGCAAGTTCGGTAAACGGCGTCTTAATCCGGCTGCAAATAGCACCCGGCTGCGACGGGATTGAGGCAGATCGAAGCGATCAGGCGAGGCCCGTTACCTCGCGGCGGAAGGGCAGGTCAAGGTGGTCAGGCTCGGCCAGGCCGAAGCCTTCCGCGAATTTCCGGCCTGCATGGACGGCGGCCGCGATCGTTCCAGGTCCGTAGCAGTCGCCGGCGCGGGTTGCCGCGATTCCAGTTGCCGCAAGGGCGTGGAACAGATCGTCCACCGGCGCCCGTGCGGTGACGAGGACGGTTGATGCCGCCGCAAGCTTCGACGGATTGCCGGTGAAGACGCAATCGAGAATCACATGATCGCGAGCGATTCCCACAAGTCCTCTGTTGGCTTCGATTTTCACGTCCAGACCGATCAGCCGCTTCTGGATGGCCTTCTGTTCCAGCGAGGCCTTGGTAAAGGACGAGGCGGTGGCCGAGGGGGTCACCAGCGTCACCGCATAGTCCTCCTTGCGGAGGAGTTCGGCCAGGACGCCGCCCATGTAGTAGTGATCGTCGTCATAGATCACCACGTCGCGGCCTGCGGGGCGCTTGCCGTTCATGAGATCGTCCGGCGTCAGGATATCGGCGCCATCGGCGATGTTGGCCGATGAGAGGATATGCCGGCCGGTGCCGTTCCGCAGCCATGCCGCGCCGGTGGTCAAAAGAACGTGATCAGCACCCAGTTCGGCAATCGTCTCCGGTGTCATCGCGCTTTCGAGATAGAGCGAGACATTGGGCATCTTGGCGATCTGCAGCATGCGCCAGTCGCGCACCCGGCCCCAGGCGGAAAGGCCGGGCAGGCGGCACTCCTTCGCCACGCGGCCGCCGGCTTCGGAGGCCTTGTCGGCAATCGTCACCTGCAGCCCGCGCTGGCCCAGCGCGCGCGCCGCTTCAAGCCCCGCTGGTCCTGCACCGATGATCAGCACATGTGCATCGGCCTCCTTCGGCCTGATCTTCTCGGGATGCCAGCCACGCCGCCATTCCTCGCCCATCGACGGGTTCTGCGTGCAGCGCAGCGGCGTCATCGTGAAATCATGGGTGATGCAGATGTTGCAGCCGATGCATTCGCGGATGTCGTCAAGGCGGCCTTCCTCGATCTTTTTCGGCAGGAAGGGATCGGCAATCGAGGGCCGCGCCGCGCCGATCATGTCCATGATGCCCCGCCTGATCACGCGCACCATGGCGTCTGGCGAGGTATAGCGGCCGACGCCGACGACGGGCTTGGTCGTCAGCTTCTTGACGCCCTTGATATAGGGCTCCTGAAAGCCTTCCTCGGAGAAACGCGATGTCTGGGAATCATGCGACCAGTCCGACAGCGACAGGTCCCACAGGTCGGGGAGTTCCGCCATCATGGCGATCGCGTCTTCGACTTCGGCAGGCTCCAGCCCGGCTGCCCCCTGGAATTCGTGCATGGCGATGCGCACCGGAACCGCGCAGCTATCGCCTACCGCGTCCTTCGTGTCCTCGATCACCTCGCGCAGCAGGCGCGCCCGGTTTTCGAGCGAGCCGCCATACTCGTCATTGCGGTAGTTGGTGGCGCGCGACAGGAAGTGCTGGAAAATGCCAAGGCCATGGCCCGCGTAGACATAGACCAGATCGAAGCCCGCCTCTCGCGAGCGGAGCGCTGCCTTACGGTGGGCGCGGCGGAGGTTCCTGATATCTTCCTTGTCCATCTGGCGGGCCTGGACGGGATCGTTGAAGTAGCTTCCCGTCGGCATGGCGCTGGCGGCAATGGGCACTTCGCGCGACCAGAGATTATTGGCGGTATAGCCCGAATGGCAAAGCTCGATGCCGGCGAGTGAGGAGTGTTCATGAATCTTTTCGGCGATGCGCGCCAGCATCGGAATGTCGTGATCGCTCCACAGCCGCAATTCCACGTAAGGCGCAACATCGGCGCCATGATGGATTTCGACCATTTCGGTACAGACCACGGCCCAGCCGCCCTCCGCCTTCATGCCGCGCATGGCGGCCAGTGCCGAGGGATCGCGATAGCCCATGCCGTTGCAATGCGGCACCTGGAAGAAGCGGTTCCTCGCCACATGCGGGCCGATGCGGATGGGTTCGAACAGAATGTCGTAGCGGGGATCGCGGGTCATGACGGCTCCGGTTTTTCTTTGCCAAGCCTAGCAAAGCGGCATGGGGCTCGGCTATGGTTGTTGTGCGGGCGAAGATAGGGGAATTCCGGTGCTGCCAGTTTATGCCGATGTGGAGAAGGCGGCGGCACGGCTGCTAGGCCAAGCCGTGCGAACGCCCGTCATCCAGTCGCCACGGCTTGACCAGATCGCCGGTGGCCGTATCCTGATCAAGGCCGAATGCCTGCAACGCACGGGGTCTTTCAAGTTCCGCGGCGCGTGGAACTGCATTTCACAGATCGACCCCGGGCAACATCCCGGTGGCGTCGTGGCGTTCTCGTCGGGCAACCATGCGCAAGGCGTTGCGGCGGCGGCGCAGATCATGGGACTGCCCGCGCTCATCGTCATGCCGTCCGATACGCCGCGCATCAAGCAGGACAATACGAAGGGGTTCGGTGCCGAAGTCGTCACCTATGACCGGGCGACCGAGGACCGCGAGGCAATTGCCGCGCGATTCGTGGCCGAGCGCAAAGCCGTCCTGGTGCCGCCTTTCGAGCATTCCGATGTTATCGCGGGGCAGGGCACGGCAGGGCTGGAGCTTGCCGATCAGGCCGCAGCACTTGGCATCGTGCTCGACGACGTGCTCGTCTGCTGCAGCGGCGGGGGGCTGACGGCGGGCGTGGCGCTGGCGATGGAAGCGAAATCTCCGGCGTCGCGTGTTCATGCGGTGGAGCCTGCCGGCTTCGATGATTATGCGCGAAGCCTCATCAGCGGAAGGCGCGAGACCAATGCGAAGGCGGCCGGATCGATCTGCGATGCTCTGCTCTCGGCGCAGCCCGGCGCAATGACATTCGCGATCAACCAGGCGCGACTGGCGCCGGGCCTGGTGGTGAGCGACGGAGAAGCCGCCGAAGCGGTGCGCTTTGCCTTCGAGGTGCTGAAGCTTGTGGTGGAGCCGGGCGGAGCCGTGGCACTCGCCGCCGTGCTGGCGGGCAAGATCGAGACGAAGGGACGCAACATCGGCGTCATCGCCTCCGGCGGCAATTGCGATGCCGAACTCTATGCGCGGATCCTGCGGCGCGACATCTAGCTCGCTTCGGCCATCTCGCCCTGCAGCGGCACATCGATCTCTTCGCCGGGCTTGTGGCGGATGATGACGATGCGGCGCTTTGGCGGAGCCTCGGCCTGCGGAGCAGGTACGGCTTCGGGCAGCGATGACTGGACAGGACTGGGAGCCGTTTCAGGAATTGTGGCAGCGGTTTCCTGCACCGGTTCCGGTTCCGGTTCTGCTTGCTGCTGTCCGGCAGGCGGCGCAACTTCGGTTGCGCGGCGGATGACGACCTTGGCGCCCCTGGCGATATCGGGCTTCGTCGCGGGCGCTACGGCGGCGATCTGCGCCTGCGGGGCGGGCTCGAAAATCTCTTCGTCCTGCTTGAAGAACTTCATGTGCTTGGGCACCAGATCGGACTGGGGCGAAGCTCGCGGCGGGGCGGCAGCTTCATTTGCGAGCGCCTGGGCCAGCCGCGACATCAGCGCGTCATGACTGGCGGAGACGGCGGTTTCGAGCCGCCTCATGCTGTCCAGCATGCCCGAGGTTTCGGTGGACCGCAGGCGGCTGGCGAATTCATTCAGGAACCAGCGGCCGCGCGGCGTTTCCATCACCGCCTCGTGGATGGCTTCGAAGTCCTGTGCGGTGAGGCCCGACATCTGCCCCTTGTCTGTCGACGGCATACACAACTCCACTCACAAAAACCAAACCCCTGCAACCATCGCAGGGCAGACCTTTGAGCATTCTCGTGGATAGTGGTGAATCTTTGGTTTAGAGGCCGTGTCATTCTTTCAGACAGTTCATATGTCATCACAGATTTTCAGCCTGCGGCTTTCGGCCTTCAACGCATTCCTGTTTCTGGGCAGCGGAATACAGCTGCCGTTCCTGCCGCTGTGGCTGAAGGACAAGGACTTGAGCGGCGCGCAGATCGCACTCGTCATGGCGATGATGATGGCGATCCGCATTCTCGCCATGCCGATCGGCACCTATATCGCCGACCGGTCGGGCAACCGGAAGCTGGTGATCGTCTGCGCGGCCTTCGGCGCCTTTGCCTGCTACATCGGCTTGAGCTTCATGAACGGCTTCGTGCCGATCCTCGTCACCGCCATGCTGGCGGCGGCCATGCTGGCGCCGGTCGTGCCGCTCTCGGAAGTGCTGGCGCTGGAGGGGAGCGCGCATTACGGGATCGATTATGGCCGCATCCGCATGTGGGCGTCGCTGAGCTTCCTGTCCGGAAGCCTGATCGCGGGCGCACTGCTGGAGGTGATCCCCGTCAATGCCGTGGTGCTGCTCATCTGCGCGGCGCAGGGCCTCGGGGCCATGATGACGCTAGTGCTCCCTAACGACAAGGCGATCAAGAAGCCCATGGAGGGCGATGCGGTCAGCATCAATGCCGTCCTCGCAGTGGTGACGGGCGGCGCATTCTTCATCTTCGCTGCCGCCGCAAGCATCGGCCAGTCGAGCCATGGGCTGCTCTATGCCTTTGGCTCGGTCCATTTCGATGCGCTGGGCTATTCGAAGTTCTCGATCGGCCAGCTCTGGGCGGTGAGCGTCATCACCGAGATCGCGATGTTCGCCTTCTCCAACCGCTTCCACAGCAGGCTCGGTTCGGTCAATCTCATCGTCCTCGGCACGGCCTGCGGCGTGGTGCGCTGGGCCATCATTGCCATGAGCCCGCCGATCGCCGTCATGTATCTCGTCCAGATGCTGCATGCGGGCAGCTTCGGCTTCACGCATCTCGGCACCATGCACTATATCCGCGAGCATGTGCCTGGCAGCATGCGCAACACGGTGCAGGGCCTCTATTCGGCAATGTCCAGCGGCGTGCTGCTTTCGGCCACCATGTGGTCGTCGGGACCGCTCTACGAGGCGTTTGGCGGCGCTGCCTTCTTCGTGATGGCGGGTGTTTCCGCCATAGCCTTCGGACTTGCGCTGATGCTCAGGCGCGTCAGCCCCAGAGGGCGCTAGGCGGGGGATACATCAGGCTGCCGTCGAAACGGATGCCGGGGTCGCGGTCCGCCTTCAGCAGCAGCGGGCCATCGAGGTCGATCACGTCTGCAAAGGGGCTCAGCAGCATCGCCGGCGCCATGGCGAGCGAGGTTGCCAGCATGCAGCCGACCATAATCCTCAGGTTCCGCTCCTGTGCGGCCTTGGCGAGCGCAATCGCGCCAGTGAGCCCGCCGGTCTTGTCGAGCTTGATATTGATGGCGTCATATTTGCCGACGAGGCCATCGAGCCCTTCCAGGCCATGGGCGGATTCATCGGCGCAGACGGCGACGGCGCGGGAGATGTGGCGAAGCGCCTCGTCGTTTCCGGCGGCTAAGGGCTGCTCCACCAGTTCGACGCCAACGCTCGCACAGGCTTCAAGCATTTCGCCAAGGTTTTCCGGCGTCCAGCCTTCATTGGCATCGACGATCAGGCGGCTGGTGGGCGCATTGGCGCGGATCTGACGGAGGCGCTCGGCATCGCCCTCGCGGCCAAGCTTCAGCTTGAGGAGCGGGCGGCTTGCGGCCCTGGCAGCGGCTTCGCCCATTTCCTGCGGTGTGCCGAGGCTCAGCGTATAGGCGGTGACGGCGGGCTTCGGCTCGGGAAGCCCCGCGAGCTGCCAGACCGGCTTGCCGCTGCGCTTGGCGTCCAGATCCCACAGCGCACAGTCGAGCGCGTTGCGCGCGGCATGCGGGGCGACGAGGGAGGCGACATCGCCATGCGCAAAGCCCTGCTCGATCCTTGCGGAGGCGGCTTCGAAGGCCGCCAGCACCTGCGGCACGGTTTCCTCATAGCGGGGATAGGGCACGCATTCGCCGCGCCCGGTGTTTGTGCCGTCGCTCAGCGTTGCCACCACCACGTCCGCCGCTATCTTGCTGCCGCGGGAAATCGTGAAACTTCCGGCGATAGGCCAGCTTTCGGCAGCGGCGGAAAAGCGCAGCATGTCAGCGTCCGAAGCGGCGGATCAGTTCCGCGACGATCGGTTCGACACCAGTTCGAATCGGATCGACACAGGGAAGGCCATGCGCCTCACCCGTCTCCTTCAAGTAGGTGCGGGCCACCTCGTCGCTCAAATTCTCGGTGTTGATGGCAATGCCGATGCAGGCAATCTTCGGATTGGTGAGCTGGCCTTCGATGATGGTGCGGTCGATCACCTGTTGGATTGTCGGCAGCGGATGCTTCACGCCGCGCATCGTGGCTCGTGTCGGCTCGTGACAGACGACGAAGGCATCGGGCTGCGCGCCATGGAGAAGACCCAGCGTGACGCCGGCAAAGGACGGGTGAAACAGCGAGCCCTGGCCTTCAACGATATCCCAGTGTTTCGGGTCGTTCTCCGGGCTGATCCATTCGGCAGCACCCGAAATGAAATCCGCCACCACGGCATCGAGTGCCAGGCCGCGCCCGGAAATCAGCACCCCCGTCTGGCCCGTGGCGCGGAAATCGGAACTCAGGCCTTGGCGGTGCATCTCGCGGTCGATGGCGAGTGCGGTGTATTTCTTGCCCACCGAGCAATCGGTGCCGACGGTGAGGAGCCGCAGGCCAGAGCGCTTGGTGCCCTTGCCGGTGGTGAAGTCTATGTCCGAGAAGCGGACGTCATGCAGCTTGCGGCCATGTTTCGCCGCAGCTTCGGCAATTGCTGGAAACGAACCCAGGCGCTTGTGAAGGCCGGTTGCCACGTCCAGCCCGGCCTCGAGCGCGGCAACGATTTCACTCACCCAGTGATCGGGCAGCACACCGCCGGCATTGGCGACGCCAACCACCATGGTCCTGGCGCCCTTCGCCACGGCCTCGGCAATCGTCAGGTCCGGCAGGCCGGTGTCGGCCTTGCAGCCCAATAGCCGCATCTGGCCCACGCACCATTCGGGCCGCCAGTCCACAACGCCCATCGCCGTCTTGGCGGCAAGCTGGTCGTGCACGTCTCCTAAGAACAGGAGATAGGGCTTGGCGATATCCATGAAGGAGGGACCTTATGCTTGGGGAGGAATGCGTCCCGCGGTTTCGGCCAGCATCACATAGATGCGGCCTGATTCCGAAGCAAGACAGGCCTCCACAAGCTGGTCGCCTCCTGGCGCCGAGTTCATCGTGTCGAGCAGGCGTTCGAACAGGCGGATATAGGAGTCGACCCGCCCGCGCATCAGCCGGTCGCCGCGATAGCCCTCGGCAATCGTCCGCTCAAGCCGCTTGCCCCGGCCATCGAAGACGCGGCGCGTGTAAACGTCACGCTCGCCGGAAGCATACTTCTTCTCCAGATCGCGCGGCAGGCTGCTGTCGACGGCTTCGACAATGTCGCGCGCGGCGGCGTTCAGCTTCTGAACCAGCGTTTCCATGTCCTTGGAAAGCTCGGGCAGGGGGCGTGCAGCAGCCTTGGCGGGCTTCGCGGGCTTGGCCGGAGCTTGAGTGGCCGCCGCGCTTGCCGGTGCAGCAAGCTGCTCACGGATCGCCAGACTGTCGATGGCCCTCTCGCTCCGCTCGGCGAACTTTCTCTGGGCGCTCATGGTTCCGTTCTGCGGAGCGGGAACCATGGCGCCCTCAGCTTTTCCCGGCGAGGGGTCCCTGTAACTTCGACTGAGCGAGACGCCCGGCCCGGAGATATCCAGCGTGCCGGTCTGGCGCTTCACTACGTCGGCCAGTGCGTTGAGGGCCGAGATCTGGTCGGCCACCACGCGGCGCATGGCATCGGCATTGGTGCGGGTTTCCTCCGGCAGGTCGATGATGGCGCGCTTCAATTCGTTGCGGGCGACATCGATGTCCTTCACCACCTGCTGGGCGGTGATGCGCATGTCCTGCGCAGTCTGCTGGAAGTCGGTGGCGGTCGAGGACAGCATCTCGTTCATCGCCGCCATGGCGCGCTCGTGCTGGTCCTTCAGCACTCGCGCCGCCTGGCTGATCTGGCCACCCGAAGCGGAACCCAGCTTCTCGATTTCCTGTTCGAGATTGCGATTGGCGATCGAGGTCTGGTCGGCGATGATGCGGCTGATCTCCTTGGCGCGCGCCTCCGATGAGGCAAGCGAATCCTCGATCAGGTTCATGTAGCTCGTCATCACCGCGTCGATCTCGGTCGCCCGCTTCGAGGCGTCGTTGATGAGGCTGTCGAGCGCGGTCTTGCGGTTCGTCAGCACGCGTTCCATCTCGCCGTTGAACTTGTCGAGCGAGCGCTCAACCAGGAGCGTCACGTCGTCGAGACGTTCGGACACGCGCGAGCTGGTCATTTCCAGCTTGCCGGTCAGCTGCATCGAGATCGTGTCGATGCGCTCGTCCATGGCGCCCGCGGCGGTAGCAAGCTGATCGCTGAGATAGCTTCCCGCCGTTTCCACGTGCTTGGCGAACTTGCGGTTGGCGTCGTCCAGCTTGATCGTGGTGTTAACGGAAACCTGTTCCAGTTCCTTTGCCGCCTGGTCGATGCGGTCAACGAGGAAGCCCGAGTCCTGCTCCAGCCGCCCGGTGATCTGCAGCGTGGTGTTGCCGAGGCCTTGCGAGAAGGCGTCCGACGCCTTGCCGAGATCGGTGAGGATCTGGCTCGATGCGGTGTCGAGAATTTCCGCGAATTTCTGGCCGGTGCCTTCGAGCCTGCCCGAAATATCGCCGGTGACGCGCTCCAGCAGATGCGAGGCGACGTCGAAGCGCTGGCCGAGGTCGCGGGCCGTCTGGTCGATGCGCGAGAGCACCGAGTTGCCGGCGCTGTCGAGCTGGGCGGTGACATCCGACGACGTCCGCTCCAGGCGCTGGGCCATCAGCGTGTTGACTTCGCTCACCTGCCTCGTCACCCGCACCGCCGTTTCGGCGAAGCTGTTGGTCATCTCCGAAGCCGTCTGGTCGATCTGCTCGGTCATCATCCGCGTGTTGGCGGTGAACAGCGCGGAGACTTCCGCCGAGGTGTTGGACAGCTGCTCGGTGAGCGTCTGCGTCTTGGCGGAGAACAGGCCCGAGAGGCTGTTCCAGGTATGGTCGAGCGTCTGGGACAGGCGGTCGGCATTGGTGGAGAACAGGTTCGAGAGCCTGGAGGACGTGTCTTCAAGCTGGCCCGTCAGCATGCCGGTGTTGGTGGTGAAGAGATCGGAAAGCTTGGCGGAGGTTCCTTCCAGCTGTCCGTTCAGCATGTCGGTGTTGGTGGTGAAGAGCTCCGACAGCCGCGACGAGGTCTGCTCCAGCTGGCCGTTCAGCAGTTCGGTGCTGGTGGTGAACAGCTCGGAAAGCCGCGAGGACGTGCTGTCGAGGCGCTTCGTGAGAATTTCGGTCGAGTTGCCGAAGATCGCGGACAGTTCGGTGGTGGCCTGATCGAGCTGGCCGCCGAGGCGATCGGACGTCGAGTCGAGAAGCGAGCCGAGCTGCTTCGAGGACTGGTCGAGCTGCAGGGTGAGGCGATCTGTTGTTGAGGCGACCTTGGTCACGGCATCGCCAGTCGTCGTATTGATGTAGTCGGTGATGCGCTGCGCCGTCTGCTCCAGTTCGCCGCCCATGTGCGCGGAAACCTGATCGAGGCGGGTATAGAGCTTCACGGCGGTCTGCTCGATCTGGCTGGTCATCGAGCTCGTCGTGCCGTCCAGCCTGCTGTAGAGCTGCATGCTGGTGTCTTCCAGGCGCTTCGTCACGTCGGCTGCCGAGGTGGTCAGCAGGTTCAGCAGATCTTCGCGCGCGGTGCCGACATTGTGGATGAAGCTGTCCGATACGCCGATCAGCTTCTCGGTGACGGTGCCGCCGGTGTTCTCGATGCGCTCGGCCAGTGCGATGCCGGACTCCGTCATCTCGCGGTTGACGATTTCGGCGGTTTCCTTGAGGTGGGCCACGATCGTGCCGCTGGTGGTGACGATCAGGTCGTTGACCGAGGAACTTACAGACTGCATCTGGCTGGTGAGGCCTGACGAGGTCTGGCTGAGGCGGGTGGAAACCGTGGATGTCACGTCGTCGATCTTTCCCGTCACGGAAGAGACAGTGGCATTCATGTGGCCATAAAGGCGCTCGGCCGCCCCATCGATGCGCGCCTCGAGATCCTCGGCCGAACCGCCGACCAGCTGCTGGAACGCCGTCGTGGCGCTTTCGAGCCTTCCGACAGCGCCTTCGACGCTGGAATCGAGCATGCTGTTGATGTGGCTGGTGGTGGTTTCAAGCCGGGTGTTCAGCAGGTTCGAGGTGCTGTCGATCCTGCCGACAAGCTCGCCGGCCGTGCCGCTGATGAGCGACTGGAAGGTCTTGGTGGCGTTGTCGAGCGAGCCCGCAACCGAGCTGACCGTCGTTTCCATGTGGCCATAGAGACGTTCGGCCGCGCCATCGATCTTGGTCTCGATCTCGTCCGAAGCGCCGCCGATCAGCTGCTGGAACAGGCGCGAAGTGTCGTCAAGACGCCCGGTGGCGGCGGCGATTGCAGTGCCGAGTTTCTCCTGGAGCAGACTTGCCGAGGTATCGAGGCGGCCTTCGACGCCGGTTGCCGTCTGCTCGACCAGCGAGTGGAAGAGGTTCGATGCCTCTTCCAGCCGGTTGGTGGCGGAGTTTACCGCCGCCGTCATGATGGTATTCAGGCTGTCGGTCGAGCCGCCGATACGGTCTTCGAGCTGGTCAGTGGTCTGGCTGATGAGGCTCTGGAAGAGGCGGGTGGTTTCATTGAGCTTGCCATGGGCCGAGCCCAATGCCGCATCCATCTGGTTGATGACGTCGTGCGAACGCTGATCGAGCGCGGAGAGCACGTCGGAACTGGTCTCGTTGACGAGGCCGCGGAGTTCCGCCGAAGTCTGCTCGAAACGGGACAGCGCAGTGGCAACCGCGCCCTCGACATGCGTAAGGAGGGCGTTCGAGGTGCCATCGAGGCGCGAGGTGAGGGTCTCGGTCACATCGGCGATCGCCATCTGCACGCGCGACGCGCTGTCGGTGATGCGGGCTGCCGAATCGAGGTTCTGGGCATCAATCGCCGCCAGCACCTGTGCCGCGGTGTCGCCCACCCGGGTCGTGGCGGAACTGGTGCGGTCCTCGATCGTGAAGAGGATGCGGTTGGCCGTATCCTCGACGCGCGAGGTGACGAGCGTTGCCTGCTCGTCGAGGCGCGTGAAGACGCCGCCCGCCGAATCGTCGAGCCTGGTGATGATCGCTTCGGCGCGATGACCGATTTCGTTGAAGAGCTTGCCGGTGGTTTCCTCGACGCGGCCCGAAAGCCCGGTGCTCATCGATCCGAGTTCGGAGAGCAGCGTATTGGCGGTCTGGTCGATGCCCGCAATGAACTGCGTGCCCGCGGCATTCAGGCGGCCGGCGACATTGTCGGTCGCCTCTTCGATCGCGGTCGAAACGCCAACTGCCGAGGTGTCGAGATAGCTGACCAGCTCGGTGCGCGACTGGGCCACGCGGTCGAGATACTCGGCGGCGACCGTCTGCAGCCCCTGTGTCACCATGCTGCGGCTCTGCTCGATCATCTGCGAGGTGTCGAGACCGGCGCGTTCCAGCGCCGCTGTCGCGTCATCGGTCGAGGTCTTGAGGTGGTAAGAGAGGTTGTTGCTTGTCGTGTGCACCACTTCGGCCAGATCGGCCACCTGCTGCTTGATCTGATCTGCGGAGGTGACGCTGGCGCGTTCGATGGTGCGGGCGATATCCTGGTTGATGTTGGCGAGCTGGTCGATCGAGTTGCGCACCGTCTGCGCGAGGTTCATCTCCATGTCCTGCACGGAGCGGCCAAATTCGACGGAATCGGCGTTGAGCGTCACCGAGGTCTGGGACAGCTGATCGACCTGGGCTGCGAGCTGGCGCGAGAAGTCGCGAAGCTGGTTCACCACCTGGGCGGACACGTTTTCCATGTGCGAGGTCTGGACGCCGATCTCGTCGCCTGCCGAGGTGGCGCGGTCGGCCACTTCGTCGATCGTCCGGGTAATGCCGCCCGCCATTTCGCGCAGGCCGGTTTCGAGGCGTCCCAGCGTGTCGTGCGCGGTGGCGACGATGCCATCGAGATTCTTGGTGTTGGCTTCGAGCCGGGTGATCAGCGGGTTGGCGTCGTTGTTGATGACGAGCGTTGCCTGATGAAGCGCGGAACGCTGGTTCTCGATGCCGGTGACGAGGCTGCGGATGCGTTCCTCGTTGCCGCCGAAGGCCCGCTCGATGGCGGCGATTTCCTTGTGGACGATTTCTTCGAGAACAGCAGCGCGCTGCACGGCGTGTTCGACGCCGCCGACCAGCAGGTCGACCTCCGAGCGCACGGCCTGGGCGATGGTGGTCAGCCCCTCGGTGGCGATGTCCTGCGGGCGGATCAGGCGCATCGCTGACTGCATCAGCACCTCGGAAACCTGGCGAAGCTGGGCCGCCCGCCACAGGAAATAGGCAGTGACCCAGACAATGGCGATCGGCAGCACGAGGAGCGCCACGGTGCGCATCGTCTCGGCGGTATCGCGCGGGGCGCCGGCCTGGCCGAAAACGGCGTTGGAGTAGATGAAGAACCAGCCGGCGACCCAGGCCAGCGAAATGACGAATGCCACGTAGTAGGGCGCGTAGGACGGCTGGCGGCGGAGCCGCGCCAGCATCATCGACGTGCCGGGGTCGTTTTCGTTGGCGGGCCGGCCGCGTACGGGTGCCGCATCGGCGGAAAGGCGAGGTGCATCGCGGCGCGCGGATTCGGTTTCAGCTGAGCGCCTGTCCGGTCGACGCGTCTCGGTGGTGTTTGCCATGTTCTCTATTCCCGCACTCTCAACTTACGAATTGACGGCACGCCCCGTGCCGCTGCCCGGATTGCGCGCGATGGGTATCCTGCCATGGCTGGAACAGCCCCTGGCGCAGATCGGCCTCCCCCCGCGCGTTCACTCACAATCTTCACCATAACCGATCCTTAACCCCCGTTGAACCCACGCCGCAGCGTCATCCTCCGATAAATTAAGTTTTGGTTAAAATTATGGATCGATTTGAAATGACTCGCGAAATTGAAGGTTGACCGTGTTGTTTTACCGCCCGCACAGGGGTTTTCGAATAGTCTATGTCCCGCGAATAAGGCGGGAGTGCAGGTCATGGCGGTAAAAAAACAGAGGCCCGAGGCGGGCTTCGAAACACCGCCGGAGGTGTTCGACAGGGCGCACCTGGCCCATTACACCATGAATGCCGCCGAGCTCGAACGCGAAATCGTCGGGCTTTTCCTGATGCAGCTTCCTGCCACGCTCGAGATGATCGAATCTGCCGAAACCGCTGCCGAGTGGAAGCTGGCAACGCATACGCTGAAAGGTGCCGCAGCCTCGATCGGCGCCAAGCGCCTACAGCTCCTGGCGGTTGGACTTGAAGCCATGCCGATCCATGTTGACGTTAACGTCAAGGCGATGCGTCTTCGGGCTCTTAGGGCGGCGGCGGCCGAGTTTCGCCAGACCGTGCAGGTCATCTATCGCTGAGGGTGCCTGCGCTGCGGCGGCAGTTGTGTTTCGCCGCATGATCCCCTAGAAGGCCGTTCGAAAAAACGAACGGCTCCAGCGAGACGGCGAAATGGCAAAGATCACCTTCATCCAGCACAATGGCACGGAACAGACCGTCGATGGCCTGCCGGGCATGTCGGTCATGGAAACGGCCGTCAAGAACATGGTTCCCGGCATCGATGCCGATTGCGGCGGCGCCTGCGCCTGCGCCACCTGCCATGTCTATGTCGAGCCGGAATGGCAGGGCAAGACGGGCGCGCGCAATCCGATGGAAGAAGACATGCTGGATTTCGCCTTCGACGTCCGCGACAACAGCCGGCTGTCGTGCCAGATCAAGATCTCGGATGGCCTCGATGGTCTCCGTGTGAAGGTTCCAGAGAAGCAGTTCTAATCCAGTCCGGAGACCATCATGTCTGAGGCGATCACGACCGATGCGGTCATCATTGGCGCGGGTCCCTGCGGACTGTTCGCCGTCTTCGAGCTTGGGCTGCTCGACATCAAGTGCCATGTGGTCGACATTCTCGACCGGCCGGGCGGCCAGTGCGCCGAACTCTATCCGGAAAAGCCGATCTACGACATTCCGGCCCTGCCGGTGGTAACGGGTGCCGAACTCACCTCGCGGCTGATGGAGCAGATCAAGCCTTTCAATCCGCAGTTCCATTTCAACCACATGGTCACCGGGTGCCGGAAGCTCGATGACGGTGACTTCGAAGTGACGACCGATGGCGGCACGGTATTCCGCTCGAAGGTTGTGGTGATCGCGGCGGGTGGTGGTTCTTTCCAGCCGAAGAAACCGCCGATCCCCGGAATCGACGCCTATGAGAATACGTCGGTCTTTTATTCGGTGAAGAAAATGGAAACCTTGCGCGGCAAGGATGTGCTGATCGTCGGCGGCGGCGATTCGGCGCTCGACTGGACGCTGAACCTGCAGCCCCTGGCGAAGAGCCTGACGCTTCTCCATCGCCGCGACGATTTCCGCGCCGCGCCCGACAGCGTGAAAAAGATGCGCGAACTGGTTGCCGACGGAAAGATGAGTTTCAAGCTTGGCCAGGTGACGGGCCTCAAGGGCGACAACGGCATCCTCTCGGCGGCGACCGTCAAGGGCAATGATGGCGCGAGCTTCGATATCGCCACCAACGCCATGCTGCCCTTCTTCGGCCTGACGATGAAGCTTGGTCCGGTGGCCGACTGGGGCCTGAACCTCAACGAGAACCTTATCCCTGTCGATACCGAGAAATTCGAGACCTCGACGCCGGGCATCTTCGCCATTGGCGACATCAACACCTATCCCGGCAAGCTGAAGCTCATCCTTTCGGGCTTCCACGAGGCAGCGCTGATGGCGCAGAAGGTGTTCAAGTACAAGAATCCGGGCGAGCGGCTGCTGTTCCAGTACACGACCTCAAGCTCCAGCCTGCAGAAAAAGCTGGGCGTGAACTGATGTTCCTGTACCTGACGCTCGGCACCAACGATGTGCAGCGGTCGCGCCGCTTCTACGATGCGGCGTTAGGTGTTCTTGGCTTGGGCTGTCATTACGAGGACGAGACAGAAGTGGGCTATGGCCCGGTGCCGGCGCCTGCGGAAGGCCGCAAGTGCTTCCTGTGGATCACCAAGCCGGTTCTCGCCTATCCGGCGACCTGGGGCAACGGCACCATGGTGGCGTTGCCGGCCCGGACCCGCCAGCAGGTGAGGGATTTTCATGCCGCGGCTTTGAGTGCGGGCGGAAGCGATGATGGCGCGCCGGGTCTTCGTCCCTATGGCGCCAGCTTCTATGCCTGTTATGTGCGCGACCCTGATGGCAACAAGCTGTCTGTCGTGTGCGAAGCGGCGGAGTAAGGCCTGTGACATCGGCGGCACCGTGTTCGCCGCCCTTCGAGCCGGCGCTCTTCGATCGCCTCCTGGCGCTGAACAACGCACATGCCGAAGAACTCTCGTGGAAAAGCGCTGAAGACTTCGATGCGCTGCTGTCCGTGGCATCCCATGTCAGGGCCGAGCCGGATGGTCTGGCGCTCATCATCGCCTTCGACGAGACCTGCACATACGATAATCCGAATTTCGCGTGGCTGAAGCAGCGCTTCGCGCGCTTCTATTATGTCGACCGCGTCGTCGTGGATGCCGCCGCGCGGGGGCGGGGACTGGCGAAAGCCATGTATGCCGCACTCGAAACGCAGGCGAGACTCGAAGGCCGCGAGCGTCTGGTCTGCGAGATCAACAGCGTTCCGTCCAATCCGCAGTCGGATGCGTTCCACGAGAGGCTGGGTTTCCACCCTATCGGTTTGCGGGTGCTGACTGACGGAAGCAAGACGGTGCGTTACTGGGCGCTGGAGTTCAACTGACCGTCTTCTCGCGGCGCATGCGCTTGCGCGCAAGCTCCAGCTGTTCCCTGCGGTTCGGCCGTCCCAGCAGCTTGCGGAAACCGTCGCGGCGCTCGTGCACCGAGGCGATGGCAAGCCCCATGGCGACGCCGGTTTCGACCAGCAGCGCCTCGCCAAGTTGCAGGCTCGACTCGATTGTCTCCGGCACCGCCTCGGTGACGCCCAGCGCATAGAGCTTCTGGGCGTGGCGCTCGTCGCGGGCGCGGGCGATGATCTTGAGATCGGCACGCAGCGCGCGGGCGGCCTTCGCCACATCGTCAACGCGCACCTGATTGTCCATGGTGATCGCCAGTGCCTTGGCCTCGGCCAGGCCGCAGCGCTTCAGGAACTCGGCATTGGCGGCATCGCCGTAATAGACCGGCAAGCCATTCTTCCTTTCGCGCGCCACAACTTCGGCATCGCTGTCCACCGCGATATAGGCAATCTTGTGCTCTTCCAGCATCGACGCGATCAGATGGCCGACGCGGCCGAAGCCCGCCACGATGACGCGTGACTGGTCATCTTCGGGCAAGGGCGTGTCGAGTGCTGCCGCCGCTGCTGCCTTGTGGCGAAGCCCCCTGGTGATGCCGGCGCCGATGCGGGCAAGGAAGGGAATGGTGATCATCGTCAGCGTGACGATCAGCAAGGTGTTGCGCGCGGCCTGATTGTCGATGATGCCATAACCCAGTGCCGCGCCGATGATGACGAATCCGAATTCGCCGCAGGGGCCGAGCAGCATGGCCGATTCGAGCGCTGCCCCCCGGCTCACCTTGAATGCCCAGAGGAGTGCCAGTGTGACGAGGCCCTTGAGAATGATGAGGCCCGCCACGATTGCCAGGATCGGCAACGGGTCCCGCAGCAACCCGCCAAGATCGAGACGGAGGCCGACGACCAGAAAGAACGTGCCGAGCAGCAGGCCCTTGAAGGGCTCGATCACGGCTTCGATGGCGCGGCGGTATTCGGTTTCGGCCAGCATCAGCCCGGCGATGAATGCCCCCAGCGCCATGGAGAGACCGGCGAGGTTGGCGGCCACGCCGGTGCCCACCGCAATGAGCAGGGTGATGGCCATGAACAGGTCGGGGCTGTTGGCGCCTGCCACCATGCGCAACAGGGGGCGCAACAGGAAACGGCCAACGCCGATGATGACGGCAACCGCCACCACGGCCTGCACGAGTGCAAGGCCGATGCTGACAACAACGCTGCCCTCGGTGCGCTGGCCCATGATCGAGACCAGAAGCAGAAGGGGAATGACGGCCAGATCCTGGAACAGCAGAATCGCAAAACTCGTCCGCCCGGTCTGCGAGCCGAGGCGTTTGGCTTCCGACAGCAGTTGCACGACGATCGCGGTTGAGGACAGCGACAGCGCGGCGCCCAGCACGAGGGCCGTTCTGGTGTCGAAACCGAGACCCATCGAAATCCCGGCAATCGCCAGAAACGACACCAGCACCTGCAAGCCGCCGAGGCCGAAGACCAGCCGCCGCATGACATTGAGACGTTCGAACGAGAGTTCGAGGCCAATCAGGAACAGCAGGAAGACGACGCCCAGCTCGGCGACCGCCGTGAGATTGTCGGTATCGGCGATAACGAAGGCCTTGAGAACAGGCAGGCTGAAAACCAGTTGCCCCAGCACGCCGGGGCTGAGCAGGATTCCCACGATCAGGAAGGCCAGTACGGTATTGACGCCGACGCGCAGGAACAGCGGCACCACCAGGCCCGCGACGCCGAGGATGATGAGGAATTCCTTGTAGTGCGAGATGTGTTCTGCGGCCATGTTCTTCCTTACGGCTCCATCTTGTGGCATGCCGTCGCTATTGCAAAGCGCATAAACGGAGTGCCGCCCATGAATCCTGCAATGCCGCGCGGACGCGATCTCGGCTTGCCGTTTTCCGGCCGGCCGGGGGCGCACAATGCCATAACCGACGTGGCGGGCGTCGAGGTCGGCACCGTCACGCTGATCAGCGGCGAAGGGCCGCTCGTTGTTGGGAAGGGGCCGGTCCGCACCGGCGTGACCGCCATTCTGCCGCGCGGCAGGGCGCAAGCCCATATCCCTTGTGCGGCAGGATACTACTCGCTGAACGGCAACGGCGAGATGACGGGCACCGTGTGGATCGAGGAAGCGGGCGAGCTGCAGACGCCGATCACCATCACCAACACGCATTCCTGCGGGGTGACGCGCGATGCGACGATCCGCTGGCTGGTAGGGCGCGGCGTCGGCACCGGGCAGGACTGGGGCCTGCCGGTGGCGGCCGAAACCTATGACGGCGATCTGAACGACATCAACGGCTTCCACGTCACCGCCGATCACACCATCGCCGCGCTCGATGCCGCGAAGGGCGGCCATGTGGAGATGGGCAGCGTCGGCGGCGGCACCGGCATGATCACCTATGATTTCAAGGCGGGTAACGGCTCTGCCTCACGCCGCGTGGAGATTGCGGGCGAGGCCTATACGCTGGGAGTCTTCGTGCAGTCGAACTTCGGGCGGCGCGAGGATTTGACGGTGCTGGGCGTACCAGTGGGGCGCCATATCGGGCACGACAAGCTGCGCGGCAAGGACCAGGGCTCGGTCATCGCCATCGTTGCGACCGACGCACCGCTCCTGGCGCATCAGCTCAAGCGTATTGCCAGGCGCGTGCCGATGGGGCTTGCCCGCACCGGAACGGTTGGCAACAACTCGTCGGGCGACATCTTCCTCGCCTTTTCAACCGCCAATCAGCAAGCCTTCGCGCAGAGGGGCGGTGGCGCGGTGACCATGCAGGCGCTGCCCAATGCCAGCCTGGACCAGTTGTTCATGGCGACCGTCGAAGCAACCGAGGAGGCGGTTATCGACTCGATGATCTGCAACCGCACCATGGTGGGCCGCGACGGCAATACTTCGATCGCGCTGCCTCACGACATGCTGGTCGCCGTCATGCGGAAATACGGACGGATGTAATGGAAGACGCTTCCATCATCCCCGGTCTGGAGGCTGCCGGGCGGGAACTGTTCGGGCGTGGCGCACGCCGCGTGCAGCTGAAGCCGGGCCACAGGGTTTTTGTGCCCGGGCAGGCGTGTTCAGGCTTCATCATCGTGAAGCACGGTGCCGTGCGGGTATCGACGGTGACGGATACGGGCCGCGAACTCATGCTCTACCGCGTCGGGCCGGAGGAAACCTGCGTGCTGACGACCGCCTGCCTGTTGTCGGACTCCGGTTACGATGCCGAGGGGATCGCCGAAACGGAAACCGAGGCGCTGGTCGTGCCGAAGCCCGTATTCGAGACGTTGCTCGCCAGTTCGGCGGCGTTCCGGCAGTTCGTGTTCTCGTCCTATGGCGGCCGCCTGCGCGATCTCATCGCGCTGGTTCAGGAGGTTTCGCAGCGCCACGTGGACCGCCGCCTGGCGCGTTTCCTGGCTGAGCGCGGCGCGGCGGGCCCGATCGCCACGACGCATCAGGAAATTGCCTCGGAGCTAGGGACCGCCCGCGAGGTGGTAAGCCGACTGCTGAAGCAGTTCGAGACGGAAGGCCTCGTCACCCTGGAACGGCGGCAGATCGTCGTGTCCAACATGGCGGCCCTTGCAAGACTTCATGGCTGATTGTGATCAAGTCACAGACGCGGAGCCGCGGCTTCGATAGCTTCGAACCACAACAGGCAAGGGAGACCTCACATGACAACCAATATCGGATCGATCGACCGCGTGCTCCGCGTCATCATCGGGCTGGCGCTGCTGTGGTACGCGCTGTTCGCGGCTCCGACCGGCTATAACTGGATCGGCTGGATCGGCGTCATTCCGCTGGTCACCGCGCTGATCGGCAGCTGCCCGCTGTATTCGATCCTGGGCCTCAGCACCTGCCCGGTGAAACGCGCCTGACGCGGAAGCCGGTATCGTGCCGCTGCGCCAGAGGGCGTGGCGGCAGCTGCAAGGAACCTCAATGCCTTATGATGGGCTTCAGCATCCGCAGAAGGGCGGGCGGTGTGCGGTAATAGGCCCTGCGGAGCATGGGGCGCAGCCGCTCCAGATAGATTGCGCCATAGAGAGTGCCGAATGGCGACAGCGGAAGATAATGGTCGAGAACCGCTGTCTTTCCGCTCGACCAGGAGTCCTTGTGGGCATCGTTGGGATGCATCAGGTCGAAGGTCTTCATGCCGTCTTTCAGGGCCTGGCGCTGGGAAAGGTCCATGTGAAGCCGGGCGGGGGAGTAGTCGGTCAGGGCGTTCACATGCGAGGTGACGAAGGCGAAATGCGTGCCGTTGTGGCGAAGGCCGATCTCCCATGAAATATCGCGCCCGCCGGCGCTGAGCGCGCTCAGCACGAAGCGGGTTCCGGAGTCCTTGTCTCTTGCAAGGCGCTTCAGGAATGCGCCGAGCATCGGGCAGGTGAGGACGCGGTTCTGACGGCCGCGCTGCTCGATCCATAAGCACTTCTCGGCGATGGCTGAGTCAATTGCCGCATCGGTCGCCGGGCCGGGCTCCAGAATCCTGAAGGCGACGGGTCCGAACGCGTCCTCCAGAGTCTTGCGGATCTTCTTGCGGCGCTTGCGCTGGGCCGAGGTGTAGCGGGCTTCGTAGGCGGCTTCATCGGCAAAGCGCGTCAGGTCGAGGCAGGAGGCCTGCTCGTGCAGACGCGCATCGCGGAATACCTGATCGAGAAAGGGCGCTACCGCCGCATTGACGCAGACATGGCGCAGCCTGATGGCATCGATGCCGGGCAGTCGGCGGATCAGATTCATGGCAGCGCCCATCCAGGCCTTCGGGCACTCGCCCAAGGCCAGCAGGATATCGCCATATTGCGACTTCGGCTCGGACAGCCAGCGAAGCACCGTGAAGGGGCCCGCCTTGGCCGCCATGAGAGGCCAGACAAAAACCAGCCTGCCATCGCGGAATCCGGTCACGATCCGGATCGCATCGGACGGCAGGCCCGCGCCGGATGTGGCGATCCAGTTCTTGAGCCAGCCGAAGGACTGAAAAACCGCGCGGGGCGACTGGCAGCTGCTTTCCAGCCGCAGCCATTGCGCCTCAAGGGCCATGAATCCATCAATGCCGGTGGCAAGCGAGAGGCTGGCGCCCAGCGGCAGACCGTGAACCGCGGCAACCCCGGCCGGCTGGCCCGGCAGGACGCCGCGCATCATGCTGTCCTGCAGATCCATATGCGTATCCGCCATTGGGCCCGCTCCTCCGATCAGGTATCTTTGCAGGAATTTCCTGTGAATCGGTTTATGCGCCTCAATCCGGTTAAGACCTGGTTAAGGAAACCTCTTCGATTGGCGGCAACACATCCGGCGGCACGTCGGGCGGCGTGAAGCGGCGCGGGCGGTTCTTCCACAGCCAGGCGAGCCCAAGGGGTATGAGGAAGGCGAGGACGATCAGCTTGGTCACGATCAGCCAGGTGGCGGGAATGCCCAGACTCAAGGCGACGGCCGCCAGCATGACAAGGCCAGCGCCGAGTATCAGGAAACTGCCGCCATAGGACAGAAGCGTGGAACCGGCATGGAATGCGCAGGCGGGATTGGCTTTGGCCGTACGGCCGATCAGCTCCATCACGAAGGGACGGTAGGTCTCGCGCTGATCGGGAAACTGCATGGGACCGGCGTAATGGGTCGATACGATGGTTTCCATCCAGCCGTTGAAGCGTGTGACAGAACAGGCATAGCGCGCATGATCGGCCCGCGATGCGGTCCATTCGAGACGGATCGAGACGATCTCGGAATAATCGAAGTGAAAGGTCTTGCCGTCGTAAGCCCAGCTCAGGCCAGCATCATCGACCCGCCACAGGCGCGCCTTCTCGAGAGCACTGCGGCGGACGCCGTATTCGACTGGAACTTGCGGAGCGGGCATCGCCTTAGACTAGCCCAGCGCTTCAACAGGGCAAGAGGCCCGGAAAGACGTTCCCGGGCCTCGTCGCTGTCAAGACTCAGGGGTTCGCCGGGGCGGGCGGCGGGGTCTGCGCGCCATCTTCCGCGTCGTTGTCCTGGTTCATCATGTCCGGGCCCATGCCTTGGCCCATTCCTTGGTTCATTCCTTCGCCCATGCCTTGGCCCATGCCTTGGCCCATGCCGTGACCCATGCCTGGGCCATGCCCCATTCCGCGGCGGCCTTCACGGTCGCCGCGCCGGGGCCGGTCATCCCGGCTCAGGAACCCGTCGCCATTGCGGTCGCGGTTGGCGACGATGCCGGACAGCGGACCCTTGTATTCATCCAAGGTAACCTGACCATTGCCATCGCGGTCGAACTGCTGGAACTCGCGGACCATCTGCTCGCGGCGCGCCCTCAGCCACAGGGCCTGGAATTCATCGATCGACAGCGTGGCGTTCTTGTCGGTATCGAATTCCCCGTGCCAAGAGCTGCGGTTCTGGTCGATCTCCTCCTGCGAGATCTTGCCGTCCTTATTGGCGTCGTAGCGCTCCATCATCTTGGGCCCCATCATGCCGCCGCCCATGCCATGGCCCATGCGATGTCCACGCATGTCGGCATTGGCCAGCCCGGCGACGCCGCCCGCCGAGAGCAGTGCGACCGCACCGACGGCAAGAATCAGTTTGGTATTCTTGTGCATATTGGAAACTCCATGAGGTGATTGCCTGATGTCCATAAGACGTAGGGCGGCGGAAGTTCCGTCTCAGGCAGCAGATGAATTTCCGGTAATGTTCAGCGTGCGAGTTCCCGCATGGCACGATCGAGGCCGGCGAGCGTCAACGGAAACATCCCTTGTCCGAAGGCGCTGGACACCAGCTGCGTTGACGGCGAGTAAGACCAGTATTTTTCCGGCGAAGGGTTGAGCCAGATGGCCTTGGGATAGGTTGCGGCAAGGCGCTGGAGCCAGACGATGCCGGGCTCGTCGTTCCAGTGTTCGACGGAGCCGCCTGCGTGGGTCAGTTCGAAGGGGCTCATCGCGGCATCGCCGACGATGATGACCTTGTAGTCATGCGGGTAGGTGTGAAGCAGCTTCCAGGTGTCCACCGCCTCGGCCCGGCGCCTGCCGTTGGTCTTCCACACGCTCTCGTAGATGCAGTTGTGAAAGTAGAAGAAATCCATGTGCTTGAACTCGGTGCGGGCGGCGGAGAAGAGCTCCTCGCAGATCTTCACATGCGGGTCCATCGAGCCGCCGACATCGAAGAACAGCAGTACCTTCACCATGTTGCGGCGTTCGGGCACGAGTTTCACGTCCAGCCAGCCCTGCCGTGCGGTGGACCGGATGGTGCCTTCGAGATCGAGTTCATCGGCGGCGCCTTCGCGGGCGAATTTCCGCAGACGGCGGAGCGCCACCTTGATGTTGCGGGTGCCGAGTTCGAGCGTATCGTCGAGATCCTTGAAGTCGCGACGGTCCCAGACCTTCACGGCCGAGTTGTTGCGGTTTGCGTCCTGCCCGATGCGCACGCCGGCGGGATTGTATCCATAGGCACCGAAGGGCGAGGTGCCGGCTGTTCCGATCCACTTGCTGCCGCCCTGATGGCGGCCCTTCTGCTCCTCGAGGCGCTTCTTCAGTTCGTCGAGAATCTTGTCCAGCCCGCCCAACGCCTGCACCAGTTTCTTCTCGTCGTCGGTGAGATGCTTTTCGGCGAGCTTCCGCAGCCATTCCTCGGGAACTCCGGCCATCAGTGCATCGCCGGGGTTTTCGAGACCGTTGAACACGCTTCCGAACACCCGGTCGAACTTGTCGAGATTGCGCTCGTCCTTCACCAGCGTGGCACGCGATAGGTAATAGAACTCGCCGGTCGACCAGGCGGCGAGGCCCTTGTCGAGCGCCGCCATCAGGGTGAGGTACTCGTTCAGCGAAACCGGAATTCCGGCCAGGCGGAGGCTGGTGAAAAAGGACAGGAACACGGCGGTCATTCCACCTTGGTAATCACCGGATAGCCGGTGCGCGCGGCCTGGGCGGGTGCGGCGGCGCAGAAGGCGCCGCGGCCCGATTTCGCCTCGGCCACAAATTCCTCGTAGAAGGAATTGAGCGGGCCGGAGATGGCGGACGACAGGCCGCCGATGTCATACTCGTGAAAGTGAAGGAAAAGGTTCTCGCGCACCGCGGGATTGACCGCGATCGCGCCCTTGCAATACTGCTCCGCCACATCGAGCAAAGCCACCGCCATGGCGATCTTCGTGCCGCGGCTGGCGGCTTCGGCGGGCAGCAGCATCAGCAACAAGGCGATCATGCTCCTCAGTACCATATGCCCATCCGGTGCCAGTGGATGCGGGGATCGCGGATAGGCGGCACAAGCGACGGGCCGGGCTTCGCCTTGGTGAGCGGAAAGCTGATGGATGAGGAGGGATCGCGGCGGAGCGCGAGCAGGCGGGCGATGCGGTGTTCGGTTTTCGGGTGCGAGCGGAGGAGCGAGGGTTCCGGCAGGCGGGAGCCGGGCAGCACCAGGCCTTCCCACACAGCACCTTGCCGCCGCTCCAGCAGCGCCAGGGCCGAGGCGAGGCCTTCGGGGTCGCCCGTCAAGGCCGCACCGTCAAGGTCAGCATCATACTCGCGGGCGCGCGACAGGGCGAGTTGCAGCAGGCCGCCGATGGTGGGCGCGAAGATCAGCAGCAGCAGGCCGAGGATCGGAATGTTCCAGCCGGTGCCGAACATCAGCGGCACGCCGATCAGCCCCATCGCCGACATGAAGCCGGTGACGCGGTTCAGGACATCGGCAAGGCCCATGACCCGGAGATCGCCGCTGCGGATATGGGCAACTTCATGCGCCAGGATGCCACTGAGCTGGCGGAGGGTCATGGCGCGCAGCAGGCCATCGGTGACGGCGACCGCCGAATCCTCGCGCTTTCCCACCGCAAAGGCATTCATCATCTTGCTTGGCACATAGTAGAGCTGGGGCCTGGCGGGCAGGCCGGCATTGATTGTCAGCTCATCCATGATGGCGTGCAGTTCCGGCATCTCGCCGCGCTGCAGGGGCCTCGCCTTGTAAAGCGTCAGCACCACCTTGGGCGACACGCGGCTCAGCATGTAGATGCCGATGGCGCTCGACACGGCGGCCCAGATCAGGCCGGTGGTGCCGAACACCATCCAGGCGATGGCGCCGGCCAGAAGGGCTGTCCCGGCGATGAGGATCAGGGTGTGGATGGCATTCCGCAGGTCGTGGCTGCGCCGAACATCCGGGTTGAGGTTGGCTTGCGCGTTCATGGCGTTTTCTGCTCCTCGGCGGCGGTCACCAGTTCGCGCATCAGGCTTCCCAGCGTGTCCTTGGCGGAGGTTTCCTGCGGAATGGGCCGGCACACGTCGCGCGCCGCAAGGCCGACGCGGGCGGTGAGGATGCCATTGACGGCGCCTTCGCCGAACCGTGCCGAAAGCCGGCCGAGCAAACCCTTGCCGACCACGTGCTGGATCAGATTGTCGGACAGCGCCAGGCCGCCCGTCACCGCCAGATGGCTCAGCACCATGCGGGCGAGCCGGAAGGTCGACAGTGTCGATGGCCTGCCGCCATAGAGCGTTGCGAGTTCGCGCATCATGCGGAGGTTCAGCGCGGCGACGAAGAGAATGTCGAGCGCGGCGGTGGGCGTTACCGTGGTCAGCAGCGTCACGCGGCGCGAGGCGTGGGCGATGATGCGGTGGGCCTCGTCGTCCCGCGCGGACACGAGATAGCGCTCCGCCAGCTTGATACGGTCGCGGCCATCCATGATATCGGCATCGAACTGCTTGAGGTCGCGAAGGCCGAGCTGGGCATCGGCACGGCCTGCATAGAGGCCTTGCAGTTGCGAGACGGCGCGCTTGGCCGCGGCCGCGTCGTCGGTGTTGATGGCGTGGGCGGCGTCGATCTGGATGCTCTCGATCCGCCGCAGGCGGGCCAGCGCCCAGATCTCGCGCGAAATGATGGCAAGGGCCGCGAAGGCGGCAAGCCCGGCGATGGCGAGCGTCGCCCAGCCGAGCACCGGCGAGCGGAGGAAATATTCCTCGACCAATTGGGTGACGGCAAGCCCGGCCCACAGCGTGACCAGCGAAAACAGGGCACCGGCAAGGATGCCGGCCCAGCGCACCCGGCGGGAGCGCCGCAGCGGCGCGGGCGGCATGACGATGAGATCGCCGTCGATCGCTTCCGGCTCGACGGTGATGCCGGTGACGGCGCGGGGCTTGCGCTTCGGCGCCGCTGTTTCCTGCGCTTCCCCGTTGGGAGGCTCAATGATGAAGGCTTTCGGGTTCCGGTTGTCGCTCATGCGAAGCGGTCTCCCAGAAGGAATTCCATGGCACGGTCGAGCCGGATGTGAGGGTAGGCGCCATCCTTTTGCAACGGTGGCCGGAAGCGCACGAATTTCAGGTTCCCCTCGAGCGAACCGTCAAGCGCCTGGCGCGCGTCGTCCGGCAAGTCGCCGGGGAAGATGGCGGCTTCGGTTTCGCCATCGAAGAAGGTGCTGCCGATCGCCTCGCCCCGCAGTGGCGTGCCGGCAATGCATTCCAGCGTCTCGCCTTTCTGCCGGACGCTGGCCTCACGCGTGGCGCGGATTGCGGCCAGGGCCGCCACCTCGATTTCGGCGCCTGAATACTCCGCGCGCGTCATCGCATCTTCGACGATCAGCTTGAGAATATTCTCTAGCCTGTCGTGGCTGCTATGGTGGAGAAGATCGGCCTTCGTCGCCGCGAACAGGATGCGGTCGATGCGGCGGCCGAACATGCTGGACAGGAGCGAGTTGGACCCTTGCCGGAAGCAGGTGAGAATTTGCGCCAGCGCGGTTTGCAGATCCTTCACCGCGCTGGCGCCGGCGTTGAGCGCGGTCAGCGTGTCGACAAGAACGATCTGGCGGTCCAGCCGTGCGAAGTGGCCGAAGAAGAACGGCTTCACAATGCTGGCCACATAGGAATCATATCGCCGCTGCATGAGCGCGCCGAGCGAGCCCTTCGGCAGCGTCGCATCGGAAGCGATGTCGAGTGGTGCGAAAGCCAGCAACGGCGAGCCGGCATAATCGCCCGGCATGAGGAAGCGGCCGGGCGGCAAGGCCGACATCGAGATGTCCTCCTTGCGGCAGCGCGCCAGATAGGCGGTGAAGATCTCAGCCGCCTTGATGGCGTCTAGCTCCTGCGCCGGCGCAAGAGGATCGAGCGCCGACAGCAGCGCATGCCATTCGGCGGCGCGGCTGGCGCGCGGTGGAATGCGGCTGGCGGCAACCGTCGCGGCGGACCATTGGGCATAGTTCAGCCGCATCAGGGGCAGGTCGAGCAGC
This sequence comes from bacterium, assembly GCA_022842165.1. Classification (GTDB taxonomy): domain Bacteria; phylum Pseudomonadota; class Alphaproteobacteria; order Rhizobiales; family Aestuariivirgaceae; genus Aestuariivirga. The sequence continues at coordinate 39,569 of JALHQC010000005.1, forward strand.
CATTCGCCGGGATAGTCGACGATGTCGATATGAAGCTTGCCCGATCCCAGGTTGCGCGACAGAAAGCCCCGCGGCTCGTATTCCGCGGTGATCCGAAGCTGGCTGATGCGGCGCGTGCTTTCGGGCCACTGCCGATCCTTTCCGGTGAGCGAGGCCAGATGGTCCTCGAAGGTAAAGCGAGGAAGATTGTCGTCAGGCTGGGGTTCCAGATAGCAGCGCGTGATGCGGCCACCCGCCATCGCCTCGAAGGCGGGGAAACGTCCTCCCTTCAGGAGGGCGTGGACGAGCGCGGTGATGAACACCGTCTTTCCGGCACGCGACAGGCCGGTGACGCCAAGGCGGAGAGACGGGTTCACAAGCCCCGCGGCAAAATCGGCAAGGCCGCCTGCTGCAATGCGGCTTCCATCCAGAATGTCGGTGAGGTTTACGATTTCAGTGTTCCCGTATTTGTTCAATAATTGGGGGCAAGCGGCGGTAAATACAAGAAAATCCTGTCAGTCCGAAGTAGCCTCCGATACGTCCCGCGGGCGGATGAAATGGATGAGTGTGCCAGATCCTTCCGTGAGTTGCGCCCAGGCAGACTGGTTGAAGCGAATGACAGCCAGGGCGGCGGTGGGAAACTTGCTTTCCAGTTTTGCCCTCAACCGCTTGTCGCCCGATGCGATCAGCCTGCGAGCCAGTTCCTCGATCGAGGGGTTATGGCCAACCAGCATCAGGACGCGGGAATTGCCGCCATTTGCACGGATCACCTCCATGAGGCGGCTGCCATCGCCAAAATCATAGAGACCAGGGGTTATTTCGGCAGCAGGAGGATTGGTCATCCCGGACGCGGCGATCTCCCAGGTCCGAGTTGCTCGCCGGGCGGGCGAGACCAGCACACGGTCGGGAGAAAAGTTCATAGCCGCAATCGTCCGGCCCATGACTCCGGCCGCCTCTACTCCGCGCTCCGAAAGTGGACGTGCCTCATCGGACAGCTGAGGGTTGTCCCACGCCGATTTGGCGTGACGAAACAACAGCAGGCACTGTGCAACGGTTTCGGTCATCGGAAGCACCAGACACCGCTTGTTAAAATTTTACTGTTCGAGGAAGCACAATTTAGAGGGATTCATGAAAGGATGAAGCTTGAATCTTTGGGAGACCACCTATGCCTGGGCTTGTGAAGCGGCTCGTTGAGAAGTCGGATGGCAATGTCACTGTCCTGTTTGCCCTGGCGATTGTTCCGCTGCTGATTGCGGCGGGGTCGGCCGTTGACTACATCCGCTTCCTCGATACCAGGACGTCGGTTCAGGCAGCGCTCGATGGCGCTGCACTTGCCGCCGCCACGCCGCTCAACATCACCGATCCGCAGCGCGTTGCGGTTGCGAAGTCCTATTTCAAGAACAATGTCTCGTTTACGGCGGATGATGGCTCGCCGATCGAGATCGACGTCAAGGTTACAATCGATGCGGTTGCAGCCTCGGTCAATACCAATGTCAAGACGTCCTTCATGCAGCTGGCAGGCGTTGACACCATGAAGCTCGAGGAAATGGCCGAAGTCATGCGGCCGTTCGAAGGCAAGGCGGAAGTCGTTCTTGTTCTCGACTACTCCGGATCGATGGACAAGAAGAACAAGTACCAGGACATGTCGGTTGCGGCGAAGGCAATGATCGATGAACTCGACAGTGCCATGAAGGACGACGCATTGAAGATCGGCCTCGTGCCGTTTTCGGCGATGGTCTACACCAGCATGAACAAGAACTTCGTGACCCAGTCCTCGGCGACTTCGACGTGGACCGGATGCACGCAGGACCGCAAGTATCCTCACAATACCAATGTCAACACGCCAACGTCGGACAACGACACGAAATGGGGTTACGACAAGGGCCTCACCAGCAATGCTCCGCCTGGCCCAGAGAACAACGGTATGTACAGCTGCGCCAATTATGCAACCAAGGGCCTCAAGATCGTGCCGCTGACCGCCGACCTCTCTGACGTCAAGGACAAGATCGGCAAGATGCGGCCTTTGGGCAATACCAACATTCCATTGGGCGCCGAATTCGGCTGGAACCTTCTGGACCCGCAGGAGCCCTATACCGAAGGTGCCCCTTATGACGACCGGAACACGCGCAAATTCCTCGTCCTGCTGACTGACGGGATGCAGACGTCGAGCCAGTGGGATAGTGACAAGAAGCGTTCCATTGCCCAGGGCGAAGACAATCTCAAGAGCATCTGCAAGTCGATGCGCGATCTCAACATCACGCTGTTCACGATTGCCTACGACATTACACAACCCAAGATCACCAAGCTCCTGAAGGACTGCGCGCCGGGCCGCTATTATGAACCGGATGCAGGCGGTTCCGAGATCAAGCAGGTTTTCAGCCAGATCACCAGCCAGATCAAGAACCGCATCGCCCGTGTATCCCGCTAGGTTCCGATGCGGCCAAGCTCGAACGGAGTCGTCTGGTAGAGCTCGTTGATCCAGTTGCCGAACAGCAGGTGGGCGTGGCTGCGCCAGCGGTTCTCGGGTGGAAGTTTCGGATCGTTCCTCGGGAAATAATTGGCGGGAAGGTCGATTGGCTTCCCGGCTGACGTGTCGCGCCAGTATTCGTCGCTCAGCGAATTGGTGTCGTACTCGATATGATTGAACATGTAGAGCGAGCGGCGGGCCGGATCGTTGATGAGGCAGAGGCCCGCTTCGTCCGACTCCATCAACACTTCGAGGCCCTTGTCTTCTGGCAGATCGGCGCGGTGGTTCTCCGTCCAGCGTGACACGGGGATCGAGAAGTCGTCCGAGAAGCCGCGCAGGAAAGGCGAAGCCGGGTTGAGGTTGCGATGGCGGTAGACGCCAAAGGCCTTGTTCGGCAGCGCGTGCTTGGGCACCTTGTGGAAATGATAGAGTGCGGCCTGCGCACCCCAGCAGATGTTCATGGTCGACTGAACGTGGGTCTGCGTCCAGTCATAGATTTGGCGAAGCTCCTGCCAATAGGTGACGTCCTCGAAATCCAGCAGCTCGACGGGCGCACCCGTGACGATGAAGCCATCGAACTTCTCGGTCCTGATATCTTCCCAATCCTCGTAGAAGGCGAGCATATGCTCGGCGGAGGTGTTCTTCGGCGTGTGGCTGGTGATCTTGACGAGGGTCAGTTCGACTTGCAGCGGCGTGGCGCCGATCAAACGCGCGAATTGCGTCTCGGTCTTGATCTTGTTGGGCATGAGGTTCAAGAGGCCGATGCGGAGCGGACGGATGTCCTGGCGGGCGGCGGTGGCTTCCGTCATCAGCATCACACCCTCGGATTCGAGCGTGTGGCGGGCGGGAAGATCGTTCGGGATACGGATGGGCATTTTTTGACTACTGCTTGCTGTCGATAGCGTCTGACACGAGGCTGGTGAAGTCCTCGACGGATTGAACTCCGGGGATGTCACGCATTCGAACCGTGTAGCCGAAATTGTCGGCGATCGCCTTGTAGAGGGGGATGCGGTGATGCAGCAACTGCTCGAAGCCCCAGACGGCGAAACCGTCGGGATCGACCTCGCTGTCTTCGGCAATCTGGTTGATGGCCTTGTATTCCGACCATTTCCTTTCGAGGAACTGCGGCTGGTAATACATGGGCTTCGGATGCTTGCGGAAACGCTCGACCAGCATGCGGGTGTGCTCGGGCGTGCCTTCGATGTAGAGAAGCAAGGAGTTCTGCGACAGACAGGTGAGCACGGGGTCGAGGGGGTTCGACGGATCGACCACCTCGCACAGGCTGCCGCCGGAATCGCAGACGAAATTGCCGTACTGGTAGATGTCGCGGGCCTTGCCGATGAAGGCCGGCACATCGAGGAGGGCCGAGATTTCCGCTTCGCGATGCTGGTTCTGGCGTTTCCTGTATTCGGCAAACGAAATGCCGCCCTTATCGGCATTGCCCGGTTTTCCGAGATAGGTCGACAGCGGCGAGAGGTTCTCGAAGGTGATGTTCGACTGGATGTGGATCGAGTCCGACAGCAGCAGGTTCCGGAGGAAGGGAACCCGCATCGCCTCGCGCTTGAAATTGTCGACGATATGCTCGCCCATGTAGCGGGTGCCGATACGGTAGTCGACCGAGTAGTGATACCAGTTCGAATCCTGCAGCAGATGGGCAAGCGTGGTCTTGCCCACGCCGGACATGCCGAATATGGTCACGGCCTTCTGGGGCCACTGCCGGAAATTCTTGCCTGATGAAAAGCGCATTCCCGCTCCATAGCGGAAGCGATGGGGCGGGGGCAACTGGCCGATTTGAAGGACGTGCATGATCGAGGCGAAATATTCCGAGCAGACCTGGTATGAGGCGACTGCCGACCGGGGAGCGCAGAGGCAGCAGGTTTCAGGGCGGATCGAAGCCGATGTCTGCGTCATTGGCGGGGGCCTTGCCGGCCTGACAACGGCGCTGGAGCTGGCGCGGCGTGGAACCTCCGTCGTGCTGCTCGAGGCGAAGCGGATCGCCTGGGGTGCTTCCGGCCGCAATGGCGGCTTCGTCTCCAACGGCTTTGCCGAAGGCATGGAGAGTGTGGCGGCGCGCGTTGGGCTGGAGGCGGCGCGAGCGCTGTATCAGCTTTCGCGCTTTGGAACTGAATTCGTGCGCCGGGAGATTGCCGAAGGCGACCCTTCGATCAAGATGGGGGAGGGCTGGCAAGGCTGCATCCGTTACAGCAATTCTGAAGAGAAGCGCGCCGGGATTGCCGCAATGGCGCGGGACTATGGTCAGGAGATGCAGTTTTTCGATGTGGCCGAGACACGGGCACGGGTGAATACGGCGCGCTATTTCCAATCGTCCTACGACCCGAGTGCCTTTCACATGCACCCTCTGCGCTATGCGCTGATGATCATGGACAAGGCCGAAAGGGCGGGAGCGAGAGTTTTCGAAATGTCACCGGCGCTTTCGGTGACGAAGGATGGCAATGGTTATCGCGTCCATACGGCGCAGGGCGAGGTACGGTGCCGCGATGTGGTCTATTGCGTATCCTCGCTGGACCGCACCATCCATCGGCTGACGGGCCGCGCCATCCTGCCAGTCGCCACCTATGTGGCGGTGACAGAACCTCTGAAGCAAGACGTGATCCGCACGCGGAGCGCCATTTCGGATTCGCGCCGGGCCGGCAATTATTTTCGCCTGGTCGATGAAGACCGGCTCTTGTGGGGTGGCGCCATCACCACGCGGGTTTCGGAGCCTTCGCGGCTCGCTGAACGCATGAAGGGCGACATGGTCTCGGTGTTCCCGCAGTTGGGCAACCCGAGGATCGACTATGCCTGGGCCGGCCTCATGGGTTATGCGCGCCATTTCATGCCGCTCATCGGCACCGACGGGCAGGGGCAATGGTGGGCCACGGCTTTCGGCGGCCATGGCATGAACACGACGGCGATGGGCGGCATCCTCATGGCGCGGGCGATTGCCGCCGGGGATGACGAGTACAAGCGGTTTGCGCCGTTTGCGCCGCAATGGGCCGGCGGGGCTTTCGGGCGCGTGGGCGTGCAGGCGGGCTACTGGTACATGCAGTTGAAGGACCGGCTGGACGAGCGCCGCTCCGGCAAGGCGGCGTGACATGGCTTTCGGCAGCACGGCACTGAGTTCAAACGCATCCTTCGACCCCTTCTGGTGGCGGGCGGCGCCGCATGAGCAGAAAACGCCATCCGTTCCACCGCAGCGGACGGATGTGGCAATCGTCGGTTCCGGCATCACGGGTCTCGTTGCGGCGATCCACCTTGCGCGCGGCGGCCGGCAGGTGACGGTATTCGAGGCGAAGGAGCCGGGACACGGGGCTTCGACGCGCAACGCAGGCTATGTGGGCCGCACGCTGAAGCATGGCTTCGGCGAGATCATGGAGGCAGAAGGTCTCGACAAGGCGAAGGCCGTTTACGGCGAGCTGATGGAGGCCTTCCTTTCGGTAAAGGACACCATCGAGCAAGAGAAGATGCAGTGCCACTACAGGCAGCAGGGGCGGCTGCTGCTGGCAACATCGCCCGCGATGCATGATGCGATGGCGCGGGAATTTGCACTGCGCGAGACGCATCTGGGCGAAAGCTTCGCGACTGTGAGCCGTGCGGAGCAGCGCGACGAGATATCGACGGACCACTATTTCGGCGGCGTGCGCATTGCAGATCATGCGGGGCTACATCCGGGGCTTTATCATCAGGGCTTGCTTGATGCGGCGCGCGATGCGGGCGTCACCATCTGCGCCTTCACGCCGGTGCTGGGCTTCCGGAAGGAAGAACAGGGCTTCAGCGTGTTCGTGAAGGGCACAAAGGTTTCGGCGCGCGAACTGATCTTCGCAACCAATGGCTATGGCGGCAAAGAGTTTCCGTGGCTCAATCGCCGCATCATGCCGTTTCATGCCTATCAGACAGTCTCGGCGCCGATGGGCGAAAATCGTGTGAAGTCGATCTTGCCGGGTGACCGCACCTTCATCGACTGGAATTTCAACGTCGACTGGATGAGGGCTGCGCCGGGCGATCCAACCCGCATCATCTTCGGCGGCTTGACGGGGGAGATCGACGCCGACCTCCGCGTGATGGCGGAACGGTTGCATCAGCGGCTGCTGCGGGTGTTCCCGGATCTGGGAGACCTGCAGTTCGACCATGTGTGGACAGGCAAATGCGGTGGCACCTTCGACATCAATCCAAGGATCGGATGCCATGATGGTGTCTATTACGCTGGCGGCTATTGCTTCGCCGGCGTGCCGATGGGCACATTGTTTGGCAAGAAGCTGGCGATGCGTATTCTGGGACTGCCGGGCGGCGAGAGCGTCTTCGACACACCGCCGCCGGCGAAATGGTTCTATCACGGCAACGCATGGTTCGTGCCGCACGCGATCAAATGGATGAGTCGCGGGGACAGGTAACGCCAATTCCAATGTTGTCATCCCCGCACTTGTTGCGGGGACCCATTGTGCAACAAGCGCGGAAGTTCGAGAGTGTCGATGAATGGGTCCTCGGGACAAGCCCGAGGATGACAACAACTGGAGGCGTTACCTCGCCCCCGCCTTCTCAAGCATCGTCACCATTTCCTTGTATCCACGCTGCTTTGCGTGGGTGAGCGGCGTGACGCCGTCGCCATCGGCGAGGTTTACATCAGCACCTGCTGCGATCAGCTGCTGCAGGATGTCCTGATGCACGGGGCCGCCGTCAGACAGGATGATCGTCTCGAGCAACGCAGTCCAGCCGAGGCGGTTGATATGGTCGATCTCGATTTCCGTCTTCAGCAGTTCGCGCACCGTCTCGGGATGACCGTGGTGGGCTGCGGGGATGAGCGCGTTGCCGCCATAGCGATTGGTGTCGTCCAAGTCGGCCTTGCCGGTTGCCAGAGTGAGTTTCAGGATTTCGAGGCGGCCTTCGGCGCCGGCATAGAGGAAGGGCGTATCGCGGATATTGTCCCTCGCGTTCACGTCTGCACCGGCTTCGATCAGCACGCGCGCCGCATTGACGGCATCTGCGTGCGTAGCGACCAGCAGCGGCGTGCGCTGGTCCTTGTCGCGCGCGTCGAGCTTTGCGCCCGATGCGATCAATGCCTTTACGCGGTCTGCGTCATTGGCTTTCGCAGCCACGTGCAATTCGGTTTCCATTCCAGTCTCCTCGGCAAATGCGGGCGATGCGGCAACCACCAGCGACAGCAGCATGGCGCGGCGGCTCATCATGTTCAACGGCCCTCGCGCCTGGCCATGAAGGCCAGCCGCTCGAACAGCATCACGTCCTGCTCGTTCTTTAGCAGCGCACCATGCAGCGGCGGAATGACTTTTCGCGGGTCGCGCTCGCGAAGGGTTTCGGGCGAGATGTCCTCGTTCAGGAGCAGCTTCAGCCAGTCGAGCAATTCGGACGTCGATGGCTTCTTCTTGAGGCCCGGCACATCGCGCAGCTCGAAGAAGATGTTGAGCGCTTCCGAAACCAGGCGCTGCTTGATGCCGGGGAAGTGCACGTCAACAATCGACTGCATCGTTTCCGCATCTGGAAACCTGATATAGTGAAAGAAACAGCGGCGCAGGAAGGCGTCGGGGAGTTCCTTTTCATTATTCGAGGTGATGATGACGATAGGGCGCCTTGCAGCTTTCACCGTCTCGCCGGTTTCATAGACGAAGAACTCCATGCGGTCGAGCTCCTGGAGCAGATCGTTCGGAAACTCGATATCGGCCTTGTCGATCTCGTCGATCAGCAACACCGGACGCCCGTCATGGGCGAAGGCCTCCCACAGCTTGCCACGGCGGATATAATTCCTGATGTCGTGAACGCGGGCATCGCCCAGCTGCGAATCGCGCAACCGCGCCACGGCGTCATATTCATAAAGGCCCTGCTGCGCCTTGGTCGTCGATTTGATGTGCCACTCGATGAGCGGCACGCCGATTGACGTCGCGATTTCGCTGGCCAGAATGGTCTTTCCGGTGCCGGGCTCGCCCTTCACCAGCAGCGGCCGCTCGAGCACGATCGCGGCATTGACCGCCATCTTGAGATCGCCGGTTGCAACGTAATCGGCTGTTCCTTCAAAGCGCATGGAGGCTCCCTCAGTTGCCACGCAAACTGTTTGCCAGATTTTCATCACTTTGTGGCAGATGTCACGAAAGTGTTGCCAAATCATGGTGATGGATGGCGCGATAAAGGCCGTGGCCGGTGCTGTTGCAGCCTATTGTCGAAGCCTCGCGGTGCCGCTATAAGCCCGCGGCACCAGAGGGTTGAACAGAGAGTTCGAGATGGCTGTCGAAGTCGACGAAGACTACAAACCCAGCGACGACGAGCCGTTCATGAACGAACGGCAGAGGGAGTATTTCCGTGCCAAGCTGATCCGCTGGAAGGAAGAGATCCTCAAGGAAAGCAAGGAAACCATCGCGCATCTGCAGGACGAGAACCACGTCCTGCCGGACCTTGCCGACCGTGCATCTTCGGAAACCGACCGTTCGCTGGAACTCCGCACACGTGACCGCCAGCGCAAGCTGATCTCGAAGATCGAGGCAGCGCTGAAGCGGATCGAGGACGGCTCATACGGCTATTGCGAGGAAACCGGCGAACCCATCAGCCTCCGGCGCCTTGACGCGCGCCCCATCGCCACGCTGTCGATCGAGGCGCAGGAACGCCACGAACGGCGGGAACGGGTCTACAGGGACGATTGATCTTTTCGTCTCAGACGAAGAGTTCAACTTTCTCGAAAGTACGAACGTCGACCAGGCCGACGTCCGAAATCCTGAGTTCCGGGATGACGACCAGCGCCAGCAGCGAGTGCTGCATGTAGGCGTTGTTCAAGGTGCAGCCGCAGGCCTTCATGGCGGCAACCAGCTGATCCGCCTTCTTCGCAACGGCTTCGGCGCGCTCATCCGACATCAGCCCGGCGATCGGCAGTTCGACCAATGCCAGTTGTTTGCCCTTGCTGACGACGATGGCGCCTCCGCCGACTTTCCGAAGGGTGTTGGCGGCCAGCGCCATGTCGTCGCGGTTGGTGCCGACGACGATCATGTGATGACTGTCGTGCGCGACGGTCGAGGCCACGGCGCAATCGACATTGTAACCGAAGCCCGAGACAAAGGCATTGACGACTCCGCCCGTCGCCTTGTGGCGCTCCACCAGCGCGATCTGGCAGACGCCTGACTGCGGATCGGCATCGACCAGGCCAGAGGACACTTTCAGACGCTTCTCCAACGCCCTTGTGGGGGCCTGGTTCTCGATCACGCCGATGACGCGGGCCGTCACCTCATTCGCGCCCTTGGGTGCTGCGATTGCGAAATCCTTTGGCGTCACGTCGCGCGCCATGTTTACGGTGTTCTTGGCGGAGGAGGGATAGTGGAAGGCGGGAATTTCGGCGGTGAGTTTGCCGTCTGACGCCATCACGACACCGCGCGCGATGACGAGTTCGACCGGCAATGTCACGATGTCCGAAGTGAGGAAAAGGTCGGCGCGGCGGCCCGGCGTGATCGAACCCAGTTCCCGCTCAAGCCCGAAATGCTGGGCGGTGTTGAGGCTTGCCATCTGGATCGCGGTGATCGGTTTCAGCCCCTGGGCGATCGCATGGCGGACGACGCGGTTCATGTGGCCATCGTTCACCAGCGTGCCCGAATGGGAATCATCCGTACACAGAATGAAGTTGCGGGAATCGAGGCCCGATTCGGTGACGGCCTTGACCTGTTCCGCCACATCGTACCAGGCCGAGCCCAGGCGCAGCATGGCGCGCATGCCCTGGCGCACCCGGGCTATGGCATCTTCCGCGCGCGTTCCTTCGTGGTCGTCAGCCGGGCCTCCGGCCGCATAGGCATGGAAGGGGAGCCCCAAATCGGGCGAAGCATAGTGCCCGCCCACGGTCTTGCCGGCGTCTTGCGTGGCGGCGATCTCGGCCAGCATCTTGGCATCGGCGTTGATCACGCCGGGGAAGTTCATCATTTCGCCGAGGCCGATGATGTTGGGCCAGCCCATCGCCTCTTGCACCTCGTCGGGGCCCAGTTCGGCGCCCGGGTTTTCAAGGCCCGGCGCACTGGGCACGCAGGACGGCATCTGCACGAAGACATTGACGGGAAGCCCCATCGCCTCGTCGTGCATCAGGCGCACGCCGGGCAGGCCCAGCACGTTGGCGATTTCATGGGGGTCGATGAACATTGACGTGGTGCCGTGCGGAATGACGGCGCGGGCAAATTCGGTGACCGTCACCATGCCGCTTTCCACATGCATGTGGCCATCGCACAATCCCGGCACCATGTAGCGGCCTTGCGCTTCGATGACCATGGTATGAGGCCCTATGGCATGGGCGGCGTCGGGGCCGACATAGGCGAACCGGCCTGCGGTGATGGCGATGTCGATCGCGGGCAGGATTTCGCCCGAATGGACATTCACCCATTTGCCCTGGCGGATCACCATATCGGCCTTGCGGCGGCCCATGGCCGTATCGATGAGGAGGGATGCGGTTTCGGCCCAGGTCTTCAATCCGGTCATCGGAGGCTCCATTTGCCGGGCACTATAGGTGAGAGCGGGGAAGGCGCAATCAGGCGGTCATGATCGCCATCGCCTCGTCCAGAAGCGGGCGCGAGCCGGCGGTGATCACATTGCCGCCCTGTGCAATGTCGCCCCCCGTCCATTCCGCCGCGACACCGCCTGCTCCGGTGACGATGGGCAGAAGCGGCGTGATGTCATAAGGCTGGAGGCCGCAATCCATGGCGATGTCGATGTGGCCCGCCGCCATCATGCAGAAGAAATAGGCATCGCCGCCATAGCGAGTGAGCTGCGCCCTGGCTTTGAGCGCCTGGAACCGCCGCTGGTTTTCGGCACTGCGGTAAAGTTCGGGCGCGGTCGTGCCAACCGAGGCCCGGGCAAGGGGAACATCCTTGCGGCTGGCGATCGGGCTGGTTTGCCCCCGATAGTCGTGCCAGGCGCCTTCGGGGCTGCCATAGAACATGTCGCCCACCACCGGCTGGTTCATCAGGCCGACGGCGGGGCGCCCCTCATGGCTGAGGCCAATCAGCGTCGCCCAGGTGGGCATGCCGCAGACAAAGGCGCGGGTGCCGTCGATGGGATCGAGAACCCAGGTGAAGGGCGAGCGGGCCTCCTTCAGGCCGAATTCCTCGCCCAGGATGCCATGATCGGGATAATGCTCTTCGATCATCCGGCGAATGATGCGCTCGCCTGCGCGGTCGCCCTCCGTGACAGGGTCCCAGACTGGCCCGTCCTTCACGTCAACAGCGGTGTTGCGGCGGAAATAGGGGAGGATTTCCCTGGCAGAGGCTTCCGCGAGAGCGATGGCGAAGCGGGTCAGCTGAGCCCAATCGGGAGTGTGCATGTGTGCCCTGATCCTGTGAGTGGATCAGTCCTAGAAGACCGCAATCGCGGCCTCAAGACATCATTCATGTTGCGTTGCAGCATGATTCTAACGATATGCAAAATTTGCAAGTCTTCATGTGGAGCAATGTTGCTGCCAAAATATATGTCATTTTTCAGCTATATAGACGAAATTGCTGCTCGGATCGCAGTGAAGTTTTTGACCAGTTGTGCAAAATTTTGCCAATCGGCGCTTGAATTATTTCTACTGCACTGCCAAATACGCCTCGTGAGACAGCGATGTCTCACAGCCCTTCCTGGGCGTTTCCTCCCTAGACTTGGGCCGATCACCTTGGTGCATCGGCCCTTTTTTCTTCTCAAAGCCTATTCGGCGGCAAGGCGCTTCGGCTTGAAGCGTTCCTCTACGTAAGAGAGAAGTTTTCCAATCACGCCGGCCATCAGGCTTTTCAGGGCCTCGAAATCCCCGGTTTTCTCGAGTGTCGCCTCGTTGAGATAGAGGCTGCGGTTGATCTCGATCTGAAGCGCATGGCGGCCATGATGCGGTGCCCCGTGATTCTGGGTGATGAAGCCGCCGGCATAAGGCTTGTTGCGCAAGACCCTGAGGCCGCTGGCCTTCAAACACTCTTCCGTGAAGGCAGAGAGATCCTCGCCACAGGACGCGCCAAAGCGGTCTCCCAGCACGACGTCGACGGCGGCGGATGCCGGCGGCACAACATGGGCCGTGGCGCTGGCAGGCATCGAGTGGCAGTCGACCAGCAGCATCTCGCCCACCTTGTTCATCACTTCGCCGGTCAGCGCGGTCAGCGTCCGGTGATAGGGGACATAGACCTGGTCGATCCGGTGCCGCACCTCGGCAAAATCGATCCGGCCACGATAAATGTCTTCGCCTTCCGACACGATCCGCGGAATGGTGCCAAGCCCGCCCGCCACCCTGGGCGAAGCGGTGTTCACATAGCCCGGCAACTCGGTCGAGAACATGCGCGGGTCGAGCTCGTAGGGTTCCCGGTTCAGGTCGATATAGCTGCGGGGCGCCAGGGCGCGCAGCATCGGCGCGCCGAAATCGATGCAGGACATGAAGATTTCATCGACATAACAGTCTTCGGACTTCCGCAGCGCGAGCAGCGGCAGGCGCGACTGGCGCAGGAAATGCGCCGGAAAATCCCGGCCGCTGTGGGGCGAATTGAAGACGGCCGGCGCCGTCCATTCGGGCGGCGTCAGGATCTCGAATGCCAGTGTCTTCTCGCTGTCTGCCATGCGTTCCCGTGTTCTTCCGCCCTCGCCGAAACCCGCATCATCCATGAGCGGGGCTGTGCTGTCCACAGTTTCCGGCTTCATTCGGCATTTACCCGCGGCGGTTTACAAGGCTAAAAGGGCGGCCTGGTGTTCGCAAGGCGGGTGGAAGACAGTTAGAATGACAATGAAGACGATGGCCAAGATCATTCTCGCAGAAGACGACGACGACATGCGGCGCTTCCTCGTGAAGGCGCTGGAGAAGGCTGGCCATCAGGTCGTCAGTTTCGGCGAGGGTGCAAGCGCCTTCGAGGAGATCAAGCAGTCGACCTTCGATCTGCTGCTCACCGACATCGTGATGCCGGAAATGGACGGCATCGAACTGGCCCGCCGTGCCTCCGAACTCGATCCGTCGCTCAAGATCATGTTCATCACCGGGTTCGCCGCCGTGGCGCTGCACCCCGATTCCAAGGCCCCCAAGGACGCGAAGGTGCTCTCGAAGCCCTTCCATCTGCGCGATCTGGTGGCCGAAGTCGAACGGATGATGGCGGCCTGACGGGGCTTCCCCGGAAATCGGGGTTGCGCCATCGGAATTGGCCCGCTATAGGGGCCATCACTTGATGTCAGGCGTGGGTGGTTAGCTCAGCGGTAGAGCACTACCTTGACATGGTAGGGGTCACAGGTTCGATCCCTGTACCACCCACCATTCTTTGCTGACCAAACCACCACAATTCCACTCTCTGTGATTTCGCGCGCAGTTTCCGTGGCTTGCGCAGTCGTACCTGTCTCTACGGTGCAGATTCCTTGGAATTGGCCCGGAACTGGCCGGTCGCTGGCGCCGGAATCTCTGCAGCGCCAGATTCTGGTCACGCATCATGATGGTGGAGGGTAAGGTCTACCGGCAGATTCCGCCTCAAGTGGTAGCACTCGCAAAGGGATCAATGGCAAAGACCTCATCTTTGGCAAAGTGCCTCTGGGCGAAAATGGCATATGAATTCTAGCAACAGATTGCGGACAGTCAGTCCAGCCGTGTCTGGCAGACCACTCGCTGCGAGCAGGCGGCTTTGGGAGGGGAGGAGTTTTCAGCTCTGCAGCACTACGCGCTGTTCTTCCCAGCGCGGGGGAAGCGGACAGGCCTTGCGAAGCCGCTCAGGCGTCAGCGTTGCTGCATGATCACCGGTGACGATGCGTTCCACAATGTCGGGGGCCAGGAAGGCCAGCGTGATCAGGCGGCTGATGTAGGTGCGGTCGACACCGGCAGCCATGCCAATATCGGTGAGTGAAGAGCTTGAGCCCGACGACAGATCCTCAAACCAGCGTCTTGCCTGCAACACCATGTCGACCAGCTTGGGATCGGGTTCCGGCTGCTTGCCATTATCAGGTCCCAAGACCAACTTCACCTGTTTGCCGCACCTCAGGAGATGGCTGGGGATCATGATGTCGAGCAGGGCGGCGGAACTGTCACCTTGGGTCACTGGCTCCAGGCATTTGTTCTGACCCGTGGTCCACTTGCTCTGTGACGGCGGGAGCGCAGAGTCGTCATTGCTCGCTGTGGTGCCACTGATCCCGAGGCTCACCCGAAGGCCATTGTCAGAGAGAGCAATACTCACCCCGGTCCGCGAAAGGGTAATTCTGCCAATGATCGACCGGATCACAGACCGAGCGGTCTGATCATTGCTGGCGATGGTCGCAGCAAGACTGGCGGCGGCCACCATGTAATGCGGCAGTTCAGAGAGGGGAACACATGGAGCCAGCCACTCCTGCATCCTCGATTTGTCCTTCAATCGGTCGGCAATGGCATTCACAACCATGCGGTCAAGATCGCCGGCAGGTACCCTGATGCCAGACGGATCATCCTTCGCATCGCGAAGCCGTCGCGCAGAGGTATAATAGTGATAACGGATACAGTTTTTCACAGCATGTGTGGGCTGCAAGCGATGACCCTGGGTATCGAAGACGAGCCCCTTCAAGAGAGCCGGGCTGGCGCGCTTTGCCCGGGCCCCGTCGCCTGGTCCACTCTGCGCCAGTGCAAGCTGAACCGCATCAAACAGGTCCTTGTCGACAATCGCCTCATGCTGGCCCGGGTTAAGCGCGCCCGCATGACGGATCTGTCCGAGATAGAGTGGGTTCTTGAGCATGTGGCTGATGGCGCCCCGGCCCAGCACCACGCCACCCAAGCTGCGGCCATCCTGCAATAGACGTCGGCGTGATCGCACGCCCTCCTGCTGCAACTCGCGCTGCAGAAGATGAACCGAGCACAGGCCGAGATAGCGCGTGAACATGTTGCGGACGATCGTTGCTTCTTCCGGCACGATGACGAGCTTCCGGTCTTTCACAGCATATCCAAGCGGCACAGGACCTCCCATCCAGATGCCCTTCTTCTTTGACGCCGCAACCTTGTCGCGGATGCGCTCGCCTGCCACCTCGCGCTCGAACTGTGCGAAAGACAACAATACGTTGAGGGTCAATCGTCCCATGGACGTTGACGTGTTGAACTGCTGGGTGACAGCCACGAAAGAGACGTTGTTTTGATCGAGGATATCGTTCAATTTTGCGAAGTCGGTGAGAGAGCGCGTGAGGCGATCAATCTTGTAGACGACGATGATGTCGATCTTTCCGGCTGCAACATCGCCGAGCAATTGCTGCACGCCAGGACGGTCCATGTTGCCGCCGGAGTAGCCGCCGTCCTCGTAGATGGTTGGGAGTTGCATCCAGCCCTCATGCTTCTGACTGGCGATATATGCGGCACAGGCATCGCTCTGTGCCGCGAGCGAGTTGTAGCTCATGTCGAGGCCCTCCTCGGAGGACTTCCTGACATAGATGGCGCAGCGTTTCACCGGGATGCGCTCAACCATCGACTGTCTCCTTGTCTGAGTTCTTCGATCCATTTTGGTTGATGCCGAAGAAGCGTGGTCCCGATTGATGCATGCCGGTGATCTCCCGAGCGATAACGGACAGGCTGCGGTAGACTGTCCCGCGATAGACGAACTGACCGGTCTCGATGGCGATGACCTCATGGGTAACACCCTTCCATTCGCGCAGGAAGCGTGTGCCTGTCTTCACGGACGCAGGTGAAGCGAGGCGGCCACGAACTGCCTTTGCTCCAGCAGGCTTCTTCTCCAGGGCCTTGAGCCGGAGCCTTGTCTGTCTGTTCAGTCCGCCCAGCATCCGTTCCTGCAGGTGGAAGGCAAGTGCGCGCTTGAGGAACTCGGACCCCAGGCGGGCAGGGGCCTCTGCTCCATAGATGTCCCGCCACCGCTGCCGGAGGGCGGCGATACGCAGTTGCTCGATGGCAGCAATCTCCGCATCAATATTGGCAACGGCATTCTCAACGGGGACTGAAACCGTAGTCGGCCCGCGAGGGCCGACCCGATCCACATACTGCAACGCAGCGTCGGTCATGCTGCTTCCTCAAGTCGGTAGCGGCGTGTGCCGCTCTCGTCCTGTTTACTCTGCACCGAACGGCCCTGCTTCTTCAGGTGTCCGGACATGAAGCCTCGGACACTGTGGGCCTGCCAGCCGGTCACCTTCATGATCTCGGCGATCGAGGCGCCATCTGCACGGCCCAGCAGGCCCATGATCTGCTCTACCTTGGTCTTCGCCTTAGATGTCTTGGCCTTCCTTGCCTTCGTCTTGCCCGGCTTGCTCATGGTGGTGCTCCTTAGCTATAGGGCCAGCCATTCTGGCCCTTGCATCACCCCAAGCCCCGCAATCGCACGAGGCTGTCGGCATTTCCTGTGGGACCTATCGGTTGGCCCCTTTCATGGCGCTACCAATGCTTCCTTTGCGGTGGAAGTCGAATGGTTTCTGCAAGATCGTGCGGGAGTTTTGGCCAACAACGCCGGCATCGAAGATCTCGACGATCTTCGAGAAGTCGAAGAGCGACCTGGTTAGCCGGTCGATCTTGTAGACGACGACCACGTCGATCTTCTTATGCCTGCGCCACGAGCGGTCCTGCCAGAGGAAGGTGTCGGCGCTCGACAGCCACAAGTGGGCCTGCCTCGTGATAAGGCCATAGTCGACCCTGCTGACTGCGTTTGATCAAGGTGTGGAAATCATAATCTGCGACAGGTCAAGCTCTCGACCTGTCGTCGCGGATGCCGTAATCCACAGAGTATGACTAGCTCATTCTTTGGATCAGGACTTCACATCCAGGCGGCGCTTAAGCGCAAGGTGTTCCTCAGTTATCACCATGGTGGCGATCAAGCCTATTACAACTCATTCTCACAAGGGTTTCATGACACCTATGACGTGATCACGGACAACTCGCTTGAGCGCGAGATCGACAGCGAAGACGTCGACTACGTTATGAGAAGGATTCGAGAGAACTACATCACTGGCAGTTCTTGCACAATCGTCCTTGTCGGGAGGGAGACGCACGCGCGAAAGTATGTCGATTGGGAGATTAAAGCGACGCTTGACGCGGGTCATGGCTTGATCGGCGTTCGCCTGCCGACGGCCCCAGTGACTTCGCAAAACACAGTGGTCGTGCCAGAACGCCTGCACGACAATATCCAATCGGGCTACGCGCTCTGGATAACATGGGCTGATGTGACAGACAGTCCCCATTCGTGCAAGACTTATATCGAGACCGCGAACGCGACAGACCGGCGTTTGATTGTCAATTCGCGTGCGCGCCGACTTCGAAACGGCTGACCAATGTCGCTACCGACCCGGCCCTTCCTGATCGTTTACATAGTCCGGCACCCCGGTTTCAAGGCCGGGCAAAGCGTTGCCGAGGCGCTGTACGAGCACTTTCGCCGCAAGCTGTTCGAAAATGTCGCCGGTGGGACTGGGTTAAGCGTCATTTATCGGTATTTGCCGCCTGCCGGAGCAGCCGCGCCATTGCCGATCGACTTCAACGAGGGCGAGACTGCCGCGGTGGTCGTCCTATTCGATGAGGCATTTGCGGGCGACGGCGCCTACATGGACTGGCTTAAAGACACGGCCGCTCGGGCGGACGCGAACGGTCTTGGGACCCGCGTCTTCCCGGTCGCCATGGATGGCGCGCTGACAAAGTCAGGAATGGTCGAGCAAGCGGTCCGCTGGGACAAGTGGGACGGCGTGGACGAAGCAGGCCGCAGGCGACGGCTGATCTCGGCGTTGACCTATCAGTTCGCACGCATGTTGCGCACTTATCTCGAGCGACTGCGGCACCCGGCCGACGAGGATGAGGCGCTCGAAGGCTATCTGAAGAAGGTCCAGGTGTTTTTGAGCCACTCTAAGCGGGATAATGACGGCGAGCGGATCGCAAAGAAGATCAGGCAAGCGCTGTTTGACGGTGACGGCCTCTCAAGCTTCTTTGACGTTCACGATATCGCGCCTGGCCTCCGGTTCGACAAGGTCATCCTGAACCAGGTCCGGGTGAGCGCGGTAGTTGCCATCCACACGGATAGCTTCTCGTCGCGTGAGTGGTGTCGCCGTGAGATAATCGAAGCCAAGCGAGCGAGCGTTCCGCTGGTCGTCGCGAATTGCCTGGTCGACCGCGATGAGCGCGGATTTCCGTACATGGGCAACGTGCCCGTAGTGCGCATGGACCCGGCTCTCGTGGACCGGATAGAGGATGTAATCGGTCTTCTCCTGGACGAGGTGTTCAAGGACTTCCTCTGGCGTAGCAGGGTCGAACTCGTTCGAGCTAAGGCCGGCAAGCGCGTCCGATTCCTGCCGCGTCCGCCCGAACTGATCTCGCTTGCGGGGCTCGACCGTGCGGTGGAGGCGCAGACCATCTTGGTCTACCCCGATCCTCCCCTCGGCGCAGAGGAGCAGCGCTTGTTCGAGGAAATTGCGCCCGACGTACGACTCCGCAGCCTTACGGAATGGGTCGCCGAGGCGGAGGCCACGACATGACCTACCAGGAACCGCTCAGCCAGAAGGCGATCGCCATTGCTATTTCCGAGAGCCGGGACATGGCGGAGTTAGGTCTCGGGCCCGAGCATCTTCGCGATGCAATGTCCGAGATTGCCCGTCACTTACTCGCGATGGGCGCGCGACTGGTTTACGGGGGTGATCTACGCGCCAATGGGTTTACCGAGCTCCTTTTCGAGCTCGTGGCGCGCTATCGTCGCGACGCTGATGTCGGCGACCCGCGACCTGCCGTGATCAACTATCTGGCATGGCCGATTATCGTCTCGAAGCCTGCAGCTGAGATGCGTGGCCTGGTCGATGAGCTCGCTGGCCTCGTCGAGCTTCACTTCCTCGACCGAAGTGGAGGGGACCTAGCCCCCGCGGTACTGGACGACGCCGAGCGCCCCGCGGTGACAAACGCCGATTGGGCAATCGCATTGACCGCGATGCGCAACGTCCTCACCCGCGTCAGCGATGCACGAGTAGTGCTCGGCGGGAGGACCGAGGGCTACAAGGGCAGGATGCCAGGGATCGCCGAGGAGGCGTTGACCGCACTTACCGCAGGCCAGCCCCTGTTCCTGCTCGGCGGGTTTGGTGGATGCGCAAGAGACATCGCCGTCGCGCTGAAGCTTCTCCCGCCGCCGGCGAACTTTGCTGCTTGGGCCGAATGGAAGGCGTTCGAGTCGTTTGACAACCGAGCACTCCGCAATGGCTTAACGGTTGAAGAGAATTCGACGCTGGTGCGGACGGTCCATGTCGACGAGGCGGTTGCGCTAATCCTGCGTGGCCTGCTCCGCCTCGCGAAGCCCGCGCAGGAGAATGCGTGATGGCGTTACTCACGGAGGCGGAAGTGGTGGCCCGTGCCGGGCAAATGACGAAGCTGCGCAAGAGCACCGCTTCCCAGATCCTGACCGAGACCGCAGCGGCTGATGCGACTTTCGACGTATTCTTGAGTCACTCCTCCAATGAGCCCGAGACGATCCTTTTGGGGATCAAGGGATATCTGGAGGATGCGGGATTGAGCGTCTACGTCGACCGTTACACCGACCCTCAGCTGTCGCCAGAGGAGGTTACGTTCGACACCGCGGAGATACTGCGCGGGCGTCTGCGCGCCTCCAAGTCGCTGCTGTATGTGTACAGCCGCTACTCGAAGCTGTCTCGTTGGATGCCTTGGGAGCTCGGCTTCATGGACGGTGCGGGCGGTCGCATCGGCATCGCGCCTGTGGTGGATACGGCGCGTGATTTTTTTGATGGCGAGCAGTATCTCGGTCTCTACCCTTATCTCGACCGGGCTACGATTCAAGGGGGGAACAAGTGGGTCCTCTGGATTAATCGCGGCGCGAGTGAATACGCGAATTTCCCTTCCTGGGTCCGGAAAAAGTCGGAGATCACGAAGCGAGCGGGGTGAGACGTCGCAGACGATGGTTGCGGGCGGCGTTTCCGTCGGCTTCGGCGCACTTCGGCGTCCGTTAGCCCACCGTATCCAGTTGAGTTGGAGTAACTTAAGTCTGTCAATCACCTAGTCGATAACGGTAAGGCCATCGCACGCCGCAGCAGGTCGGCCCAGAGCAGGGCAGGGGCGTTTCGGCCGACCAGCTCCCGCCAGCGAATCTGCACACTGGAATGATCGAGGTGTTCCAAGGTAACGAGGATATCGACCAAACTGGAGCTCCCTGACTTTGCAAGACAGTGATCCCCGGCGGGCGACACGCCGACAGTCCACACGCCCTTCTTGGAGGCAGCAATCTCGTCGCAAACCCGCTGGACAGTTACCTCTCGCTCGAATTGAGCGAAAAACAACACCACCTTGAGGGTAAACTGCCTTACAATGAAGCCGCGTCCCGTCGCTTCTCTGCTACTCGGGTCACCTAGCAGCAACTCGTTGGAATGCTAACTGGCACCAAGGCGCCTCAGAACTCGGCAGCGTTCAATTGGTATGACTATTGTTCATGGATCAAGACTGATGTTTATAGATCAGCGGTATGACTATTCCAATGTCAGTTTTCGGAACGCTGCAATGCCCGATTCCTTCGCTAGCAGCTTTGTGTCATAGATTGGGTTGGCACAAGATCTGCGTCGGAGCAGTATAGTCTGCGACAGTTCGTACCCTAATTTGCCAGATCGGAGATTGATCGCATGAACGTTGATGAATTCCTTGATGATCTTTCAAGCCTCAGATTTCCTCACGCCTTTAACCCTTACGCTGAGAAATGCGCCGTTCACGACGTTGACGAGGCCCCAACTATCCGGCGCAAGAACCTAGAGGCAATACTCCTTGCAGCGACAACGAACGGAATCGATTCTATCTGGATCGGTCGTGATCTCGGCTATCGAGGGGGAAGGCGAACTGGACTCCCTCTGACAGACGAGGCCCATTTATCATCCCATGCTGCGATCTTCGGATGCAGTTCGCTTTCCCGCGCGACAAAAGGGCCATTGGTTGCGGAGCGCACCGCGACAATTATCTGGCGCATGCTGGAAGGTATTGGGCGTCCCGTGTTCCTATGGAACGTGTTTCCCCTCCATCCCCATGCCCATGGAGATCCCCTTTCTAATCGATGCCATACAAGGGCGGAGCGCCAGGCTTGCAAGGGCCTGCTGGTATGGCTCCTTCAGACTTTGAACCCACGGCATGTTGTTGCCATCGGCAGGGATGCGCAAAACTCGTTGGCAGACTTGGACATTACCGCAGTTGGAGTGAGACACCCAAGTTATGGAGGGCAGACCGAGTTCATTACTGAAATTGCTACACTCTACAAGCTGCCGGTCACCAGACGTGACAGCCCGCAACTGTCGCTGTCGCTCACGTAGAACTCAAGAATTCGTGGAATAGCGGAGTGTCCTGTTTTCTAGATCCGCGGTGACAACGCCACCCCTATTAGCCTGAAGCTCGCGGAAAACCTCATAACCGGACAAGATGGCCTCCTCCCAAAGCCAAAGCGGAATGCTGGCAACCTCGTAGCCCTCAACAAATTCTCTAACCGTTTTCAGAAGGCCGTGGTCGAGCGCGGGAACACCTTCGAACAGATCGAGTCGCTGAGCGTGGTTGAAGATCCAAGTGGAAATCCCTTCTTCGATCAGCACGGCACGCGCGCCGTCCTCTACCTCGTCTATTTTTGGATCGCTCTTCCGCTTACGCTTCAAAAGGCGCCTGAGATTGGGCGACCAACCGAGTTTCGCAGCGAAAGCCATATGGAAGGCATCGTGGAATCTATAGTCGTCGTCTTCCATCCGGTTGTCCGTCAACTTGTCTCCAAGCGGGTTGCCTTTGTAGTATGGCGTAACCTGCCTCCTCCCTGGTTCTCCATTTTCAACTAACATCAGCGAAATCATCCGCGGAAGCTGTTCGTACTCCGGGAAATTTTCGTCGAGCAGCGGCGGATAGCGCTTCTCCTGTGGCCAGCGGTCATACGTTTTCCGGAGATTTGCGGCAGCCGCATCAGCAAGGCTGAGCCCGGCTTCACCCGCAGCATCCCTCAGGCAACGTAAAATCGCAACGAGCCTTCCCACAATGGAGGCTTGGTTATCCTCCAGACGACCGGCCTGAAAATCGACAACAAGAAGACCCACCTCTGCGGCCAACTTGAGCAAGTATCGCTCAAACTGGCTGCTCGGTTCAGACGTCCTGATGCCGACAGATTTCTGTAGGTCGACGAACTTAAGGTCTTCGGGGGCGGAAAACTGCCAGTCTTCAACCGCCCGATCAATATTGTGACCGATATAAGCAAGGCTAATGTTTGATCTGCATGCAATTCCATTCAGGTACCATAGCGTATCGCCGAACTCCTCGATGACGGTCTTCTGGTAGCCACTATAGGCGGTCTTGTCCCGCTGCTTCTTCTTGACCTCGCTCAGTATGCTGCCAGCTTCTCCGAAAAGGCCCAGAAGGGGGAAAGACAGACGTCGGTCGGTCTTGAACATCTTGTCCGTTTTATGGGCAGCCTTCTGGTAGAAATCTAGCGTCAAAGTTCCTGCGGAAAATTCGTTCATCCCGTGTTCACCTTTGTGCTAATCGACAACCTTATCCAAGCGCTTTGAGTAGCGCGAACTGCTCTTCATGAATTGATATGGATCGCCGATAACGGTGTTAGCGCGTCCCTTGTAATCGGAATGCAGCCAGTCCAGGAACGGTTGAGCTCTTGCCTGTGTAAATTTTCTGTGGCCGATTCCATTGTGGAAACCAAGTTGACTGAGGATATCTCTTGGAACTGTGGAAGCCGCATTGCCAAAATAGTAGAAATTGCGCGAGATCAATACCCGGTTAGCCTGGGTATCGTTTCTGATATTTGATGAGTCGGGGCTACCGTCAATCTGGCTGTGATGCGAATCCTCCTGAACCCAGACCGTCGTTCCAGTTGGCCGATGGTAGATATTGTCGCCCATGATCGTCTTGCGACTGCCGTTGCGGACTGGCCGCTTGCAAGCATAAACAGGGTCGTCCCAGTATGCGTCAAACGTGAGGGTGTCGGTCACCTGCATTGCGTAAATGCACCGGCCGACCGCTTTCAGCTGGGCTCCTCCCATGCCAATGATCCAGTCGCTGACTTGAGCTGTCTTTCGGATCTTGGGTTTGCAGGTCGCGAGCGTGCAAACGCCGTGAAACGGATTAGGGGCGAAGCCAAAATCTCGTGCTACCACGTACATGTAGACGTTGGGCATGGAACCTTCAACACCGCGAGGTTGACGTGGCATGAACGGGATCGCGCGGAGCACTGGTGCCAGGTTCCTCAAAGGGACTGTCTTTACCCTCAATGGCGTCGATGACACTCGCAGAGTTCCAGTTCACCAACGCGTTTCCATATTTCTCCAGTGCCGAGGGGATGTCGGCCTTTGTTCCTCCATGCGTGAACACGCCCACGATGCGCTTTCCTAGTTCATTTGCCTTTCTGATTTCCCAATCCACCCATGGGCGGCGATGCGTCTCCTTGCCGATCAACACGATGACGGTGGATGCCCAGGACATCTTCATCCGCAGTAGCCGCTTAAGCGTCTTCTCCGGAATCTCACCAGCATCTAACCGGGCTTGGTTCGCAGGCTTCGCACGGATCGAACTATTGCGGATCTCAAAGCCTTTGCGGCCGATCAAGTTGGTCAGATTTGTTACGTGTTCATCATCAGCATGGTGATGGCTGATGAACACGTTCCGAAGCTTCGACATCTTTTACACTCCTAGAGAGTCCTGCGAACTCGCTCTAACTGTGCCACATTGTGTTACGAGTCGTTTGCAAACGCTAGCATTTCTGACGTGGCGGCAGTAAATTTCCGAATTCGGCAGTTTGATGGGGAGAGTAACAGCCTTGGCAGCCAACATCCTGGAAACTTGGGAACAGACCATACACTCCGCGATTTCAATAAGTTCGGTATTTGAGGGGTCGTTTTTCGAAGCCTATGGTCACAAGAAGTGGGCGCCCAACGATGCCGACCAACGCGCCGCGCAATCGCTTCACATCGAACTTATTTCCCGGGTGGCTACCCAGCGTCTCGACTATAGCCAAGGTGTCGAGGAAGCTGCCCTTAGTAGCATTTTCCAGTTGTTTGAAAAGGCCCGATCCTTTTGTGCGTCTAATCTCGGCTGTAGCACCTTTGAAATTGTCGCCTGGCATGTTTTGAACACTAGGGTGCGCCCGTTCACAGCCCGCTGGCACTCTATCAGCCGGGCAGGTGGACTCCGCGCGTTAGACACAATTGACGAGTTCCGGTCAGAGCTGGAGGTCGTGCGACTTGCCTTGCTCGACCTGGACAAGGCAGTGCAGTTAATTGCCGGATATGAAGGCTACTTTGCACCTCAAGATGCGGACCACCAGCTTGCGGCCGTTGATGCAGAGATGCAGCTAGCTCCGGTGTGGCGCCCCATGGGTATTCGCAATGACGCCGATAAATTGGCGACGCAGGAGCGAAGTCTTGTTCTGGCCAGACGATGCCAGTATTCAATAGATCCGGAGCGGAGTTGGGCCGCGGGGGTGGCGCTTTCCGGTGGAGGCATAAGAAGCGCAACATTTGCAATCGGCGTGCTGGCAGCTCTTGCACGCAGAAATCTTTTGCCGCAGTTTGATTACATCTCTAGTGTTTCCGGCGGCGGATTTGCAGCAGGGTTCCTAACGCAGCTTCTCGGCGGACCGGACAATGACCCCCGATTCGGGCTGGATGCAGGCAAGCAGCCGTTCGAAAGGGAAGAAGCCGAGTCGCTCATCCTCAGAAGAGTTCGTCACGGCGCCAGCTACCTTTCGGGTTCGTTTCTTGAACGCTTGGCGCTCGGTACGATCCAGGCACACGGCATTTTCATAAACCTCCTCGTTGTTACACTGTTTATCGCCATCTTTGCGTTTGGAGAATTTGTTATCGGCAGCTTCATTCCCGGAAGCACGACGGACATCTTCGTGGCTTTTTTGCCAATTGCTGCTGTGAGCGGTATTCTGATCATTCCTTTAGCAAGCGAGACGTTCTACCATAAGAACAAGCCATCCCTTTTGATGACCCTTTTTGGAGTTCTATTTCTCTTACCGCTGGCCGTTTTCGTCCTACATGTGTTTCACGCTGCCGTGCGCTACCTTAGTGGTCTTTTCGTGGTAGGCACGCAAACGGGCGTCACTTATGCTCCGGTCACACTGGGGGCTATTCTGACATGGCTCGCACTGACTATCTCTGGTTTGGTCGCGGCAGCAGCGATAATCTCGCAGTTCAATCAGCTACGTCCGGCATTCCTGACAGCATTCTCGGTATTGTTTCTGCTGACTACGGAGTCTCTTTTTTACACGTTTTTTGTCGATGGTGGTCCATGGACTGCCGGCATCTCTGCAGGGTTGGCTGCAATCATCCTCCTTTTCCTGTGGAGATTTCTCGACATTAATGTCGCGTCTCTACATCACTATTATCGTGCCAAGCTCTGCGATGCGTTCCTGATCCGCCCTTCGGGTGAGATCGCAGACCCGATGAATCTGAGCGCATTCGATGGGCGTCGTGCACTCTTCCCCATTATCAACTGTGCAGTTAATGTTCCGAATTCAAAAGATCCGGTCATGCGTGGGCGGCGATCTGATGTCTTCGCGATAACGCCTGTTTCAGCGGGTGCCGGTGTCCTCGGCTATCTCGAAACTTCCGGCTGGGAAAACTCCAACTCCAACCTCGATCTGGGATCTACGATCGCATTGTCCGGGGCGGCGGTCTCACCTCAAATGGGTTTGCGGACAAAACGCTACGCCAGCTTTTGGCTCGCGGCGCTTAATCTTCGATTGGGCATTTGGCTCAAAAAACCAGGGAATACGTCACGAGGGCCGGGCCTTTTGCATCTGGTCAAAGAAATGACCGCCACGGCGGACGAGCATGGCGCATTTCTGAATATCTCCGACGGCGGCCATATCGAGAACCTTGGTGTGTACGAGCTATTAAAGCGTAGGTGCCGCTTTATCTTGGCTGTAGACGGCGAAAACGACCCGACTATGACGTTCCACGGGCTGACAAACCTGCAACGACTCGCCTACATCGACTTCGGGATCGTCCTTGATCTAAACCTAGACGATCTCAGACTCGGAGAGTCGGGCTATAGTCGGTCGCACTTTCAGCTCTTCCGAATATTCTACCCAAAGGGACTTGGCCAAGCGTCGCGGGAAATTGGCTACCTACTTTATACGAAGCTTTCCTTGACCGGGAACGAGGGAGAGTATCTCAGACGCTACAAACTCGATGAACCGGCCTTTCCACACCATTCAACCGCTGATCAGTTCTTCTCCGAAACTCAGTTCGAGGCGTATCGATCTCTTGGGGAACACGTGGGTGAAAAGATGTTCTTACCGGCGATCGTAGGTCCGCTTGTCCAAAAGGACATCCTGCTAGAGGAGTGGTTTCGTCGCCTTGGGTCTAGTCTATTGCGGCCAACATCCAATAATCAGTACACTGATTGAGCCAATCTGTTGCGTGCAGCCAGATTAGCGCAAGTACCCGAGTACCATTCGCATAACGGGGGTTATGGAATGCAGCATGGTTTTCCATCATTCTTAGAAGGTTTCTCAGTTATTGGCTCCGTGAACTTATGCTCGAGCTTGATCAATTTAGGTTGACGCGTATCCGGCAATGATGAGGTAATATGCGGATTCCTCGTTCGATAAGGTTAGTACGGATTGGCGATGGCTTGGGACACCATCCTGACGGACCTGCCTTGGGCACTTCGGATAAGGTGTTTGAGGTATGCGGCCGAGGAGCTACTGGCCCTTCAGCGACCAGCCGTGCAATAGCGCATATTGGTTTTGATCCATCAAGACCAGCGAGCGAACAGAAGGCTTCGACGATTCTGAGCTGCGTCTACTTGAAAGCGTTTCTGCTCGGTCGTTCATACCCTGGCACGTTACTTGACAGCCACCAAGACGGCCCCGGCAGCAATCAGGCCAACTCCGAGCCAGTTTGATCCAGAGAGCCGTTCGCCAAGGAAAATACTGGCAAAGATCGCCACCAGTACCACACTCAGTTTGTCGATCGGAGCAACTCGCGCTGCATCGCCGAGCTTGAGGGCGCGGAAGTAACAAAGCCACGAGGCTCCGGTCGCAGTACCCGACAGGATCAGAAAGGCATAAGTGCGGCCCGAGATAGTCAAGGGCGATTGCCATTGCCCGGTCATGGCAAGCAGAGCCGCCAGCACGCCCAGAATAACGATTGTTCGAATGAAGGTGGCAAAGTCGGAGTTGATGTTCTCTATTCCGACTTTGGCGAATATGGCTGTCAGGGCAGCGAAGCCGGCTGAGAGCAGCGCCCATACTTGCCACGACTGAAGCAGTGCTTTCATTTTTAGCTCACGCAAATTGCAGGGGGAAGAAATGGTCCACGATGAGGCCTCCGACTGATAGCACCATGGCGCGAGCGCGGTAAGCCAGCATACCGCTCGCGTCGTTTCGCGTCTCGCACTGTGCCAACTCGAGCGAGAAGGTCAAGCAATTGGTGAAACTGCCGCCCGCACTGGGGGTGAGGATTAGCCGCCAATATCACGATGCTCTAGCCCTCCGCCCCGAGGGTAGCGACCTGTGCGATCAGTCACGCATGTGTAGCGGGCCATCTCGGCAATGGTGAAACCATGTGACGCCGGCAATCTCTGGTCATTCCGCTTGAAGGCAACAGCGGTTGGACTTATTTCGGTCACGAAGCCCGGCTGATTGGCGCCGGCGGACAGAATCGGCACAGGCGCATCGCAGGTGAAACAATCTGAACGGTTGATGTACTTTTGACGGCACCTAAACCGTTTTGCCGTTATTGCTGCGCCGCAATTGGCTGTCACGAGGAAAAGCAGACGTATGACAACCTGGGTGCAACCGATCCTCGATTATCTGAGCCAGCACCCGACAATGTCATGGGCGATCATCTTCCTGGTTTCGATGGGAGAGGCTCTTTTCGTCGTCGGTCTGGTGGTGCCGAGCACGGCGGTGCTGGTCGGTGCCGGGACTCTGGTCGGCCTTGGCAAGCTGCAGTTTTGGCCGGTCTTCTTGATGACCATATTGGGCGCCATTGTCGGCGATGCGATTTCCTATTGGTTCGGCCACATCTACAAGGACCGCATCAAAACCATGTGGCCCTTCTCGAAATACCCCGATGCAATCGAGAGGGGAGTGGTGTTCATGCGAAAGCATGGCGGCAAGAGTATTTTTATTGGCCGCTTTGTGCCGGGCGTCAAAGCCGTCGTGCCGGGACTGGCCGGTATGATGGGCATGGACGCCTGGTACTTCACCTGGATCAATGTCGTTTCTGCCGTGGCCTGGGCAGGCGCCCATCTGCTTCCTGCGATTGCCGCAGGCGCGGCCCTTTCGGTTCTTGGTGCAATGTCTCAACGCCTCATGATCCTGGCGGCATCGCTCATCGTGCTCTTGCTGGTCCTGGGATGGATCGTCAAATGGTCGGTGCTTTGGCTGTCCCCCAAATTGACGGTTCTCCGGGCGCGCGGTTCAGAGGCCGCCCTCTCCCACACGAGCGGGATGGTGCGTTGGATAGGCCGCACCTTTAGCCCGGATCATCCGCGGCCTGCCTTGATGCTGTTGGCGGCTGCCGTCATCGCGGCAGCGCTGCCCGTCGTCATGGCCATAGCAAGCGAGCTTGGCGCAAACGAGCCAATGGTGCTGGCAGACAATGCCATTGGCAACCTCGTGTCCAGCTTGCGGACCAATGCTGTAGACCAAGTCATGATCGCGGTCACAATGCTCGGAGATGGCATTGTGTTGACCTCCGTCGTCCTTGTTGTATCTGCATGGCTGGCGCTGCGAAGGGCATGGGTGCCCCTGGCTGGCCTTGCCGGCGCAACCGCTTCCGCCGCCTTGTTCGTACCCGCTGTCAAGATGCTGGTTCATCGCGCAAGACCGATGGATATCTATGCTGGCGTGAGCAGCCTGAGTTTTCCCAGCGGGCACGCCACAACGAACACGGTTTTCTATGCGATCCTTGGATACTTGATTGCACACCTGCTTCCGCGTTGGGGGCAGGTCTTGGTCTATGCGGCAACTCTGCTGGTCATCACGGCCATCGGATTCTCGCGCATTTATCTTGGGGCCCACTGGCCAACGGATGTTGCCGCGGGATTGCTTCTGGGCGCTGCCTTGTGTTCAGCCTATGTCCTGATCTTAGGTGGCCGCGATGAACGTGAGGGCGGGTTGAAGCTCGGGGCCGTCGCTCTTGCGGCCCTTGTGGTCGTCGGCGGCCTGCATGTGGCAACCGGCTGGAAAAGGACAATTGCGTTCTACGCGCCGCAACACCCGGTGACCACCATCAGTTTGAGCGATTGGGTCGGCGGAAGGTGGCAGGAGCTGCCGTCCCGCCGTATCGATCTTGGGGGCGAAAACGAAGAGCCACTGACCATTCAAGTCGCCGGCCCGCAGCAGGCTGTCTCGTCCGGTCTGCAGAGGGCTGGCTGGCTTGAGCAGCCGACCTTCAGATTGCGGAGTTTGTCATCGTTCCTGGCGGCGCAGGCCGACATTTCCCAATTACCCGTTCTTCCGGTGCTCAACGACGGATTTGCACCAGTGGTCACATTCACCAAGCCCGCGAATACGGCAGGCAGTCAGAGCAGGCTGACACTGCGGCTGTGGCAGACATCGATCATTATCGAAAGTGGCACTGGCCCCCAACCGCTGTTCGTGGGCTCGGTCGTGGAAGAAATCGTCTCTGCGCCCTTAGGTGCTTTTGCAGTCACCAGGGCCGCAGACAATTATCTGCCCGGTGCAAGCGATCTGAAGTCCAGTTTTCCCTCTGGAACGCTGGTTCAGCGGGCGTTGAGCGACGTAACCGGTCGATTGGTTGTTCCGGTAATCCTGGCTGCGAAGCTTCAACCTGCAGGACCGTGAATTCCGCGTCCGCCGGGTCAAACGGCCAGACATTTGAAAACTTTTCCAACCGCTTGAACAGGTGTGTGGCCTTTCGTCAAATGCGGCATTGATGATGCCGCATCCGAGCTTACAAAACAGTAATGCGCGAGACAATCAGCGGACAGGTCGATGATGCCAAGAGTGTGGTTCAACCGCAACAAGGACACACCTGGCCATGACACCCGTTATCCGCATCAAGGAGCTTACCAAGTCCTATGGCGCCTTCACCGCGCTGGACCGGCTGACGCTTGACATTGCAAAAGGCGAGGTTTTTGGATTCCTGGGGCATAATGGCGCCGGCAAGACCACAACCATCCACATTTTGACGTCACTGCTTCGGCCCACGACGGGTAGTGCAGATATCATGGGAGCCGATGTTGTTACAGGCAGCATGGTGTCCCGTGGCCATATTGGCTATGTGCCGGAAAACGTGAGGCTCTATGAGACGCTGACGGCCAGGGAAAACCTGATCTTCTTCGGAGAGCTGTCTGGCGTTCAGGAAGCCGGTTCGCGTGCGTTGGAAGTCCTCGAGCTTCTGGAATGCCCAGATCTCGAGCGCAAGAAAATCTTCGAGATGTCAAAGGGTCAACGCCAGCGCATTGGCCTTGCACAGGCAATTCTTCACAAGCCTTCGGTGCTGTTTCTCGATGAACCCACATCAGGGCTCGATCCGCTCGGCATCCGCCAGTTGCGCAATCTGATCACCAAACTGAATCAGCAGCAAGACATGACGATCTTCATGAACACGCATCTGATCAGCGAAGTCTCCAAGACCTGCACCTCGATCGGTGTTCTGAACCGTGGCAAGCTTGTCTATCAGGCCGGCATCGACGAGGTGATGATGCGGTTCGGCAACGACCGCGCACTGGAAGATTTTTACCTGTCCGTAGTCCCCGGCAAGGCAGCCTGATATGGGATCAGTCTCCTTTGCCTCCGCCGCGCGGAAGAGCGCGGCCTTGTCGCTCAAGCTCACCTATCGCGACCGCACGGTTGTGCTTCTGGTTGCCTTCTTTCTCGTCATGGTTCTCGTCGCGGCCTATCTCGGCTGGTCGGCCACCAATACAGTGAACGCAATATACGAAAAGGCACTGCCAGTTCTGCAGGCGCAGGGAAAAACGGTTCCTGCCAATCCGGTTGGCGATACTCCGCCGCTCAGTCTCTTTCGCAACATGGTGACATATGTCGCGCTGCTTGGCGGACTTGCCTCACTCGTACTTGGTTATCAGACCGTCTCAGTCGACCGCAAACAGGGTGTCGTGCCGTTGACGGCATCAAGGCCAGTGTCCGTCAAGGCGCTAGCGGCCGGAAAGATTGCAGCACTGAGCTTCATCATCATTGCGGTGCTGGGCATATCGGCGTCGATCAATGTTCTGACGCTGCTTATGCTGCCCGGCATATCGTTCCCGGCGTCTGACCTTGGCGGGCTCGCCACATTCTATGGTGGGTCAGCGCTCTATATGTTGGGCTTTGCGTTGCTTGGCGCCTGGAGCGCCGCCAGGTTCGAATCCGAATCTCTGGCGCTTCTCGTGCCGGTTACAGCCTGGCTCACCATGACTTTCATCGTACCTCAGGTCACCGCCAACATCGGGCCAATGGCGGCACTCAATCCTATGAGCGCCAACATTGTCCCGCCCCAATCCGCATTCTTTGACTTTACATCAGCCGTCCTGGGGCCGCTTTCAATTGCCGAAGCTTACCGCTTTTTGGCGGCGAGCAGCCTCCAGGTGATGACGGGCGCCGGCACATCGACCACCTCGGCAAGCGCTCTGTTCACCCTCGTTGCGGCCTGCCTTGTCACCGGCGCCCTCTACCTGCGCGCTGCAACCACACTGGATAAATCCCGGAGCGCCTATCGTGACTAATCAATTGAAGCCGGTGTGGATCCTCGCCGCAAAGGATCTCGCCGATGCGCGCCGCACGAAAATCTTGCTCGTCTTGTCAGGCTTTCTGACCCTTGCCGGCCTGGTTTCGCTTGCGGTTGCCGCCGCGGCTCAGAAGGCCGACTACCTGACCTACATTGAAGCGCGCGATCTGCTGGTTTCGCTTGGCAAGCCGATAGCGGACCTGGTGGAGCCGATGTTCTTCCCGCTCAAGTTGCTGCGCGGCTTCATCGAGCATATCGAGATCATTGGCGGCATCATCGGTATCGTGCTGGGTTATCGCGCGGCGGCGGTGGAACGAGGCAATGCGACGCTGCAGCTGGTGCTGACGCGGCCGCTGAGCGATGCCCAGTTCATCCTTGGCAAGCTGCTTGGCAACGGCATCGTGATTGCGGCCGGGCTGTCGGCCACTTTCCTGATTGCCAGCCTGGCGCTCTATGCCATTGGCGGAATCGGACTTGGCTTCGACAGCTATGGGCGGCTTGGCATCACGCTGATGGCGGCCACACTGTATGTGGGCATCTTCTTCATGCTGGGCCTGTTGTTTGCCCTGACGTTCCGGAAGTTGCCCTCGGCCCTTCTTGCCGCGTTCGCAGTCTGGCTGGCGCTGGTGCTCGTCGCACCGCAGATCGGCGACACGCTCGATCCGGACAACCAGGTTGCCGGTGGCATATTCCGCACCTTGAACATCGCCAAACCTCAGGAAATCGAAATACTCAAGACCTTCGCGACATACGAGACTGTGCGTGATGGCATTGAACAAGCTTCGCCGGCAAAGCACTTCGAACGGCTGAGCTTCGCGATCCTGGGCATCAAGGACACCTATCTCGGCATGCCGATTGCCCAGATTATGCAGGAGCGCATCCACGATCTGTGGTGGCTCATCGGCGTCTTTACCGCATTGGCAGGCATTCTGCTGCTGCGTCCCCTGAACCCCACCCGTCTGATCAAGGAGAATTAACATGAAGAAGATTTCCAAGCTTACGGTTGCAGCGTTTGTGCTTGCAACTTCATTGCATGCCCTGCCGGCCTATGCTGCAACCGACACCGATGGTGACGGTGTGCCCGACAAGGCCGAGCCGGTACTTGGCACCGACGCGATGAACCCCGACACCGATGGAGACGGCGCCAACGACCTCGCGGACAAGGCCCCCGTCAATGCCGACAATTCCATTGCACAGAGTGGCAAGCCCAATGGATTCACATTTACCGCCAAGGTCGAGGACAATTTTGATCCGGCAACAAAAAAGGACGTTTCTGATCATCTCGAACTCGAGGTGAAGAATACCGCAGGCGAAGACTTAAAGAGCCTGAAGCTGTTCTACACGATCAACGACAGCGGCACGGGCAAGTCCGAAGCCTACTACAAGCCCCTTAAAGGACTTGTGATCAAGAAGGGCGAAACCGTCGCAGTGAATCTCGACGAGTCCGGAAGTCCCGGGCATTTTCGTGAGAATCCCAATTCTATTTACCGCACCTCGCAGAATGCAAAGCTCTTCACGATTCAACTCGCGGCCGAAGGCTACGCCCCGGTCCAGATCGAGTTGAAGAAGGACAAGGGCGGTGCCGAGCAAGCCGATTGATGGATTGCTGCTTTGGCCCAGCGCTATTCCGAACGCGCTGGGCTGAGCCCTTGTCCTTCGCAATCCGCCGGAGCTGACGGCGGGAGCGAAAGCGCCGAAGTTCGCCACGGCAAGGCAATTCGCCTTGTCCGTGGCGATTCTCCGTCCGGCTGTCTCGCGCTTGGCTGTGGGGCAAGGCGGTGCGGCACCTTCATCCGAGCAAAAAAAGCCAGGCAGACTGTCGGCCTGCCTGGCTCAATGGTGTCAAGTCAATCGGGTTCAGTTTTCGCCGTTCTCTTCCCCTTGGTTTTCGTGTTCGGAGTTGGCGCCTCCTTTGTCCGGGCCATCGTTCCCGGACTCGACATTGCCTTCGTCCTGGGTGCCATCATTCGATTCGACAGTGCCCTCGTCCTGAGCACCATCATTCGATTCGACTTTCCCTTCGTCCTGGACGCCATCCTGGGTTTCGGCATCTTTGCCGTTGTTCTGGCCGTTTTCCGCGACCTTGAGGACACCGTGCGGGATTGCCAACTGGGGGCTTCCAGCGACGGCCACTCCGGCCAAGCCAAGGCCCAGCGGTAGCAGAATGAGACTGGCCAGAACGAATTTGCGATGTGTCATGTCGATCTCCTTGATCAGCGCAAAGGCATCATGCCCTTGTGCGTATCTTGAAGATGTTGCCCGATTGGGACCTGGTGGCGGCTCCCGAGTTACAATTTCGTATGCTCTGCCGGACCTTACCGTTTGTTAAACGGGCGGTAAGCGTGCCGAGAGTTGGCGCGTGGCAATCTGCAGGCCATGACCAAGCAGACAAGAACAGTTGACAAGATGACCCCGCCCGATGTCAGAGATCACCCGACCGAACCGGATTCCGCCGGACGGCCGCTCCACGTCACGAATTCGGGTATCGAGAAGGCAAGAATACCGGCAGGCATGAAGATACTCATCATAGAAGATGATGCCCGCATGGCGGATTATGTGGTGCGGGGTCTGAAGGAACACGGTCACGTGGTCGATCACGCTGCCAATGGCAAGGACGGCCTGTTTCTCGCCGCAGGAGAACGATACGATGCCCTCATCGTGGACAGGATGCTGCCTGGTGTCGATGGGCTGACAATTGTCAAAATGCTGCGTGCCACCGGCAATCAGTCTCCCGTCATCTTCCTCACGACAATGGGGGGAATTGACGATAGGGTCGAAGGCCTGAATGCCGGCGCCGACGACTATCTCGTCAAGCCGTTTGCCTTCTCCGAACTTCTGGCCCGGCTCGGTGCGGTGCTTCGGCGGCCGCCGATCAGCCAAACGAAAACAGTTCTGCGGGTTGGTGACTTGGAGATGGATCTGCTTAAGCGAGCTGTTACACGATCCGGGAAGGCGATCGACCTTCAACCTCAGGAGTTCAAGCTGCTTGAATATCTCATGCGCAGCGAAGGCCGGGTGGTGACGCGTACCATGTTGCTGGAGACTGTCTGGGATTTCCACTTCGATCCGCAAACAAGCATCGTTGAAACCCACATCAGCCGCCTGCGCGCCAAGATCGACAAAGGTTTCGGCAAGGAACTCCTGAAGACGCTGCGCGGTGTTGGATACACGCTCCGTGCTGAATAGCCGCATCTTTCGGACGATCAGCTTTCAGCTGACGGCTCTGTTTTGCCTGATCTTCGCGGCTTGTCTGGTAGCGTTGCTTTTCACAACATATCTCACAACCTATGCGGCGTTGCGCACCCAGATGCAGACAGATGTCCGGAGCCAGCTCAATATGCTCGCGGAAGAGGCTAATTCGGACGGCGTCGACACCATTATACAGGACATCAAGGAGCGAACCGCCAGCGCCAAGAATTCGGGCTTCTACTTCCTTGGCGACTCTTCGGGCCAAAAACTGGCTGGCAACATAGACAGTGTGGTTCCGGTTGACGGCTGGTCCGAAGGCACCGTTGGCGAAGCTGCAATGGCCAAGATCGAGATATTGCCCGATGAAGATCACGAAATCTGGGGGGAGGGCATACACCTGTCGGATGGATACTTTCTTTATGTGGGTGAGGATTCTTACCGGTTGCGGGCGGCGCAAGAGGCTATCGTTGACAGCTTCTTGTGGTCAGCTGCGCTGGCATTTGTTCTGGCGGTTGCTGCAGGATATCTCGCGAGCCGGGGATTCCTGCAGCGCATAGACGATATCAATACCACCAGCCTTGCCATCATGGACGGCAAGCTGAAGCAGCGCATTCCCGTGCGTGGCACAGCCGACGAAATTGACCGGCTGTCCGCCAACCTCAATCGCCTGTTCGAGAGCAATCAGTCCCTGCTCGAAAGCCTGAAACAGGTCAGCTCGAACATTGCCCATGATCTCAGGTCACCCCTGACCCGCTTGCGTCAGGGCCTGGAGGAAGCAAAGGCAAGGCCCGCTAGCAATGCCTCCTATTCAGCAGCTATCGACAATGCTATCGCGGAGTCTGACCAGTTGCTGGCAACCTTTGCAGCACTTCTGCGCATCGCCCAGATCGAGTCCGGATCACGCAAGGCAGGATTCAAGGATGTGGATCTGTCAGGCCTTTTCGAGCGGGTCGCCGACGCCTATCAGGCCGTTGCCGAGGATCAGGCGAAGGCCCTCGAAGTATCCGTCCCGGATAGCATTCACTATTTTGGCGATGGCGAATTATTGTTGCAGATGATCGTGAATCTTGTCGAAAACGCCATTCGTCATACGGCAGCAGGCACGCGAGTTTCATTGAGCCTCAGCAACTCTGAGGCTGGCCCCCGCGCGACGATTGTCGACAACGGTCCCGGCATCCCTGCCGAGCAACGCGGCAAGGTATTCGAACATTTCTATAGGCTTGACTCCTCCAGAACTTCGGCAGGCAATGGGCTTGGATTGGCGCTGGTTTCAGCCATTGCCACACTGCACGGCATTAAACTGACACTGGAGGACAATTGCCCTGGCCTGCGCGTTGTGATGGCGTTTCCACCACAGAGATGAAAGCCACCTTGTTCAAAATCACAAGGTGGCCAAGGTGAATGAGGTTCCGGCGCTTACAGGCTTGGATTATCCAAGACCGCGATGAGGTCGGACAAGTCCTTTTTCATTTCATCAGGGGTGGCTGACGGATAGCGCACAGTTGAGAGAGCCACATCGGATGCGTCATCAATCTTCCGCCAGGTTTCCGTGTCGAGCTTGCGAAGCTTCTTCGCACTTTGGTCCCACGCTGTTTCATAGTCGTTGATGCGCTTCACAGCATCTTGCGTCTTGCCGGCCTCGACCAGGGCGAGTGTATCAGCGACGATCTTGCGCATGCCGGAAAGGTCTCCCAGTTTCGAAAGTGTCGTTGCCGCCATGGCCGGTTGAACCTGGATGATGGCGGGCGCGGCGATAGATGAGGTCAAGAGTCCCATTGCCATAAGAAGTCTCTTCAAAACGTCCTCCTGAAGTGAGCGGGAACGATTTCCCGCATAGTGCAAATCTACAGATCAAACATCACGGGAACTGGGCTGCGCACTTACTTGTCTGTAAACCGTGGGTGGCGCGCGATCAGTGTGAAAAGGGGACGCTCGCACCAAATTCCGTCGCAAGCTTGATTCCGACGGTCTGCACGTCTTCGCCATCCACCGTGGAGAAACTGTATCCCGCTCCCACCGACCATTTTTCGCCCGCGAGAGAGACTGTGTCGCCAAGATCATACATGGCCGTGGCGTCAAAGAGATGCGCGGTCGCATCAGCGCCGCCGGACACCAGCGTCCTTTGCTGGGAATAGGCTATCGAATATGTCATCGAACCCATTTCCAATGCGCCGGAACCCGTCAAGACCATGGCATTGTCGGCCGTACCGTCAAAATTCCTGAGAAATGCCGCCTCCCCGAACAGGCGCAACGTTGCTTCATCCGTAAGGGAGATGGACTTGTTGATGCTGCCCAGAAAGCCGAGTTCATTGCCATCGCTGCCGTCCCCTCCCTTTTGATAGCGGGCGGCGAGCTGGTATCCGAAATCGCCTTCATCATAGCAGACATCGGTCTCGGCACCCATGCAGCCATCGAGCGCCACGGCGAAGGACGAGACCCCGGCGGTATTGCCCGCAACGCCGTCTGCCAAAGACGTGCGGCCACGGTTGCTGAAAAGCGACGCGCTCAAAAACGTCCGGTCGATGGTGAAGGCGCTGGCCTGCAACGTGTTGGCCATGCCGCCCGCATCAAAACTGACACTGGCGCCGCCGCCAATCCGCTCTGCGAGGTCATACCCGTCAGCCAGATCGGTGCCATGGAGGCCGGGGGTCACATCCCATGCACGGCCGAAGACCGGATGGATTTTTCCACCCCAGATGCTGACATTTTCGAAGTCATATTGGGCCTGCAGCACATCGGCATACAGCCCCAGCCCCGAGAATATCATGTCGTCACCGGGATTGGGATCAATCACTTTTTCTGTAACGATATTGGCGATGAATGACAACGAGTCGGTCGCCTTCATTGTGAAGTTGTTCTCGGAGGTCGGCAGCAGCAGGTAACTGTTGCCGATGGCAGAATCACTGGGGTGAAGCCATTCGCCTGTCAGATCCGCTGTTCCTTCGTAGACCAGGCAGGGACTGGTGCAGTCCTCTGGTGCAGTTGCATCTGCAGCAAATGCCGAACTGTTTGGAATGGCGGCAGCAACCAAAAGGACGAGCGTAGAGACCGAGCGCATGGGAACTCCTGAAAGGGAACTCCCGCATTAGTGAGGGCACCTTACGCAAATGCGGCGCCGCACTTACAAAGATGTAAGCTTGCATTCAAAGCCCTGTAAGCCCCGGTTTGGCAAAACCCATGGCGCTGGAGGCAGGCCAATTGCCATGAGACCTCCTGGATTTTGGAGGTATCCCATGAAGAAGTTCCTGCTCGTGTCCTCGCTGATTGCAGTGACCACGGTTTCCGGTTTCAGCACACTCGCCAACGCGGCTGCTGCCGTTCCCTGCGAAGATGTTCTTGCTACCCTGAACGATGGCTTGACCAAGGCCAAGCTGAGTGATGCCGACGCGAAAGCCGAGCACCATGAGTGCCTTCGGCCGGGCTCGAACCCCGCCTCCTCGAGCTGAGCGCCACAACCCATGGAATTAGCAGTCAGATCGGTCGATCATCTGTTGTCGGGCCGCGAGCTTGCAGCTGGCGAGACCCATGAGATCGCGCCCAACTTGCTGTTTCGGCCGCAGGGCCGGATACGGTTCATGCCGGATGCGCGTAATGTGTTTGGCAAGGGTGGTCTAAATGACAAGGCGCGCGCCTTTCTGGCGGCCCCTCACCCGCCAGACCCCGACCTTCCAACCGGTGTCTTCGAACTTCGGGATGTGGTCTTGGCACCTCCCGTCGGCCTGATCCTCGATTTGAATAACCGCACCTGCTGGACCGGCAGCATGCTCGGCTGGAGCGAGCGGGAATTGCGGAAATTCGAAAAGCCTTTGGGCCTCACCATCGTCGACGGCACCGTGCTGCTCGATGCGGCGGCGGCCAGCCGGATGACGGAACTCGATGCAGCGGTCCTGAATCTGGCGCCCCATTACGACAATTACGGCCACTGGATTCTGGAGTTCCTGACCCGCATCGACATGGCTGTGGCATTCGGCCATGGCGATCTGCCGTTCTTCTGCCAATCGGGGCAGTCGTGGAGCGAAGTGATGGCGCACACTATCGCACCAGTGAAATTCCTGTCGCCAAGATCGGTCAGCTCGGGCTTCGTGCGCGTCAGGCGGTTGATCGTGCCCAGCATCGCCCGGATCCTGAATAGCGGCGACGACGCAGCCCTTCGGGCCACCTGGATGAAGCTGAGTGAGGGTCTGGCGAAGTCAGCTTCCGATTCTGCAAGGCCCCGGTCGCGAAAGATTGCCATCTCCCGGCGCGATTGGACGAACTCGATAAACCTTCGCCGGCTCGTTAATGCGGACCGCATCGAGGGGTTGCTGGAGAAGAACGGTTTCGAAGTCGTCGCACCCCATAAGCTACCGCTGGCCGAGCAGCGGGATATCTTCCACCACGCCGATGTCGTGGTTGGCGAAGATGGATCGGCCATGCACAATACGATCTTCTGCCGGCCGGGTACCCGCATCGGCCTGACGTCGATGGATCGGATCAACTACCTTCATCTGCTGACGGCGAAGGTCTTCGACCATCGCGTGACCTTCATCGAGACCGAGCCTGTCGAGAACCATGCCGCCAGCAAGCTCCTGAGGCTGCGGCGTTTGAGCCGCCGAGAACTTAATTTTGCCCTGTCGGAACTGCTGCAGTAGGAGGCCGCGATCTCACCCCCGATGATTATGTTGTTGATTTCCCCGCCGAACTTAACCGGGTTGCCATCCTTAAAGATACGGACGGCACATATACGAGAACGCCTTCAACGCCATTGAAAAGTCCCTTCGCGTGGAAGAGGGCATTGCCACAGGCAGGTAGTGTAGCGCTGAGCGTTATGGCTCTAGCGCCTGCTGCTGAGGCAAAGACCAGCTACAGTGTTCATCTCGGTGTCCCCTTCTATGGGCATTAGGTCGAAACAGACTGGGACTATTACGACGGCTACCCGACCTAAATTGAAGCGCGCGATTTGCTGGTTTCGCTTGGCAAGCCGATAGCGGACCTGGTGGAGCCGAAGTTATTGGCGCTCAAGTTGCTGCGCGGCTTCATCGAGCATTTCGAGATCATTGGCGGCCTGAAATGGAACTTCCGCATTAGTGAGGGCACCTTACGCAAATGCGGCGCCGCACTTACAAAGATGTAAGCTTGCATTCAAAGCCCTGTAAGGCGCGATTTGGCAAAACCCATGACACTGGAGGCAGGCCAATTGCCACGAGACCTCCTGAATTCTGGAGGTATCCCATGAAGAAGTTCCTGCTCGTGTCGTCGATGATTGCTATTGCCACGGTTGGCGGTTTCAGCTCGCTCGCCAACGCGGCTGCTGCTGTTCCTTGCGAAGATGTCCTTGCCACCCTCAATGATGCCCTGGCCAAGGCCAAGCTGAGTGAAGCCGACGCAAAAGCCGTGGCTGACCTCAAGGCCAAGGGCGAAGAGCGCTGCACAGCCGAAGATGACCGCCGTGCTGACGGCTTCTTCAATGATGCTCTTGCCATCGTGACCAAATAATCATCATCCGGCCGTCACCTGAAAGTTCGAGGAGAAGCGTCATGCCAGAACTGGCAACCCAAACCCCTGCAAATATCTACAATCGCGTGCCAAAGGTCACCGTTGATTTCTGGCTGATCAAGCTCATGGCGGTCACCATGGGCGAGACGGCTGCCGACTATCTGGCCGTAAGCCTGGGCCTCGGCCTCACGGCGACGGCAGCACTGATGAGCGCCGTGCTGGCCGTCGCACTGTTTTTCCAGTTCGCGCAGAAGAAATATATTCCCCCCTACTATTGGGCGGCCGTTGTCCTGATCAGCGTCGTCGGCACCTTGATCACCGACTGCCTCATCGACATCTTCGGCGTACCCCTGACAACGACGACAATCACATTCACCCTTGCCTTGGCGGCGACGTTCGCTGCCTGGTATGCATCTGAGAAGACCTTGTCGATCCACACGATCTTCACCACGCGGCGCGAGGCCTTCTATTGGCTCGCCATTCTCTTCACATTCGCGCTGGGCACCGCCGCTGGCGACCTTGTGGCCGAGCAATACGAGCTTGGCTATCTGACAACCGGCCTGCTGTTCTGCGCCATCATCGCCTCGTTCTACATCGGCTATGCCGTCTTCAAGCTCAACGCCATCTTGATGTTCTGGCTGGCCTATATTTTCACCAGGCCACTCGGCGCGTCCTTTGGCGATCTCCTGTCTCAGCCAACGGAATACGGCGGCTTGGGTTATGGCACGGTTATCACCAGTGCCATGTTCCTCTCGGCCATTGTGGCAATCGTCATCTACATGTCGGTCACCCATGACGGTGATGAAAAACTCGTCACTGGTTCAGCGGCCTGAAAATAGAACTGCGGAGGCGGGACTGCGTTGGCCCTGCCTCTTCGCCTCAAATGTATATTGGAAATAATCATGACCACCCTTGATGCTACCTTTACCAGCGATGCCAAGCCGGCTGGATACTCCCTTCTGCAGATTTCCCTGCACTGGATCATCGCCGCCTTGGTCATATTTCAACTGTTCTTCGGTGAAAGCATGACGCACGCCGTTGATGCCGTTGCCGAAGGCACCGTTCTGGCAGCGTCTGATGCGTGGCTGGCCTGGTTTCACTACTGGTTCGGCATCGCAATTCTGGCGCTTGTGGCCTTAAGGCTTGCCGTGCGTCTGACGCGCGGCAAGCCTCCGGCCCATTCCGAACAACCCTATTGGACAGACATGATGGCACGGCTAGCGCACGGATTGTTCTACGTGCTTCTGGTGGCCGTCCCCGTCACCGGTCTCCTGGGTTATTACGTCGAGGGCCCCTTTGGCGACATTCACGCCTGGGCCAAACCGGTGTTCATCGGTCTCATCGCTGTGCATGCCGCTGCAGCGCTTTATCACCAGTTCATGAAGAAGGACGGCACACTCATCCGCATGTTGCGTCCCACCGCATGACCAGCGAACTGCCTTTGTTCTGGTTCATTGATGCCTGGCTCACTTATTCCGTCAACAGCTTCGCAGGGCATGTCGCGTTGGCGGATAGTTTGATGAGACTGGTATCGCTGACTGGCGTTCCGGTTATGGTCGTAACGGTAGCAGGACAATGGTGGTCAAAGTCCGGCCGC
Organism: bacterium; assembly: GCA_022842165.1. Classification (GTDB taxonomy): domain Bacteria; phylum Pseudomonadota; class Alphaproteobacteria; order Rhizobiales; family Aestuariivirgaceae; genus Aestuariivirga. The sequence goes on from JALHQC010000005.1 coordinate 81,832, forward strand.
TATCAGACGCGCCACGTGCTGGTAACAGCTGGGCTGTCATTCCTGCTCGGACTGGCACTTAATCAGGCGCTATTGCAATTTGTGCAAAGAGTGCGGCCCTACGACGACGGTGTGACGCGGTTGCTTGTTGAGGCTAGTCTTGACCCTTCATTTCCATCCGATCATGCCACTGCCGCTTTCGCCGTTGCCTTGACAATGATAGTCTTCCACCATCGCGGCAAATGGCTCTATCTCTTAGGCGCAATCCTGATTTCGATCTCGCGCGTCTATTTGGGCATGCACTACGTCTCCGACGTCGCGGGGGGTGCCATTACAGGGATTGTGGCCGTCGGATTGGTCCGGCAATTTTATCAGAGGAGCTCCCGCGCCGACCGCTTCCTCACCGGGATCCTGTAGAGGAGGCGGTGAGCAATCGCACAGACGGGCAGTCGACTCTGTCGCAGGAGATCGCCTTTCTGAATGGCAACACAAATTGATTTGCACTACTGCTGGTGGTCGATAGACTCGTTTGCGCCATTGATATTCGAGGAAGCGTCCATGACAGAGACAAAATTCGCCCAGCCCATTCTTTCGCGCCGTAGCCTCGTATTGGCAGGCGGGGCACTGCTGTTCTTGTCAGGACGCATGAGCCTTTCCGCTGCAGCGGCGCTTCCAGCTGTTGAAGCCTTTCGCAACCCTGGCTGTGGCTGCTGTGAAATCTGGGCCGCACATATGCGGCGGGCCGGATTCTCCGTCACCATGTTGGATGATCCTGAACTAGCGTCGCGCCGCACAGGACTGGGTGTGCCGGAGGAAATTTCCGGATGCCACACGGCTGTCGTTGGAGATTACGTGATCGAGGGCCACGTGCCGCCGGAGGATATCCTCTCCTTCCTCGCAGCGAAGCCGGATGCGCGCGGCCTAGCTGTGCCGGGCATGCCGATGGGCTCGCCGGGGATGGAGATGGGTGGGACAGCCGACCCCTACGACGTGTTGATCTTCACGACAGATGGCGCATCGAAAGTCTATGCAAGTCACTAACTGCCGCGCGCCGCTCATCGTTCTTGCTGCTGCAGGCTTATTTGGGATGTCAACGCCACTGGCCAAGCTGCTCATCGGTGACATCAGCTCGTGGCTGCTCGCCGGTCTGCTCTATCTCGGCTCGGGTAGCGGGTTGACGATACTATGCCTCTTGCGGAGATCTTCGGCAGGTGACTCGGGTGAAGCCAGCCTGACGCGTGCTGATTTGCCGTGGTTGGCCGGAACTGTGTTGTTCGGGGGAATGCTGGGGGCTCTGATCGCTTGGTTGTTTGTTGGAGGTGATTCAAGACAACTTGAGTCATGAACAATGGGTTGGCGCAATCAAGATGCGCGCGGCCAACGGCGATGTAGATCGTCGATCACATATACGTGGACATGGTGTGGGCCACGCTCAGCCAAATGTGGATGGTCTGGGGTCAAATCCGGATGGTCGTGAGGCAGGTCAATTGCATCCTGTACAGGCCACAGCCGCAGGACGGCAACCAGCCCAAGCCCCCCGATCCCTGCCAGAACCAAAGCTGCGACACTCAGCCCAGCGCCCGCACCGATCCAGCCCGCCAGCGGATATGTCACCAGCCAGCAGGCATGGGAGAGGGCAAACTGGGCGGCAAAGACCGCGGCACGGTCAGCCTCACGGGCTGAACGGTTGATGATCCGTCCGATCGGAGTCTGCGTCAGGGAAAATCCAAAGCCGATTGCGGCCCAAAGCGCGATGAGCGAAGTTAAATCGCCCACAAGCGGCACAACTGCTACGCCCGCCACCATCAGCGCGGCGCCGCCAATCATCACGGGGCGGTCTTCCAGCCGTTCAAGCACGCGCGGGAGCAGGAATGCCGCCAGCATCGACCCCGCGCCGAAACCTGCGAATGCCAGTGCAACAGATTCTTCACCCAGACCCAATCTCGCTTGCACCAGCACTACTGTATTCACATAGACCATTGCGCCAGCCGCCGCGACCGCGGCCTCCATCACCATCAGCGCGCGCAGGCGGGGTGTGGCAATGTAGATGTGGATGCCCTTGGTCACATCGGCCCAGAAATGGCTGGCTTCTCCCCGTGCCCGATCTGGAAGACGCGCGGTGACAACGAGCAGGGCCGAGGCCACGAACCCTACGACTGTGCCCGCGAATAGCACCGGAAAGCTGACCACCGTCAAAAGCAGGGCAGCGATCATGGGCGAGGCGAGCTGTTCCAGGTCTTCGGCCAGACGGAGCAGAGACAGGGCGTTGGTATATTCATCTTCATTTTTCAGAACGTCTGGGATTACTGCCTGAAACGCAGGGGTAAACCCGGCAGAAGCCGCCTGCAGCAAGAAGATCAGCACATAGACCTGCCAGACCTGATCAACGAAAGGCAGGCAGGCGATCACGCCTGCACGGATCAGATCCAGTGCGACGAGGAAGGCCCGGCGCGGCAGGCGCTCGGCCACGGCGGCCGCCAGCGGAGCAAGCGTGACATAGGCCACCATTTTGATTGCCAGAGCCATTCCAAGCACAGCGCCGGCATTATCTCCCGCCAACTGCCAGGCAAGGAGCCCCAGTGCGACCGTCGCAAGGCCCGTCCCGACCAGTGCCACGATCTGCGCGGCGAAAAGGTGGCGGAAGGTCGGGTTCTTCAGGGTTGCAAGCATCAAGGTTGCCTTCAGCAGTGATGGCCCGCCCGCTCCCTACGCGAAAACGGTGGCATAGTAACGACTGATGTTGACCTTATTGCATCTCAGGGTCCACCTGATCAGAACTCCATGTCGCCAAAATCGGAACTGTCGCCTGCGCCTGCATCATCGACTTGAGGCTCCTCGGCAGCCGCTTCCGCCGCTTGAGCTTCGCTTCCGCCGCCGAACATGCCGCCAAGCGCATTGCCGAGCAGCACGCCGCCTGCAACGCCTAAGGCAGTCTGGGCGGCACCTGCAAGGAAGCCTCCGCCGCCACGCTGTGCCTGGGCGGCTGCCGGGATCGGCTGCAGCACCGTGGATCCGCCTGGACGCCCGATTTGCGGCACGGAGCTGGATCGGGCAGGGGGACGATTGTCACCAAACAGCCCACCGAAAAATCCGCCGGACGGGCGCGGGCTCTCGGACGTCTCTAATTCGAGCTCTTCGATGCGTGCCTGGGCCGCTTCCAGCGCCTGCTGCTGTACAACAATGGTCTGCGCCATGTAGTAGGGCGCGCCCGGCTGGCGTGCGATGCGCTCGCGGATGAAGGCTTCGGATTCGGCATCCCGCGGCGCTGACTGTTTTTCCACCTCGGCGAGTTTCCCGAAGAGGCCTTCAATGGCCTGCTGGTCGTTCTTGTCCATGATCCGATCCTACTTGTTGTCTGTTGACGCCGCTGCTGGCTATTCAATCCTGCCCGTGAAGTCGCGCAGCTACCAGAACATCGTGATGAAATTCAGGTAGAGCGAAAAGGATCCCACACAGATCTTTTATTCCGGATTACTGGTTGATGCTCTCTGCATATGACTGGCCTGCGTGTCCTTCTTTCTACGATAGACGCAGTAGTGAATTGTTCGGACTGCATCCCAGAAAAGCGGCATCGGTTGTGTGGGGCATTGCTCAAACAAATCTGTTTCGGCCAGCAGCGGTTCGAACCATGTCAATGTGGCGGCGTTCGAACTTCCATAGATGACATAGCAATCATCTGCGCAGGACGAGAGGTGAGTTGCAAGATTTTGGATCACCTGGCCCATAACTTCGGGCCCAAACGGATTGTACAGGTAAACAACGAGCGGTCCGCGTGGATAGTCGAATAGCGAAGCATCCCGATGAACAACCGATGCGCCGCCAGGAAAATCCCGATTGATGGTGACCAGGTTTCTCTGGGCAATTTCCACCAATTCGAGGGCAAATTCGACGCCTATCGCGCGGTAAAAGCCATAACCGCGGGACAAGAGCAAGGTACGGCCCTTGCCGCAACCAATGTCTACAAAAGTGTAATCTGAGAGTGGCCCGGGGAGATTCTTCAACATCCAGTCGAAGGACTTCGAGGACGTCGAAACGGCCTCAGTGCCATGGCTGGCATTTGGGCTTTCAATTGTCAGATATTCCAGCTGCAGTGATCCCGCAGTATCAACGCCCAGCGCTCGATCAAAGCGCTTGGAGGCATTCGCCGCGATAGAATGACGGATGTTCCGGCCGATAAAACTGATGCTGGCTTTCAGTCCCTGCTTTCGCACCCGGTTCACGATCTCCAGAACGCCGTGTTCCCTCAGAAGCAACAGAGCCCGCTTGAGACGAGAAGCGGAATGATCTTTGAAGCCTTCCTGATCAAGTATTGAACTGACGCCTCGGTCTTTCGCCTTTTCCAGTTCCAAAATCGGTGTCCTCCCCTCTGTTGCGACCGTTGATGATTGGTGACGCTCACTCGGACAATGCAGCGACTGCTGTCGAACAGATTGGCACGGGGTGAGGCGTTGCATTGGTTCAACTGGGCTAAACCCTGCGGACTGCCTGCTGGTGTGTCCCAGCAGGCAGCATCGAAGGTCTGGTTACACTTACATCATGCGCTTGATGTCGGTGTAGGCGCCTTCCGTCTTGAGCGTGAGGGTTACATCCGCCTTACCGCGGTTGCGCCAGAACCAGCCATGATTGCCATCAAAACCGGCTGTGAGCGTGCCCTCGGCACCGGGCACGGCGCGGCCTTTCTCGTAACTGATTTCATTGCCGCCGCCGTCGCCATGGAGATCGAAGTTGACGACACCGCCTTCGACGGCCCACGTGAAGTTCACCTGGGCGCCCTTTACCATGGTGAGCTTCACTTCCGTGCCTTCGCCCGGTTTCAGCGTGATGGACATGGTGTCCGAACGGGTTGCCGGAGCCTCCTGCGCATGGGCCGAGCTGATGAACAGGCCGGAAAAGATCTGGCCGAGCAGGCTGGACTGCTGATCAGGTGCGGGTGTAGCGGGCTGCGGTTGCTCGTCCATCAGCCGGTCGCGCTCCGCTTCTTCCGCGAGCTGCTGCTTGATTTCACCCATTTCGGCAAGCCCGAACGCCTTGCCGAGCCCCGTAGGATCGATGTTGTATTCGGCGGGGAGAACGACCGTCACCAGAATGGCGGCGGCCGAGACGATGGCGATGCCGGTGGAGCGCAGCAGCTGCTTCGTGGTCGGCAGTTCGGCGCGGGTGGGGATGTCGGAGTTATACATTTGTGTGTTCCTTCGCGATTGGGAGTTAGGAGATGACGTAGCCGGTGAGGTGATAGCCGATGAGCACGAAGCCTGCGGACATCATCACCGTGTTGGCGGTGTAGGCATGCCGCCAGAAGCTGTCGCTCCGGCGCCAGTAGCCCATGATGATGAGGATCGCCGCGAGTGCCAAAAGCTGACCCACTTCCACGCCCACGTTGAAAGCGAGGAGGTTTGGCACGAGGCCATCGGGGGCGATGTTGTACTCCAGGATCTTCGACGACAGGCCGAAGCCGTGGCAGAGACCGAAAATCAGCGTCGCCGCCTTGGTGTTGGGCTGGAAGCCGAACCAGCGCTGGTAGGCGCCCATGTTGTCCAGCGCCTTGTAGACCACCGAAAGCCCGATGATGGCATCGATGATGAAGCTGTTGATGCCGATGTTGAAATAGACACCGAGCAGCATCGTAGTGGAATGCCCGATGGCGAAGAGGGTGACGTAGAGCCCGATGTGCTTCAGCTTGTAGAGAAAGAAGATGACGCCGAACAGGAACAGGATGTGGTCATATCCTGTGACCATGTGCTTGGCGCCGAGATAGACGAAGGGCAGGATGTTGATGCCTGATATTTCCTGAATGTATCCCTTGTCACCCTCAGCTACGGCATGTGCCATTGCACTGAGTGACAGGACGGGCAGGATTAAGAGCAGCGCTAGCGCATGCTTCGTGACTGCAGCCCCAAATGGAGAGTGCAGCGACTTTCCGAGAGTCGTCATGTTTGAATCCAGTAATTGTGGAAAGCAGATGGCCGCTGATACGCGGCCGTTATGTCAGTCGCGGGTGTAGAGCCTTGGGGGTCTTTCCAGCGGCGGCTGATTGAAAGCCTTTGACGCTTTCAATGTTCTTCCTGATTTCACAGGAGAAAAAGATATCGTGGTGTGCTGGTGTTCTGGCAACAGATTGCCTGGAACGTGGTCGCTCGCGTCATGGCCTTTACCATGACCGTCCTTCGGCGCGTTGCCGTTGGGCATCTCGACGTCGCTCAGCTCGTCAAAATCATGGTCATGACCGTGGTCGTGGCCATGGTCCAGTGCGGTCGCACCATGTGAAACGGCGACCGCAAATCCACCAGCGACCGGCGAGGCCATCAAGGCCGCCAGCACCAGAATTAGAATGATCTGCAGTCGCTTGACCATCGCGATTCTCATGTACGACGTCGGTTAACAAAGGCTTTATGTCGAAATTGGGTCGCATGGCACGTTTCTATGCTCCGAAACATGCTGCCTCTTGCAAATGCCCCAAGCGTCATCAAGCACCTGAAATCAAAGCGCGTCCGGAAGGATCGAAACGGGCGACCAGATCGAAGGCATCGCCGCGGATTGTCTGTTTGGCAATGGTGACAGTTTCAGTACCGCGCCAAGTACGCCGTTCAAGATAGAGGCAAGGTGCTCCTGAAGTGAGGCCTAACTCCTTTGCTGCTACTCCTTCGGCGGACACAGCACTGATGCGGTGCTCCGCTTCGGTCCACGGCACATGACCAAGCAGCCAGGTTCCAGGTGGTTCGGACGTGAGGTCTGCCAATTCGATTTCGGGAACCGCGTCGAGAAAAATGTGCCGCTCCTCAAGCACCAGTGGCCTTCCATCCGCCAGATGAAGGCAGCGCACAAAACGGCTCGACCCGAGATGGTGCCCTTCAGTACCGAGGTGGACACAACAGGCGGAACGCCGTTCGTCAGATAGAAGCTTATACTCGTAGCGGAGTCCACGCTGCTCAATCTCGGCTCGGATGTCGGGAATACGCAGGATGGCAGCGCGCATGCGTGGCTGAGCGACCACCGTGCCAGCGCGCCGGTTACGCGCGACAAGACCTTCAACCGCCAGAGCCGCCACGGCCTTGTTGACCGTCATGCGTGAACAGCCCCAGGTCTGCATCAATGTGGTTTCGGGTGGAATGCGGTGTCCAGGAGGCCATTCGCCAGACAATATGTGTGCTTCGATATCGGCACGAATGCGGGCGTGCAGACTGTCTGGACGACCTAGCGGCGCCTTACCATGCATTACAGCACCGGATGAGTGCCAGAGTCGGCAAGATGGCAAGCGGCTTGGCCGGTGTGCGGCACGAGACGCAATGCAGGCTCCGCTGTCCGGCACTGTACAACCGCCACCGGGCAGCGTGTCGAAAACCGGCAGCCGGTGGGTGGATTGAGCGGCGATGGTGGGTCGCCTTCCAAGAGGATTCGCGACCTTGACGCCTCGATTCGGGGATCAGGCGAAGGCACGGCGGAAAGTAGAGCCTGCGTGTAGGGATGAGCCGGATCGGCAAAGAGAGGCTTAGATACCCCTTCCTCTGCAGTCTTGCCGAGATACATCACGGTTACCGCCGAACAGACCTCGCGTACGATTGCGAGATCGTGTGCGACAATAACAATGGTCAGTCCAAGCTGGGCTTGAAGGCGTGCGAAGAGATTGACGATTTGTGCTCTGACCGAAACATCGAGCGCTGAGAGCGGCTCGTCGCACACCAGTATCTGCGGGTTTAGCGCAAGTGCCCGCGCGATTGAAACGCGCTGCCGCTGTCCCCCCGACAATGATCGCGGCAGCCTATCGAGGACGGTTGAGGGAATTGCGACAAGATCGAGAAGCTCGGATACCTTCTTCCGGCGTTCCGTGGCAGACCCGAGGCGGTGAATTTGCAAGGGCTCTTCCAGTGTCTGGCCGACCGTCTGGCGGCGGCTCATGGAGCCCAAGGGATCCTGGAATATGAACTGGACGGTGCGGGCGAACTCCTTGCGGTCATCCCTTTGCCAGGTGGTACGGTCGCGACCAAGAATGCGGACGCTGCCTGCTGTGGCCGTCTGGAGCCCGACGATGGCGCGGGCCAAGGTCGTCTTGCCACAACCCGATTCCCCAACGATGCCATGAAACGCGCCACGGGCAACTGTCAGGTCGATACCATCAACAGCGCGGACCAGGCCACTGGCTGTCTTGAAATGAATAGCCAAACCACTGGTTTCGATTGCAGGCGAAGTGGTCATTGGTGAGCCACTCCTTGAGCATTCAACACCACCGGGCAAGCGGCACGGTGAAGCACGCTGCCATCGCCCACCGGTAAAAGCGTTGGACGACGTGCCAGGCAGGATGGCTGCGCAATGGAACAGCGCTCGGCAAAACGGCAGCCCGGTTCGACCTTGGTCTGGTTGGGTGGCAGGCCGGGAATCTCGCGTGTGCCGCTGGATATCTCAGACCGGAAGTCAGGCACAGACGCCAGAAGTCCCTTCGTATAAGGGTGAACAGGCCTCGTCAGCACATCGATGGCGCTGCCTTCTTCGGCAATTTGCCCGGCGTAGAGCACGATCACCCGATCGGCCAGCACCGACACGGCGCCAATATCGTGGGTAATCAGCACCACGGCGATCCCGTCTTCCTTCTGGATCTGCCTGATCAGCGCGAGAATTTGTGCCTGTACTGTAGCGTCGAGCGCTGTTGTCGGTTCATCTGCAATCAGCACGCGGGGCTTTGCGGCGAGCGCCAGCGCGATCATCGCTCGCTGCAGCATGCCGCCGGATAGTTCGTGGGGGTAACGGTCGTAGCGATCTGCGGGATCAGGAATGCCGGTCCGTGCCAAAAGCGACACGGCTTCCTTGCGGGCATCCGCTGCAGATAGTCCAGCATGGCGCCGCGCCTGTTCGGCAAGCTGCGGCCCGATCTTCAGCATTGGATTGAGAGCGCTCATCGGATCCTGGAAGATGACGCCGAACTCACCCCCGCGCATGGCTGACAGTTCGCTCTGGCTCATGGCAACCAGATCACGGCCATCCGCACGGGCAGTGCCGCGCATGTCGATTGCAACACCTTCCGGCAACAGGCCAAGAGGACCAAGCGTCATCACCGTTTTGCCAGAACCGCTTTCGCCGACAATCGCAAGAGTTTCGCCGGGATGAATCTCGAAACTTGCCCCATCGACGGCGCGCACCGAGACGGTGGGCGTATAGAGGTCAATGATCAGGTTCTCGACAGCATAGACGGGAGTGGTCATGCACCAGCCTCTACCCTGCGGCGTGCTTCGTCTTCCGCCGCGCGCTCCGCCTTCTTGCGTCGTAGGAGGCTGCCGCGAATTGCCTTGGGCACTTTCTGAAGCGCGAAAGCCTCGCCCAGCAGATTGAAGCTCACAACAACGGCGGTCAGCGCCAGACCGGGAATAATGACGAGGCTTGGATACTCCTCGATATAGCTCATGCCATCGACCAGCATCTGCCCCCATTCCGGCACCGGTGGCGCGACGCCGAGGCCAAGGAACGAAAGGGTCGCTATGGCGAGCACCAAGGCACCCGCGTCAGCACTTGCATAGACCACGACCAGGCCCAAGACGTGAGGCAGGATGTGGCGCACGAAGATCCATATATGTGAAGCGCCCATCACGCGTGCAGCTTCGATGTAGGGCTGCTGAAGTTCAGAAACCACGACGGCGCGGCTCATCCGCGCGTAGTTGGCCCACCACGCGAGTGTGAGTGCCAGGATCATCTTCCAATAGTCGGACATCCAAGTGAAGTTTTCGCCTGAGAAGACACCCATCAGAGCAAGCGCGATTACCAGAGACGGCAATGCCAGCATGATGTCGATCACCGAGATCAGTGCCATCTCTGTGATGCCGCCGATGTAACCCGCCAGCGAGCCAATCACGACGCCAATCACCAGCGCCGCCGCCAGCACGAAGACCATGGCAACGAGCGATGTCCGTGCACCGCCTATAATACGGCTCCACATGTCGCGGCCAAGATAGTCGGTGCCAAGCCAGTGGGAGGCCGAAGGTCCTTGCAGAAGTGCCCCATAGTCCTGCTGGGCTGTGTCGTGAGTCATCAGCAGCGGCGCAAAGATACCTATGAGGACGAAAGTAATGGCGGGTGACAGAATGGCCCAGGGAAGCCGTCCGAGTTTCATCTCATGCTCTCCTCGCGCGCCGAAGGCGCGGATCAGCGAACATGGCGATGAGGTCAACAAACAAGTTAACTGATACGAAAAACACCACAAAAAGGGTAAGCACGGCCTGCATGCCCACGAAATCGCGGAAGCGGATCGCTTCAATGAAGAAAGCACCGACCCCATTAAGGCCGAACACCCGCTCGACCACGATGGCGCCGATAATCATCAGGGTGAACTGGGCACCAAAAGTGGTGATGAAGGGAACGGCAATGTTGGGCAGCGCTTCGCGGAGGAGAACTCCGCGGCGGCTCAGGCCCTTGGCGAAACCGGTCGTGGCGAACGGTCGCGACATCGCCTCTTGCAGGTTCACGCGCACCACGCGTGCCAGCACCGAGGCCGGAAAAAGTGCTATGGTGAACCAGGGTAAAAGCCAAGACGTGGCCCCCGAAGCACCGAAGCTCGGAACCCAACCGAGGCCAACCGCAAAGACGATAACCAACATCGCCGCCACGAAGAAGTTTGGTGTAGACGCGCCGATCAATGCGGCGCCGTGGAGCAAACGGTCAACAACCCCACCGTTCGAGACCGCTCCCCAGAGTCCAAGGCCAATCGACAAGACCAGGGCAATGACGCCGCCGCCAAACAGGAGGAGCGCTGTCACAGGGATACGCTCGGCAAATTCGTCCATCATCGGCTTGCCGGTGCGCAGGCTTTCGCCAAGGTCTCCGGCGACAGCCTTCCCTAGCCAGTGCACATAGCGCACTGGCAAGGGATCGTTGAGCCCTAGTTCATCGGCGATGCGCTTGATCATTTCGCCATCAGCACCGGCACCCGCCGCCCGCTCGGCAATCAAGGCCGCAACATTGCCGGGTGCCGCCGTCACAATCGCAAATGTCAGCGCTGTGGCGGCGAGCATCAGAAAAAGGGCAAGGCCAGCCCTTCGCAGGAACATGCGCCGCATGGGTCTTTCCCCTGGGACCGGCGTCAGCCGAGCGTAATGCCCTTGAACGGCAGGTCATAGTCGGTGGCTGGCAGGCTGAAACCCTTGACCCGTGGATTGACCGCCCACAGGCGCTTGGTGACGACCAGCGGGCATGCCGTGACATTCGTGGCGAGCCAGTCATAGACGGCCTGCATCGCGGCCTCGCGTGCATCGCCACCTGTCTCCAGCGCCTTTTGGACAAGTGGGTCCAGTTCGTCCGATATGTAGATCTTGCCATCAGGACCCGTATCGGAAGCTGTCACGAACGACGCGCCCAGCGAGCCATGCGGATCATACGGTGCGCCATAGGTTGCGAAGAAGGTCAGGTCGTACTGGAAGGCCGGGCGGCGTTCATGCATCGTGGCATTGTCCACCGAAGAAATGTTCACCTTGAGACCGACCTCCGTCAGCATGCCCTGGATCATTTCGGCGATGCGGCGCGAACCGGGGAACGATTCTTCTGAAACCAGGAAGTCGATTTCCAGCGCTTTGCCGTCCTTGGTCCATCCGCCACCGCCACCGGTCCAACCGGCTGCGGTGAGTGCGGCCTGTGCAGCTGCTACATCGCGCGCAGGAATCTCGTGTCGGGTACCGGCGGTTGGAACCGTGGTTGGGAAGATATCAACGGTCGGATCGGCAAAACCCTCAAACAGCACGGTTGCAATCGCAGCACGGTCGATGCCACGGAAAATTGCCTCGCGCACCGCTTTGTCCTGCATGACCGGCGACTTTGGCGAATAGCCGAGAATTGTGGTTGCAGTGCCCGGCTCGGCGACAATCACCATACCCTCGCCTTCGAGTGCCTTGGCGCGCCGCGGCGAAAGCGGAGCGACCCAGTCGCCACCGATCACGTCCAGTTCGCCCGCACGCAGCGCATTGGCGCGCGCCAACTCATCAGGAACGACCTTCAGTTCCATGCGGCTGAAGGCAGGTTTTTCGCCCCAGTACTTGTCATTGCGCACAAGGATCGTCTCAGTGCTGGAATACTTCTCGACAATCCACGGACCAGTACCAATCGGTGCCGTCTGCTTGCCACTCCCATCGACAGCCTTGGGCGAAAGGAAGCGTACCGGACGCACAATCGTGAGCTCCAGCAACGCTGCGGGAACCGGGCGCTTGAGCTTTATGGTGATCTTGTTCGGCGCATCCTTCACAATGCTTTCGTAGGCGTCTGCAATGCCGATCCACGAGAAGTCGGCCACGCCCATCCAGCGCTTGAGATTCCACTCGGCCGCATCGGCATCGAACGGCGTCCCGTCAGAAAAAGTAACACCTTCGCGGAGATCGAAGCTGATAGATTTGCCATCACCGGCAATATTCCAGGCTGTCGCAAGCCCCGGTTCTAGTTTCCCACCGGGCCCATAATGGATCAGGGCATCGAAAACTACCGTGTAGGATGAGAGCGTTGATACATTCTGCAAGAGATCCAGATCGCCGGTTTCCCCGCCGATGCCGACGCGCAGCGTTTCGTGCTCAGCAGCGAGTGCCACGCGCGGAATTGATGCAATAAAGGCAAATGCGGCAGATGTTGCCAGGAGCTGACGTCGATCAAACTTTATCATTGAAAGTTCCTCTGCCGTTTGTTGTTTTCCTGATGCTACACAAATCCAGAATATTGTATAGACTTTAATGGAAGCGTGGCGTTGGCGTGAGGTCCGTCTGGAAGCTTGGTTGGCTCTAAGTCAGCCAATTCTGTTGAAGGGCGACAATTATCAGGTATCGCCCAACCTTGGCGATGGAGACCAGAATGAGGAATACCGGAAAGGGCTCACGCAGCGCCCCGGCCACGACCGTCAATGGATCACCGATGATCGGTACCCAGCTCAGGAGCAGAGTCCATCGGCCATAACGGTGATACCAGGTCTCGGCCTTTTTGAGGCTCTCGCGCTTCAAGGGGAACCAGCGTCGTCCCTCGAAGCGGGACAGTCCCATGCCCAGCAGCCAGTTGACGCACGATCCCAGTACGTTGCCGGTGCTGGCTACCAGCAACAGGAGCCAGGCCGGATAGGCGCCGGTCATCAAGAGCCCGAACAGTACGGCTTCAGATTGAGCTGGAACAAGCGTGGCTGCCAGAAAGGATGCTCCGAAGAGGCCGAGATAAACAGTGAAGGGCTCCATACATGCAATCTAGCAGACTTTGCATTCCGGTGGTGCAGCGCCGATCTACCAGGTCATGTTCTGTGGTAGACACGTGCCATGGCTGACACGCCTTCGCCTACCCATTGGAAGACCATCGCGCGGGAAATCGGTACCAGCCCCGAAGCTCTCTACCGCGAAATCGCCCGGCGGCGGGTCGGTGAAACGCGTTCCAACGGCATTCCCGCTTTGCCATTGTCGGTATTCCTGAACTGTTGAACGCTGCACGGCAGCATGGTTGTGGCTTAAGAAAAAGCTGGATAGGGCGAATTACGGTTTAACATCAAAGACGAAGAGGCCGCCGCTCATTGCCGGTCCATCTTCGTCGGGCGCAGCACTGGCACCGCGCGTCGCATTGCCTTCAACAGCTCCAAGCAAGGTTGCCAATTTGCTTTTCTGACCGCGCGTTGCTGCAACTTCAGCCCCCCGTGTCTGTTGCATCGCCGCAAGGGTTGGCTGCGTGAGGGCACAGAGACGTGGCGGAGCGCCGGTCTTGTCTTTCGGGATGGCAAGCACCACGAAATTCTCAGCACCGATGGTCGACGGCTTTCCTGTCTTCTCATCCCAGGTATCAATCCAGAACTTGAAAGACAGCGCCTTGCCCGTTCCGGCAGGCAGGGGCCGCACGCAACCAGTCCGTGATACGCTGGAAGGAATGGCCGCAACGCCGCCCAGCGCATCCACATAGAACCCGGCAACATAGTAATCCTGGTCGCTGTCGTTCGTTGCCTCGATGGATACGAAATCGCAGTTTCCTGCGGCGGCCGGCAGCTGCGGATCGAAGGGTGATGCCTGGGCGGCAGCAGGAGCCGACTTCGTATCGCAAGCGGCCTTGGCGTTTCGCGAAGGTGAACGCGCCATGCTTGCCTTAATGGAAATTCCTTTGTCATCCGCTGCCGACGCACCTAACGCCGAGGCAACGCGGACCAGCTTAGCAGCCCGCGCCAGACTCCACACCGCGTTCTTGATTTCGGCGCTGAGCTTGTCAGGGTTTTTGTTGAGGTCAATGCTGGGAGTTTCGTTATAAGCCCCGGCGGTGGTCGTCCAGGGTTTGTCAGGTCTGATAATCCAGATGCGGCTATCCTTCACCCGCAACAGTACGTCGGCATCGGGATTACCAGGCTCGCCTAGTTCGATTCCGATGGTATCGGCGCCATCTTTGAAAACGTCGCCGAGACGGCTGGCGACAAGTTCGTTGCTGGCAGCATCGGCAAAGTCGCTGACCGGCGGTGGTGAGACGATAAAGCGAAAACTGATGGCAGGCTCGATGACGACCGCCGCGAGCGTGCCGCGATCGAGCGCCTTGGCGCCTTCTGCCCAGGCGATATTTTCGGCCACGCTGGTGACAGCGGTCGCGTTTGTCACCTCGGCATGGGCAACGGGCTTATCAAGCGTGCCGACTGCATAGAGCGCCAGTTTAGCGCCAACATCGTAGCCATGCAGTGAGCCAACCGGAAGCGTAAGCTGGCCAGCGGCCAGAAGTCCGTTAGCCGAGTTCGGCAAACGATCTGCACCGCTACCTGGAATCGGGTTGTCCAGTTCTCCATCAAACACCGGGGGAGGCACCTTGCCGCCTGTGTGGTCCATATTCAACTCGGACATGATCTCTTGGGCCAGGTCGCGGTAGGTAGACGCCGTGTTACGAGTTAGTGCCCTGTGCAGGAGATAGGTGAATACCCCCATCCGTTGGTCGGCGGCTTCACCGACCATGGGAAGATTATAGCCGGGGAAGGGACGTTCAATCGCTTGATCATAGGACTCGACCGCATAAAAGCCAACGAGACCACCATCGCCGACGACCGATTTGACCTTCATGGTACCTTCGCGCGTGGCACTGCGTGAGGCTTGGGCTGGCGCTGCAGCAGGAATGCCGAGGCTGGCGGGATCGACCGAGCGGGTGATGGTATCACCGCGTGTCACGGTGCCAGAATGGCAGGCATCGATCACGGCCCACACGAAAGCACCCTTAGCGCGGATCACCGAAATCTTGCGGCCTAGAACGTCATCGATGATGGCGTTCTTCAAGGTCATCTTAATGGGATCATAAGCTCCCACGTCAGTAGGTAGAATGACCTGGTCCATGCCATCGGCTTCCGGCTCGTCTTCGGGCTCTGCAGGATTATCCGGCTGGCGAACCCCATGGCCGGAATAGTAGAACAAGACGGTATCGCCCTTCTGGGCTATTTCAGTAAGGCGATCAAACTCAGCCAGGATATTAGCGCTTTCAGCCAATCCCTTGGCGACAGGGAAATCGGCACTTAAAGGAAGCTTGTCAGTGAGAACAGTAATGTCCTCTTGCTTGACATCGCGCGCCCTTAAAGCGCGCCAAAGGATCGACACGTCGTTGCGCGGACCCAGCAGATCGGTAATCCCCGATTCCGCGTTGTAGTCAGCGGCGCCAACAAGCAGAGCCATGGTCTTGGCCTCGGCGACTGACTGAAAGGCAAGTAACGCGGTTGTGAGAACGATCCACTTCAGGCGATTCATAGTCAGTCTTTCTAGGCTGCAGCGTGCAATTGCACTTCCTATAAAATCACAATTTAGGAACTGCGCAATGGTGAAAATCGATAACGGATCCCGGCACCAACTAGAAACCTTGCCTTGCATCTGCACATCTGGATTGTCGTGTAGTTCTGATGAACAATTCTGCTGCATAAACATTGACGAGATCCAGTATCATAGCCGGCAAGCCTGCAAGTCTGTCAGATCGGGCCGATCTATGCTCTTCTTGCGAAAACGACTTTGCAAATGCCGATGCATTTGATAGCGGCTTGGACAGCAATTCGTCAGGTTGAATATGCACCTGAGTTCAATGATCAGAGACGCAGTAACGATGATTACTTAGGACTTGGATAACTCTGCACTGACTGACGCGTCCGTGGCCACATTCACCGATCATCCGCTTCAGCTCCTGCTTTAGCGCTGCAAGTTTCGTAATGCGGATTTCCACCTGTTCCAGGTGTGACCGAGCAATGGCATCGGCAGCTGAGCAGTCAGTCTCGGGGTTGTCGGACAGCTGTAGCAACTCGCGAATTTCCTCGATGCCAAAACCGAGTTCGCGGGCATGGCGAATGAACTTTAATCGCTGTACGTGCTTAAGCTCGTAAAGTCGGTGGCCACCCTCTGTCCTCATAAATGGCTGAATGAGGTCAATTTGTTCATAATATCGGATTGTTTGCACCTTCGTTGAGGCCAGTTCGGCGAGCCGCCCAATTGCAATGCTGTTCATCGATCTTACTCCAGTAGTGCCACTCTGTAATGTTGACGCACTCGGATTTTGTATGAGTGACTAAGCGCTGTCAGCCGATTCGCTGCAGGATAGGAAAGGCTTCCAGAAGCCAATACGAAAATCGTTGGAGCTGTCCGGTCATCATAGCGACCCCCATGAGTACCATGATGCCTCCCGTTAAAGCCTTCATGACCCGACCAAAGCCCTTCCACCGGGATAACCGCTGGCCAATATCGTCAGCGAACCAGGCTGACAGAATGAACGGAATACCTAGTCCAAGAGAGTAGGCGAGTAGAAGGATGGCACCGCCTCCGGCTGTTTCGCTTGCTGAGCTCAGTGTGAGGATGGTTCCGAGAACCGGACCGATACAGGGAGTCCACCCAAACCCGAATGCAATGCCGAGTATAAATGCCCCGCTTTCGTGGCCTCCGGTTCCCAAACGATGGAACCGAAGGTCGCGCTGAAGTAGTGGCAATTGCAGTATGCCGGCCGTAAACAGCCCGAACACAATGATCAACAAACCGCCGATGACCGCGGTTTGAGTGCGATACTGCAATAACAGTGAGCTGAGGAGGGTTGTGCTAGCGCCTAGCGTTACGAAGACCAACGAGAAGCCCGCGACAAAACATATGCTCAAAAGCAGCGTTTTAAACCTGCTACTCTTTGTAGCATCGGAATTTCCGGCGATAAAAGACACATAGCCGGGGACGAGTGGCAAAACGCAGGGAGATAGGAAAGACACTGCCCCAGCGGCACCGGCTGCCACGAATCCTACATTCTCAAAAGCCAACTGATGAACCCTGTATTTCAATCTGAATGATTTTTCACTTGAAGCTCTAGTGGCTAGAGGTTCTAGCAGAATGTATTAGGTGTTCAATTCACTGGAGTGTGACCGTTGTCCGATTCATCAAGGTTCTTCTCGCCGAGCCGCAGGCAGCTCCTCTTAGCAACCGGAGCTCTGGTAACTGCAACGACGCTGTTTTCTGGTCTCCCGGCATATTCTCAAGAAATGGCGAAGAAGCTTTTAGATGCTGCGTCTCCGCTCGGTGATCGTGCCATTGGTGATCCGAATGCGCCAGTGGTAATGATCGAATATGCCTCCGCGACCTGTCCGCACTGTGCAGAGTTTCATGAAAAACTGCTGCCACAAATCAAGACCGAATACATCGACACCGGCAAGGTCCGCTTTATTTTCCGGGAGTTCCCGTTGGACCAGCTGGCCCTGGGGGCGTTCATGCTTGCCCGCTGTTTGCCGGAAGACAAATATTTTCCCGTGATTGACCTTATGTTCAGGCGCCAGCGCACCTGGACCCAAGCCAAGAATCCAGCAGACGATCTTTTCAAGATCACCCAGATGGCCGGCATGACTCAGGCTGAATTCGAGGCCTGCGTCAGCCGGAAAGATCTCGCGAAAGCCATTTCGGAGACGGCAAAAAAGGCTGCGACCGATTTTGCCATCAAGGGCACGCCTGCAATCTTCGTCAATGGACAGTTCGTCGATGCGCATGAGGATATGCCTTCCGTCAAAGCCGCGCTCGATAAAGCAATCAATCAATAATATCGCACGCCGTTTTGTACGTGCGAGGATGAGCCGGAGACCATGATGAAGAGAAGAGACCTGATTGTTGGTGCCATAACGTCGGTGATTGTCAGCATTGGAGGGGCTGGCACGGCTTTAGCGGAGAAATACCCGATCTCACGAGCCGATATCCAGAAGGTGCCGCCAAAGTACCGCCGGAAGCGGGTACGGTTCTTCTCCGACTATCCTCCCGGAACCATCGTGGTCGATACGCGGAAGAAATATCTCTATCTCGTGCAACCCGCCGGGAAGGCCATCCGCTACGGCATTGGCGTTGGACGACAGGGTTTTTCGTGGTCGGGCGCGGCGGTGATCAAGCGCAAGGCCAAATGGCCGACCTGGACGCCACCGGAATCAATGGTTGCGCGGGATGAGTTCGCCGCTCAATGGGCGGGCGGCATGCCTGGGGGACCAAAGAACCCACTTGGGGCGCGTGCTTTGTATTTGTTTCAAGGCAATGTCGACACACTCTACAGAATACATGGGACTTTTGCGCCATCGTCCATTGGCAAAGCCGTATCCTCAGGTTGCATCCGAATGATCAACGCCGATGTCGCCGATCTCTACGAGCGTGTTCCAACAGGAACCAGGGTTGTCGTTCTGCAAGGGCGCTCGCCCGAAGTCAGTGAAGATGGCATGCCAACAAAACGGCGCCGGCTGCTATCGATATTCGAGTGATAGAAGGTAAGGCCATGACAGCAGGAGCTGCAAAATTCAGCATCAAGGGCATGGATTGTGCGTCTTGTGCCACGAAGATCGAGACTGCGGTCAAACGTATCGACGGCGTCAGCAATATCAAAGTCGGTCTGCAAAGCGAAACTCTCACCGTGACTCTCGACAAAGCAGATACGGGGGAGAAGGTCGAGCAGGCGGTTCGCGCTCTGGGCTACGAAGTCTCACCAGTCGGCAGTGCCAGACGAAAGTCAGAGACAGCGTCTTCCGAAACGGGAGGCGTTGCGGATCATGATGATCATTCCGATCATGCTCAGCCTATCGACGGGCCCTGGTGGGAATCGAGCAAAGGGATTCTTGTCATCATAACCGCCGTGATGATTGGATTGGCCTATCTTGAAAAGAACCTTCTTCCATACGGGTCACAATATGTCTTCCTGGCAGCTGCGGCGATAGGAACGTTTCCTGTCGCAAAGAGGGCGATCTCAGCGCTGCGTGCTGGCTCCGTCTTTACGATTGAAATGCTGATGACCATTGCGGTTATCGGCGCCGTTATCATTGGTGCCACAGAGGAAGCAGCTGTTGTTGTGGTGCTGTTCGCTATCGGAGAGCTGCTGGAAGGCATAGCGGCAGGGCGCGCGAGGTCGGGTATTAGGGCGCTGGCACAGATTGCTCCCAAGACGGCAATGTTGGAAACGCCAGATGGACTGGTTGAAACCGCAATTGATAAAATTGCGGTAGGTTCAATTGTTGTAGTTCGGCCAGGAGACCGGGTTCCCGCGGATGGCATTGTCATTTCCGGAACGTCCTCTGTCGATGAGTCTGCGTTGACAGGCGAATCTATGCCAAAGGCGAAAGACGAGGGTGACATCGTCCTGGCAAGCTCGATCAACACCGAAGCTGTTTTGCGGGTACGTGTTGATAAGCCGGCGGAAGATACACTGATCGCTCGGGTCGTAAAGTTGGTCGAGGAGGCTGCCGACGCCAAGGCTCCGTCCGAACGCTTTATCGACCAGTTCGCGCGTTGGTATATGCCAGCCATCTGTCTCATTGCCATAGCCGTCGCTATTGGCCCGCCACTGCTTTGGCAGGAACCATGGAACACGTGGATTTATCGTGCCTTGGCTCTGTTGCTGATTGGCTGCCCCTGCGCCTTGGTCATATCGACACCTGCAACGATCGCTTCGGCACTCGCCGCCGGTGCACGACATGGTCTGCTGGTTAAGGGAGGCGGCATTCTCGAAGCCATCGGTAAGGTCAAACACATCGCCTTTGACAAGACGGGCACATTGACGGAAGGAAAGCCCAAGGTTACGGACGTCGAGGTATTTGGCAAGCTGAGCCGCGAAGAGCTGCTTCGCATTGCTGCTGCAGCTGAGTCTGGATCATCACATCCTCTGGCAGTGGCGATCGTAAATTATGCCAAGTCGGAGAACATCGCATTTACGCCAGTCGAGTCCCAGGCCATCCCAGGAAAGGGACTATCCGCCAGTGTTGATGGCAAGCCAGTTATTATCGGTGCTGCGGTTCGGCTTGGCGTCTCCGACACTTCACTCCTCGCACGGGCTGCCGCAATGGAAGCTGAAGGCAAAAGCGTTTCTGTCGTGATCGTAAATCTCAAGCCGGAAGGTTTGATAGCCCTTCGTGATGAGCCGCGGGCGGATGCCATCGCGGGGATTCGAGATATCAAGTCACTCGGCGTCACACCAATCATGCTGACAGGTGATAACCGTGCCAACGCCGAAGCCGTTGGCAAGATCGTCGGCATGGAAGTTCGAGCCGAACTTCTGCCTGAGAACAAGCTTGAGATCATCAAGCAACTGAGCGGAACATCGGGAGGGATTGCAAAGGTCGGTGACGGCATCAATGACGCACCAGCTCTCGCTGCCGCCACTGTCGGTATCGCCATGGGCTCTGGCACGGACGTCGCACTCGAGGCCGCTGATGCGGCGGTCCTCAACAACAGGATCACGGATGTTGCAGATCTGATCCGGCTGTCTCGCCGCACGATGGTGGTGATCCGACAGAACGTAGCGATTGCACTTGGGCTTAAAGTCGTGTTCCTGGTCACAACTGTAATCGGTGCTACCGGGCTATGGATTGCGATCCTCGCAGACACTGGTGCGACGGTATTGGTCACGCTGAACGCCCTGAGGTTGCTGAAGAAAATATGAACGGGTGTCGGGTCGGATGGGCAGTCTGTGGTTTTACCGCGCTGGGCGTCATCTTGGATCTCAGCGTCAAGGCATTTGCTCGCGGGTGGTTGACCCCTCATAATCCCGTGGCAATCATACCGGGACTGAACCTTAACCTTGGATTTAATACGGGGGTTGCTTTCGGGTTGTTCGCGGACGATGCGGCTCTCACCTTTAGTCTAATGGTACTGGTGCAAGTCGGACTTATTACGGTTTTGATTGTCATGCTTTTTCGTACCACTGGTGTGGCACGATACTACTACGCGGCAATTGTGTCTGGCGCCTTGGGCAATCTCGTAGACCGGCTCACATCAGGGGCAGTGACCGACTACATCGATGTCTATGCCGGAACTTGGCATTGGCCGACGTTTAATCTCGCTGATATTTTTATTAGTCTGGGTGTCGCGGGGCTCATATCGCATGAGCTGTTTTTTGACGGATCCCGCACTGCCGTTCAGGAGTGACCACTTGCAGTATAAGAGAGCACACTTTGTTGGGTTGGCGGCGCTCATGGTAGCCACTATCGGAACTGTGACATGTTACGCAGCTCAGACTACGACGTCCGGCCCGTGGAAATTGGGCAATATCACTGTCGAACAGGCTTGGGGTCGCGTCACGCCAGGTGGTTCGAGAACCGGCGCTATCTATCTGATCATCCACAACACCTCTCCAAACGATGATCTTCTGCTGGCAGTGGACAGCAGTGCCGCGCAAACAACCGCCGTTCATGAAAGCCGCATTGTCGACGGCGTTGCCAGTATGGAAGCGCTGCCAGTGGGAATTCCGATGCCGAGCCATGGCGAAGTCGTCATGCAACCGGGTGGCATTCACATCATGCTAACAGGACTTTCAAAAGCACTGATTGTCGGGAGTACAATTCCGGTGAAATTGGTGTTTCAAGAAGCCGGCTCGCTGGACTTCGAAGTTCCTATCCTGCCGCTCGGCACAGCTGACCCTACGGTGACGCATGCAGGTCATGGAACTAATCCATGAAGAGTATTCGCATTGTCGCCTGGGTGCTTGTCGCAATGGCCGTTGTCTTTCTTGGGCGACCGTTGATCTCGCAGGTGTTTCACGAGGAAGAAGAGGTAAAGGCGTTTACCGTAGGCGGCCCGTTTACGATGACGGACCACAATGGCCGCGCTGTGACAGAAAAAGACTTTTCAGGAAAAGCCATGGCGATGTTTGCCGGTTTTACTTATTGTCCCGATGTGTGTCCAACAACATTGGTGCGACTGTCGGGTTTGATGGATAAACTCGGACCTTATGCTGACAAATTGCAGGTGGTACTTGTTAGTGTAGATCCCGAACGCGATTCAGCGGACGTCCTCAAGACATATTTGAGCGCATTTGATTCGCGATTTGTGGGTCTTACAGGCACACCAGCTCAGCTGACAGCTCTTGCCAAGAGTTTCCGCATTTTCTACGAGAAAGTTCCCGTATCCAACGGCGGATATACGATGAACCATTCGGCAGGTGTATTTCTGTTCAAGAAATCGGGCGAGTTCCAAGGAACTATTGATCTGGAAGAGTCAGACAATGTAGCGCTCGAAAAACTCAGAATGGTTGTGGACCGCTGATTGTCTTATGGCCATTCCGGACATCTTAACAGCGGCTCTGTTGGGAGTGGTTGAGGGCATAACGGAGTTCCTGCCAATTTCATCGACAGGGCATCTCATTCTCCTTGTTGATCTCCTGGGGTTCAAGGGGCCTCCGGGGAGGGTCTTCGAAGTCGTGATCCAGCTTGGCGCTATCCTGGGTGTCTGCTGGGTCTATCGAGAGAGGCTTGTGCATCTGATCTACAATCCAACGTCACAGGGCAGCATGCGGCTCTTGATGATCATCGGTATTGGTTTTCTTCCATCCGCCGCTATCGGGTTCCTGGCCCACGGATTCATCAAGTCTGTGTTGTTTAGTCCGCTGATTGTGAGCTTCTCGCTCGTCGCTGGAGGGGTGGCCATCATCTTTATCGAAAGACTTGGGCTAAAAAGCCATGTCCACCACATGGAGCGGATCACGGCCGCCCAAGCATTGAAGATTGGTCTATGCCAAGCGCTGGCAATGATTCCTGGCACGTCGCGGTCGGGTGCCACCATCATGGGTGGGCTTGTCTTCGGCCTTGATCGCAGGACAGCAGCGGAGTTTTCCTTTCTGCTTGCCATTCCGACCATGTTTGCAGCGTCCGGCTACGATCTCTATCGCAATGTTGGACATTTGAACGGCGAGGATGCTGCCTTACTCGTTGTCGGCTTCGGTACAGCACTCGTTTCGTCGGTCCTAAGTGTCGGTTGGCTTGTATCGTTTGTGTCCCGGCATCAATTCACACCCTTTGGGTGGTACAGAATTATCTTAGGTATCGGCATGGCAGCGTTGCTGTTGACGGCAGGCTAGTTTTCAGCGCGGTTCTATGGGCGTGATCTTGAGCGCTGTGATCCGATACAGGACGAAGAATTGAGCTAGATTTTGATCAGCGCTGCGGTCGCATACATGAATGCGAGTCCGACAAGAAATCCCGCAAGGACGGCAGGAGAAAACAGCACTGACTGCTGGTCACTTTTCTGCCGCATCAGGTAGCTGCCGACCTCGACCATGACCTGCAATATTGCGCCGGCCCCAACCGCCAGCGCAAATGCCGACCATTGCGGCGCATAGGCAAGGCTTCCAACCCACATACCGAAGATAGCGGGTCCGCCGGCCAATAGGGTCAGGGCAGCGAATGTCCAGAGCGGTGGGCGGACGCGCAGTATCGGTGCCGCAATGCCGATCCCCTCGGTCACGTTATGGAGAGCAAAGCCCAGCACGAGGAACGTCCCAAGTCCAGCTGATCCAGCGGCAAATGCACCACCGACCGCCAGCCCCTCGCCGAAATTGTGCAGCCCGATACCCAATGCTATGTAAAATGCAAGCGCTAGCCCTTCCGGTCGGCCATGCCATCGGCCGATAGCCATGAGTAACAGGAAGCTCGCCAAGGCAGCCAGCCAAACCATGGCGGATCCTTGAAACAATGCGGCAGCGCTGGCTGCAAGCTCTTGCGCCTCGGTCATCATGTCGATGAGCAAGAAAGCCAGGAGGCCGACAGTCAGTGCGAGAAGGAAGTTCATTCCGGCTTTCCCGACACTGCGCATTGCCGGATAGAACATCAGGCCGAGCGCCACTGGCAGTATACCAACGATCGCTCCGACAAGTGCTAAAGTGTAAAATTGAGACGCGGTAGCCTTTGGGGTTGGAACAGCCACGGCGATTTCATGTTCAAATGCTGTGCCGGTATTGGACAGTAGATTAACGAGGTGCGCCTCGCCCAGAACCCAAGGATACGGAATCCGAACCCACACGGCGTTCCCTCGGGCGATTGGTCCGGGCGGATCCTGGGTAAAGCTCCAGAATGCATCGTCTACCGCCACCTGGGCAATCACCATGGCTTCCGATCCGCCGGCACGTACCAAAAGCCCCATCCCGTTCTCGTCCAAAATGGTGCGCTCGACGGTGAGCGCCTCGAGCGGCGGCGCGCCGTTGTTGAAACTGCGCAATGGATCGAGCGACGCGATCCAGACGAAGGCTATAAGCATCGCCGCAAGTGGCACAAACACCAGCAACAGACGGGTTAGGGCAGGTCTAGGCGATTGAGCATCAAAACTCATGCCGCAGGCTCCTGCACATCGAACATGCCGACCCAGCCGAGTTCAGTAAACTCGGATTGATGCGCATGAAACATGTACATCCCTGGCTCGTGATCGGCAAAGGTGAACTCGAGAATCCCGCGCTGCGCCTGGCACTGCATGATCAGATCAACAGTACGCAACGTCGGCGTCAGCGTAGTTCCGGTATCATAGTAGTCAAAGAAGTTCGCGTGCAGATGGAATGAATTGATTGGATCGAACTCGGTTACATTCACGAGGTAAATGCGCACAGGGCGCGACTTGTCGATGCGGATGGGCACATTCATGTAGGCTTGGCCTACGGTATTTGCGGCATAGACTTCGTTGGCCCCATCAAAATTCGTGTCGAAGGCATTCATGACCATCGCCAGCTCCTGCCATTTGGCATTTTCGGAGCTACCGAGCACGCGAGAAGCTGCAGCGGCAGCGTTCTCGGGATGACGAGCGGGATCCGGATCTATCACGAAGAGGCCATACATGCCTTTGTGCATATGCCGCTTCAGCGGCAGTGCGTGACAGTGGTAAAGGTGGCAACCAAAAGGCTTTGCATCGAACTCATAGATGAACTCTTCACCAGGGCCGATCAATCCTGCTCCGGGAACGCCGTCCATCCGGGCCGCATGGATGCCGTGGAAATGCATAGAATGTGGGTGTGAGCCATGATTACGGAAAATGATCCGCAGCCTCTCACCCTCCTTTGCCCTTAACGCGGGTCCAGGCACGCGACCGTTGAAGGTCCAAGCGGGAAAGAAGATGCCCGGAGCAATTTCGATTTCTCGATCTACGGCTTCGACTTCGAAGGTACGCAGTGTCCGGCCGTCAGGTAATAATTGTGTCTGGCCTGTCTCCCAGTCTGTCAGCATCGCCGTGGGGTTAAAGCCATTACGATCGTGGTCGACTCGACCAACCGTTGTCATGGTACCGTGAGCCATGCCAAGCATAGGTGGCGCATATGGATCATGCGCCATGGTAGACGTATCGTGACCCGCCGTGGTGCCAGGTACTGTCTGGGACCGTGCGAAACCGGCTGTGATACCTGACCCTGTTGCAGCGATGAGCCCTCCAACCAGCAATGACCGCCGAGATGTGTCAACCGGTCCTGAGATGTTATGGGGCAGGGAATTGGGATGGGACACTTCCGAAACCGGCGCATCCGGTTCGTGTTTACGGATGTTGGCTGGCATGGCGTAGT
Source organism: bacterium (assembly GCA_022842165.1). Lineage (GTDB taxonomy): Bacteria > Pseudomonadota > Alphaproteobacteria > Rhizobiales > Aestuariivirgaceae > Aestuariivirga. Next base: position 107,527 of record JALHQC010000005.1, read on the forward strand.
GCTTCCATTGCAAAAGACAGACTAGAGGCGAGGCGCCCAAAGTTAGACAGTGCTAACAATCTGCGCCAAGCCTTTACTTGTCAATAGAGTTCGTGCAAACCTAAGTCGGTGGTGAAAGATGATCATAGGCAAGTAGTGGCTGCGGACCAGGATGGACGCCCTCCCGACCCGCGCGCGGATGCGTTTCAGGGCGTACGTGACGCACGGCGTAACGAACTTGCCGAGGACTATGTCGAGTTGATCGCTGACCTGATCCACGAACACGGAGAGGCTCGCCCAGTCGACATCGCCGCCAGGCTTGGCGTTCGGGCTCCCACCGTAACGAAAACGCTTGACCGTCTTGCCCGCGAAGGCCTGATCACCCGCGCCAAGTATCGTTCGGTCTTTTTGACAGACGAAGGCAGAGGACTTGCTCGCGAATGCCGCCGTCGGCACGACATTGTGTTGCGCTTCCTACTTAGTCTTGGGCTGGACTCTGAAACAGCCGAACGAGATGCTGAAGGCATAGAGCATCACGTAAGCGCGCGAACACTCGCCTTGTTCGCGGCCTTTGTTGACCGCACCTGAGTGGCCGTTAGGCGTTCTCCATGACGAAGCAGATATTGGGGACCAGGCTTTCGGCACAAGTGGGATAAAAACTGTCCTCGTAGTCACCAACTTGAATCGAGTGCCACTCTTTGCGAAAGTGGCACTCCGTCCTTCAATAGTTTGCAAACCCATTCAGCATACGAGGAGGTGATGACAATCTACGGCCACCTACTTCTTACCGTGTTCCGTGACCCACTTTGTCATTTCCTCTACCTCTTTAGTTTGATTGTCGATGGTCTTCTGAGCCATTTTTTTGGCGTCCTCATCCTTGCCAAATTGAAGCTGAACTTTTGACATAGCAATTGCCCCCTTGTGATGGGCAATCATTGAGCAATTAAATGCGACATCCGGGTCGGCGGCCATTGCCCCTTGCATCATTGGCGCATGCATAGACATCATAGCCTACATGTTGTCCCTCGTGGATTCTCCCATATTTTCGCCCATGGATTTTTGCATGTTTTCCATCTTCGTCTTCAATGTCAATCGACGAGTCCTGAGCCCAGCATAGAGATGAGCAGTACACCGACATGATGTAAGAGGTACACGTCGTAACGTTCTATTAACCAGTTTGTTGTTGCCTCATTGTTGCCATAGTCGCGCACGAGCGTCTTGAAATTCGTCGCGGAACGGTAACGCAAATATCAGTTGCGAAGCAGAACGGGGTTCGCTAGCAGGGGGCGATGGTATTCAGCGCGACAAAATGGCTGATAATGATGCGACTGGTGCTCACCTTCGCATTCATCTGCTCGTCGCTGTCCTATTCCATGCCGACAGCAATGGCATCTAGTAAATCCATTGGCTCCGCTTTCACACTGGAACACTCTCACTCTGCAGGGAGTGAACATGGCGCAGCCCATGCTGAATCTTCAGCTTCAGAAGTAGACAAAAAAGAATGTGGTTCGGATGGACCAGCTCATAGCGGGCATAGCAAAGCCGATTCAGACTGCTGTGCAGCTGCCTGTACTGATCTGACCATACTGTCAGCTGTGGGATACAGGGAGGCTATGTTGTCTCCAACCCTCTCGATCGAAATTCCCCAGTCCGTTCTTGCAGTTGGGCCTAATCAGTTTTTGCGCCCTCCACGCCGCTGAGTTCATCGATTTACCAGTTCAATCTGGTGGCTAGCCGCAAACGTGCGGCCCTCTGAACTCAACTTCGGATATTCATCATGTACCGTTTCGTCGCTGTGGCTCTGCTGCCACTATTCATTTCTGCGTGCACGTCTACGACGAGCCCTCCTGAAGTTGCGGGGTACCGATCTCCTGCAGATGCAAGCGCTGGCATTCGCAATACGCACCATCATACGCCGGTCACCGGATATACGCATCGGAACCCAGTAGAACCTAAATCCTGGCGATGTGTGAATAATCCTGATGCTGGTTGCGAGGAGGGATCGGGATCATGAAGTTGCGCCCGAAATTAAAGATGTCGGCGGTCATCTCCGCTGTATCAGTTCTTCTGACGGGTTGTGTGACTGCCGAGCAGACGGCGCTCTATTCTGATCGCGAGGCCGGGTTTTCCACGGTTTCAGCACGGGCTTCGGTCGCTACCAAGGGCAAACAGTCGGTTTGGATACAGAACCAGGAACAGGCCCAGCAAAATGCGAGTCGTGTTCACGCCCTCATTCACAAGAAGAAGATCTCTGCGGATACCGCTGTCCAGATCGCACTTCTCAACAACAAGGGACTGCAGGCAGCCTACGCTGAACTGGGACTGAGCGCGGCTGATGCCTGGCAACAGACAATGCTACAGAACCCGACCGTCTCAGTCGGCGTGCTTGGAATTGGAGCTCCAGGACTTGGTCTGTTCAGGGCGATTGAGGGCATGATTGCCAATAACCTCTTGTCCCTGGCAACGCAGAAGCGGCGTGTGGCATTAGCCGATACGCGCTTCCGCCAGGCTCAGATGCGTGCCGTAGTCGAGACACTAAAGCTTGCAAGCGAAACACGCAGAGCTTGGATTACCGCAGTGTCGTCATTTGAGACGGTGACTTACTTGAAGCAGGCGCAGGCAACTGCAGATGCGGCGTCAGAACTTGCGCGCAAGCTCGGAGAGACGGGCGCAATTCCAAAAGCTGAACAGGCAAGAGAGCAAGCCTTTTACGCAGAACTGACAGGACAGCTGGCCGAAGCAAGACTTGCCGCGAAACTCTCGAAGGAAGAATTGACCCGGCTGATGGGACTGTGGGGGACAGACGTTGACTACCTTGTGCCAGACCGCCTGCCCACGCTCCCTGCTCGGCTTGCAAGAAAAGACCGCATTGAGGCTGAAGCCTTAAGGCAGCGCGTCGATTTGAAGGTTGCGAAGCTGGAGCTGGAAGCGGTCGCGCAGAGCTACGGCTTAACAGAAGCAACACGCTATGTCACCGACCTGGAACTGATTGTTGGCTTCGAGGCAGAGCGGGAGATCGAGACAGAATACGAGTTGGAAGACGGCGAACTAGTAGAGACGTCGACCAAGGAAACCACCATAACACCACAAATCGAACTTGAGTTTGTAATACCAATCTTTGACTCCGGAAAGGCCCGGATGCGCAAAGCGGAACTGTCCTACATGCAAGCTGCAAATCGTCTGGCCGAAAAAGCAGTGAACATCCGGTCGGAGGCGCGTTCTGCCTATACGGCCTACCGCTCGACATACGACATTGCCCTTCATTACAGAAATGCCGTTGTTCCTCTGCGTTCGAAAATTGAACAGGAATCACTACTGACTTACAACGGTATGATCACCAACACCTTCGAGCTGCTCGCTGACACCCGGGCCAAGACCAACGCTGTTCTTCTGGCCTCCAACGCAAAGCGCGAGTTCTGGCTGGCTGAGGCCAATTTGTCCGCGTCGATTTTCGGCGGGGGAGGATCGGCTGGCGGATCAAGCGAGAGCACAGCAACAGTCGCCGATTCCGGCGGCGCAGGACACTGACATAGGAGATATCCATGTTTAACAGACGTCATCTGCTTAGCGCCGGCGCGGCGCTTGTATCGACAAGTGCTTGGGCCCAGACCTCCAACATGGGCTTGCCTGAGGCTGCAGTTATGGAAAATGCTGCAACCCAGCCGCCTCAACAGCCGACAACAGGTCCAGACTATAACCCGGTTGTAACACTAAACGGCTGGTCGGCTCCGTTTCGCATGAACAACGGCATCAAAGAGTTCCATCTCGTCGCAGAGCCGGTCGAGCGTGAGATGGCCGAGGGCATGACGGCACGGCTGTGGGGTTACAATGGCCAGTCGCCTGGCCCCACCATCGAAGCTGTGGAGGGTGACAGGGTCCGGATCTTCGTCACCAACAAGCTACCCGAGCATACGACAATCCATTGGCACGGAATGATTCTGCCCTCAGGCATGGATGGCGTCGGCGGCCTTTCTCAACCCCATATTCCGGTCGGGAAGACTTTCATCTATGAGTTCGATCTCGTCAAATCTGGTACCTTTATGTACCACCCGCATTCCGATGAAATGGTGCAAATGGCCATGGGCATGATGGGTTTCTTCGTGGTTCATCCGAAGGACCCAAAGTTCATGCGCGCCGACAGGGACTTCGTGTTCCTCCTCAATGCCTATGACATCAACCCAGGCTCATATGTGCCGAAAATCATGACCATGACAGACTTTAATCTGTGGTCATGGAATAGCCGAATCTTCCCCGGCATCGATCCGCTTGTTGTCTCGAAGGATGACCGCGTGCGGGTAAGGGTTGGCAATCTCACGATGACCAATCACCCGATCCATATGCACGGTTACGACTTCGAGGTGACTTGCACTGACGGTGGCTGGGTCAGACCCGAAGCGAGATGGCCGGAAGTCAGTATTGACATACCCGTCGGGGCAATGCGGGCCTATGAGTTTGATGCCAAATATGTAGGTGACTGGGCAATTCACTGCCACAAGTCCCACCACACCATGAATGCCATGGGGCACGATGTCCCGACCTTCATCGGCGTTGATAAATCGAATCTCACAAAGAAGATCCGGCGGTTTCAGCCTGAGTACATGCCTATGGGCACGAAGGGTATGGCCGACATGGGCGAAATGGAGATGCCGCTGCCGGACAACACCGTACCTATGATGACTGGATGGGGTCCGCACGGTCCAATCGAAATGGGAGGTATGTTCTCTGTCGTAAAAGTGCGGCAGGGGATCAGCGCCGGCGACTACAAGGACCCAGGTTGGTACGAGAATCCTCCGGGTACGCAGGCCTATGAGTGGACGGGTGAAATCCCCGACTTCACAAAGGCCACTGATGCCAAGACGAAGATAACACCGCCGCCGTCCTCTGAGCAGGGCGACAACGGTTAAACCGAAGACAATGTCAAAGTAGACAGCTGAAGAGGGAACTTATGAAGAAAATTGTAGCGATCCTGACGTGCTTGCTCTTAGGCGCAGGGACAGCCCATGCAGGCGGTAAAACGACTGCAGGTAAACCAGGAAAGAAGTCTGAGGTGACCCGTGTTATCAAGGTCACAATGAGTGAGACCGAAGATGGAGCGATGGTGTTCTCACCCAAGCAATTCAAGATCAAGAAGGGCGAGACCATACGCTTCGCAATCGCAAATATAGGCGCGACCGATCACGAGTTTGTTCTGGACGACCATCAGAACATGACGAAGCATAAGGCCTTGATGGAGAAGTTCCCTGAAATGGAACACGCTGATGCTAATTCTATCCGTCTTGAACCGGGTGCCAAAGGCGAAATTATCTGGAAATTCTCAACTACAGGAGAGTTCCAGTTTGCTTGCCTGATCCCAGGTCATATGGAAGCCGGCATGCAAGGCCCGGTCCTGGTTAACTGAACTTAAACCTTCAAACAAAGGACAATATCAATGAACGTTACAAAGTACATACTCGCCGCAACAACAGTGTCGCTTATGGTAACAGGTGCGTGGGCCGCAGAGTTCACCAAGGGCGTGGTGAAGAAGGTCGATGTGAAGGCCAAAAAGGTCACAGTCATCCATGAAGAGCTCAAGAGCCTCGAAATGCCAGCGATGACCATGGTGTTCCGGACAGCAAACGACGAAATGCTGGCGTCCCTTAAAGATGGCCAGAAGATCGAATTCGTTGCGGACCGGGTGAATGGCAAGCTGACCATCACTGAGCTCAAGTAAGCCAACTGACTGTCGACGCCGACGGAGGGTTGGAGTCTGCCGGCGTCGCCTAGTCAAGAAGGATGTGCTGGTACACGACCTGCGAGACTTTGCTGAGGATCCGTTGATTTTTGCAACTTGTTCTTACGCAGCCGAAACACTTACCGCACAAGACGACATTCATGAAGGCGGTGATCAAAAAAGGCAACTTAGATATGGCTCGAGCTGATCGACTTGGCATCAAGGATCATTCCTCCTCCCGCACTAAGCGAGCCATGCTCTTCGTCCGTGAGTACGGGTTACTGGAGGTCTTGAAACGCAGCCGCCAATATCATCATCAATATCGTAGAGATTGTGACCTGGAGGCGGTGCAGTCGCGATAATCTGGCCCGCGGAGTGTCGGGATCTGCCGACGTTACCTACTGATAGAGAGTGGAGCTGGGGTTCGCCACGAAAGGAATAGCCGATAGTGACCGAAAAACTCATCGACACGCTGAAGGTGATGTTCTCCAGTGTCTCGTGGAGAAGCGCTGCTGGAATGCTCGCGGTCTTTGGTGGGCTTAATCTCCTATGGGAAGTCGCACAGCTTCCACTCTATGATATCTGGTACGAAGCATCTTCGGGTGAAATCGCTTTTGCGGTGTTGCACTGTACCGCTGGTGATCTCCTGATTGGGATCAACAGCGCGATAGTGGCGCTGTTGTTGGCGGCTGTACTCTATCGATCGACGCACCTGTCGGTTTGGGCAATAGGTCTGATATTCGTGCTGATTGCCACCGCCTACACGATTTACAGTGAGTGGCTCAATGTTTTTATGCGGAAGAGTTGGAGCTACAGTGAGCTGATGCCAACAATTCCACCCCTCGAGACAGGTCTTTCGCCGCTGTTGCAGTGGATCATCGTGCCCGTCATCACCATCTGGATTGTTGAACTGAGGCGACACCAGCTTTGATATCGCATTGCCTCGTCAGAAAGTGAAAGTACACATGGCTGTCTCGTTGAAACGACGTAACTTCCTCACTGCTGCGGCGGTACTCTTGGTGCTTGGATACACCAGACATGCCTCTGCCAACGCACTCTATGGCGGGGACGATGAGGAATACTTTGATCCATCACTGTTGCCGCCGGCGGAGTCTGAGGTTGATTTTCCGATCGAACAAGTGAATCCGCGGTTGATCAAAAAGCGCTTTCGCCGCCAGATCGTTGATTTCGAGGGGGCAGAGGTACTCGGGACCATCATTATCGATCCCGACAATCGTTTTCTGTATTACGTCATTGAGCAGGGGCAGGCAATTCGATACGGCGTGGGTGTTGGTCGCGCGGGATTTGCATGGGCTGGCAGTGCAATTGTCGGCATGAAACGCCGCTGGCCGCGTTGGGTGCCGCCCCGCAGCATGGTGGATCGGGATCCCAATGCGCTCCGCTGGGTCAACGGCCAACCCGGTGGACCAGACAACCCGCTGGGCGCCCGCGCTCTGTACTTGTTCGCGAATGGCGCCGATACTCTATATCGAATACACGGAACGAATGAGCCCCAGTCGATAGGCAAGGCCGTATCATCCGGTTGCATACGGCTGTTGAATGAAGATATCTCGCACCTTTTCGATCTCGTCGAAATTGGTACACCCGTCGTGGTGCGGGCCTCTCATGAACAAGCTCGAGAGGTTGATCCCCACGTCAGCAATGGTCACAGCCGGCCTGCATTCTGATCTTCGTGGCGCCGTGGTGAGCTGGCTCGTCAAGGTCTTGCGAGTTCCATGTTCACGACTATTCATGCGATGGAATTAGAAGTAGCATGCTGGACTGTGAGCATGACTTGCCCCGACACGGCGAAGCCTCCGGCTCACGGAATTGGACTTCTGTAGGACTTATGTATTCCTGGGATACAGCCCCTTCGCCGGTGAAGGGATCTTGAAGGAATTATACGCCATTCTGTATCTTCCATGACTGGGCTATTCAAATTCGCTACTCAAAGGCGAGGAAAGCGCAATGACAAACTCCGAACGCAGAAGAACCAGACAGCACATGCAGGTTATTCTCGTATTGCTGGTATCTTCTCTGGTCGCAATCACGATGCTTCCTGCTCACGCAGAAAGTCTTCAGGAGATCGCCGAACATACGCACTTCCATGGAGTTTCGTTTAATCGTGCCGGTGGCGATGCGGAGCTTCTGATCGCGACCCACCACGGCATGTTTGCGGTAATGAAGGATGGTTCCACGGCGCAGATTTCAACAACGCAGGACTTTATGGGGTTCTCGGCCGATCCGTCTGATCCCATGAGATATTTCGGAAGTGGTCATCCTGCTGGTGGTGGGAATTCAGGCTTCCTTGAAACCCGGGATGGGGGAGCCACGTGGTCGCGATTGTCGGACGGGGTCAATGGTCCGGTCGACTTTCACAGCCTTTCCGTCAGTGCGGCCAATCCGAAGGTCATCTATGGGGTCTTCAACGGCATTCAAATGAGTGCAGATGGAGGTCTGAGCTGGCAAGTCACCGGAGGTATTCCGGATGGCCTGGTACAATTTGCTGCCTCGTCGAGAGACCCTCTCCGAATTGTTGCTGCAACCAAGACTGGTTTGGTGGTGAGCGATGATTCAGGAAAGTCATGGCGAAACGCTGCGTTCGACGGAGAAATCGTGAGTGCCATCCGGATTGAATCTGATGGAATAGCTTATGCATTTGTGCTCGGTCACGGATTTCTCACGAGCAACGAGTCAAGCTTCGCCGAATGGGTGCCACTTTCCAATTCTTTCGGTCAGGCAATTCCACTTCACATTGCGTCGAACTCCAAGGATCCGAACCATCTCATCATTTCCACGCAGACCAGCGAGTTGCTAGAGTCTCTTGACGGCGGCAAAAACTGGAAATCTTTTGGTCAACGGCAGTGATAACATGGCGCCGGGCAGGAATGCCTGTCTTTTCAATTGGAGTGCTGATCCTGGGAGTGCTGGCCGTATACCTCATGCGATCCGCTTCAAATGATGGTGGCGGATTGGAGGGCGCGATGTCTGCTGCCACGATGACACGTGGCAAAATGGCGTATGGACGATACTGTGCGAGTTGCCATGGAAAGCAGCTTCAAGGGCAAGCCGATTGGAAGAACCCTCTCCCAAACGGCCGCTTGCCCGCGCCACCCCATGATGCCAGCGGACATACCTGGCATCATCCCGACGCTGTTCTGACCGGTATCACCCGGCGTGGGCTGAAGCCGTATGTGAACCAGGAATATGAGAGTGATATGCCGGCTTTCGAGGGCATCCTTACTGAAAAACAAATTGGCGATATTCTGAGCTACATCAAGAGCACGTGGCCAGAACGGGAGCGTGACTATCAAAGGCAGATGACGGATCGGACGCCTGCAGACCCAGTGAAACCCGATGTCAAATAGCTGTCTCTCAGTCGCGCGTTCTGAGGAATCCGGTCGATGAAATCCGCAGGTCCAGTGACTCATAGTCATTTCTGATTGCGCATGAACAGAGCTGGCTGAAGGGCAGAAGATGGTCGGTAGAGCTCCGGGTCCGGTTGAGTTGGGTGTTAAGGGTGCTGTACAGATCACATTGCCGGATGGCGGTGTCATTCAGGCAAAATTCAGAGGATCTTCGATCCGGCCAGAAATCAGTCGGCAGCAGAGCAACTTTTGCTCTGGGCATCTATTGTATGTTTTGCCTGACTGTTCGGAAGGTGTATCTTTTTAATCCGAAGTGCATGGCTATCTTGTTGGCTGCACTTGTAACGTTAAAGGAGAAATTATGAAGTATAGTGTTTGTCTCATGTTGGCTGGAGTAAGCCTCACGGTTTTCGCTATCCCGTCTCGCGCTCAACAAGATGCATATCCAGCGGTCTGTCAGAGCGAGATGAAAATGCCCGCACCAACTCACTCCAGTGACATGATGAATGGCATGATGAAAGACCATCAAAAGGCGGCGATGGCGGGCATGATGAAAATGGACAGTGACATGATGCAAGGCATGATGAAGGACGATGCCGATGTTGCTTTTGTCTGTGGTATGATTGCTCATCATCAAGGCGCAATCGACATGGCCAACGTTGAATTGCAGCATGGGGACAATGCCTGGGCCAAAGAGATGGCTCAGAAGGTCATTGATGCTCAGACCAAGGAAATTGCTGAAATGACGAGCTGGCTGAAGGACAACGCGAAATGAAACTGAGTGATTAAGATTTCACAGCTGTTGAAGAAATCGTGCTGGCGATGTCCGAATTGGCCATCGCCAGTAGTGCTACTCCTGTGGAGTTGAGTTCCACTTGGAGCCCTCAATGCTCACCTGGCTGCTGCATTGGGTTTCTGCCATTCTGGCCTTGTTTCTGTTGTTGACCTCGCTGGGATCTGCTTTCGCACTGCTTCCGCGTCCATTCGGTTCAATATGGATGGAGTTGCATCTGTCGACGGGAACACTGCTGTTGATCATAACAGCGTTAAGGATTGCGCTTGGCACTGTTCATGGCCAGTTCGCAATTCTACATGGCTGGATAACACGGTCTGTTGCACTCAGAAACTTCTTGCTGATCCTCGCGTTTGCGACCGCCATCGTCGGACTGCTGCTGTATCAAAAGCCACCTCTCGGCAAAGTCAGCTACTTCTTTGTCATTGTTCCGATGCCGACTTTGATACGGCTCGATCACGATTGGCATAATTTTGCAATCGGCTTCCATACTGGTCTCGCGTGCTTGCTTCTGGTTCTGATAATCTTGCACGCAGCGGCCGGCATCAAGCAAAAGACAGTGACTGGAAAAGTGCGGCTCTCGGAGATGATCTGGCCGTGGTAGTTCTGGGGTTTTATAAACCAAACGAGCAGACCCTGACATCCCCGCAGCCCATTTGAGCCGACATGTTTCCAAAGTAGTGTCGCCAGCTGTTGTACGACGTACTTCAAGACGTGACTTAGTGCCCTCATTACCCACGACAACATTTCAATCGCGCGCGAAGATACGGATGATGGCACGTCAACCGAGAGTAAGCAGTCCCCCGTGAACTATTCCCAACCCATTGATTTTTGTGTCTGACTGCGGGCTTCAGAGATTTCGAATTTGCAGTTCTCCTGGATATTCTCGCCCCTCGGACGCTGGCTGTCACTGGTGGGTGCTGTTTTTGCCATGCTCGGCGTCGCCTGGCTCAAGGGCCGTGCCGACGGCAAGGCAGCTTGGCAAGAAAAACGTCGCGCAGCGCGCGAAAAGGCCATGCAGCAATCATCGGAGATTCGACATGACGTACAGAATGACAGCGATGCTGCTCTTGATCGCCGTCTCGGTCGCTGGATGCGCGACTGACCCGCTCACCCGCAGCGACTGTGATTGGGCGCAGCCGATCAAGCTTTCGCGCGAGGATGTGCTGACGCGGCAGACGAAGGAGCAGATCGCAGCGCATAATGAGATTGGAAGCCTACTTTGTCGTTGGAAGTCATAACAGTCAAGGCACCGGGGCATTGTGTCGCCAAGGATCTAAGCACCTCAGATCAAGCCTGTAGTAGCCGAATTTCCTTGCAAATTATTGCTGCCCGGTTCGTTGTCTTCGCCGCCTGGCAGGAGATTGCCGGCACCGATCTATGTTATTGGCGTGACAATCTGGTTGAAACGCGATTTTTCGCGATAGATATAGCGCTTGGCCACACCGGCCAATACACCAGTGGCGGCCTCAACACTGCCTCCGGTCATTGCCGCCGCCATGGCGCTGAGCTCGGTAAGCGTCGTTGGCAATGCGCTTCGTCTCAGAGTAATAAAGGTGCGGGGATTGATACGGATCAAGGACGGCCGTGTCCCGTGGTAGGAAATGACACCATGGTCTTGTTCCGAGGCATATTCCTTCTTCTTCTCCTGATCGGCCTGTTCATGGCCGCTGCCGGGGAAAAATCCTTTGCTTCGACGCCGATACCTGCGATGCAGCACTCTGCTGAAAATCATGATGCAATCAAGCTGACCACGTCGAACTATTGCAAGTTAGTCAAAGATTCCAGTAGACACGGTTCAAGCCATGACGGGTGTTGCCGTGACATAAACTGCGGGAGCTGCGCTCAGCCTGACATTGCTGCACTTACGTCAATCGACGTGCCGACCCTGCGGCTTGACGAGCACGCGAACGCGACTGCCATTACGCCAATGGTAGGCAGAAACATCGCCCCTGAAGGCGACCCTCCAAAACACTTCGCCTGAAATCGAACTGGGCCATTGCAGAGTCCAGTTGTTCTGTCGCGTCTGTGGCGCGGCAACTGATCCGGCGCCGGCCCACTTCCGGAAATATCAAAGGAACTTGAACATGAATCGCCGTCATTTTTCCAAGGCTCTCCTTGCAGGGAGCATTAGTCTTCCATTCGTCAACCGCGCATTTGCACCGGCCATCGCGGCGAATGCCCCGACCTCGTCCCTGAAGCTCGCTGCGGTATCGCGCACCATAGATATCAATGGCCGCGCCGCATCGGTATTCGGTCTGACCACACCCGATGGCAAACCAGGTCTGAACCTCAATGCTGGTGAGACGGTTGGCGTTGATCTCACCAACACGCTCGCTGAAGACACAATGATTCACTGGCATGGACTGTTGCCGCAGTGGGGTCATGACGGCGTTCCCGACTCGCCCATGCCGCTTCTCAAGGCTGGCGAAGTGCGCGGCTATGAGCTTCCCAGCGGCAAGCCAGGTACCCATTGGATGCATGCGCACACCCTCCAGGAGCAGAGCCTTCTCGCGGCCCCATTGATTGTTCGCAGCAAGGATGACCTGGTCCGTGACGAGCAGGATGTGGTGGTGCTTCTCCACGACTTCTCCTTCACGCCCGCAACCGAACTCCTGGGCAGACTCAAGTCGGGTAATGGCATGGGTACGATGAATGGCACGAACATGCAGGGCATGGATCATTCCAAGATGCCCGGCATGAAGATGGATGACATGTCGAAGATGGCCGGGAATATGATGGGCTCCGGCATGATGGGTATGGACATCAACGACATTGAATATGATGCCTATCTCGCCAATGACCGCACGCTCAATGATCCTGAAGTCGTGACGGTGGAGAAGGGAGGGCGCGTTCGCCTGCGCATCATCAACGGAGCGACTGCCACTGCCTTCACCATCGACACGGGTGCACTTGACGGCGAGGTGATTGCCGTCGATGGGCAAGACATCGTCCCCTTCAAGACGCAGCAATTCCCACTAGCCATGGGCCAGCGCGTGGACCTGCGACTGTCCGTTCCGAAAGAAGGCGGCGCCTTTCCGGTTCTGGCGTTGCGCGAGGGTGGCGTTCAGCGCACCGGCGTCATTCTCGCCAGCAAGGGCGCAACAGTCTCCAAGATCGCGGATGCGGGCGAAGCAGCCGGTCCAGTACTGTCACTGGCCGCCGAGATGGGCCTTGTAGCGGCAATGCCACTCTTGCCGAAGGAGTCGGACGGAAGATTTACCGTCAATCTCTTTGGCAACATGCAGGACTATAGCTGGGGCATGCAGTCAAACGCACCGCTCACTGTCGCCGAAGGCAATCGTGTGCTTGTCGAAATGCGCAACATGTCGATGATGACCCATCCCATGCATCTTCATGGTCATCACTTCCAGATCGTCGGCATCAATGGACAATCCTTCACCGGCGCGGTTCGTGACACCGTGATCGTGCCTCACATGACCAGCGTTACTTTCGCCTTCGACGCGATCAACCCAGGCAAGGCGTGGGCCTTCCATTGCCACCATCTCTACCACATGGCGACCGGCATGATGGCGACCATTGGCTATGAAGGAGCATGACGCGATGTTCAAATGCTTCGTGTCCTATCGGGGCTAGGCGGTTCTGGTCGCCACAATTGCCATTGGCGGCTATCTGGCGATCTGGCACGGCACCCACGTCGCAGTCGCTTTGCCGTTCCTCGTGATCCTGGCATGCCCGTTGATGCACATGTTCATGCACGGTGGGCACGGCCATCACCATGGGCACGGTACGAAGGAACCAAGCCCGCCCGCCCCAGGCTCGAATCCGCCTCAGACACCGGAAAAAGGAGCATGAAATGGAAAAGTCAAAGCTTGAGCTCCAAGCTTTTGGTTGGGCTTTTTCAGGCGCATTAGTTGTCTTATTAGTTCTTTGCGAGGCCGCAGCCGTCATTTTGCCGGGCTGGCAGCTTGCCCACAATTGGCTGACGCTGTTCTCGGCGGCGAAAGTCGGCAGCTTGCGCAACTTCATCGAAGGCGTCGTCGCCAGCGTGATCTTCGGCTGGATCATAGCTGCCGTCCTCGTCACCATCAACAATCGTCTTCTCAGGAGATAACACATGAACCGTCGAACAGTTCTAATCGGAATCCTCGCTGCAACATCACTTGTGGTACTGCCGAACGCGTCCAGTGCGTCCAAGCTCCCGAAGCTCGCCGTCTATCGCAATCCGGGCTGCGGGTGTTGCGAAGGTTGGGTGCAACACATGAGGGCAAATGGATTCGAGGTGACAATCGAGGACGATCCCAATCTTGACGCTCGCCGCGCAAGCCTTGGAATTCCCGCCGAGCTGGCGAGTTGTCACATTGCACTTGCCGATGGCTATGCCTTCGAGGGCCATATCCCAGCGGCTGACATCTTGAAATTCCTCCATGAGCGGCCCGCCAGTGCCATTGGTCTCGTGGTTCCCGGTATGCCTGCGGGTTCGCCTGGCATGGGCCCCGAAGGCAGCGGAGGGCCCTATGATGTTCTGCTCCTGGCGACCAATGCGGTCCCCACCGTCTACGCCACACATTGATTGGGAGGCATATCATGATGCAAGGATATGGCGGCATGGGATGGGGCATGGGGTTGGTCAGCGTGATCGTTCTGGTTCTGCTCGTTCTGGGAGTCGCGGCACTGGTCAAATATCTGAAGACCTGAGCAGTAGTCCCGCCTATCCTCGAAGTTTGGATCGTGGCGGACTTGGAACCTCATCGGCGGAGAGAGCTTCTGATATTGACGGGACGAAGACGCAATCGAAAAGCATGGCCGGCTTCGCGTTGATGGGAGGCAAATGAGCATTGCAATGGGGGATGAGCGCACGGCTCGCATTGGCTGCAGTCCACAAGGATTTTTCTCGGAGTGTCCGCCGTCGGGCATCTCATTTGGGAGATTCTGCAATTGCCGCTCTACGTTATTTGGACCACCGGGACGAGCCGCGAAATCACCTTCGCCATCATTCATTGCGTCGTGGGCGATTTGATCATCGCGACGCTTTCGCTGGTTGCGGCGCTCGTATGTTTCGGCAACCCGGCGTGGCCACGCGAGCGGTTCATCCAGGTCATGGCGGCCACGCTCGCAATCGGCATCGGCTACACCGTTTTCAGCGAATGGCTGAACACCACCGTCCGCAAGACCTGGGCCTATTCGGAGTTGATGCCGACGCTCCCCATGCTCGGCACCGGACTGTCTCCGTTGCTGCAATGGCTCATCGTACCAATGTTCGGCTTGGCGGCGATGTGCCTCCGGCGCAGGCGGCCGCAACCATGACCAGGCAACCGGCTGAGGATGCCGAACTCGCGCAGTTGCAGCGCGAATCCTTCGCGTATTTCATCCACGAAGCGAACCCCGCAAACGGGTTGGTTATCGACAAGACGGCTTCGGGCTGGCCCGCCAGCATCGCCGCCACCGGGTTGGCGCTCGCCGCCTATCCGGTTGGCGTCGAGCGCGGATTTTGGGCGCGCAGCGCCGCCGTGGAACGCACGTTGACGACACTTCGCTTCTTCTGGAACAGTCCGCAGGGGCCGGAGCCTGACGCCACCGGCTACAAAGGCTTCTACTATCACTTCCTCGACATGCAGACCGGTCGGCGGGCGTGGGACTGCGAACTATCGACCATCGACAGCGCATTCCTGCTGGCTGGCGCCTTGGCAGCGGGCGCTTATTTTAACGCGGATACCAGCGAGGAGCGGGAAATCCGCACACTCGTCGATGCGCTCTATCGCCGGGCCGATTGGACGTGGGCGCAGGACGGAGAGGCTACGGTCACGCACGGCTGGCGGCCCGAAAGTGGGTTCATCAGCTACCGGTGGGAAGGCTATGACGAAGCCCTGTTGCTCTATATTCTGGGCCTTGGCTCCACCACCCATCCGCTTCCGCAAGAGAGTTATAAAGCGTGGCTGTCCACCTATCGATGGGAACACTGCTACGGCTATGACTACCTCTATGCGGGATCGCTGTTCACGCACCAGCTCTCTCACGTCTGGATCGATTTTCGCGGCATCCAGGACGCGTTCATGCACGGCAAGGGTATCGACTACTTCGAGAACAGCCGGCGCGCCACCTACGTGCAGCAGCGCTACGCAATCGAGAATCCGCGCAAGTTCGCGGGCTATGGAGAGCATTGCTGGGGAATCACCGCCAGCGAGGGGCCGGGGCCTGAAACACTCAAGCTCGAGGGCGTCGAACGCAGTTTTTTCGATTACCTCGGGCGCGGCGTTCCCTATGGCCCCGACGACGGCACGCTGGCGCCGTGGGCTGTGGTAGCCTCCATACCCTTCGCCCCCGAGATTGTTCTGCCGGCGATCAGCTACTGCATTCATCAAGCCAAGCTGAAAGAATCCAACGCCTATGGTTTCAAGGCTGCGTTCAATCCGACACATCCGGGCGAACCTGGCAACCCTTTCGGTTGGTGGGTTTCGCCCTGGCACTTCGGGCTCAATATCGGTCCGACCGTATTGATGATCGAAAACCACCGTAGTGGCATGTTGTGGCGGTTGATGCGCGATTGTTCTTATGTACAGACGGGGTTGCGGCGGGCGGGATTCACCGGAGGATGGTTGGCCGGGGAGTAGGCAAGAGGGGTAACATGAAAATACAACTCTTTGCATCAGGAGCGCTCGCCTTCGGCGGTGTGATCTTGATGGGCATGGGACTCTATTTCGCCTTTCTACGGCCGCCGATGCTCCCGGAGGATATCAGATACATGGGCGCGTCCCTCGCGCAGATTCAAGCCGCCATGCCCGGATTGGGGCCATGGCTTGCCCGCGTGTTTGGCGTGCTCGGCGGCTACATGTTCGCAACAGGCCTGCTCACCTTTTATGTCGCGGTGACGGGCTTCAGGACCGGAAGGCTTGGGGCGATCACTGTGGTTTCGGTTTCGGGATTGGCGTCGATTGGCTGGATGGCGATCACCAACTTCGCCATCGACTCTGATTTCAAATGGTTTCTGCTTGCATTTACGCTGCCCTGGTTGGCCGCGTTGATGCTCGCCCTACTGCGATCATGGAGAAAAACCACATAAAGATTGGCATCATCGCTTTGCGTCGCATGAGAGTTGGAATCGCACCCGCAATGCTGCTTTCACCTACGTCTGAGCTATGATGGGCACAACGAGCCAAAAGAGCCGCCCGTCGAATAATGAACACTCAAATAATGAACACTGGCGCAAACCCGCCGCCCGGCGTTCTGAAATTCGTCGTTTGGCCCTGATAGAGCCGCGCCGCTGTGAGCAGAATCTGGCCCGCGTAAGTGTAGAGCCGGATATCCATCTTGCGCTGCACGGGCGCGCCATCGAGTTTGATCATCCTCTGGCCCGGCGCCGCGAAGGCCTGAGCAACATATCCGCCTTCAGCGATGCCGGCCCATACGCCCTTGGTCACTTTGTCGCCGCGATATACGGCTTTGCCGCCGTGGCCGGACAGTGGCTTGAAGAACAGGTTCTTACGGTCAGCCCACATCGCCATGGCATTTTCAGGGGTGACCAATGTGGTTTTCGGAATGCCTGCGAGCCGCATACGCATCTCTTCGGGCAGGCCAGCCGACTTCAGCCAATCCGGATCAGACAGCAAAGTCAGATTGCGTTTGGCTGCATGAATGGCGTGATTGTGCGGGTTTGGCGTGACTACAGCCGCGCCGTCCAGGTAGGCCGCCGAGAGCGCCGCATGACTGGGGTGCGTCAACGAAAAGTCGACGAGCCGATTGTAGACCAGGTCGATCTCCTGCCCGTCCAGAAGGAGTTTGCCCGCCTTGTATTCGAGCGCCGATGCTTCGCCGATCACGGCATCAATGCCATTCTTGCGCAACAGCTGCCGCGCCAGAATGAATTCGGCAAAGAGGTATTGCGCTTCCGGCCGGTCGTCGATAATCGCCACGCGGCGTGGCCGGTCTGCGCCACGCTGGAGCCGCCATTCCAAGATGAACACGTCCAGCGCCTGCGCATCGAAGTCTTCCGCCTGCATCTGGATGAGCCCGCGCTCGATTTCGCTGCAACAGGCCTTCTGGGCTTTGGCGAGCAGGGCGTTGATGAAGGCGCCGCCGGCATTGGTGTTCACTTCGATCAGCCTCGGCCCGCTGTCATCGAGATGGAAATCATAGCCCATGAAAGCGCCAAGCGGGCCAAAATCCCGTTGCGCAGATTCCGGCGCCCAGGCGAGGACTGCGTTCCGGTAATCTGGCAATTTCGCTGTGGCCTCGATCGCGTCGACGATGCCGCGCAAGTGCGCGATATCTTCCGAAGACAGGAAAACCAGAACGTTGGAGAGCAGGTTTGGACGGCTTTCGAGCTGTTCCACGCTGAAGGCCGGATCATCCGCGGCGTGGCCGACGGTCTCCGCCAGCAGTTTGCGATCGAGGGTGATGCATAGGCAGCGCTGGTTCAGCCGGTGGGAAAGTGCATGTTGTTCGGCTACCGGCATGTTCATGGCCCGGACATTTCTTCAGGTAGCGCATTCCATAAAATGATTGCGGGCTCGGTGACAAGCTTATGGTTGTGACCCAGAATGCTGAGTGACGCCGTGCCGAGTAGAAAATGCAGCGCCTGCTCGATCCCCAGTCCAATCCAGCGCGCAGCGAGGACGCGTCCGAAGTGGCCATGCGAGAAGATGGCTATGTCGCCCTCCAGGTTCCGGAGTCCGGCAATGACCCGATCCGCCCGCAGGGAAACCTGGGTTGGTGATTCACCCTGCGGGCACCCGTCCTGGAAGATATTCCAGTCTGGATTTCTCTCGCGAATTTCACCTGCCTGCAAACCCTCGTAGTCGCCGTAGTCCCACTCCGCGAGATCGGGATCGATTTCTGCAGGCCTGTTCAATGCGGCCAATTCGGCTGATCGGCGTGCGCGTTGGAGCGGACTGGTGAACACGTGGTTGAAGCTGACGCCATGAAGCCGGTCTGCCAGCCTGCGGACGTCCTGTTCGCCTTTTTCAGTCATTGGAATGTCGGTTCGTCCCGTGTGCTGGCCGGAGATCGACCACGCCGTTTCTCCGTGGCGGACCAGATACAAGCGCTGAAGCAATGGCATCGAACTACGCGCTCGCAGCCCATTGCCAGTTGCGGATTTCCGGCATGTCCTCACCGTGTTCGGCGATGTAGCGTTTGTGTTCGACAAGCTTGTCGCTGACGGCTTGTTTTACGTGGGCCGCGCTGGCACCTAGTTGCGGCACGCGATCTATGACATTGGCCACGAGGTGGAAGCGGTCGAGGCCGTTCATCACCACCTGGTCGAATGGCGTGCTCGTGGTGCCTTCTTCCTTGTAGCCATGCACATGAAAATTCCCGTGGTTGGCGCGGCGATAGGTGAGCCGGTGGATGAGTGCGGGATAGCCGTGATAGGCGAAAATGACCGGCTTATCGACCGTGAAGAGTTGGTCAAACGCCGTATCGCTCAAGCCGTGCGGATGGTCGCTCCGCGACTGAAGCTTCATCAGATCGACGACGTTGACGACACGGACTTTCAGCTCCGGGAAATGCGTCTGAAGCAAATCAACAGCGGCCATGGTTTCAAGGGTTGGCACATCGCCGCAGCACGCCATGACGACATCCGGTTCGCCGCCGCCGTCGTTGCCAGCCCACTGCCAGATCCCTATTCCGGCGGAACAGTGTTCGATGGCGGCGTCCATTCCAAGCCACTGGGGAGAGGGTTGCTTGCCGGCGATCATGACATTCACGTAGTTGCGGCTGCGCAGGCAATGATCCGTCACCGACAGAAGCGTGTTGGCATCGGGAGGCAGATAAACCCGGATGACTTCGGCCTTCTTGTTGACGACATGGTCGATGAAGCCAGGATCTTGGTGAGTGAAGCCGTTGTGGTCCTGCCGCCAGACATGCGACGTGAGCAGGTAGTTCAGCGAGGCGATGGGGCGGCGCCAGGGAATGCCGCGCGTCACCTTCAACCACTTGGCGTGCTGGTTGAACATCGAATCGATGATATGAATGAACGCCTCGTAGCAGGGAAAGAAGCCATGGCGGCCGGTGAGCAGATAACCCTCCAGCCAACCCTCGCACTGGTGCTCGCTCAGCATCTCCATCACGCGGCCATCGGGCGCGACATGGTCGTCGAATTCAAAGATCTCGGCGGTCGAGCAGCGGTTCGTGACATCGAACACCGCGCCCCAGCGGTTCGAGGTCGTCTCATCCGGGCTGAAGACGCGGAAGTTTTCCGGATTATGTTTGATCACATCGCGGATGAACTGCCCTTGCACGCGGGTGGCTTCAGCGCTCACCGCGCCCGGTGATGCCACCTCGACTGCGTAACCGCTGAAATCGGGGAGATGCAAATCCTGCAACAGGAGGCCGCCATTGGCATGGGGATTGGCGCTCATGCGGCGATTACTCCTAGGCGCCAGGGCCGCGTACTCGGCGCGAAACGTGCCGGCGTCATCGAACAACTCTTCCGGCCGGTAGCTCTTCATCCAGCTTTCCAAGAGCGCCAGATGCCCCGGCTTGTCCATCTCGCCCATCGGCACCTGGTGCGACCGGAACGTGCCCTCTGTCGGCTTGCCATCCACGATCTTTGGGCCGGTCCAGCCCTTGGGCGAGCGCAAGATGATCATCGGCCAGAGCGGCCGCCTCTTGAACCCTTTCGTGCGAGCGGCGCGTTGGATGTTTCCAATGTCAGTCACCACGGTGTCGAGCGTTGCGGCCATGAGTTGGTGCATCGTCATCGGGTCGCTGCCCTCGACGAAATGCGGCGTGTAACCATAGCCGCGAAACAACGCCGCCAATTCATCGTGGGGAATGCGCGCCAGCACAGTCGGCCCGGCGATCTTGTAGCCATTCAAATGCAGGATGGGCAGCACCGCGCCGTCGTGCACGGGATTGAGAAACTTGTTCGAGTGCCAGCTCGTCGCCATCGCGCCAGTTTCGGCTTCGCCATCGCCGACGACGCAGGCAACGATAAGGCCGGGATTGTCGAAGGCTGCGCCATAGGCGTGGGAGAGCGCGTAGCCCAATTCACCGCCCTCATGAATGGAACCCGGTGTTTCGGGTGCCACGTGGCTCGGAATGCCGCCGGGAAACGAGAACTGCTTGAACAGCCGTTTCAGGCCGGCCTCATTCTGCGAGATGTCGGGATAAACTTCGCTGTAGGTCCCCTCCAGATAGGCGTTTGCCACCAGCCCCGGCCCGCCGTGTCCCGGCCCTGTGATGTTCACCACGTTGAGGTCGTATTCCTTGATGACCCGGTTGAGGTGGGCGTAGATGAAATTGAGCCCCGGCGTCGTGCCCCAATGACCGAGCAAGCGCGGCTTGACATGCGCCAGCGTCAGCGGCTGCTTGAGAAGAGGATTATCGTAAAGATAGATCTGCCCGACCGAGAGATAATTGGCTGCTCGCCAATAGGCATCCAGCTTTCGCAGCATGTCGGGGCTGAGGCTATTGATATTTTTGTTCATGGTTCAACATGCTTTCTGCGCACCGGAGCATCAAAGCCGAGGCTGCTGAGGTTCAGTTTCTCGCTTGACGACTACTTCGTCTGATCTTGGGCGCGACAGATAACGATCTGACAACGCGCTGCCGGTTCGCGAATTTAAGCGGTACGCTGGTCGCGGCAGGATTAGTCATGCCGCCGCCAACGCGAGCGCCGGTGCTTCCGCCGTGGCATTCCGGTTGCGGATGCCCGTCAGTTGGGTCCGCTTCAGCATCAGGGCATTAATGGCGACGAGCGCCGAGCTGCCGGACATGGCAATGGCGGCGATGGTCGGGCTGAGCAGGAATGGATAAAGCACGCCAGCAGCCAGAGGAAACGCAACCACGTTGTAGCCGACTGCCCACCAGAGGTTCTGATGCATCTTTCGAAGCGTCGCATGGGAGAGTTCGATGGCGCCAACGACGTCGAACGGATCGCTCTTCATTAGAACAATGTCGGCGCTTTCCATCGCCACATCGGTGCCGGCGCCGATGGCAAAACCGACGTCGGCCTGGGTCAGCGCCGGGGCGTCATTGACGCCGTCGCCCACCATGCCGACCTTTTTGCCTTGCGCCTGGAGCTCCTTGACCTTGCTCGCCTTGTCGCCTGGCAAAACGTCGGCGAACACCCGGTCGATCCCAACGCTCTTGGCGATGCGCTCCGCAGTGGCCTGGTTGTCTCCACTGAGCATGATGACCTCGACGCCGCGCCCGCGCAGCGCTTTGACAGCCTCCACTGCGGAAGGCCTGATCGCATCAGCGATGGCGATTAACCCCATCAGCTTCCCGTCCACCGCGAGGTGAACGACGGTGCGTCCAGCGCCCTGCAACTCCTCGGATTTCGCGCCAAGCTTGCCGAGGTCGATTTTGTTCTCGGTCATCAAGCGCTTGTTGCCGAGCAAGGCCGTCGTGCCGTCGATCTTGGCTTCAGCGCCTTTGCCTTCGAGATTCTTAAATGCTGTCGCCTTTGTCACTTTCATATCGGCCGCCCGGCGCAGGATGGCCTGCGCCAGCGGATGGTCTGATCCCGCATCCACCGATGCGGCTGCGGCCAGGAGCTGGTTCTCGGTGGTGCCGGCTGCCACCACCAAGTCTACCACTTCGGGCTGGCCCATGGTCAGTGTTCCGGTCTTGTCGAAGATGATGACGTTGAGCTTGGTGGCGTCTTCCAATGCCGAAGCATTCTTGAACAGGATGCCGTTCTGCGCGCCAAGGCCGGTTCCCACCATGATTGCCATGGGCGTTGCCAGCCCAAGGGCATCGGGGCAGGCAATGACAAAAACAGTGATCGTGAGGCTGAGCGCGAACAACACAGTCTCGCCGATCCACCAATACCAAACCGCAAAAGTGAGGAGGCCGGTAATGACGGCGGCCAGAACCAGCCATTGCGCGGCGCGATCTGCGAGGAGTTGGGAGGGAGCTTTCGAATTCTGCGCTTCCTGGACGAGCTTGACGATCTGGGCGAGCGCGGTGTCAGCACCGACCTTGGTGGCGCGATACTGGAACGTGCCACTCTTGTTGATGGTTGCGCCAATCACCGTGTCGCCAATTTTCTTGGCAACCGGCATCGATTCACCCGTTAGCATCGATTGGTCGACCCGGGATTCGCCCTCCAGCACGATGCCGTCGACTGGAATCTTGTTTCCGGGCCTGATCACGACTTTATCGCCGGCCACGATCTCGGCGGTCGGCACTTCCAGCTCTTTGCCGCTCCGCAGCACGATGGCCTTGGGCGGGGCCAAGTCCATCAGGGCTCGGATGGCTGCCGACGCGCCAGCCCTCGCGCGCATTTCGAGCCAATGCCCGAGGAGAATGAAAACCAAAAGAATTGCCGATGCTTCATAGAACTGCTGGCCACCGTAGATGAAGGTAGAGCCCACGCTGAATAGGTATCCCGTGCCGACGCTGAGGACGACAAGCACCGCCATGTTCGCTACGCCGCTGCGGATTGCGCGGTAAGCCGCGACGATGAAGGGCCAGACAGGATAAAGGATGGCGGCGCTGGCCAGAATGAACAGCACGAGATCAAGCCGCAGTCCAAAGGGCGGCGGAACTTGCATGAAGTCCATGCCCATCGGCGAGAGGGCGAAGATTGGCAGACTGAAGCCGAGTGCTATCCAGAAGCGGTTGCGCATGTCACGCGCCATCGCTTGCATGTCCATGCCAGCGCCGTGGCCCATTTCCTGCGCAATTGCATCGTTCTTCTCGCCGCCATGAGAATTGTGTTCTGCTTTCGCTTCGGTTGTTTGGGCTGCAGGCTCTACGACCGCTAAGCCGGCTTTATGCGCCGGGGAGTGCTTTGGCTTGACCGCGATGATCGGGACAGACGGCAGAGACGTGCCCGGCATCACGTGATCCGCACAAACATGTTTGGGCAGCGCTTCTCCCGTACAATGAAAGCCGCACTCCTTGATTGCGGCCTGGATTGCGGGGAGGTCTATCTTGCCCGGATCATATGTGACGGTTGTCGATCCGGAGACCGGATTGACCGCCACGCGGCCCACCCCTGCAATGCGCTGCAGCTGCTTTTCTATTCCTTGAGCGCCCAGGATAGAGAAAAGGTCGCCTACTTCAAGCGTGCTAGTCGTCATTGTCATTGATCCCAAGCTCGGTGAAAAAATTACCGTTGGCTAAACATGTCATTTTTTGGACTGGTAGTGTTCGGCATGAATTCCAGTCATTTTGCTTTTAGTGACTTCTGATAGCTTACGTATTGAATTGGACAGCAACATTTTGGGGTGGGCTACCGCGGAAATCGGCTCTCAGATCAAGCCTTGCTTGTTAAGCCCGTTTTGTTGGGACGAGTACTGCTTATTTTGTGATCCTGCATCTCATATTGATTTCTTGATGGACTTCGCCAATAATCATAATTCCGATCATTGGTAAAAAGTTCCTCATTGGAAACTAAACTGTTGGTGGCACGGCACCAGCATTCCAGCCATCGGTAAGGCGAGTGTCGAAAAGGTCCAACGCGCCGGTGTCCGGACCTAACCGGTCGAGAAGCGCGTGTTGAAAGATCTGATCCACGCGCTGGCCCAGTTTGCTAGCCGGGATTACATTTTCGGTTTCTCCACACGTGGGACAAGTGCCGTGCGCATAACGGGGGTTATGCAATGATGGCCGTAGATGTTTGGTGGATCAGAACGTATTAGATGTTCGGGAAAGTCCTTGCGGCTTTAGCGCTCGTGTCTGCCGCCCTCGCGAGTGGCAAAGCAGAAGCCCTGATTGTAGTGTCGGCTCGGGTAGTCAGATCGCGGCAACTGCCTTAGCTAACTGCTCACGCACTTGGCCTGCAACCGCATGCAGAGCCGAATTGTTGATCGCCTGCATCGAGGCCACCGGATCGATGGCGCTGACTTCAACCCCGCCCTGAACCTCGCGCAAGATCACGTTGCAGGGCAGCATCGCACCCACCCGCGGTTCCATGCCGATGGCTTGATGCGCCATTTTCGGATTCCATGCCCCGAGGATGCGGTAGCTCGGCATATCCACATCCAGCTTCTTCTTCATCGTCGCCTTCACATCGATTTCGGTCAGAACGCCAAATCCGTGCGCTGCCAGAGCCGCACGGGTGCGGCCGTCAACCGTTTCAAAATCTGTATCGGCGATCAGGCGGTTAATTGTGTAATCCATTGGTTCATCCTTCATTCTATTTGCGCAAGTATTTCACCACTGCTGCAATTGCCAGGCTCACCAACACAAGGATGACGATCATCCAGAGCCAGCCGAAACCCATGCCGAAGCCCATGCCATAGTCATTCATCATGTTTTCTACCTTTCTGTGAAGGCATTGTTCCGCCAACCTGCGCCGCCCCAGGTTGGCGAAGACAAAGCACGTATCAGTTGTCGTTCATCATGCCCTCGCCCATGTTCGGCATTCCACCCTGCTGTCCGCTCATATGACTTTGCATCATCACGGCCATCGCACCCATTTCAGCTTCAGTCACTTGCGCGTCGCCGTCGGCGTCATGCATCTGGAAGGCGCGCACCGTCATCGGTCGGGTATGGGCCGCGTGCATCACCGCGAATTCATCCAGCGAAAGCTTGCCATTGGCGTCGGTGTCATAGGTCTTTAGTTCGGCCTGAATTCCGGCGGTCATTTCCTCTGGGCTGAGCGTGCCGTCCTTGTTGGTATCAAATTTGGCCATCGCATAGCTTTGGGCTCCGCCCATCATCATGCCTATCCCGCCGCCCATCATGCCGTCATGTCCGCCCATCGCACCCATTCCGCCACCCATCATCCCGCCATGCATCTGGGTTTGTTGAGCGACCACAGGCACCGCAACGACGGCAAGGCCAAGGACGGCAACGGCTGCTAAAGTGAATTTTGTTGAGCGGTTCATTCGATCTCTCCTGGGTTCTATTGCAGTGGTTCCAATCTGGAGGGCAGATGTGCCACAAGTTTGTCAGGCGAACCGGTATTTTGTATCAAACTGTCGCAAGGAGCGGTGCAGAGAGGTTTTGCGACAATCTTCTGAACGCAGCGGCCACAGCATCGGTTAGGGTCAGTCTCAGGAGAAAATGTGATGACCCATCCGCACCACATACTGATCGTCGATGATCACCGCGAGATTCGCGATGCGCTGGTGAAATATCTGGAAAAGAACGGCATGCGCGCGACCTCTGCCGCCGACGCCTTAGCGATGGATGCGGCAATGAAGGTGGGTCAGTTCGACCTCATCGTACTCGATGTGATGATGCCAGGCGAAGATGGCTTGTCGGTCTGCCGCAGGCTGCGGGCAAAGGGTGACACTCCGATCCTGATGCTGACCGCACTGGGGGACGAGACTGACCGCATCGTGGGGCTTGAGGTTGGTGCAGACGACTACTTGCCCAAACCTTTTAACCCGCGCGAATTGTTAGCCCGGATCAAAGCGATCCTGCGTCGGTCCGACCGGGCAGAAGTGGCAGGCGGCAAATTTGCGGGGCACAAACTGGCATTCGACCGTTGGGTGCTCGATACTGACCGCCGGACCTTGATCGATGCCGATGGTGCCGAAGTTCCGCTGACCACCGCCGAGTTCCGCCTGTTGACGGTGTTTCTCGAACGGCCGCGCTTTGTACTCAGCCGCGAACAATTGCTCGATCTGACCTCCGGCCGCGCGGCGCCGGTGTTCGATCGTACCATTGACAATCAGATCAGTCGCCTGCGTCGCAAAATCGAGGCCGATCCCACCAAACCCAAGCTGATTGCCACCGTTTGGGGCGGTGGCTACAGCTTCGCTGCCGATGTGAAGGAGATTGGGTGAACATGCGGTTTTCTTTCCTGCGCAATATGTTTCCTCAGTCCTTGGGGGGGCAATTACTGGTCATGCTACTTTTGGCCCTGGCCGCCACGCAGGGGCTTGGACTTTTGCTATTGACGGATGAGCGAAATCGCGCGGTGCGGGCGGCATTGGGGCTTGAGGCGGCAGGGCGAGCGGCAAATGTAGTCTTGCTCTTGGACAACGCCCCCGCTGACCTGCGCCCATCTATCCTGCGGGCGGCAGATTCACCTCTGGTTCGGTTCGTCGTGGGTCCCGAACCGGAAGCGCCACATGATAGCGTTGAGTCGGATGTTGTTCTGCGCCAGATCCGGCAGATTCTTGGCGAGCCGGAGCGTGAAGTTCGCGCCGATGTTCATGCGCTTCCCGTGATTCCCACGCCGATGCCCGACGGGATGCCCGCCGCCATGCGCCCGATGCACGAGGCGATGATGGCCGGACGTACCGAGCCCGTTGAGTTGACGCTGTCGATACGTCTGGCTGGTGGCGATTGGCTGAATGTCCGTACCACATTTCACCGACCCGGCCTGCAGCTTGCAACGCAGGCACTTTTGCCCTTGTTGTTGATGGCAGCTGCTGTCGCACTGGTGGCATGGTGGACTGCGCACCGTGTTGTTGGCCCGATGCGCGCCCTTGCCGTAGGCGCCGACCGACTGGGCCGTGGCCTGGATGCCGATCCACTGCCGATGACGGGGCCGACGGAGGTGCGGGAGACTACGCAGGCCTTTAACCGCATGAAAGATCGGCTGACCCGTTTCGTGAACGAACGCACGCATATGCTTGCCGCCCTGAGCCATGACCTGCGTTCGCCACTAACGGCCATGCGTCTCAGGATCGAAATGCTGGACGAATCCGAAGACAGCATACGGCTGAAGGCACTGGTCGAGGAAATGCAGGCAATGGTGGAGGCAACGCTGGAATTCGCACGTGGAGTCGTGAGGGCTGAACCCTCCTCGAAAGTCGACCTCGCCGCGCTGCTGAGTGATTTGGTTGGCGATGTGGGCGGTGACCGTGCAACCCTTGCCGCATCGCAGCCGCTGTCCGTAACCATCCGCCCGCAGGCCCTGAACCGCGCGCTGCGCAACCTCATCGACAATGCAGTCCGCTATGGCGGCGTGGCGAAGGTGACGCTGAAGCAGGAGTTGGGAATGGCTGTCATTACCGTCGCTGACAAGGGCCCCGGATTACCCGACAATCAGCTAGAAGCTGCCTTTGAACCATTTGTGCGTCTGGAAGGCTCGCGCAGCCGCGATACGGGCGGCGCCGGTCTGGGTCTGGCAATTGCCCGAACCATCATTCAGGCCCATGGCGGGACGGTAAAGCTCCGCAACCTGCGCGAAGGGGGTTTGGAAGCCGTTGTTCACCTGCCCATCGAAGCGGTGTAGTAAGCCCGGCAAGAGTAGGATCGCCTTAAGTTGAGTGATTATGCTCTTACTGCCATTTGGATGGGCGCGCGAGATTCGAAAAGCGCCTAAATCTGATCCCAGTAAAATCAATGACTTACGGGTAGAGAACGTTGGATTCCAGACCCCTTCGCTCCGCCACCTAATCCATTGATATTGTTCGTAAAACACACTTTCGGCATGCGGTGCCAATATCCTTCGACATGTTGGGGACTTGCGTCGATGGCGCATCATTTCGTCGGTCTTGGAGACGTGTTTGGTGCGGCTTCCTGGCACAATCTGAGGACAAGTCTCTTACGCCGGTTTTGGTGGTACCATTGAGCGGCTAATTGCTTCAGGTTTGATTTCAGGCGAGATCATGCCGCCTGCTCAGTCGGTGGAAATCATGCAGACACTTGACGGGGTGCGCGCACAGATCGGACTGAAATATCCCGGTGAATAGGTACACACCACTGGCTTCGGCCTTCGGCCGGACTCTAAATCTATCTGGAGGAAAACCTCAATGGCATGTGTGGACGGCCTCCTTTTGGCAAGTGCTTTTTGATGTTCTGGCGTTGGTCGGGTGCGGTCATGTGTTCGGCCTGTTGACGCGGTAACATATGACCGCTGGCCCTGATGAAGTCCGCGGATCAGATCCCATACAGGTCATCGCGCTCGCTGGCGCATCAAACCACTGATCGGGTTGTTCCAATCCCGGTTCTCGACCGATTGCCATCACATCCTCAGCACCCCGCCAATTCGGTTGAACTCAATACTGCTGCTCTGGTGCAGACCTATGCGGCTGGCCGGAACACCTCATTGCGCGCCAGGAGCGCCCAGCTGATCCTCGCCATCTTGTTGGCCAGTGCCACGGCCACAACCTTGTGCGGCTTCCTCGTCAGGAGGCTGCTCGCCCACCGCGTTGAACTCGGGCTCCCCTTCCGAGCAAACCGCAGAACGGCATTGGCGCCGATGACCAGGAGCTTGCGGATGTAGCCATCTCCCTTCTTGGTGATGCCTCCGAGCCGCTCCTTGCCGCCGCTCGAGTTCTGCCGCGGGACGAGCCCAAGCCATGCGGCGAGATGCCGGCCCGATGAGAAGAGCCGAGCATCGGTGATTGTTGCCACAATAGCACTTGCCGTGATCGGGCCGATGCCAGGTATCGACGCCAATCTCTGGCTCGTGGGATTGCTCTTGTGCCAGTCGATGATCGATTGCTCCAGGCGAGCAACGCGCTCTTCAGTATGGCGCAGCTGCTCCACAAGAAGCAGCAGCGCCTCCCTCACTGGCAAGCTGAGGATGCTGCTCTCTGCATCCTCGATAAGAGCAGCTACTGCCGCAGCACCGGCCTTGCCTTGCTTCATTACAACGCCGAACTCTGCCAAGTGTGCTCTCAGCGCGTTCACCAGCATCGTATGCTGGCGCACCAGCAGTTCCCTCGAACGGTGCAGCATCAGAACAGCCTGCTGCTCCTCGCTCTTTACCGGAACAAAGCGCATCGACGGGCGCGTCACGGCTTCACAGATGGCAGCAGCGTCAGCCATGTCGTTCTTCTGTCGTTTGACATAAGGCTTCACATAGTGCGGCGGCATCAGCTTAACGGTATGCCCCAGTGCCGACAGCTCCCGAGCCCAGTAGTGGGACGTAGCGCAGGCCTCCATGCCGATCACGGCGGGCGAAAGCTTGGCAAAGAACGACAGGACCTCACTGCGCCTCAACCGACGCCTGATCCCCACGCTCCCGGATGCGTCGATACCGTGAACCTGGAAAACGTGCTTGGCGATATCCAGACCGATCGTTGTAATCTTCTCCATGGGCGGCCTCCTGTGTGGCGTTTGGCGACGACCACATCTTGGCACATCATGCCGGGGCAGAGGCCGTCCACACCATCAGGTCACAACCGTTGCCAACGGCTTGTCGCCCCGGCGGGAGAGTTGACGATCTGGGGAGACGCCGTGATTGAAGACAACGGAAAACCGGACTCCGTCGTGCCTGCGGCCCGGGAAATTCTGGTGCCGGACCTGCCGGACGAATGCCACGGCTTTCTCATGGGCAGCCGCTACTGCGAGACCGATCGTCTCAGTCGGATCGCCTGGGACCTATTCGGCAAAACTCCACCAGGCTGGGGCAGGGTGCAGGCCATCGGCGACTTCGTGCATCGCCACATACGATTCGACTATATGCAAGCGCGCTCGACGCGCACGGCTTTCGAAGCATTTCATGAACGAGTAGGAGTCTGCCGGGGCTTCGCGCATCTCGCGGTGGCGTTCTGCCGCTGCCTCAACATTCCCGCAAGGTATGTCAATGGCCACTTGGGCGACATTGGCGTACCGGTCGTCGAACCGATGGACTTCAGTGCATGGATTGAAGTCTTCCTCGCTGACAAGTGGCACACTTTCGATCCGCGCAACAACATGCCCCGGATTGGCAGAATCGTAGTCGCGCGCGGGCGTGATGCTGCCGACGTTCCGCGTATCAATTCGTTCGGTCCGCATGTGCTCAAAAATTTCAGGGTCTGGACTTACGAAGTGCAGGCCGCCGTCTGATCCGAGTTTCCCTTAGCGGCCACATTATCCGATAAAGATCTGTATCGCAGCACATCCCGCCATCCCACTCGCGGAATCAGCTTCAATGTCATTCCCAATTCTCTCGGTATCTGTTATGAATTCGTTCCTTGAGCGAGGGCCTATAATTTGCGATGTTCCCTTTGGGCTGTCGGTTCAACATGGCCTTGCTGCGCGGTGATTTCTGCCAGTTTACAAAGTGAACGAGGCTATCGACCTGGTCGTCATGCCGGCCTGTTGGGAAGTGCCGGCACTCGTGTTCAAATGCGGCAAGCCATGAGGCCGATGTCGGAAGCAGGAACTTCCCGGTTTCAAGCTCAGCAGTTGCGGCTTCTGCCCGAACAGTTTTGTCAAGTTTCGCTAGGATCCTGACAATCTTACCGCGATATCCTTCGGTGTAAAACAGGTCGTCGAACAGCGCATGACCATTGGAGGCTTTCTCGATCAGGACCTTGTCTGCTTTCCAATGACCGATGAGTTCGATAATGCGCGGCTTTAGAACGTGATAGGCAAGACGTTCTCGGATGACATCGACAAGGTACCAGTTGCCGTCCAGATGACCCCAGACCAAGCATGCGGTGAAGTCACTGGTTGGCAATTCGGAAGCACCGGCGTCAATGCTGAGGACGAGGGACGTGAAGCGGTTGCGGGACGGCAGTTTGTCATAGGTGCCAAACCATTCCATGCGAATGCGGTTGCCTTCTGGGGCAGCTGGGCTTTGCAGGTACTGAGCCGCAAAGGTGGCGTTTCCAAGCTCACGCCTGATCTGGTCAAGAACCTCTTGCGGTTGTCTGGCAGGGAACAGAACATCGCCACGAATTCGGTGGTGCATCCTGCCGCGTCCCAATTCAAAGGCCTCGTCTTGCTGGGCAATGGCCGGAAAGCTATATACTTGGAACTCAGACCTCTCACGCAGGAAGCCAACCAGGTCATATTCGGCAAGACGTTGCTGGATGACGATGATCCGCCCGCTACGCGGGTCGTCCAGTCGTGACATTAGGGTATTGGTGTAGAAGTCATGGACCTGACGGGTGACTGCATCCGAGGTTGCATCGCCTGCCTTCATCAGATCATCGATGATAATAATATCAGCGCCAAGTCCCGTCACTGTACCACTCAGCGACACGGCGCGCCGTCCGCCTCCGGCAGTTGTGGCGATCTCGATCGCCGTGTCGGTCGTGATCCGCGTTTCTGGAAACAGCGCCTTGTACCAGTCACTGTTGAGGATCGCCCTCAAATCCCGCGCATGCTTTTCCGCCAACTCGCCCCCATAGCTTGCGACGATGATTTTAATGGCGGGATTAAGTCCGAGCAACCAGGCGGTGAAAGCCACACTGGTAGTGATCGACTTCAGATGCCGTGGCGGGACCTCCATGATGAGGCGCATGATTTCGCCTCTGCCGACTTTTTCCAGCAGATTGCACATCGCCTCGATATGCCAGTTAAGTTCGAAACGAGTTCCTCCAGGGTGGAGGGTGCGGAACACCTTGTACAGAAACGGCAGCAAGAAGCTGCGCGACAAGGCATCGACAGCTTCTTCAGCATTCAGTCGATTTGACATGATAAAAACTCCACAGACTATTCAATGGGAAGACGCTTTCGGCATTTGGGGCTCTTTGCCATCAGGCGGGTCGATGCCAGGCGCGGTAACTGCAGGCGACAACGTATCGATAAGGCCCAGCATCGAGAGGATTTCCCGGTCCATTTCTTGGCGATTAACAGCTGCAGCGTGCCCATTATCGCCGGAGTTGTTTTCGGCAGACGGAGGCGCATACTTCTCAAACAGCTTTAGGACAATCTGCAGTGCCCTGAGATCACCCTTGACCGCCTTGTTCATGGCACTCTTGATCGCAAGTGCCTGCTTGCTTGCTTTGGTGGGTTTGCCGTTCTCGCTGAACGCAACAACCGTCTGAGCTTCTTCCTGGAGGATGGTCCAGAGGTTTTTGGAGCCTTTGGACCGTCCTTTCGGGTTACCGGACTGGCCTTTTCTAAACTGGGTGCGGCGTGGCGGTTTGCCGTACCCGACATCGTAGTCGCAGGAACTCGTTTCCCTCTCCACGAGACTGACGGTAGCCGTGGAAGAGAGCGGAAGCACAGTGAATTGCGATGAAACATTGACCGAAGATACAGCAGGCGGACCGTTCAACGGTATTTCGGATGAGGATCGTGCTGGCAGCACGCCTGCAGGATTAAGGTCCATAGGCAGAGGTTGACCACGCGAGCGTATCAGTGGAACAGAGTTGCCGGAGGGAGCAGCCAGTGCCGACTGAGCATCGGGCACAAATGTAGGGCTGGATATTGATTTGGAATGTGACCGAGCCATGAGGGGTCTCCATCTTTGCAAACTGTTGACGAGAAGCAGCGAAATAGATGGTCACAACGCTGGCAATAACATGTCCAATGCATCGGGCGCCACAGTCTGACGAAGGCGACGACGCCGTACCTGCGCGAAGGTAAGCCCACTGGCCTCGTGAGTGACCTGTTTGCCCGTCATGCTCTCCCACCGCGCGACTGTGACATCGACATATTTGCGCTCGAGTTCGATGCCGTAGGCGATACGCCCCGTCTTCTCGGCCGCAATCAGTGTGGAACCAGAGCCGCAAAACGGATCTACAACAATCTCGCCGAGTTTCGTGCTGTCTTTGATAGCTTCCGCAAGCAGGTTGACAGGCTTTACCGTAGGGTGAAAAGCAAGCGCTTCCTTGCGGCCTTTGCCAAAGGATGATAATCCTGGATGATCCCAAACGTTGGTGCGGTATCTCCCAAAGCGACCTAGTTGCACGTTGTTCTGATACGATGCATTACCTGACTTGAACACTGCACAAGGTTCGTGTTGCGAGCGGTAAAAAGAACCCATACCTCCGCTTCCCTTGTTCCAGAAGCAGAGATCGATGATGGAAAGATTTGCCTCGCGGGCTGCCAGAAAGAGTTCTTCGAGTTTCCTGCGGTCCATAAAGGCGTAGATGAGGGCACCATCGACAAGGTGGGCGCAGGTCAGTAGCAGAAAGGTCTTCAAAAAGTGGCTGAACTCTGCAAAGGTCATTTCACCCACAGCCATGGCGAAGTCCTTATGCTTGATCTTGCCAAGGCCTGAGACATTGTTTTCCACCTTTATATTGAAAGGAGGATCGCAAAGACACAGTCTCGCCCTCTTGCCAGCAAATAGCTTGGCATAGGCTTCAGCTTCGAGGGCATTGCCGCAGAGGAGCCGGTGGTCCCCTAGCAGCCACAGATCACCAAGGGTCGTCACAATTTGGCTTGCAACAGTTGCATCGGGAATTTCGTCGAGCGCATCTGGTTTCCCCGCCGCAATATCGCCGTCGAGAATGATGTCTAGTTCGCCGATGCTGAAACCAGTGACATCGTGAAGATCGAAATCCAGGTCGAGCGCCAGAAGATCGGTAAACTCCAGGCGGAGTACTACGTCATCCCACTTTGACAGTTCGGGAAGCCGCTCAAGGGCGATAGTGAATACACGGATCTGCTCGCGGCTAAGCTGTGAAACTCTGATCGCCTTGATCGACTTCCAACCGAGCTCGCGTGCGGCCACGAGAAACACCAGGCCCACGATAATCGTGCCGTCATCGGTAACCGCAATGGGGATTTTTTGCCCAAATTGTTCGAGCATGGCCTTGGCGGTCGCAATTGCGCGGGCAGAGGGAGGTTTGATCACCCGATCCGGTTCGCGTACCGCGGTCAAAGGTAGGATTTCGACTTGCATGTCGTTGGCAAGCTGCAGGTCAGAAATCACACCGTTCGGGTCGTCGCTAGTATCAGAGTCGATCACAGGGTTGATTTTCCGTTCGTGGGTCTTGCGTGACGTTTTCATTCTGTCTTCCTCAAGTGGGTTGTGATGGACGTATGGGAGCGCAGCAATGCTGAGGCAGTATGCCTTGCAGCGTGGAGTAGTTGATTTGCCCCAAGCGAAAGCCCTGATTATCTGATCAGCACATGCGACGGGGTAGGGTCCGGATTGTAACTGTGCCGGTCAGGGTGAGGTCGTGGGGACGTTCAATCGAGCGTATTAGTGATTACGATGGAACGTTCTGAGATTGTGGTATTTTGTGCAGAGTAGATAAGCAAGAGAAAAAATGAGATAACTTAAAAATAGAGATAGACGTTCGTCGGCGTACAAATCGCTTATCGATTCCTGTCCGTCCATGCCATTGATATTGCTCATACCTAAACAAATCAATTACCAAACAAGACAAGCAGCCTCGATCGACTTGAGTGTAGTTCGCGAGTTGTTACCGATGTACTGAGAGTATCATTGGCTGCAGACCCTCAAGGTGCGACAGGCCCAGGTAACAGTTATGATCCCTTGCAGACGTTGATCACATGGCTCCGCAGCTATTGATGCACTGGATCAGCATCCATTCGAGGGCGCCACAACAGCGAAACGCCGAACTGTGGCATGGGGAAGGGAAGAGCAAAACTGAACATGCCATTTCGGAATGAAGCGGTATGCCGCTCTGGAACGCCCGCGATCAGGTCTGATCCACGTGCGATCGCAAGTGCAGCCGCGAACCCACCCACTATGGCTACGATATTCCGGCGCACGCCGAGTTCACTCATGGCATCGTCGATTGGACCGTTGTCGCGTCCCCGCCGCGATACGAGAATATGATTGCTAGCCCTATAGCGGTCAGGTGTGATCTTGCCCGTGCAGAGAGGATGGCCTGATCGCACGACACCAATGAAGCGGTCATGGAAGAGAAGTTGCGCCCGGACTTCAGGGCTGATTGTTTTGCCCACCACGCCAGTTTCAAGGTCGATGCTGCCGTCGCGAAGCTGCTTGCTGTCCCGATCGATCTTGGCAACAAAGCGCAATCTCACACCAGGGGCTTCGTTCTGAAGAAGTGCGATAAGAGCCGGAGCAAATGTTTCGGCGAAACCATCACTGGTGCGCAGTGTGAAGGTTCGGATCAGATGTTCAACTGCGAGTGTTGCTGCCGGGCGCAGCGCTGCTTCCGCATCCTGAACGAGTTGGCTCACTGTTTCGACGAGTTCCGTGGCCCGTGGTGTCGGCACGAACCCACGTCCGGCCCGCACCAGAAGCGGATCACCTGTCGCCGACCGGAGCCGGGCAAGGGCGCGGCTCATAGCAGATGGACTGAGGCGCAAACGCCGGGCCGCACCTGCGACGCTGCCTTCGGCAAGCAGTGCGTCCAGAGTGATCAACAGATTGAGATCCGGCCGCTCCATGCCTCAACCATAACACGCCAACCCTGTTTTGATATGGCGTGTGGTGCACCAATACAGTGCGGGGCGCGCGCCTTCCGCCATATCCGGCTGAGGTATAGATGGGGCAAAAGCATAGTCCAGAGGCAATCCCATGTTCCCTTCCAGCCACAATTCCAGACTGAACCTGTCGCGGGTAGACAATGCAACAGGTGCAAGCTCGGTCAGAGGCGCACTTGCAGGACTGTCCTTGGCGATGCTGCTGTCATCGCTCGGCACCAGCATCGCCAATGTCGGCCTGCCGACATTTACGCAGGTCTTTGAAGCCTCGTTCCAAGACGTCCAGTGGATCGTTCTCGCCTATCTCCTCGCCGTCACCACGCTGATCGTCAGCGCGGGCCGGCTTGGAGATCTGTTTGGACGGAGGCTTTTGCTGCTGACAGGTATAGCGCTCTTTGTTGCGGCATCGCTCGCCTGCAGCCTTGCGCCATGGCTCTGGCTGCTGGTGGTAGCCCGCGCAATCCAGGGCTTCGGTGCAGCGATCATGATGGCTTTGACCATGGCATTCGTTGCCGGCACCGTCTCTAAGGAGCGGATTGGCAGCGCCATGGGCCTTCTTGGCACAATGTCGGCGGTTGGCACCGCACTCGGGCCATCACTCGGCGGCCTGCTGATCGCCGGCTTCGGATGGCAAGCGCTCTTCATGATCAACCTGCCCCTTGGCCTTTTGGCGTTGCTATTAGCCTGGCGCTACCTGCCGTCCGATCCAGAGAGATCACCAGAACAGCGCGTCGGCTTCGATGTGCCTGGTATGATCCTGCTCGCTCTGACCCTTGCCTCCTATGCGCTCGCCATGACAGTCGGACGCGGTCACTTCGGCTGGTTCAATGTGGCCTTGCTTCTGGCTGGGATTGTGGGGTTAGGGTTCTTTGTGCGCGTCGAGGCAAAAGCCGCTTCTCCCCTGATCCGCCTGGCGCTGTTCCGTGATCCTGTTCTCAGCACAGGATTTGCGAGCAGCTTTCTAGTTACAACGGTGGTTATGGCTACGCTGGTAGTGGGACCCTTCTATCTGTCCGGCGGCCTCAATCTCACTGCGCCGCAAGTTGGGCTGGTGATGTCAGCGGGACCTGTGATTGCGGCATTGACGGGGATACCGGCGGGCCGCCTGGTTGACCGCTTCGGGGCAGGTGCCGTCATTGTGCTTGGATTGGTCGCAATGGTGGCAGGCTCACTCACGATGGCTGCAGCCGCGTTGGGTATTCCCGGTTATGTCGGTCCACTGGTTGTGCTCACTGCAGGCTATGCCCTTTTCCAGGCGGCCAACAACACCGCTGTGATGAAAGAGGTGAGCCCCGACCAGCGCGGCGTTGTCTCCGGTCTACTGAACTTGTCGCGCAATCTCGGACTTGTCACTGGGGCTTCCGCCATGGGCGCTGTCTTCACCATCGCAGCTGGCACAAGCGATATGCTGGGAGCGAACAGCCAGCAGATCACCAATGGCTTCCAGGTGACGTTCGCCGTCGCCTCAGTCCTCCTTGTGATCGCGCTGGTCCTCATGGGCATGTCTGCCACGTCGAGGCGCGCCAGGCGGTGAGTGAAAGCCGCCTGCAATGACCCCGGTTACGACACAGGTAGGTGGCGGGGATCCAATTCCCTGCTAGCCCACGGCAGTTCCCTGCTGGGCGCGCAGAATTCGCTGCACCGTTGACGGAAATTCCCTGCTCGGGAAAGTAGGGAATTGTGCCGGTAACCTATTGAATTAACGCCGTATTATTGGACGTAAAGCGAGCAGAATGGCTGAAATTTGCATGAATTCGCTGCAAATTCCCGGGTAGCAGGGAACAGGTGACCAGAGACAGGTTCGCAGTAGACTGCGTCCACCACCATTCCTCCAGTTCTCAATTCCGGCATGAGCGTGCCTTGCGAGGTCTTCGGGCGTTGCAGGAGGGCGGAGGCGGCGTGCGCCTGTGCCCAGCCGGGGCACCACCACCTCCTGGGGCCACAGGGACCATCTCAGCAACCGGCGGACGTCGTTCATGGGAGCAACACCCACCACCACCCACGACTATGGCCCCTACGGCGAACCGCTCACCACAACTCGCTCGACGGGTTCCACCATCATCGCGGGCAAGGGCTACATCAACGAGCGTTTCGACGCCGAAACCGGCCTGCAATACCTCCACGCCCGCTACTACGACCCCATGCTCGCCCGCTTCCTCTCGCCCGACAGCTGGGACCCGATCCTCGCAGGCGTCGATGTCAACAGATATGCATACGCGGGGGGTGATCCCATCAACGCGAGTGATCCGAATGGGCACGCAATATTGGAAGGAAACTGTGAAACGTCATGCAAAGTATATGAAGAAAAGAGTGGAACGAGAATTGGTCCGAAAGGACAAAAGATTGAACAGATTACAAAAGGGCGCCTGATTGGCACGTATTCTCCAAAAAACGGCTTCGCCAGTGCGAAGGGTGCACCCAAGAGCAAGTATGCTCCAACGGACAACGTCTTGAATGGAATGCTACACTACATGGGCGGAAGTGGAACGCCAGGCGCTGAAAATGTTCAGGGAATTGATGGTGTGCACAACTTGGTTGCAAATGCTATTGGTGACTCGATTGTGGGAAAATCCGGTTCGAAAGCGACGCTTAAAGGCCTCCTAAGCAACAACATGGGCAAGTCGAGCCTTACCATAAGAGGGCAGACACCTGATTACACCGCAGGAGGAATTGAACTTAATGGAACGGTTACAGTCAAAAAAACGCCAAAAACAAGTAGTTACAACATTACTGGCTCGCTGCAGGGAAAAACAGAACCTTTTGATTTCAATGCCAATCCTGCTCGGGGACTAGGTTGTAGACTCATAAAAGCGAAGCCATAGCCTGATTGCGGCAAGTTTTGCGAAAGCCAGAAAGGCTGTGGCCTTCCGGTCGTATCGGGTGGCGATGTGCCTGAACTGCTTGAGC
>JALHQC010000006.1 GCA_022842165.1 bacterium
TTCGCCAAGATCAAACACCTGCTGCGCAAGGCCAAGCAGCGCACCATCACAACCGTCTGGCAAACCATCGGCCAGCTCCTCAGCGCATTCTCACCAGAGGAATGCCAAAACTACTTCATTAATGCTGGCTGGAGCCGACTAAAATCATGACGCTCTAGAGCAACCGGCGGTCAAATGACCGCCGATAAGTTGCTCGCAAACTTTGAATCTGGCGCATTTTTCGCTTCGCAAGTGATTCCACTTGCTCGCCCAATGCGCTAGCTGTTCAGATACCTGAACAGCCCTTCGATGCTGCCCGTGCGGCTGATCGTGCCGACGAAGGTCGAGCGCAATTGCTGGGCGAGCCAGATGCCGCGCAAGTTGACGTCCTGCACGCGGTAGCCGCCGCCCCGCTTCGAGAGACGGAAGATCACCTTGCCGCCGGTCGAGAGCCGGGTATCGACAAGCACTCCGCCGCCGGACTGCCGGCAGCTCACCACTTCGAGATCGGAGGCACGGAAGCCCTTGCCATTCTTGGCCATGAATTCGCCGATGAAGCGCCGCGTCAGCGCCAGATATTCCGACTCGCGGGCTTTCGGCAGGTCCTTGCGATAGCGGCCCAATGCGAACAGGCTCAGCGACCGGAGATCGGTGTAGCGCGCCGCAGCGCTGGTGAAGGCCGAGGCGCTGCCCGAACGCGCTGCGCGGTCGTAGGCCTCGCCCACCGTCTTCACATAGGTGGCGGCCGCGCAAGCCGGGTTGGCCGCTGCCGGCGCGGGCACGAACGCCAGCAACCAGGCCACTGCAAGTGCCAGCGGCAGGCGGGAAAACGGGTTCTGAAAAGCGGCGGCAAGCGTATTGATCATGTACCCTCAAAGTTGATAATCAACCAGAAGTTCCGGGAACGCAACGGCTTACTCGTCGCCCTTCGATTTGACGCCCTTGATACGGGCCTCGCGCAGATGCAGATCAAAGCTCGAGCCCTTGATATCCTCGGGCCGCGCCAGCCCGAAGGTGCGTTTCCGCAATTCCATGACGAGCTGCCCCCGATCCTCGATATGGGCGATCTCGTCGAAAGGGATGGGCTTGCCCACCCGCACCTTGAGGCGGGAACCGATCCGCCGCGCGGTTTCGCGGAAGACGAGCGACAGCCGCAGCGTCAGGCTCGTGTGGCTCGCCAATTGGAACAGCCGCGAATTCTGGCCGACGAAGAACACCGGAACCACCGTTGCCTTCGACATCCGCAGCAGTTTCGCCGTGAACGGCGCCCAGGGCAGGTCGACGGCGGGGCCCTTGAGCGGCTTTTCCGAGGTCGAGACGCCGCCCCCCGGAAAGATGCCGATGGCGTGCCCGTTCTTCAGCCAGGCCTGGGCCTGAAGCCTTGAATTCACATTGGTCTCGCGGGCCTCGCGGGTCGGCGCGAAGGCGACGGGGAGGAGGTTCGCCGCGGCCTCCGGCGCCTGGCAGAGAACGTCGTTCGCCAGCACCTTGGTGTCGGGCCTGACCTTGGTTGCAAGCCAGGTGAGCGTGATCCCGTCCAGCACGCCGTAAGGGTGGTTGGCGATGAAGATGACGGGGCCAGCGGCAGGCGTTGCTGCAAGCGCCTCGACGTCATATTCCACCCGCATCCGCAGCAGGCGGATTGCCGCGTCGAAGAAATTCTCGCCGCCCTTCACGCTTTTCTGGTGCTGGACATAAAGCTTCTTCAGCTTCCGCTGGCCGCCGAATCGTTCGATCGCCTGGATCACGGCGCGCTGCAGCGCCGGCTGGTCCGCCGTCGAATAGCTGAACCGCATTTTCTTGGGAGCCAGAAGGCTTGAGGGTTTGGGCATGTCCCGGCGGGCAATATCAGTCTCGATCACCATGGCATTTCACGTAGCCCCATGCAACGCAAGACACTTCTCAGCGTGTGGCGTGCGGTTATAGTGCGGCAACACGAGGGGGAGGCTTTCAGCATGTACACGATCTATTGCCGCAAGGGCGCGGGTTCCATGGCCGTCGAGGCGCTGCTCGAGGCTTGCGGCGCGGCCTACAAGGTCCACGACCTCGACCGGAATCCAGACGGTTCCCTGCCGGAGTACTTCCATCGCATCAATCCAAAAGCTGAGGTGCCAACCCTCAGGCTGCCCGATGACAGCATCATGACGGAAAGCGCGGCGATGATGATCCATCTGGCCGACCTTCACGGCGAAGCGGGCCTCGCGCCCGCGATTGCGGCACCCGAACGCGCGGAGTACCTGCGCTGGATGATCTTTCTCGCCACCGCCGTCTACGGCAGCGATCTCCGCATGTTCTACCCCGAACGCTTCACGACAGATGCTGCAGGCTGCGACGGCATCAAGGCGCATGCGGAGAAGTCGATGGCGCGCGAGTTCGAGATCTATGCCGAGGCGCTGGGCACCAAGCCCTTCACGCTAAGCGGGAAGATGACGGCGCTCGACATCTACGCCGCCATGCTGGTGAGTTGGGCGCCGGACGTTCCCGCTGTCTTCGCAAAGCACCCGAACCTCAAGGCGATGTATGACAAGGTGACCGCGCATCCCGCCATCGCCAAGGTCTGGGCCCGGAACGGGATTTAGCCCCAGCGGCCCTTCGCTCCGGAACAATCGCTGCTCCGTGCCATTCTGCCTGCATCGCCCTCTGTGTTCACAACCGGACAGGAGAGAAAAATGCAAGGCAGCTACCTCCGCTTCATTGCGATGGTCCTCACCTCGACCGTCATCATGTACGGCGTCATGTATCTGAACACCTATGAATGGAGCCACGTCTTCTTCAGCGAGACACGCGTCTACATGGCCGTGCTGATGGGCGCGGTCATGACCGTGGTGATGCTCGCCTTCATGCGCGGCATGTACAAGAACACGGCTATGAACATCGGCCTGATCGGGGCAGCGGTCGTCATCTTCGCGGCGGCACTTTACCTCGTGCGAAGCCAGGTGACGGTCGAAGACGAGTCCTGGATGCGCGCCATGATCCCGCATCACTCGATCGCCATCCTCACCAGCGAGCGCGCAAACCTCAAGGACCCGCGCGTCCGCGAACTGGCGCAAGGCATCGTTGAAACCCAGCGCAAGGAAATCGCCGAAATGGAAGACCTGCTCAGGGATCTGGGTGGCCAGCCGTAGCGCCTCCTGTGCCTTCTCCCTTGCAAGAACGGGAGAAGGCGCATCGCGGCGAGATCGCGCGTCTTTAACTTACCTGACCGTCATTCCGGCGAAAGCCGGAACCCGGCTCTTTGCGCTCATGCACGTGTGCCGACACATATGAGCTTCAGATTGGTGCGGCCTGTTCGGCCGCACCAAGTGTCATTTGCTATCCAACCCGTTTCCAGAAAACGATCTTGTCGTCACCTGCTGCCCAGAAATCACGGATGCGCGCCTCTTCGGCATAGCCATTCTTCCGGTAGAACTCGCGTGTCTGTGCGAACTCATCTTTTCCGGACGTGTCGGCAATGAGCACGCGGCATCCTCGAGCGCGCAATTCGGCCTCAAGAGACTTCACAATGGCGCTGCCATATCCGCTGCCCTGTCTGGACGAATGCACCGCAATGGCCAGCATATTCCAGGTGTCCTCAGTAAGTTGCTCTGGGGCGGCGTAGCAAAAGCCAACTGCTGCGCCGTCCGCTTCACAGGTAAGCCAAAGGTCACGGCTGTTTGCATCATTGAGAAAACCGCTCAGCATCCCTGCCAGCATTTCACTGGGGAAGAGCCCGGTCGCATCGAGCACCCCTTGCAGGCTCAAGATGTCGTTGGACGTTGTAGGTCTGATATTCATGATGTTGAAGTCTTTCACATTGGAACGGTGTGGCGCACGTCGCTCACTGCACTTGAAAGCGTGAGATTTGACGGGCCAAGCACAAGGGAGAACCGCCTGTTGAAATCAGCGGTCCGCTATCAAGTCGCATTCCCAAAAGGGACTCAGCGGTTGCCCGCACTCTCCAACATAAAATCTCCGTGTCCGGCATTTGCCGGACAGAAAGCCTCGTAGAGCGTCCAGAGGCTTGGCGCAATCGTTCTCGCTGGTGTTGCGTAAGTCCCAGGGCAGGCCCTTCTCCCATACAAGCACGAGAGAAGTCGCATCGCGGCGAGTTCGCGCTTCTTCGCCACCCACCAACCCTGTCGGCTCCTGAGCCTTCTCCCGTGGCAAAGCCAAGGGAGAAGGTGGCCGAAGGCCGGATGAGGGCCTGCCAAAGCAGAACTCTACTGCCAATCGAAACTGCGGACAGAGCCCTCATCCCCCTGCCGGGACCTTCTCCCACGAAGACGCGGGAGAAGGCGCATCGCGGCGAGAGCGCGCATCTGTCTGCGTTGACTTCACTCCAGCAAAAGTTCGAACCAAACGCAGTTACATTGGTACAGAAGTTTGGTAGTCAAATGCATTGTCAGCGTCATTCCGGATTTGGAATACAGCTCCTTTCAATCGCACCCATCATTCAAGGAGATTCAGATTGCGGGCAATTCCGCCATTCAAGCTTATCCCCACTCCGCTGGACTCAGAGGCTGAAGAGCTGCCGAAATTCCAATGGGCTCCTGAAGAAGTTGGGAGCAGGCATCAGTTAGGTGGGA
The DNA here is from genome assembly GCA_022842165.1 of bacterium. Lineage (GTDB taxonomy): Bacteria > Pseudomonadota > Alphaproteobacteria > Rhizobiales > Aestuariivirgaceae > Aestuariivirga. The sequence goes on from JALHQC010000006.1 coordinate 4,545, forward strand.
GTCCTCGATTTCTTCAAAGCGATGTTGTTGAGCAATGCAACTGCGGCAAGGACATGACCTTCTATGCCCAGCTTGACTCGATTAGTGATGAGTTCATTCTCGCGGACTGCGGAATGATATATGTCTTCGTCTGTTTCGACTGTTTTGAAACCAGGAGTGTGTTTCAATCCTCTTGATGAGTGATCGCGATCCCGCAGATCCAAAGGTGGTGCCTGCCAGCCCCGCACTTACTTCCCACCCGCACCACACAGCAACTCCGTCACCACCGCCATCGCTTTCCGCAAGCTCTCTTGTTCCTCCGCGCTCAACTCCTCCAACCGCGCTTCCAGCGTCACTTGCTCTGCCCAATTGCTGCGATCCACAAGGGCACGGCCGGTGGAGGTCAGACGCAGGGCGGATTTGCGGCGGTCGGGGGCCGGGGCCTTGGACAGCAAGTTCCTGGCGCTCAGCCGCTTGACCAGCCGGCTCATTTCGCCGTCGTCGATCGACAGGTTCCTGGCCACCGCCGCCTGCTGTCGCCGCGTTCGGACCGCAGGTCCCTCAAAATGCGCAGTTCCTTGGGCGTTACGCCCGCCGCACGGCCGATCAGGGGAACGAGACTGTCCCTGCAATGTTGTATGAAAGCGGCGCATTCGGCAACCGGCGGCGGCTTCGGCGGGAGGTGAGGTGCCGGAACAGGCTCCGGCTTGACCGGAAGGTGCGCGCTGATGCGGAGGATCGCCGGCATCCGGTACATCCTGGAATTTATACCTATTGCGTCTGTTGTTGTCAAGAACAGGCCCGAAGCCCGGCTGGGGTTTCGCGGCAACGTCAGGCCGCACATCGATCAGGGGCTGCAATTCCTGCTTGCCTGACGGCGTCAGGTCGATTGCGCCTTTCGTGCTTACCCATAGTTGCCTGACGGCGTCAGGCCACTCCCACTTGAATGAGGCGTCAAAAAGCTCCGATTTCGCGGCAAAATGCGCGCGAATCCCGGCCGTTCACGCCGCTTGCGCCACACTTCCCAGCCCCAGCACGCGGCAGATGGCATAGACGAGGTCGGCGCGGTTCAGCGTGTAGAAGTGAAAGTGCTGCACCCCCTCGCGGCGCAGCGCGTCCACCTGTTCGGCGGCCACCATGGCGGCCACGAGGTTTCGTGTTTCGGGGTCCTCGTCGAGGCCCTGGAAGCGCCGGGCAAGTGCGGGGGGAACATGCGCACCGCATTTCGCGGCGAACTCGCTCACCTTCGCAAACGACGTGATCGGCAGGATGCCGGGGATCAGCTCGATGTCGATGCCGCGCGCGGCGATGCGGTCGCGGAGCCTGAGGAAAAACGCGTTATGGAAGAAGAACTGCGAAATGGCGCGGGTGGCGCCGTGTTCCGCCTTGTCGGCCATGAAGGCGAGGTCCTCCTCGATCGAGACGGATTCCGGATGGCGCTCGGGGTAGGCGGAAACCGAGATTTCGAAATCGCCCAGTTCATGCCCCAGCTCGCGGATGCCGCGCACGAGGTCGGCGGCGTTGCGATAGCCTTCCGGGTGCGGCACGAACCTGGTGCCCACGCCGCCCGGCGGGTCGCCGCGCAGCGCCAGGATGTGGCGCACGCCTGCGGCATGGAAGTCGCGCACCGTGTCGTTCACTTCCTGTTTGCTGGCTCCCACGCAGGTGAGATGCGCCACGGGCTTGAGGCTCGTTTCAGAGGCGATGCGGCGCACGGTGTTCAGCGTCCGGTCGCGCGTCGTTCCGCCCGCGCCATAGGTGACGGAGACGAACTGCGGGGCGACCGTCTCGAGCTTGGCGATGGTGCGCCAGAAGCTTTCGTCTCCATCACCCTTCGGCGGAAAGAACTCGAAAGACACTGTAATTCCGGAGGTATCTTCGGCGAAGGCGATCATGGGGCGCTTTCCAGTGCTGCGGCGGAGTTCTTTTGCTGTCCGGGCGTTCCGGGCGCGGTCGCGAGCCAGAGCGAGACGGTGAGGCCGGTGCCGTGGCTGCGCCAGGGCGGCGGCAGCACGTCGTGCTGGGTGAGCATCAGGCCGGCGCGCTGCAGCCATTGCGCCATGTGTTCGGCGGCGATGCCGAGCCTGCGGTGGGCGTGATCGGTGCGGAGTTCGTCGACATCATGAGGCGCGAAATCGACGATCAGCAGGCGGCCGCCGGGCTCCAGGATGCGGGCGGCTTCGAGGAGGGCGCGCGCCGGATCCTCAAGGAAGTGCAGCACCTGGTGAATGGTCACGAAGTCGCTGAAGCCGTCGGGGAAGGGAAGCGCATAGATCTCGCCGTGGCGGACCTGCGCATTGCGGATGCCGGCTGATTCGAGGTTCACGCGGGCCATCGCCAGCATGTCGCGGCTCGAATCGATGCCGATCGACTGGGCAGCGCGGGATGCGAAGCGGCGGAGGACCGCGCCGGTTCCGGTGCCGAGGTCGACGTGGAGGCGAATGGGCTGGCTGCCCGCCAGCTTCACCATGGCGTGCTCGACGTCCTCCTCGCGCACGTGGAGCGAGCGGAGCTGCTCCCAGCGGGCGGCATTGTCGCGGAAATAGATGGCGGCGGCCTCGGCGCGGCGGTTGCGGATGTCCTCGAGGCGGGCCAGGTCTCCGGCAAGGACCGGGTCGCCGCCGGGCAGCAGGTCGACGATCGCCCGGGCCAGCGCGCCGCCCATGTCTTCCTCGCGCAGGCGGAACAGCACCCAGTTTCCCTCCTTGTGGCGGCTGATCAGGCCTGCCTCCGCCATCAGCTTCAGGTGGCGGCTGACGCGCGGCTGGCTCTGGCCCAAAATCTGCGTCAGCTCGCTGACATTGGCCTCGCCATGCGACAGCACAAACAGGATCCGCACCCGGGTAACTTCCCCAGCCGCGCGCAATCCTGCCAAAATTTCATCCATAGGTTGAATTTTCCAGTGTCTGCATCATCATACCTTTATGTCCGGCCAAACCCTTGTGCCTAGCCAAACGAACGTGACCAACCAAACCTATGTGTACGGCCAAAATCTCATCCACAGGTTGAAGCTCCGAAAAACAATATAAACATATCTTTATGTTTCGATCAATAGATTGGTTGCGTCATGCGTCTTCCCATGCGCCCAATTCAAATCTTGGTGCAATTTCTGGCTGACGCCTTGCTTTCTTCAAAGTTTCGCGGCGTACTGGAAGGTGGATTTCCAGCAGGGTCAGCTCGGGCAAATCAGGAGGATATATGACCGATCCGTTCTCGCGCCGCATCCGCCGGCGCGACCTCGCAGGGCTTGCCGTTGCCCTGATGTTCGGCACTTCGGCTGCGGCACAGGCCGCGGTGTCGCCGGAAGATTATGTCGACTCGATCGCCAAAGAGGTCATGCGGCTTGCGAACACCGGGCAAAAGGGCCCGGGCCTCAAGTCGAAGTTTGCGGCACTGATGAACCGCTACATCAACATCAAGGGCATCGCGGACTACGCGCTGGGGCCTTACGCCAAGAAATTGCCGGGATCGAAGAAGGCAGAATTCTACAATCTTGTGAGCAATTATGCTGCGGCGCTCTTCGTCTATTATGTAGAGGATTTCCGCGGCAACGGCCTCGAAATCGCTTCGACTTCCAAGCAAGGGAAATTCACGGTGATCCAGAGCGCCATCATGCTCAAGGGTGGTGGCCGCGAGCAGGTGCGCTGGCGGCTGCTTCCGACAGGTGGAAGTTTCCGGGTGAATGACGTGAACATCAAGGGCGTGTGGCTGACGATTTCGATGAAGGACCGGTTCAGCAAGGTTCTGAAGAACTCGAAGGGCGATTTCGAACCCTTGTTTGCCGAACTTCGCGAAGCTGAAACCTGGTAATGCTGGACGCGTTGTTGACGGGTGGCGAATCCCTCAACTAAAGCTCAGCGATGCCCCCGACTGGAAAGCGAATCATGGTGGAACGTTCATCGCCCAAAACCGGCGGGTTGACGCGGCGAGCGTTGTTCAACAGCCTTGCCATGGCGTTCGTGACGCCGGCCTTCGCCGCCGAGCATCCTTCCGTTGCCTATATGAAGAAGGTGGCGAAAGACATGCTCAACGCCCACCGTCAGGGAACGGTTGCGAGCTTCAAGCGCGCTATCCAGCGCCATGCGGATGTGGCGTCAATCGCGGACTATTCGCTGGGTCAATACCGCTCGAAGCTGCCCGCCGGCCAGAAGGAGCGGTATTATGGCGGCGTCGCTACCTTCATGGCACGCTACTTTGCCGATCAGTCGCGCGAGTATCCGATCGCCAAATATGAGATCGGCGAGGCCAAGGCGACCGAGGGCAAGGACGTTCAGATCAACACCAAGGTGTTCCTGCTGAACGGCCAGACCTATACGGTGGTGTTCAATCTCGGATGGAGCGGCGGACGCTACAAGGTGACGGACGTGAAAGTGCTCGGCTTCTCGCTCGTCTACCTCCAGCGCGGCATTTTCACCTCGTTCGTTTCGAAGCGTAACGGCAATGTCGGCGAACTGGTCGCTGCACTGAACCGTTGAAGCCCGCTTGACGGCATCGGCGGCATGATGTTCATGTCCGTTCATGACCAGTCCCCGTTTTCACGTCACGTACCGCATAACTCCCGATGATTCCCGTCCGATCGAGGCGCATGCCAAGGACATCTGCATCGAGGAGACGGTGGAGATCCCTGAAGATTGCGTTCCTGCAGGCCATTGGAAGGCAGGAATCGTCGGCATCGTGGAGAACATTGCCGAGCGGCCCGGCACTCCCACCGATTATGATGTCCGCATCAGCTACCGCACCGACATTGCCAATGACGCGATCCCCAATCTGCTGAATGTTCTGTTCGGCAATATCTCGATCCGGCGGGGCATCAAGATCGTCGACCTGCAATTGACGGAAGCGCAACTGAAGGCATTTGGTGGCCCACGCTTCGGTATCGATGGCTTGCGGCGCGATCTCAATGTCCATGGCCGCCCACTTGCCACCACCGCCATCAAGCCGCTGGGCCTGTCTTCAAAAGAACTGGCCAGGCTCTGCGGCGGCTATGCGCGGGGCGGCCTGGACGTCATCAAGGACGACCACGGCCTCATCGACCAGCATTTCCATCCCTTCGAGGAGCGCGTCTCGCGCATCCAGGAGGAAATCCGCGCCGCCAATGCGAAGACCGGTGGCATCACGCATTACTACCCGATGATTGCCGGCCGCTTCGACCAGGTCGAGGCCCATGTGGCCTACGCGAAATCTGCAGGCTGTTACGGCGTGCTGGTGCCGCCCATGCTGATCGGACCGGATACGGGCTTCCATCTGGCGCGCAAGTACGATCTCGCGGTGATGACGCACCCGACCTTCACGGGGACGCATTTCCACGATCCGCGCCATGGCATGACGCCGGCCATATTGCTCGGCAGGCTGTTCCGCATCTTTGGTGCCGATATCTCGGTTTTCCCGAACTCGGGTGGCCGATTCACCTTCAGCCACGAGGAATGCCAGGATCTCGCCAGTGCGTTGCGCGAGCCCCTCGGCGGCCTCAAGGGCTGCTTCCCGTCGCCTGCCGGCGGCATGACGATCGAGAAGGTCGGCGCCATGGTCGATGCTTTCGGCACCGACACCGCACTGCTCATCGGCGGTGCCTTGCTGCGGTATTCGCCAGACCCGGAAGTGAGCGCCCGCGCTTTCCGAACCGCACTCGAGGCCGCCGTGGCAGCACGCAAGGAAACCGTGCAATGAGTACGGTTCGCAAGTTCCGGGACTTTGGGTGGGAGGATGTTCCTGTCCTCGCCTACAAGGAAGGTGGTCCCTACAAGGGCGTCACGCGGCAGGTGTTGTTCGAGGGCGAGGAGAGCCTTCCCGCACAGTGGCGCTATTTCGAGGTGGAACCCGGCGGGCACTCGACGCTCGAGCGTCACGCGCATATTCACTATGTGCTGATCCTCCGGGGCAGGGGGCGCTGCCTTGTGGGCGAGGACATCTCGGATATCGCCGAGCATGACCTGATCGAGGTGCCGAGCCTCAAATGGCATCAGTTCCGTGCGGCCGAGGATGCGCCGCTCGGCTTCCTCTGCCTCGTCTCCGCCACCCGCGACCGGCCGCAACTGCCAGCGGCGGAAGACCTTGCGGAGTTGAGCAGGAGCAGGGCAGTAGCTGATTTCGTGAGACCTTAGGTCTCGGTTGTTGAAGGCCGATGCTGTAGTTTTCCTCGCAAGATGGATGGGCACATCGGAGCAAGAGCCCTTCATTTTTCCTGCAGCGTCTCGATATAGCTCACCAGCGCATTGATCCGTTCACTGACGATTGTCTCGCGTGCCGCGACGTCTGTGTCGGGACTTACCGCCTCGGCATCGAACCAGTCGCCCCAGACCGGCATGTCGCGGCCGCCATGGACCTTCACGTCGATACGGCCATCGATCACGTGGACGACACGTTCGCGCGGAAAGATGCCCGAATTCAGCTTCGTGAGTTTGGTCAGGTCTGCCGCGGCGATGGTCATGAATTCCGCGATGGTGCCGTCGCCTCGGCCGCTTACGCCGTGACAAGCCGCACAATACTGGCGGAAATCCTCGCGACCGAGTTCGACGGCGATCACGGGCGCCGACGTGGCGCCGGTTCCGGCGGTGGAACTTGCCAGCGCCTCTGCCGACATGAGTATCACGCTGCCCGCGAGAATGCCCAGCAACAGATAACGGTGCTTCATCTCATTCACTCCTGCTGTCGTTCCCGAAGTGTCCGCCATCCGCCGGCGAGCGTCATTGACCTCGGTCAAGAGAACACTTTCTTAATCTTGTGGCCGCAGGCTTGGGGGACCTCGCCCTCCCGATGCGGTCAGTTGAGTAACCGGATGTTCCATTTGCGCAACGTGCTTGCGGCTGCCGCCGTGTCGGGCTTGCTTGCCGCCTGCGGCGGTTCTTCCGACCGGAATTATTTCGAAACCGAGGGCCTTCGTGCGCCCGAGGGCTCCTGCGACGTCAAACCCTCGCGCATCGGCCTCGCCGAGAAGATCCGCAGCATCGATGAAGGCAATGGCTGCGAGGTCAGCAATGCCTGGCGCATCCAGTCGGTGGGTTCGGTGTCCTTCAGCCAGCCGGCAACGCTTCGCTGCGGCATGGCCGAGCCCTTGCGCGAATGGATCGAGGATACGGTTCAGCCCATGGCGCAACGCACCTATGGCGAAAGCGTCGTCAGCGTCGATGTGGCGGCGTCCTATTCCTGCCGCCCGCGCAACAACCAGCGCGGCGCCAAGATGAGCGAACATGGCTATGGCAATGCCATCGACATCGCCGCCTTCACACTCGAAAGCGGGCGCAAGGTGACGGTTGCCGACGGCTGGCGTGGCGCCTCCAGGGATCGCAACTTCTTGAAACAAGTGCATGGCGATGCCTGTGGCGACTTCAACACCGTGCTGGGCCCCAACTCCGATTCCGCCCACCGCGACCATTTTCACCTCGATTTGCAGAACCGCCGCAGTGGCAGCAAATATTGCAGGTGAAACAGCCTGTTAGTACCACAGAATAAATCAGCGCCGGAAGCAAAGGTGGTTGGAGCAGTTGCAATTTCAGCCTCCATGACGCATATCAGCACGCATGGAACAGGAAATCATCAAGCCGGATACGCAGCCCAGGGCCTCATCGCAGGCCTTCAGCCCCGTTGGCTGTTTCATTGCGGCGGCCGGTGCCACGCTCATGATCTTCTCGATGACGGGTGCTGCCATGCTTGCCACCGTCTGGGCGTTTTCGAAGCTTTTCGGATTTCCGGATATCGTGATGTATGGCTTCATGGTTCTGGGCGCCATTCCGGTGCTGTGGGGCACGGTGTGGACCGCTGGCCGCGCCTGGCACGTCGAACAGCTTCTGGCGACCGGCAAGGACGTGGACGTGCCGGTGTTCGACCTCATGCATTATCATCGCAAGGGATAGGGCTTTCCACCCCTCGCATTGGCCGCTAACCTGACACCCCATGTCGATCTGGACCCGCATCGCCGAGAGCCTGTCCGCCATCGGTGAGTCCGTCGGGGCGTTCCTGCAGGCGGTGGCTCGCACGAAGCCTGCGCCGCCCGAAAAATCGGTTGCCTTCACCATCGGCATGATCGCGCTCGGCGCCAAGATGGCGAAGGCCGATGGCGTCGTCACCGAGGACGAGATTGCCGCCTTCAAGCAGGTGTTCCATGTGCCCGACCACGAATTGTCGGGTGTGGCGCGGGTCTTCAATCTCGCGAAGAAAGATACCGCCGGCTTCGACAGCTATGCGCGGCAGATGGCAAAGCTGTTCGAGCCGCATTCCGTCATCCTCGAGGACGTGCTCGACGGATTGTTCCACATCGCCAAGGCGGATAACGCCTATCATCCGGGCGAGCATGGTTTCCTGCGCGAGGTGGCGGAGATTTTTGGCTTCTCGCATGCGGAATTCGCCCGCATCCGCGCACGGCACGTGGCGGAGGCCGATGATCCCTATATCATTCTCGGCCTCGCACATGATGCCTCGCCTGAAGAGATCAAGCGCCGCTATCGCCAGCTGGTGCGCGAATACCATCCGGACCGGCACATCGCGGCAGGCGTTCCCGAAGAGATGATTGAAATCGCCACGGCGCGCCTGAGCCAAGTGAACGAGGCCTATGACAAGATCATGCGGGAGAAGGCGGCGTGATCCTTTCGGGGCTTGCCCATCGCTTCATAGCCTCTCCCAACATCGAGCCCCGCCGCAATGCCCGCAGCATCGACATGCTGATCGTTCACTACACCGGAATGCCGTCAGCCGAGGCGGCATGCGCGTGGCTGTGCAATCCGCAATCGGGCGTCTCGTGCCACTATATGGTCTGCCGCGATGGCCTGATTACCCAGATGGTGGGCGAGGAGATGCGCGCCTGGCATGCCGGTGCGTCGTTCTGGGCGGGCGAGACCGACACCAACTCGCGCTCGATCGGCATCGAGGTCGACAATCCCGGCCATGCCTGGGGCTATGTGGATTTTCCCGAGGCGCAGATGGCCGCCGTCATCAGCCTGATGCGCGACATTCTCTCGCGGCATGACATTGCCCAGCAGTGCGTGCTGGCCCATTCCGATGTGGCGCCGGGCCGCAAGATCGATCCCGGTGAACGCTTCGACTGGAAACGTCTGAGCGAGGAGGGGATTGGCCACTGGGTGCCGCCCGCAGCGCCCGACGGTTCACTGCTCGATGGCGGGGAGACCGCGGAGCTGCAGCAGCTTCTCCAAGACTATGGCTACGGCATCGAGGTGACGGGCCAGCAGGACGAGCAGACTCGCAAGGTGCTCGATGCCTTCCAGCGCCATTTCCGGCAGGCGAAGGTCGATGGCTTGGCCGATCGCTCCACGCTGGAAACGGCGCGCTGCCTCGTTCACTCCTTGCGGCAGAGGTCCAGCAGGCCTTGAACATCGGCCTCCATCAGCGGCAGGATGATCTCCTGCGCTCCGACGTTCACGTAGAAGCGGTCGGCCTTGGTCATTGCCTCGAAGATCGGATGATCGGCGGCAACCTGGCCTTCGGCGCTGGCAACGCCCGCGTCGAGATTCTCCTCGGTCTTGCCCTTGATCTCGACCGTCTCGTCGCCCGCCTTCAGGGTGATGGGGATGGTCTTGCCGGAACCGAGGCGTTCGCCGGTTTCCGGCACGAAAACATTGACCATTCCCTTACGGATGGGACACCACAGGCTGAGCCCAAGATCGTCCGACTCCGGCACGCCGAAGACCAGATATGCGTCCTGGTCGCTTGCATCAAGCGTCCATTGGCGCTCCTGTGCAAGGGCCGTTCCCGCGAGGAGGCAGAGGGACAGGTGCAAAGACAACAGTCGGAACGGCATGAAGGGAAGACCTGAAAGATTTCGAGCCTCTCTATAGGCTCCGCCGTGATCGGGGAAGTGGCATTCTGGCAAAGGCCGCACTTGCCCGCTAGACTGGCGCGGTCTTCCGCCGTCTTCGAAGGCGCACAGTACGATCCTCCTTCCACAACCCTCCACAACCAGAACGGACCCATCGAATGACCGCCGACATCATCATTACCAATGCCGCCGTTCTCACCATGGACAAGGCCACTCCACGGGCAGAGGCGCTTGCCATTTCGGCGAATCGGATCAGTGCCTTGGGAACGATTGCCGAGGTGATGCGTGAGAAGGGCCCCGCGACCCGGGTGATCGACGCGCAGGGCGGCAGCGTCATCCCCGGTTTCGTCGAAGGCCACATGCATCTGTTCGCAGGCGCTGCCGAACTCGAGCATCTGCAGCTTTACGGCACGCGCGGCTTCGATGAGATGAAGGCCCGCACGGATGCTTATATCAAGGCCAACCCCGGCAACGACCTCATCATCGGCGAACAGGCCGATTACATCATCCTGGGCGACAGCGAGCCGCTCACCCGCCACCATCTCGACCGCATCGTGAAAGACCGTCCGGTGCTGTTCTTCTCGCCAGACCATCACACCGCCTGGGCCAACACCATTGCGCTCGAAATGGCGGGCCTTCTCAAGGGCCGGAAGCTCGGCCCCGGCAATGAGGTGGTGATGGGCGAGGACGGGCTGGCAACGGGCGAGTTGCGCGAGGGCGAAGCCTTCTATCCCGTCCGCGAGCTCTCGCAGAAGGGCATGCGCGACCGGCTGGGGCTGACGACCGGCGGCGAGCCCGAGCCCTATCCGACGAAAGACCAGTTCGAGAGCGACCTGAACGTGATGAAGACCGGGCTGGCGCATGCCGCGCGGCACGGCATCACCTTCATCCAGAACATGGACGGAAATCTCTATACCCTTGAACTATTGGAAGAATTACACCGGCGGGGCGAACTCACCGCGCGTGTGAAGGTGCCCTTCCATTTCAAGAACTTCATGGACCTGCCCATTCTGGAAAAGGCCGCGCAGATGGCGATGCGCTATAATTCCGACATGCTGTCCTCGGGCTTCGTCAAGCTCTTCGTCGATGGCGTGATCGATAGCGGCACCGGCGTGATGGTCGAGGACTATTCCGACAATCCAGGCTGGAAGGGCGATCCGCTGTTCACGCCGGAGCGGTTCAGGGAGATCGCGATCGAGGCCGACCGGCGCGGACTGCAAATCGCCGTTCATGCGATCGGCGACGGCGCGGTGAGGATCGTGCTCGATGGCTACGAGGCCGCACAGAAGGCCAACGGCCGGCGGGACTCGCGCCACCGGGTGGAGCATGTGGAGGTGATCCACCCCGACGACATACCCCGCTTTGCCGAACTCGGCGTCATCGCCTCGATGCAGCCGCCGCACCCGCCCGGCAATCACGGTCTGCCGCTCGAACCCTATCTCAGCCGCATCGGCGAGGCGCGCTGGCAATATGCCTTCGCGTGGAAAGCGCTGCGCGAGGCGGGCGCACGCCTCGTGTTCGGCACCGACTGGCCGGTTTCCGACATTGACCCGCTGTGGTCCGCCCAGTCCGCCATGACGCGCATGCGCTGGAACGACGAGATGCCCGACAACCGCCAGAGCCTCGACCAGACGATCCGCTCCTACACCGAAGACGGCGCCTATGCCGGCTTCATGGAGGACAAGACGGGTGTTCTGAAGGAAGGCATGCTGGCCGATATCTGCGTGCTGCCGGTCGATCTCGAAAAAACCGATCCCGCCAGCTACAAGGGCATCATGCCCACGATGACGATCTGCGACGGCAAAGTGGTTTTTGGTTAAACTGAATGTTACTTCAGTGTGTCGATTGTACATCGGTGTCGATGAGGTCTGGAAGACATAAATGCGAAGCGTAGGTGACCCGGAGTACTCCACTCCTCACTTTATCCCACCAGCAGCGTTCTATTTCCTTTCTGCTCTTGTTTTGGCGCTTTTGCCCCGAGCGCTATTCCGCAGTCCTGCCATCTTTGAAGTAGCAACACATTTCTCGCCGTTTGAGAGAGATTATAGAATTTTGCAGAAAGTGGATGCCGGTCTCGCTGGAAAATTTGTTCTGTGGTCGATCATTGCAACTTTAGCCTTCTTCGTTTTCACGATAAGATTTAGATCAACACTGATCAGGGATCTTGACTCACTGGATGATCGATCTGGCTTAAAAACATTTGTCGAGAAGTCCAACTCAGCCAATTGGAAAATCGCGGGTGTCGCAGCTCTCGTTATGATGCCCTTGTTGATCTTCGCTCTTCCCGTGGATTTGAAAACCAGAGGAAGTAGCGAGTTTGCCCTAGTCAACTCAGTGGTAATTTGGTTGCTTGCGCAGCTGCTGACATTTGGATTTTTGTGGAGACTTTATGTCGAGCGATATGCTCGTAAAAAGATTTAACTTGATGCCGCAAATGTTACAGGTCTGACTCGCTAAGCCAGAAATCCGGTGCATTCCATGCGCATGATCTCGCCATGATACCCAGTTAGGTGTACGGTATAGTCCAATTTTAGGAGACACCCATGCTGGTGACGACGACGAACAATGTCGAAGGACACAAGGTTCTTGAATACAAGGGGCTGGTGGCGGGCGAGGCGATCCTCGGCGCCAACATGTTCCGCGATCTTTTCGCGTCCATTCGCGATATCGTGGGCGGTCGCTCCGGCGCCTATGAGAAGGTGCTGAACGATGCCCGCGAAACCGCCATCGGCGACATGACGGAGCAGGCGAGGCGCCTAGGGGCCAACGCCGTCATCGGCGTCGACATCGACTACGAGACGATCGGCAGCAACGGCAGCATGCTGATGGTCTCGGCGTCAGGCACGGCGGTGAAGATCGAATAGGGCGTACTTTTCGGCCGCTGCAGATCATTCATCGGCTTCCGCTTTCATCGCGGCTCAGCAATTCCCGTCGCAGCGATGCGATTTCCTCGCGCAGGGCGGCGAGTTCCGGGGCGCCGGCGACTGTTCCATCATTCGCTTGCGCCTCCTGGCCGATGAAGAAGGTGGCGAGGCTTGCGGTCAGGTAGCCGAAGACGGCGAAGCCGTAGATTGACAATAGCAGGCAGATCAACCGTCCTTCGGGCGTTTCGGGCCAGTACTGAGACCCCATGGTGGCGATGATCATTGCCGTCCACCACAGTGCATCGGCGAAATTGGCGAAGCCGCCTTCGACTTCGGTTGCGGGTTCGAAGTTCAGCATGGCCGCAGCGCCCAGCAGGGTGACGATTGCCGTCGCGGCCGCAACGTAACCAAGCCCGCGCCTGGCGAAACTGATGCGCAGCGCGTTGAGACCGCGATTGGCCGTGCCCACCACGCGCACGAGGCGCAATCCGCGCGCCAGCCTGAAGAAGCGCAGTACAGAAAGGAAGCGGAAGGCCGGCGCGATCAGCGCAATAATGGTGATCGGGTTGCGCTTCAGGAAACGCAGCTTGTTAGGCGCCAGCACGAAACGCAGCGCGAACTCGGCGATGAACACGATCCAGATGACGGTGCCGAGAAGCTCGAAGAGGCCCGAGGTCGTCCAGATCAACTCTGCCAGCACGAGCAGCAGCCAAATGAAGGCCAGAACGGCCATCGGTGTCTCCACCCAGGCTTCGAGCTGGTGGAGCACCTTCCATCTCTCGCCGGTTTCGGTGCCGGTATCTTCCGGTTCGTCCTGTGGCAAGTCTGGTTTTTCTTCGCTGTCGTTCATGCCTTTTGCTGCCTGATCACGCTCAGCGAGCCATCCGTCTCGAGTACCACGCAGGCCACGGACGACCTGTCCGAAGCGCCGCTTTCGCGGATCGCAGCATCGATTTCCGCCGCCGTGACGCGCTCGCGGCGCATGGCGTCATGAAGCAAAGTTCCGTCGCGTAGAAGAAGTGACGGCTCACTCTTCACGATGCGTTTCACGCGGTCGGAGCGGACCGAGAAAAAAGTGATGACGAATTGCAACGCAATCAGCAGGGCAAGCCCCGTCACGCCCTCAAGCAGCGGCACTTGCTTGCTCAGCAGGACAGTGGCGAGCGTCGATCCCAGCGCCACCGTCACCACAAGATCGAAGGCGTTCATCTTGCTCAATGTGCGCTTGCCGGAAACGCGCAGCATGACCACCAGCGCGGCATAGGCAGCCGTCCCGACCATGAGAACACGCAGGATGCCGGTCCAACTTTCGAACAGGATCGGTTCTGTCATTGCCAGCAGCTACTCCACATCACTGTTGTCCTTCTTTTCCAAAAAGCCCGCGAACCCAGAGGCTCAAAAGGTTGAACACGCAGAGGCGCACGGCAATGTTGGTTCGTCCGAAGGCGATGGCCAATCCGATCGCTCCGACGTTCGACGCCGATATCCGGCAATATCGCCGCCTCCTTGTCAGAACAGGTGGCGGCCTCTGGTTCGAGGCCAACCGGTTAACCGCCCCGCAAAACCATTGTTCCGTGGAGTCACTGCCGCTGATTGCCCAATTCCTTTGACTTCCCCCCGTGCCAAGCCTACCTCCACCCCTGCCAGCTGGCTGGATGACCGCTGCCGCTAGGCCCGAAAGGGTGCGGGGGAGGAAAGTCCGGGCTCCATGGAAATACGGTGCCGGGTAACGCCCGGCGGGGGCGACCCCAGGGACAGTGCCACAGAAAATTACCGCGAACCGGGCTCGTCCTGGCGCAAGGTTGAAAAGGTGCGGTAAGAGCGCACCGCGCTTCCGGCAACGGCGGCGGCCAAGGCAAACCCCACCGGGAGCAAGACCGAATAGGGATGACGCGAGAGTTCCGCAAGGAGGTTTCAGGGCTGTTTCCGGTCCAGTCATCCGGGTAGGTTGCGTGAAGCGTCCGGCGACGGGCGTTCCAGATGAATGGTCATCCAGTGGCGGGAAACTGCCATGGACAGAACCCGGCTTACAGGCCGGCTGGCATTTCAATTTTGTCCACAGCGGGTCTCCGCCTGAGTCAAATTCGAAACCATTTGTTAAGGGAGCCATGGTCAATGTCAGGGTGAATCTTAACGCCTTGTTCACCCTGATTTTTGAAGCCCCATGGCCGCCGAATTGCCCATATCCGCCGCACCGCATGTGCCCGTCATGCTGGCCGAAGTGCTGGGAGCACTGAAGCCCGCCGCTGGCGAAACGCATGTCGACGGCACCTTCGGCGCGGGCGGCTATACACGCGCCATTCTCGATGCCGCGAACTGCCGTCTGATCGCCATCGACCGCGATCCTTCCGCCATCCGCGCCGGCCAGGCGCTGGCTGAACACTATGAAGGCCGGCTCGCGCTGATCGAAGGCCGTTTCGGCGATTTGCAGGATCTGCTTGAAGGGGCAGGGGTTGCCGCAGTCGATGGGGTTGTCCTCGATATCGGCGTTTCCTCCATGCAGCTTGACCAGGCGGATCGCGGCTTCTCCTTCATGCGCGACGGGCCGCTCGACATGCGGATGGCGCAATCCGGTCCATCAGCCGCCGACATTGTCAACACGCTGCCGCCCGAGACGCTCGCCAACATCATCTATATCTTTGGCGAGGAACCGCGTTCGCGCGCCATCGCCAAGGCCATCGCAAATGCGCGCGCGGAAGCGCCGATCACCACCACCTTCGAACTGGTGAAGGCCGTGGAACGCGCCACGGGCCGCCAGCGCCCGCAGGACCGCACCCATCCCGCCACCCGCACGTTCCAGGCGCTGCGCATCCATGTGAACGGCGAACTCGATGAGCTGGTAGCGGCACTCCACGCGGCGGAGCGCGTGCTGAAGCCCGGCGGGCGTCTTGTCGTCGTCACTTTTCATTCGCTGGAAGACCGCATCGTGAAGCGCTTCTTCGCGTCCCGCGGCGGCAAGCTTCCATCCTCCTCGCGCCATGTGCCCGATGTGGCGCAGGGGCCGCAGCCCAGTTTCGCGCTTCCCTTCAAGGGCCATATTGGCGCCAGCGATGAGGAAGCCTCGCGAAATCCCCGCGCTCGTTCGGCGAAGCTTCGCTGCGGCATCCGCACGGCAGCACCGCCCATGCCCTCGATTGCGGACGAGATTGGCGTTGCCAGCCCTAGAGGGACCCGCCACTGATGCACAAGTTCCTGAATGCCATCCTCGTCATGACGGTGCTAATCTCCGGCTTCGTGCTCTATTCGCTGGAACACACGACGCGCGATCTCGAACGCCGCGTGGCGAAATTCGAGCGCGGCATCGACGAGGAAATCGAGAGCATGAAATTCCTCAATGCCGAGTGGAGCAGCCTGACGCGGCCCGACCGGCTGAAGCGACTGGCCGAACAGCACCTGGGCCTCACCACGCTGCAAGCCAAACAGATCGTCAGGATCGAGGAGATCGGCCAGAAAGTTCCGGCCGAGCCGCTGATCAAGCTTGAAGCCGATGGTTCGGACCCCATCGGCGCCATCATAGACAAGATGCAATGACCATGAGCGAGTTTGCCGCCAACCCTGCCGAAGCCGAAGTTCAAGCGCCGCGCAAGCTGGCCGGGCAGAACCGCATCCGGCTGATCGGGCTGTGCTTCGGCGCGGCGTTCCTGGCGATCGGCGGCCAGCTCACCAATCTCACGCTGTTCCCCGCGCCCGACACGCGCGACCGCATCGTCCATGAGGACCGGTTGCCGCGCCCCGACATCATCGACCGCAATGGCGTGCTGCTGGCAACGGACGTGGCCGTTGCCTCGCTCTATGCCGATCCGTCCAAGATCATCGACATCGACGAGGCGATCGAGCTCCTCACCGCCACGGTCCCCGATCTCGATGCGAAGGAGCTTCGCCGCAAGCTGACGACGTCGAAGCGTTTCGCCTGGCTGAAGCGGCAAGTGGCGCCGGAAGAGCGCGACGCCGTCTATAACCTCGGCATCCCCGGCGTCGGCTATGTGAACGAGCGCCGCCGTGTCTATCCGCAGGGGCGGCTCGGCTCGCATGTTGTCGGCTATGTCGATCTCGACACCAAGGGCATCGCCGGCATCGAGAAATATCTCGACGACCAGGGCGCGCTCTACACAGCCTCGCTGGCGGAACCTTCCGAGCACAAGACGCAGCCAGCGCAGATGTCGATCGACATCCGCGTGCAGGCCGCGCTGATCGACGAGGTCACCAAGGCGATCGAGAAATTCCGCGCCATCGCCGGCGGTGGCATCGTCATGGATATCGACACCGGCGAAGTGCTGGCGCTGATCTCGCTTCCCGACTTCAACCCGAACCAGGAAAAGAAGAGCTTCACCAAGGACCAGCAGAACAAGATGACGAGCGGCGTCTATGAGCTGGGCTCGGTCATCAAGGCGGTCACCTTCGCCATGGCGCTGGACTATGGCGTCGCCACCCTGACGAAGAGCTATGATGCGCGCTTTCCGCTGGTGATCGGTTCGGCCCGCATCAATGATTTTCACGCCCAGCGCCGCGTGCTCACCGTGCCGGAGGTGTTCACCAATTCCTCGAACATCGGCACCGCCAAAATGGCGCTTGAGGTCGGCATCGAGGGGCACCAGGAGTTCCTCCGCCGTGTGGGCCTGTTCGAGCGTTTGCAGACGGAACTGCCCGAAAGCGCCAAGCCGCTGCTGCCGCGGCGCTGGAGCAAGCTTGCCACCGCCACCGCCGCATTCGGCCATGGTTTTGCCGTGCAGCCGCTGCAGGGTGCCGCCGTGGTAGCGGGATTGCTCAATGGCGGGCACTTGATGACGCCCACGTTCCTGAAGCGGAACGCGGACGATGCCATGGCCATGGCGCAAACCGTGGTGAAGCCCTCGACCAGCGAGACGCTGCGCTATCTCTTCCGCCTCAACGCCACGGAAGGCTCCGCCTCCAAGGCGAACGTCATCGGCTACCGCGTCGGTGGCAAGACCGGCACCGCCGAAAAAGTGGTGAACGGGCGCTATTCGAAGGACAAGCGGCTCGCCTCATTCATCGGGGCTTTCCCGATGGACAAGCCCAAGTATCTGCTGCTCGTCATGCTGGACGAGCCGAAGCCGACGCCCGAAACCTATGGCTTCGCGACGTCCGGCTGGAACGCGGTTCCGACCGCCGGCAAGATCATCGAGCGCATCGCTCCCATGCTGGGCGTCGAGCCCGTCTTCACGCCCGAGGATCTCGAGAAGCTTGCGAAGCTCGAGAAGACCAAGAAGAAGGATTGAGCGCGTGGCGATCCGGCTTGGATATCTCATTGCTGGAGAAGTTCCGCTGCCCCAGGGCGCGGAAGCGGTCACCGTGCGGGATCTCACTTCGGACAGCCGTGCGGTAAAACCGGGCAGCGTCTTCGCGGCACTCCCGGGATCATCCGTCGACGGAGCAAAGTTCATTCCGCACGCCATCGCCGCCGGCGCGGTTGCAATCGTCGCGGGCGAGAATGCCGAAGCCTATGGCGCGCCGCTGATCCGGGCTCCCAATCCCCGCCAGCTTTTCGCGCATATGGCGGCGCGCTTCTATGGCCGCCAGCCCGATCTCATCGTCGCCGTCACCGGTACCAGCGGCAAGACGTCGGTTGCCACTTTCGTGCGCGAGATCTGGTCGTCGATGGGGTTTCGCGCCGCAAGCCTCGGCACGGTCGGCGTCGTCTCGCCGTCAGGCACGATCGAGCTTGAACACACCACGCCCGATTCGATGAGACTACAGGCGATCGCCGCCCAGCTTGCCGCCGACCATGTCGAGCATCTGGCCTTCGAGGCGTCGAGCCATGGCCTCGATCAATACAGGCTCGACGGGCTGCGCATTGCCGCCGGCGCCTTCACCAATCTGTCGCACGATCATCTCGACTATCATCCGAGCGTTGAGCACTACTTCAACGCCAAGATGCGGCTGTTCGAGGAACTGATCCCGGTGGGCGGATGTGCGGTCATCAATGTCGATACGCCGCGCGGCCTTGAAGCAGCCGAACGCTGCCGCGCCCGCGGGCTCGACCTGTGGACGGTGGGGCGGTCGGGCGAGGACATCCGCATTCTCGAAGTCGAGCGTGGCACCGGGGGCCAGCGCATTGCCGTCGAGGTGAAGGGCCGTGGCCACATCATCGACCTGCCGCTCGTCGGGGATTTTCAGGTTTCGAACGCGCTCGTCGCGGCGGGTCTCGTGCTCGGCACGGGCGGCGAGGAAAGTCTTGTATTGCACGCGCTGGAGTCGCTGAAAGGCGCGAAGGGCCGGCTCGAACTGGTCGGGCGCTCGAAGGCGGGAGCGCCGGTATTCGTGGATTATGCGCACAAGCCCGATGCGCTGGAGAACGCGCTTTCTTCGCTTCGGCCCTACACCAAAAACCTGCTCCACGTGGTGTTCGGATGCGGCGGCGATCGCGACCGTGCCAAGCGCCCGGTCATGGGCGAGATCGCGACACGGCTGGCCGACAGGGTCTACGTCACGGACGATAATCCGCGTACGGAGGACCCCTCCGCCATCCGCGCCGCGATCGTGGCGGCGGCGCCGGGCGCCATCGAAATCGGCAGCAGGGCCGATGCGATCCGCACCGCCGTCGATGCGCTCGAAGCGGGCGACGTGCTGGTGGTGGCCGGCAAGGGCCATGAGGAAGGCCAGAAGACGGGCAAGACCATCCTTCCCTTCAGCGATCATGACGCGGTCAAGGCCGCCATTGCGGGTGTTGACTATCATGGCTGAACAGGCCCTCTGGACGGCGGATGAAGTTGTGGCGGCAACCGGCGGCACCCTGCACGGCCGCGTGAGCCAGCCGCTCAACGCGGTATCGATCGACTCCCGCAGCATTTCGCCGGGCGACATCTTCGTCGCCATCAGGGGCGACGTGCATGACGGGCACAAATTCGTGGTCAGTGCGCTGAAGGCGGGGGCAGGGCTCGCCGTCGTCTCGCGCGCCACCGACGAGATGAAGGCTGCGGGACCGTTGCTCGAAGTCGCCGAAGACCCGCTGCGGGGGCTTGAGAACATGGGCCGTGCATCTCGTGCGCGCTGCCACGGACGCATCATCGGCGTAACGGGAAGCGTGGGCAAGACCAGCACCAAGGAAATGCTGCGGGTGGCGCTGTCGGCCTCGGGCCAGACGCACGCCTCCGCATCCTCCTTCAACAATCACTGGGGCGTACCGCTGACGCTCGCCCGCATGCCGCGTGAAACGGCCTTCGGCGTCTTCGAGATCGGCATGAACCACGCGGGCGAGATCATTCCGCTCGTCGGCATGGTGCGCCCCCATGTGGCGATCATCACGACGATTGCCGCCAGCCACCTCGGGCACTTCGCTTCGCTCGACGGGATCGCCGATGCCAAGGCCGAGATATTCACCGGCGTCGTGCCGGGCGGCCATGCCGTCATCAGCCGCGATACGCCGTATTTCGAGCGGCTCGCGACGGCCGCCAGGGCCGCTGGCGTCAGCAATATCGTGTCCTTCGGCAAGTCGGCGGAAGCCGATGTGCGGATCGAGCGGGTGGCGCTTCACCCCGATTGCTGCTGCGTGACAGCGGACGTGATGGGCGAGAAACTCATCTACAAGCTCGGCGTCCCGGGTGAGCACATGGCAGTCAATTCTCTTGCCGTTCTCGCCGCCTTGAAGCTTTCGGGCGCCGATCTGGCGCGCGGGGCGTTGGCGCTTGCCACCGCACAGCCGGCAAAGGGCCGCGGCGTGCGCGAGCATCTGGCCATTGCCGGCGGAGAGCTTCTGCTCATCGATGAAAGCTACAACGCCAATCCGGCGTCGGTCCGAGCGGCTCTGGCGCTACTCGCTACGGCAAAGGTCGGGGCGGTGGGGCGGCGGATCGCGGTTCTGGGGGACATGCTGGAACTGGGAGACCACGGACCCGTCCTTCACGCCGAACTGCTTGAAGCGATGGACGCCGCCAAGGTTGATGTCCTATACGCCGCCGGGCCTCTCATGGCGAATCTTTGGGCAAGGGTCCCCGCGGTCAAGCGCGGGGCGCACGCCGCGACTTCCGATGGCATCCGCGATGCGCTTCTGGCCGGTCTCCGGGCGGGAGACGCCGTGATGGTGAAGGGCTCGCTTGGCAGCCGCATGGGTCCGCTGGTCGAGGCGATCAGGGCAGCGCATCCGCCGCTCGTTAAGGAGACCTAATGCTCTATCTCTTGCTGACGAGCCTCACCGACGAGTTCTCGCCATTCAACGTCTTCCGCTACCAGACGACGCGCACCGGCGCGGCCGTGCTCACCGCGTTGCTGTTCATCTTCCTGTTCGGGCCGCGCATCATTTCGCTGCTGAAGGTGAAGCAGGGGCGCGGCCAGCCGATCCGCTCGGACGGACCGCAGCGTCATATCGTCGAGAAGCAGGGAACGCCCACCATGGGCGGGCTGATGATCCTGTCCGGCATCTTCGTCGCCACGCTGCTGTGGGCCGATCTCCGCAGCCTTTATGTGTGGGCGGTGCTGTTCGTCACGCTGGGATTCGGCGCCATCGGTTTTTATGACGACTTCCTCAAGGTCACGAAATCCTCCACCAAGGGCTTCTCCGGCAAGATCAGGCTGCTCGCGGAATTCGTGATTGCGGGGATTGCGGTCGCGATCTTCATGCGGATCGGGGAGACGGAGCTGTCGACGTCGCTCGCCGTGCCCTTCTTCAAGGACGTGCTCATTCCCTTCGGATTGTTCTTCATCTTCGTCGGCATGTTCGTCGTCGTCGGCGCGGGCAATGCTGTCAACATGACGGACGGCCTCGACGGCCTTGCCATCGTGCCGGTGATGATCGCGGCGGCGAGCCTCGGGCTCATCGTCTATCTCGTCGGCAATTTCAATTTCTCGAATTATCTCGAACTTCATTTCGTGCGCGGCTCGGGCGAACTCGCCATCATCTGCGGGGCGATCGTCGGCGCGGGCCTTGGCTTCCTGTGGTTCAACGCGCCACCCGCCATGATCTTCATGGGCGATACGGGTTCGCTCTCGCTCGGCGGCGCGCTCGGCGCCATTGCGGTTGCCGCGAAGCATGAGATCGTGCTCGCCATCATCGGCGGGTTGTTCGTTCTCGAAACGGCCTCCGTCATCATCCAGGTGGCCTCCTTCAAGATGACGGGAAAGCGCGTCTTCGCCATGGCGCCGCTGCATCATCATTTCGAGCAGAAAGGCTGGAAGGAGCCGACCATCGTCATTCGCTTCTGGATCATCGCCATCGTGCTGGCGCTGATCGGCCTGTCGACATTGAAGCTGAGGTAGCCCCGTGTTTCCGGCGCAGACATTCAAGGGCAAACGGGTTGCGGTGTTTGGACTGGCGCGTTCGGGCACGGCCTGCATCGAAGCCCTGCGGCTTGGCGGCGCCGAAGTTCACGCCTGGGATGATTCCGCGCCCGCCGTCGAGAAAGCGAAGGCCGCGGGGCTTCCCATCACCAATCTGCATGAACTCGATTTTTCGGGCCTCGATGCGCTGGTCCTGAGCCCCGGCGTGCCGCTCACCCATCCGGAACCGCACTGGACGGTGCTGAAGGCCCGCCACGCGGCGATCGAGGTCATCGGCGATACCGAGATCTTCGCGCGGGAAGCGGCTGCCGCGGGTTCGCGCATCGTCGGCATCACCGGCACCAATGGCAAGTCGACCACCACGGCGCTGATCGGCCATGTGCTGACCGCCGCGGGGCTGGACGTCGATGTCGGCGGCAATATCGGCAAGGCCGTGTTCCTGCTGCGCCAACCGGTGAAGGGCCGCATCCATGTGCTGGAACTGTCATCCTTCCAGATCGATCTCATGCCGGGCCTCAAGCCTGATGTCGGCATTCTCACCAACCTGACGCCCGATCATCTCGATCGTCATGGCACGATGGAAAACTACGCCGCCGTGAAGGCGCGCATGTTTGCAAGGCAGGGCAAGGGCGACACCGCACTCTGCGGCGTCGATGACGGGTGGTCGGCCTCGATTGCCGACAAGGCGCGGAAAACCGGAGCGGATGTTCGCAAGGTTTCGGTCATCGAAGGGCTGCCCGACGGGATCACCGCCTTCGATGGTATCCTGCGTGACCGGCGCAACGGCATTTCGCATGCCGAGATCGACCTTCGCAACATGCCGGCCCTCAAGGGCCGTCACAACTGGCAGAACGCGTGCATGGCCTATGGCGCGGCACGGGCGTTCGGCGTCGAAACGCGGGTGATCGCCGAAGCCATGAAGACGTTCCCCGGCCTCGCGCATCGCATGCAGCAGGTGGCTCGCGCAGGCAGCATCGCCTTCATCAATGACTCGAAGGCCACGAATGCTGATGCCGCCGAAAAGGCGCTGTCATCTTTCGATAATATCTACTGGATCGCCGGCGGCATCGCCAAGTCTGGCGGCATCGAACCGTTGCGGCCCTTGTTCGGCCGCATCGCGCGGAGCTATCTGATCGGCCAGGCGAGCGAGCCGTTCGCCACCGCACTCGGCAATGCGATGCCCGTCGAAAAGAGCGGTACGCTCGAGGTGGCGGTCGCTTCCGCGCTGCGGGATGCGAAGGCGGATGGCAAGGCGGATGCCGTCATCCTGCTGTCGCCTGCCTGCGCCTCGTTCGACCAGTATCCCAATTTCGAAGTGCGGGGCGATGCCTTCGTCAAGGCGGTTGCCGCACTTCCCGGCGTTCAGATGACCATCGGAGGAGACAGCCATGCTGCTCGGACGTAGCGACCGCGGACTTCTTGCGCAGTGGTGGTTCACGGTGGACCGGGGGTTGATGTCCGCCGTGCTGCTGCTCATGGCATCGGGTGTCTTGATCAGCATGGCGGCGAGCCCGCCGGTCGCGGAGCGCATCGGCATCGACACGTTCCACTTCTTCAGAAGCCAACTCTTCTATCTGGTGCCTGCCGTCTGCGTGCTGGTGACGCTTTCCTTCTTCACGCCGCGCCTTGCCCGCCGGACGGGGCTTCTGGTCTTCTTCGGCTCGCTTGCCCTCATGGTCGCCGCGCTGTTCTTCGGGCCGGAGATCAAGGGCGCGCATCGCTGGATCAACTTCGGCCCCATCAATCTCCAGCCTTCGGAACTGGCAAAGCCCAGCTTCGTCATCGTTGCTGCATGGTTCCTGTCCGAGAATACGAAGCGGCCCGAGCTTCCGGGTCAGTGGATCGCGGGGCTGATGGCCATCATCTTCGTCGGACTGCTCATCATGCAGCCCGACTTCGGACAAACGGCACTCGTCATCCTCACCTTCGGCTCCATGCTGCTGATCTACGGCATCTCGTGGATCACCGTCGTGGGGCTGGGCGGCCTCGCGGCGGCGGGCGTGTTGGCGACCTATGCGCTGGTGCCGCATGTGAAATCCCGCGTCGACCGCTTCCTCAGCCCCGACAAGGGCGACACCTTCCAGGTCGATACCGCGATCCAGGCCTTCAACAATGGCGGGCTGATGGGCACCGGGCCGGGCGGCGGCGAGGCGAAGCTGGTGCTGCCCGACGCGCATACCGATTTCACCTTCGCCGTCGTCGGCGAGGAATTCGGTCTCATCGCCTGCCTGCTGCTGATGGCGCTCTTCGCCTTCGTCGTGCTGCGCATCCTGGTGCGTGCGAAAACCGAAGCCGATCCGTTTCCGGCGCTTGCCATGAGCGGGCTGGCCCTCGTCTTCGGCTTCCAGGCCATCATCAACATGGGTGTCAACGTGGCGCTTCTACCCGCCAAGGGCATGACGCTGCCGTTTATCTCCTATGGCGGGTCCTCGCTCATCGGCATGGCCTTCGCCATGGGGCTGGTGCTGGCGCTGGGCCGCAGGCGCCCCGGTGTTCAGTCAAGCATATCCGCCTTCACGCCGGCCTTCGCGTAGGGCCTGATGACGTCACGTGGCACCATCGTCCTTGCGGCGGGCGGCACCGGCGGGCATCTGTTTCCCGCCCAGGCGCTGGCCGAGGAACTGAACCGGCGCGGCTACACCGTTCATCTGATGACGGATGAACGCGTGCGCGACTATGGCAAGTCCTTCCCCGCTGCCGAAACCCATATCGTTCATGCCGCCACCATCACGCCGTCAAAGCCATTCAAAGTGCCGGGGCAGATGCTCCGTCTCTATGGCGGCTACCGCGCGGCGCGGGCGATCCTTGCGCGGGTGAAGCCGCTCGCCGTCGTGGGCTTCGGCGGCTATCCGTCCTTCCCGCCGATCCTTGCGGCCTCGCGGCTCAAAATTCCATCCTGCGTGCATGACCAGAACGCTGTGATGGGCCGCGCCAACCGTGTGCTGGCGAAATGGGCCGATGCGGTTGCCTCGTCCTTTCCCGATCTCATCGGCCTGCCGCCTGAGGCCGCATCGAAACTCACCTTCACCGGAAACCCGGTGCGTGATGTGGCACTGAAGCAGCAGGGCGCACCCTATCCCGGTTCCGGGATCTTCAATCTCCTCGTCTTTGGCGGCAGCCAGGGCGCGCAATTCTTTGGCGAGTTCATGCCGAAAGTGTTTGCCGCCATGACTGCGGAGGACCGCAAATCCCTTCGCGTCACCCAGCAGGTGCGGGCGGAGAACATGGAGGCCGTGACAGCCGCCTATGCCGCCTTGGGTCTCGATTGCGAGTTGAATCCGTTCTTCATGGATATGCCGGCGCGCATCGCCAGTTCGCATCTCGTCGTCTGCCGTTCCGGCGCATCGACCATTGCGGAACTTGGCGTCATCGGGCGCCCGGCCGTCATGGTGCCGCTGCCGCATGCCCTCGACAATGACCAGCTGAAAAATGCCGAAAGCTTCGCCGCCGCTGGTGCCGGATGGGTCCATCCGCAGGCTTCGCTGGAGCCCAGGTCCTTTGCCGCATTTCTGACAAAGCTACGCTCTCAACACGCAGAACTTCAACAGGCGGCGGCGGCAGCACTTGGCCACGGGAAACCCGATGCGGCCCAGCGGCTTGCCGACCTCACCGAAAAGATTGCAGGGAAAAAGACGATATGAAGCTGCCGCGCGACGTAGGCCCCATTCATTTCATCGGCATCGGCGGCATCGGCATGAGCGGCATCGCCGAAGTCATGGCGACGCTTGGCTACAAGGTGCAGGGCTCCGACCTCACCGACAATTACAACGTCACGCGGTTGCGCAAGGCGGGGATCGAGGTCTTCATCGGCCACAAGGCCGAGAATGTCGGCGAGGCGCAGGTGGTTGTCGTATCGTCGGCGGTGAAGGACGACAATCCGGAACTGATCGAGGCCCGCAACCGCTATCTCCCCATCGTGCGCCGTGCCGAGATGCTCGCCGAACTCATGCGCTTCAAGTCCTGCGTGGCAGTGGGTGGCACGCATGGCAAGACGACGACGACCTCGCTCGTCGCGGCACTGCTCGATGCCGGCGGGCTCGATCCCACCGTCATCAACGGCGGCATCATCAATGCCTATGGCACCAATGCGCGTCTCGGCAAGGGCGAGTGGATGGTGGTGGAATCGGATGAATCCGATGGCACCTTCGTCAAGCTTCCCGCCGATATCGTCATCGTCACCAACATCGACCCAGAGCATCTCGATCACTACGGCACCTTCGAGAAGGCCAAGGAAGCCTTCCTCGCCTTCGTCGAGAACATTCCCTTCTATGGCTTCGCCGTCATGTGCATCGATCATCCCGTCGTACAGGAGATGATCGGCCAGGTGCGGGACCGCCGCGTCATCACCTATGGCCGCAGCCCGCAGGCCGATGTGCGGTTGATGGATGTCAACTACATCGATGGCGAGACGCACTTTTCCGTGCGCCTCACCAATCGCCGCACCGGCGCCACGCATGACATTGAAAACTTGAGTCTTGCCATTCCGGGCGATCACAATGCCATGAATTCCACGGCGGCGCTTGCCGTCGCCAATGAACTCGGCCTGACGGACGAAGCGATCCGCAAGGGTTTCAAGAGCTTCACCGGCGTCAAGCGCCGCTTCACCCGCACCGGCGCGCATAATGGCGTGACGGTCTACGATGACTACGGCCATCACCCCGTCGAGATTTCGGCCGTGCTGCATGCCGCGCGCCGCGTCACACAAGGCAAGGTGGTCGCCGTCATGCAGCCGCATCGCTACACGCGGCTGTCCTCGCTGTTCAACGAATTCTGCACCTGCTTCAATGATGCGGATACGGTGATCGTCGCTCCCGTCTATGCAGCGGGCGAAGCGCCGATCGATGGCGCTAGCCACATGTCGCTGGTCGATGGATTGAAGGCGCGCGGCCACCGCTCGGTCATGAGCATCGACGGGCCGGAGCAGCT
Organism: bacterium; assembly: GCA_022842165.1. Classification (GTDB taxonomy): domain Bacteria; phylum Pseudomonadota; class Alphaproteobacteria; order Rhizobiales; family Aestuariivirgaceae; genus Aestuariivirga. The sequence continues at coordinate 31,311 of JALHQC010000006.1, forward strand.
CGCTCCCATGGTCCGCAACATCGTGAAGCCGGGCGACATTGTCATGTGTCTCGGCGCCGGCACCATCACGCAATGGGCCTATGCGCTGCCGGGCCAGCTCGAAGCTTTCGACAAGGCGGCCCATTGATGGCGAAGCTCGATGGCGAAGCGCTGCTGAAGCGCCTGCCGCAGGTTCGTGGAAGGCTGGAGGCCAACGCGCCGCTGGCCGACCTCACCTGGTTTCGCGCCGGGGGGGCCGCTGAAGTGCTGTTCACGCCGGCGGACGAATCCGATCTCGCCGCCTTCCTCAAGGCCACGCCGAAGGAAATCTCCGTCTATGTGATCGGCGTGGGCTCGAACCTTCTCGTCCGCGATGGCGGGGTGCCGGGCGTCGTCATCAGGCTGGGGCGCGGCTTTGCCGAGGTGAAGCTCGAGGAAAATCACCGCGTCCGGGTCGGAACGGCGGCGCTCGACGTACGCGTTGCCCGTTTCGCGCAGGAAAAAAGTATCGAAGCATTAACCTTTCTGAGAGGTATACCGGGCACGATCGGCGGCGCACTGCGCATGAACGCCGGCGCCTATGGTGGAGAAACCAGGGACGTTCTGGTCGAGGCGCGGGCAGTCGACCGGTCGGGGAATGTCCACGTGCTGTCCAATGCGGATATGAAATACAGCTATCGCCACAGCGGCGCGCCGGAAGACCTCATCTTCACGGAGGCACTGCTGCAGGGCCGCGCGGGCGATCCCGCCGCGATCGCCGCCGCCATGGACAAGATCACCGAAAGCCGCGAGGCCACCCAGCCGATCAAGAGCCGCACCGGCGGTTCCACATTCAAGAACCCGCCGGGCAACAAGTCGTGGCAGTTGATCGATAAGGCCGGCATGCGCGGCTTCGCCATTGGGCCTGCAAAAGTCTCCGAGCTTCACTGCAATTTCCTCATCAACGAGGGCGGCGCCACCGCGGCCCAGATCGAAGAGCTGGGCGAGACGGTGCGGGCCAGGGTGAAAGCCAATTCGGGAATCGATCTCGACTGGGAGATCAAGCGTATCGGCCTCAAGCCGGAGGCCAGCCCATGATGCAGAAGCGCGTGCCGGAAGATACGACGGTTGCCGTCCTGATGGGCGGCTGGTCAGCCGAGCGCCCGGTCAGCCTGTCGTCGGGCGAGGGCTGCGCGCATGCCCTGCAGCGCGCCAAATTCAAGGTGGTGCCGATCGACGTGACGCGCGAGCGGATCGTCTCGATCCTGCAGGATCTCCGCCCCGACGTTGCCTTCAACGCGCTGCACGGCAAGTGGGGCGAGGACGGCTGCTGTGCGGCGATGCTTGAAACGCTGCAGATTCCCTATACGCATTCCGGCGTGCTGGCCTCGTCGCTCGCCATGCACAAGGAAAAGTCGAAGATCATTTTCCGCGACGCCGGGATCCCGGTGGCGGAGAGCAAGCTTGTCGAGCTTGAGCAGGTCGCCGAGTCGCATCCGATGAGCTTCCCCTATGTCGTGAAACCCGTCTCGGAAGGCTCGAGCGTCGGCGTTCACATCGTCACCAGCAACGCCAACGGCCCGCTGGCTATCGTTCTGGAACAGCGCGACGTGTTCGGCACCCATGCCATGGTCGAGCGGTTCATTCCCGGCCGCGAACTCACCTGCGCGGTAATGGGCGATGTCGCCCTGGGTGTCATCGACATCGTGTCGAAAAGTTCGTCGTGGTACGATTACACCGCGAAATACGCGCCGGGCGGTTCGCAGCATATCCTGCCCGCCGATATTCCCAACGACATCTACCGCAAGTGCCAGCAGTATTCGCTGATGGCGCATCAGGCGATGGGGTGCCGCGGCGTCTCGCGCTGCGATTTCCGCTACAATGATACGCCCGGAAGCGACGGCGAACTCATCCTGCTCGAGATCAACACCCAGCCCGGCATGACGTCGACCTCGCTCGTCCCCGAACTTGCGGCCCACGCGGGCCACAGCTTCGAGGACCTCGTCACCTGGATGGTCAACGACGCATCGCTCGACAGATGACATCGCAACAGCCCCATGTCTATGAACGCCGCCGCGCCGCCACCTGGCTCGACAATGGCAATGCGCTGCGCGTCCGCATGGCGTCCAGGGCTACGGCCCTCTTGTTGCTTGGCATGGTCATCGCCAAGGGGCTCGTTCAGGGTGGCTATCTCGACTACGAAGGCAGCAAGTGGCACATGCTGCCCGGCAAGGCCGCCAGCGTCGTCGGCATGGCGGCTGAAGACATCACCATCACCGGCCTGTCGCATCACGAGCCGGAACATCTGCTCTCGGCGATCGGCGTGGCGCCGGGCGGCTCGCTGATCGGCTTCGATGCCGTCATCGCCAAGCGCATTCTCGAAAACCTCGACTGGATCGAGAATGCCAAGGTGCAGCGGCGCTTTCCCAACAAGCTGGCGATTTCGGTGAAGGAGCGCGAGCCCTTCGCCATCTGGCAGCGCGGCCAGTCCTATTATGTGATCGACAAGGCAGGCGCCGCCATGAGCGGGCTTGCGGCTTCGCAGCTGGTCAAGCTGCCGCTGGTCACCGGCGAGGGCGCCAATGCGGCGGCCGCCGAACTCATTAACCATCTTGAAGCCTATCCCGAACTATTGTTGCAGGTGAAGGCGGCGGCACGTGTGGGCGGCCGGCGCTGGACGCTTTATCTCGACAGCGGCATCACCGTGCAGTTGCCCGAGAAGAACTGGGTGCAGGCCGTGAAGGCGGTTGACGATCTCAACCGCACGCAGCAGCTCCTGTCGAAGGGAATCAAGTCCGTCGATATGCGGCTTGACGGCAGGGTGGTTGTCGAAGTGGCCGAGGTGGCGCTCGAGAAGGACGTGAACGGAAAGAAGGCCGCGGCCACAAGCCAGTGATCTTTCCGCAGTGTGTGGGTAAGGGGTGGTTGAGTAGATGACCGTGGTACAGTTTCAGGGCAAGGGCGGCGCGCGCGGCCCCGCGGCGGCAAAGGGCGGCATGATCGCCGCACTCGATATCGGGTCGACCAAGATCAGCTGCCTCATCGCCGAGGCCGTTCCCGCCAAGCACCGCTCGGCTGACAGCGAAGACCGCAACAGCCTGAAGGTCCTGGGTGTCGGGCACCAGCTGTCGCGCGGCGTGCGGGCAGGGGCCATCGTCAATGTCGATGAGGCCGAACGCGCCATCAGGCTGGCGGTCGACGCGGCGGAGCGCATGGCGCAGCGCTCGATCAGCGAGGTCTATGTCAATGTCTCGGGCGGGCGCCCGCAATCGCGCCTGTTCTCGGGCACCGAGAAAACCCAGACGGGGCAGGTGAGCCCGCGTGATATCGACACGGCATTGAACAGTGTTCTGGGGCAGGTCGATCCCGGCCGCCGTTCGATCCTTCATCTCGCGCCGGTGCAATATCACCTCGACGATGCCAAGGGCGTCAAGGAACCGCTCGGCATGTTCGGCGAGACGCTGGGCCTCGACCTCGGCGTCGTCACTGTCGAAGCGCCGCATCTCCGCAACCTCACGCTTGCCGTCGAACGCGCGCATCTTGCCGTGGCGGGCTTCGTCATGGCGCCTTATGCCTGCGCGAAGTCAGTGCTTGCCGATGATGAGCGCACGCTCGGCATTACGGTTGTCGACATGGGCGGCGCCACGACGAGCTTCGCGATCTTCCACGAGAACCATCTGGTCTTCGCCGATATCGTGCCGCTGGGCGGCCAGCACATCACCAACGACATCGCCCGCGGCCTGTCGACCACCATCGCCCATGCCGAACGCATGAAGACGCTGTGGGGCTCGGCGCTCGCCTCGCAGATCGACGAGCGCGAGATGATTTCGGTGCCGCTTCTGGGCGAGCGCGGGGTCGACACCGTGCAGCAGGTGCCGAAGTCGATGCTCACCGGCATCATCCGCCCGCGGCTTGAGGAAATCTTCGAGATGCTGCGCGACCGGATCGAGGCATCCTGTGTCGCGCATCTCGGAGGACGTCGCCTGGTCATCACCGGTGGCGCCAGCCAGCTCAACGGGGTTCGCGAGGTGGCGGGCCAGTGGCTCGACCGGCAGGTGCGCATGGGCTCGCCCGCGCATGTGCAGGGCATGCCGGAGTCGGCGCATTCGCCGGGCTTCGCGGTGTGCGCTGGACTGCTCAACTATGCGCTGAAGCCGGACCAGCAATATGCGCTGCCCAAGGCCAAGGCCAGCGAAGTCGCCCGCGCCCAGCACGGCTATGTGCGCCGCATGGGCCGCTGGATCGCCGAAAGCTTCTGATCGCCGCGACAGTTTAGACAGCCTCGCAGTCAAGGTCTGCCGTTCCGTAACGGCAGCCTTCGCTTGCGTATGGGTTCCATCTCATGTTCTGAAGCGAAGCTTAGCGGACCTGGTCAATTCGCGTCACTTTGATTCGCTTTTTCGGGGATTGGTTAGCGCGCGTTAACCATTTGTTATGGATTGGGTAAGAAATATGATGATCGGCAAATCAATCCGGGCGCCATCATGACAATCAATCTCACTGTTCCAAATCTTTCCGATCTGAAACCCAGAATTACCGTGTTCGGGGTGGGTGGCGCAGGCGGCAATGCCGTCAACAACATGATCGAGAGCAGGCTGGAAGGTGTGGAATTCGTCGTCGCCAACACCGACGCGCAGGCCTTGATGCAGAGTGCCGCGCAACGCAGAGTTCAAATGGGCACGGCCCTGACGCAGGGGTTGGGCGCCGGATCGCAACCACAGATCGGTGCCGCTGCCGCCGAGGAGGCATTGCCTGAAATCCTCGACCATCTCGCAGGCTCCCACATGGCCTTCATCACAGCCGGCATGGGCGGCGGAACCGGCACCGGAGCCGCGCCCGTCATCGCCCGCGCCGCGAAGGAACAGGGGATCCTCACCGTCGGCGTGGTGACGAAGCCATTCCACTTCGAAGGCGTGCGCCGCCAGCAGACGGCCGAACGTGGCATCGAGCAGCTTGCCAAGCATGTCGATACGCTGATCGTCATTCCGAACCAGAACCTCTTCCGCGTCGCCAACGAGAAGACCACTTTCGCCGCCGCCTTCGCGATGGCCGACCAGGTGCTCTATTCGGGCGTTGCCTCGATCACCGAACTGATGACCAAGGAAGGCCTGATCAACCTCGACTTCGCCGACGTCCGGGCGATCATGAGCGAGATGGGCCGCGCCATGATGGGCACCGGCGAAGCCTCGGGCGACAAGCGCGCCATCGAAGCCGCCGAAGCCGCGATCTCGAACCCGCTGCTCGACGATGTCTCGATGCGCGGTGCTCGTGGGCTCCTCATCTCGATCACTGGCGGACCCGACCTCACCCTATACGAAGTCGACGAAGCCGCCACCCGCATCCGCGAGGAGGTCGATCCCGAAGCCAACATCATCCTCGGCGCCACCTTCGATGAATCGCTCGAAGGCATCATGCGCGTCTCGGTCGTTGCCACCGGCCTTGCGGCCGAAGCCCTCAAGGGCGGCAAGGGTGAGGACGAGGAAGTCCAGGAACGCCCCGAGCAGCCCTCGGTGTTCGGCTTCCACGGCAAGCAGCCGGCCACCGCCAAGAAGCTGGTGCAGCCCGCACCCATGGCGGCGCGCGTTGCCGCTCCGGCGCAGCCCGTCATGCACCAGCCCGTCCAGCAGGCTCCGGCCCAGGCTTACGAGCATGATGCGTTCGAGCCCGAAATCCAGCCGGAAGCCCCGCGCCAGCAGCCCGCCGCCGCCTATCATGGACGCCAGGTGCGGATGCCCGCCATCGAAGAGTTTCCGCCGCAGGTGAAGAAGCAGATCGAAGCGCAGCAGAGCCGCATCGAATCGATCGCCGACCATGCTTCGCGCAAGAAGCCCGGCCTGTTCCAGCGCCTCGCCTCCGTCGGCCTTGGCCGCAAGGACGATCCGCCCCTCACGCAGCACGAGCCATCGATCAGCGCGCAGCCCGTGGCGCGTCCCAATGCGCAGGCCCGTCCGCAGCCGCAACCGCAGCCGCATGCGCCGGCCGTTCCCGAGCAGGCGATGGACGACGACCAGCTGGAGATTCCCGCATTCTTGCGGCGTCAAGCCAACTAATTGATTTCATGAAGAAAGTTTCAAACCCGGTGGTCACACTTCCGCCGGGTTTGACGCATTTATGGTGCCTTGTGGCTCGTTGGCTTTTCAGCCGCCGGAGGTTAAGACAACAAGCCTGATGACGCTGCTTGTTGCGAGTCGCGCGTCCGTTTCACGTCGTTGCTTTTGGGGTTTCTGGGTGCCGGTCATTCGCAAGTCTGCTCATGTTGTCGCGGCAATCCTCATTGGCCTGTCGCTCTCAGGCTGTGCCTCTTCGCTGATGGATGGGATATGGGGCGACAGCACTTCGACGCAGGCCGCCGCCGCCGGCAATGGCGTTTCGCCGGATCTTGCCAGCGCCAACGATGGCGCGGCTGTCGCCAAGCTCTACAATCAGGGCCTCGAGGATCTGAAGGACGGCTCGCACAAGAGCGCGGTCAAGAGCTTTGCCGAAGTCGAGCGCCAGTATCCCTATTCGAGCTGGGCTACCAAGGCCATTCTCATGCAGGCCTATTCGAACTACGTTCAGGGCAAATACGATGACGCGATCGTCGCCGCGAACCGCTTCACCACGCTGCATCCGGGCCACAAGGATGCGGGCTATGCCTATTACCTGATCGCCATTTCCAACTATAACCGGATCAGCGACACCAAGCGCGACCAGAGCGCCACGCGGGCCGCGCTGGAAGCACTGGAAGAAGTGTCCCAGCGCTATCCCGGCACGGCTTACGCCGAAGATGCCAGGCAGAAGGTGATCGTGGCGCGCGACCATCTGGCGGGCAAGGAAATGGAAGTCGGCCGCTATTACTACAAGCAGGGCAGCTACCTCGCCGGCATCAACCGCTTCAAGCGCGTGGTCACCGATTTCCAGAACACCACGCAGACGCCGGAAGCCCTCTACCGGCTGACCGAGGGCTATATGGCTCTCGGTGTCGTCTCGGAAGCGCAGACGGCAGCAGCCGTGCTGGGCCACAACTACCCCAATACGGACTGGTACAAGGACGCTTACCAGCTCGTCGCGAGCGATGGGCAGGCCCCGGTCGAGAACCGCCAGTCCTGGATATCCAAGGCCTTCAGTTCGCTCAATCCGCTCTGATCTGACCTCTCGCGCCCGGCTGCAACTCCGCTATAAAGTGGAATCATGCTCACCGCTCTGTCCATCCGCGATATCGTCCTCATCGAGAAGCTCGACATCTCGCTCGAGCGCGGCCTCACCGTTCTCACTGGCGAGACGGGGGCCGGAAAGTCGATCCTGCTCGACGCGCTCGGCCTCGCCCTTGGCGCGCGGGGCGACTCGAGCCTGGTGCGGAACGGCGCCGAGCGCGGCGTCGTCACCGCGGCCTTCGCGCTGCCGAAGGCCCATGCCGCCTTTGCGATCCTGAAAGAGCAGGGGATCGATGCCGAGGGCGAACTCGTCATCCGCCGCATCCAGAATGCCGATGGCCCCAGCCGTGCCGCCATCAACGACCAGCCCGTCAGCCTCAACCTGCTGCGGCAGATCGCAGTGGCACTGGCTGAAATTCACGGCCAGCACGCCGACCGTGCCCTGGTCGACGTTGGCGCCCACCGCCGCCTGCTCGACGCCTTCGGCGGCCTCGATCAGGAGGTGCAGGAGGTTGGCGCGCTGTGGGCCAGGGCGTCTGCCGCCGAAACCGCCCTCAACGACCACCGCAAGCTGATGGACCGGGCCGAAGCCGAGCGTGAATACCTGGAACATGCCACCGAGGAATTGCGCCTTCTGAACCCCATCGAGGGCGAGGAAGCAAAGCTTGCGGAAGCGCGGCAGTTGATGATGTCGTCAGAGCAATATGCCGATGCCCTGAGCGAGGCGGAGGATGCGCTGGCGGGCGATGGCACGGCGGTTGCGCGCCTCAACGCCGCCCTCCGCAAGCTTGAACGGCGGCGGGACACGGCGGGCGGCCGCCTCGATCATGTCTGTTCGGCGCTCGACCGGGTGCTGGCGGAAGTGACGGAGGCCGAACGCGCCATCGCCGAGGCGCAGCGGACCTTCATCTTCGATCCCAAGGAACTCGAGAAATCCGAGGAGCGCCTCTTCGCGTTGCGGGCGGCGGCGCGGAAGTTCAAATGCACAGTCGATACGCTGGCCAATGTGCGTGAGCGGTTCGATACGGAACTCAAAGCCATCACCGATGGCGGCGGGCGGCTCAAAAAGCTCGAGCAGGAATTCAAGATCGCGCGTGAAGCTTATGATATTGCAGCTGAAAAACTCTCCGACAAGCGGCGGAAAACGGCGAAGGCCCTGGACAAGGCGGTGATGGCCGAACTGCCGCCCCTGAAGCTCGAGCGTGCGCGGTTCGAAACCCATATCGAAACCGATGCCGGAAAGCCCGGCTCGCAGGGCATCGACCGCATCGAATTCATGGTGGCCGCCAACCCCGGAACGCCGCTCGCCCCCTTGATGAAGGTGGCCTCGGGCGGCGAACTGGCGCGCTTCATGCTGGCGCTCAAGGTGATCCTCGCCTCCAAGGGTTCTGCGCCGACATTGATCTTTGACGAGATCGACACCGGCGTTGGCGGCGCGGTGGCGGATGCGATCGGCGCCCGGCTGGCGCGGCTTGCTGAAAACCTTCAGGTGCTTGCCGTCACCCACAGCCCGCAGGTCGCCGCCAGCGCGCGGCAGCACATGCTGATATCGAAGATGGAAGAAGTTGCCGGCAAGCGCATGGTCACCCGCGTCCAGCCCCTGTCCACCACCAGCCGGCGCGAGGAGGTGGCCCGCATGCTGTCCGGCGCGCAGGTGACGGAAGCCGCGCGTGCGCAGGCGGATGAGCTCTTGCGGGGCAGGGGTTGATGAGCAAGGCCTTGCCGCACTCAGAGCCCCTCCCCCTTGTGGGGAGGGGTTGGGGTGGGGGGTGGCTGGCAGCAGCACTCGCGGACCCCCACCCCTGCCCCTCCCCACAAGGGGGAGGGAAATATCGCCGGGAATGTCATGCTCAAGCCCGTTGACTCGCTCTCTGCACCCGAGGCCGCCGCCGAACTCGAGCGGCTGGCGGCGGAGATTGCCGGACATGACCGGCATTACCACGAGCAGGACGCGCCGATCATTTCGGATGCCGAGTATGATGCGCTCAGGCTTCGCAACGAGGCGATCGAGGCGCGCTTTCCGGAACTCATTCGCGCGGATTCGCCCTCGCGCCGGGTGGGCGCGGTTGCCTCGGAGAAATTCGCCAAGGTCCGCCATGCCGTTCCCATGCTGTCGCTGTCGAACGGCTTCAGCACCGAGGACGTGAACGACTTCGTGGGCCGCATCCGGCGCTTCCTTAACCTCTCCGAGTCCGAGCCCGTTGGGGTCACCGCCGAGCCCAAGATCGACGGGCTGTCGATCTCGATCCGCTATGAAAACCGCAAGCTGGTTCAGGCGGCCACACGCGGCGACGGGTTCGAAGGCGAAAATGTCACGGCCAATGTGCTCACCATGCAATCCGTGCCCAGGCGGCTCGCTGCATCAGCGCCGGACCTGATCGAAGTCCGTGGCGAAATCTATATGTCGCACAAGGACTTCGCGGCATTGAACGAGAAACAGATTCAAGAGGGGGAGCGGCCCTTCGCCAACCCGCGCAATGCCGCGGCGGGCTCGCTCCGCCAGCTTGATCCCGAGATCACCAAGTCCCGCCCGCTCAAGTTCTTTGCCTATGCCTGGGGCGAAGCGCCGGACCTGCCCGCGAAAACACAGTGGGACGTCATTCAAGCCTTCGCAAGCTGGGGCCTTCCCACCAACCCGCTGATGAAGCTGTGTTCGAGCATCGAAGAACTTCTCGCGCACTACCGCCACATCGAAATGCTCCGCAGCGAGCTTGGCTATGATATCGACGGCGTCGTCTACAAGGTGAACCGGCTGGACTGGCAGCAGCGCCTAGGCTTCGTGTCGCGCTCGCCGCGCTGGGGCCTTGCCCACAAGTTCTCCGCCGAAAAGGCGACGACGGTGCTGGAGAAGATCGACATTCAGGTGGGCCGCACCGGCGCGTTGACGCCCGTCGCGCGGCTGAAGCCCGTCACAGTCGGCGGAGTCGTTGTCACCAACGCGACACTCCACAACGAGGACGAGATCGCGCGCAAAGACATCCGCGAGGGCGACACCGTTACCGTGCAGCGGGCGGGTGACGTGATCCCGCAGATCCTCGGTTACATTCCGGAGAAGCGGCCCGAGAATTCGCAGCCCTACCCATTCCCCGCCGAATGCCCGGTGTGCAAGTCGCATGCGGTGCGCGAGGAACGTGCGTCGGGCAAGCTCGATGCGGTGCGCCGCTGCACCGGCGGGCTCATCTGTGCGGCGCAACGTGTGGAGCGCCTCAAGCATTTCGCCTCGCGCAACGCCTTCGATATCGAAGGCCTTGGCGACAAGATCATCGCGGAATTCTATGCTGATGAGTTGATCCAGTGGCCGCACGACATCTTCACACTGGAGGAACGCGACAGGACCTCGCTCAAGCGCCTGAAGAATCGCGAGGGCTGGGGCGAGGCCAGTGTCCGCAAACTCTTTGACGCCATCGACGAGCGCCGCAGCATTGCACTCGACCGCTTCATCTTCGCGCTCGGCATCCGCCATGTGGGCGAGACGACGGCCCGCGCGCTGGCCCGGCACTACCACACCGCCGAAGCCTTCCGTGAACAGATGATCGCCGCCGCCGATCTCGATGGAGAGCATTGGCAGGAATTGAACGCCATCGACGGCATCGGCGAAATCGTCGCTGAAGCCCTTGTCCAGTTCTTCGGCGAGCCGCACAATCGCGACGTGGTCGACGAGTTGCTGAAGCATGTGAAGGTGACGCCGCTCGAAGCCCGCAGCACGTCTTCTCCCGTCGCGGGCAAGACGGTCGTCTTCACTGGGGCCCTCGAACGCATGACGCGCGAGGAAGCCAAGGCCATGGCCGAGCGGCTGGGGGCCAAGGTCTCGGGCTCGGTCTCGAAGAAGACGGACCTGCTGGTCGCGGGCCCCGGTGCCGGATCGAAGCTCAAGGACGCTCAGAAATACGGCGTCGAGGTGATCGACGAGAACGGGTGGTTCGATCTCACGTCCTCTCCCGCTGTAGCGGGAGAGGAGGGGGCCCCAACGAAGTTGGGGTAGGTGAGGGGCGGTAGTGTCCGTCTTGCGTCCCCTCATCTCCCCGTCGCTTTCGCAACGGGTCCCTTCTTCTCCCGCTGAAGCGGGAGAAGACATTATCTCACCCCGCGATCGGCTCACACGCCTTCGTCAACCACGCAAGCTCGTCGCCCTCGAGAAAATCGCCGACTTCCTTCAGCACGCGGGCGTGATAGGCATCGAGCCAGCGCATTTCACCGTCGTCCATGATGCGCAGGTCGATCAGCCGCCGCTCGATGGGGCACAGCGTCAGAGTCTCGAAGCCCAGCATCCTGCGGTCGCCGCCGGCAATTTCGTGGGCTTCCTGCACCATCAGAAGGTTCTCGATACGGATGCCGTATTCGCCCTGCTTGTAGAAGCCGGGCTCGTTCGAAAGGATCATGCCGGGTTCCAGCGGCGTACGGTCGGCCTTGTTGATGCGGGCGGGGCCTTCATGCACGGAAAGATATGATCCCACGCCATGGCCCGTGCCATGGTCGAAGTCGAGGCCCGCCATCCACAGCGCCTGCCGCGCCAGCACGTCAAGCTGCGAGCCGCAGGTGCCCTTGGGAAAACGGATGCGCGAGAGGTTGATCATGCCCTTCAGCACGCGGGTGAAGCGGTCTCTCATTTCATCTGTCGGCTGACCGACGATCACCGTGCGGGTGATGTCGGTCGTGCCGTCGGGATATTGCCCGCCTGAATCGATCAGGAAAATCTCGTTCATTCCCAACTCGCGGTTCGAGCCTTCATCGGCGTGATAGTGCGGGATCGCGGCATGGGGGCCTGCCGCCGGAATGGTCTCGAAGGACAGATCCTTCAACTCGCCGGTCTGTTCGCGGAACCACCTGAGCTTTGCTGCCACGTCGAGTTCCGTCACCCCGCCCCTTGGCGCTTCCATCTCCAGCCAGCGGATGAAGCGCGTCATCGCCACGCCGTCGCGACGCTGGGCGGCGCGGGCACCTTCCTGCTCGATGCGGTTCTTGCGCGCCTTGGGCAAGGTGCAGGGGTCGCTGCCGGTAGTAATGCTGGCCTTGGCCTTCGTCAGCACCGCGCGGATGCGCTCCGGCGTCCAGGCGGCATCGATCAGCACACTCGCCTTCTTCTTTCCCAGCGCCTTCAGCGAGGCTTCGATCTCGCTGGGTTTCCGGGTCACCGCGATTTTCTTCAGATGCGACTTCACATCCTCGGTGAGTTTTTCGGGCGCGATGAAAATCTCGGCCTTGCCCTTCGCGTGGAGGATCGCATAGGCCGGCACCACCGGCGTAAACGGCACGTCGAAACCGCGGAGGTTGAAGATCCAGGCAACGGAGTCAGGCTGCGTCAGCACCACGGCATCGTTGGGGCTGATCGCCTTCTGGATATCCTTCAGCTTGTCGGCGGCGGAGCGGCCGGCAAGCTGCGTGGGGTGCGTTGCAATCGCCGCCATGGGCCGCGCCGGCTGGTCCTTCCAGATCGCATCGATGAGGTTTCCGTCCACCGCCACAAGGCGCGCGCCCACCTTCTCGCAAGCCTCTGCAAAGCGCTTCGCCTGGTCGGCGGTGACGAGCCAGGGATCGAAGCCCAGCCTGTCGCCCTGCTTCAGGTTCCTGGCGATCCACGCCGTGGGGGGCTCGTCCACGAGATGCTGAGGAGTGATGAGCTTGGTATCGACCTGTTCCTGCACCTGTATCGTATAGCGCCCGTCGATGAAGATCGCGGCCTTCCTCAGCGTTATGATCGCCAGTCCCCATGAGCCGGAGAATCCCGTCAGCCAGCGCAGGCGCTCGGCATAGGTCGGCACATATTCGCCCTGGAATTCGTCCTGCCGGGGCACGAGGTAGCCCGCCAGCTTGCGCGACTTCAGTTCGTTGCGGAGGAGGGTGAAGCGGGCGCGGGAGGCGGAGGCATGTGTCATGTGCCATGACTTAGCTCGCCCTGCGGAAGCTGTGAAGGCCGCTCTTACGTGCCCGGTGCTTTGCTGGTTCACTCACGTTTCATCACGAAGGATTGCCCGCGCGTCCTGCATCCCGAAGGCGCATCCGCGCCGTTGTCTTTGCATCCCGTCTGGGGATCATATGACAACAGGAGATGACGTCATGACACTTCGCAACACCCTTCTTTCCGCCGCCGCCGCTTTCGCCCTCGGCGTATCGGCACTGGCCGCCCCCGTCCTCGCGCAGGACACCAAGATGGTCGGCGGCGCTGAGATGTTCCCTGACAAGAACATCGTCGAGAACGCCGTCAACTCGAAGGACCACACCACGCTGGTTGCAGCGGTGAAGGCCGCGGGCCTCGTCGAAACGCTGTCGGGCGCTGGTCCCTTCACCGTTCTCGCTCCCACCAACGATGCCTTCGCAAAGCTTCCCGCCGGCACGGTGGACAATCTGCTGAAGCCCGAGAACAAGGAGATGCTGACGAAGGTTCTCACCTCGCATGTGATCGCGACGTCGGCGATGAGCGATGCGATCAACAAGATGGTCATGGATGACGGCGGCAAGCACAATGTCACCACGGTGAGCGGCGATGCCCTGACCTTCATGGCGAAGGACGGCAAGATCATGATCATGGACGAGAGCGGCCAGACCGCGACCGTGACCATCGCCGACGTCAAGCAGTCGAACGGCGTCATTCACGTCATCGATACGGTCCTGCTGCCGAAGTAAGGCAATCGCTGCTGCCCCGTAAACGTATCTCCCCCTTCACGGGCTCGGGGCGGCGAAAGGGGCCCGGCATTCGCAAGAGTGCCGGGTCCTTACCTTATTTGGCGGCGGCGCCGAGGCGTTGCGGCCCCGATGCGATTTCGAGGACGAGCTTTCTCTTCACCGCGGTCGAGAATTGCTGCATGTCGTCCGCCGTGATCACGAAGGCATCCGGCCCGCCGATGATCGTCTCCTCGAAGGCCTTCTCCAGATCATAGCCGACTGGCCGGCCGCTGCAGGCACGGCAGAGGATGGCGAGGCCGTTGATGGTGATGCCGGCCGCGACGACCTGTTCGCGCGCGGTGGCGAGCGGCACGCCGTTCCAGCTGTTGGCACTGTCAGCAGAGAGGTCGATCACCTTGCGGTAGCCTTCGTGCTCATTGCCCTCGATCAGGGACTTTCCGAACAGCAGCGCCTGGCCGATGGCGTTCCGCCCGCGCGCCCGTCGCGGCGGTGCCAACAGTTCCGCTGCGAAGGCCTCCGCGGAGGCCTGATCGCTGAGAATGCGCCAGCCCACCACCACGTCCTGCGAGGTGAAGTCTCCCCACTCGACATAGGTGACGGCGATCTTCTGGTGAGCACCGCTCTGGATCGCGTCCAGCACATCCGCACTGGTCAGCGCATCGGCGTAGCCCCGGCGCTGGAAGATGATCTCCTGGGTGTCGATCGAGCCCGTCGCATCCGCCAGCAGCACGAGTTCGAGGTCAACCTCTTCGGCCGCCGCCATGCCGGCCCAGAGCAGGGCCGCCACGGCGATGATCAGTCCACGGAGGGCCCTCATCACATCTTCAGCTTGATGCGGCCTTCGACTTTCGGCGTGATCGATTTCTTCGCGGTCACATAGGCCATCACGTCGTTCGCCATCAGCTTGGCGTCGCGCACGCCGAGGAGCGGCCTGGCGGATTTCAGCACGCTATAGCCATCGCCGCCGCCGAACATGTAATCGTTCGTCGCCAGCGTATAGGTGGCCGCCTTGTCGATGGGCTTGTCGCCCACCATCACCGAGACAACGCGCTCGCCCTTGGGCTTCGTCAGGTCGGCCTCGACCGTTAGCCCCGAAACCTGCGGGAAGCGGCCTGCGGAATTCTCGACGTCGCTCAAGCCGCTCTCCAATGCAGCCCACACCATGTCGCCCGTCACCTCGAGCTTCACGGTGCGGTTGCCGAAGGGCAGCTCGGTCAGGATATCGCGGCGCGTCAGCTGCGTGCCCGCCGCATATTCCTTGTTGCCGCGAATGCCGCCGCCATTGGTGATGGCAATATCGGCCTGAACCGCCTCGCGCGTCGCATCGGCGATAAGGTTGCCGATCGCGGACTCGGCTGTGCGCACGGTGGCCTTGCGGCTGTCGAGCGGTTCCGTCGTGGTGCCGACTGCGACATCGAGTTCCTTCGAGAGCAGCGCGTTGTATTCGTCGGCCTTCGCCTGCGTCTCGGCATCGGGTGTTACGCCTGCGGTGTCGATGAAGCGGAAGTTGGGATACCACTTCACGCTGCGCTTGCCGTCCTTCTCCTCGATATCGAGTTTCACATCGACGGCGGTCACGAATTCGGCTTCCTCCTTCGATTCCACCATCACCGTGCGGCCATCGAAGAACAGGGCGAGGTCGTGATCGTCACCCGTCAGGATGATGTCGATGGCGCGCGTGTCGAACAGCGCGCGATCAACCTCGCGGTTGGCATGGACGACGGCCACCACGATATCGGCGCCGGCCTCGCGCAGTTGCTTTGCCTGCGCCACTGCGGTTTCAACCGTCGGCAGGAATTTCAGCGTGTCGCCGGGGCTGGACTTCACCGGGCTGTCCTCGGCGGTCAGGCCGACGATGCCAACCTTGGCGCCGCCGAATTCGAGGATCGCGTTGTCCTTGAAGCCTTCGATCATCTTGCCGTCGGCCGTGCGGAGGTTCGCGGCATAAAGCGGAAACTTCGCTTCCTTCATGCGCTTCATGAACACGTCAGCCCCGAAGTCGTATTCATGGTTGCCGGGGGTGAACACGTCAGGCGGCACGATGTTGGTCAGCACGATCGTGTGCTCGCCCTGGTCGAAGCTCGAGAACAGGGAAGGCGAGATCAGGTCGCCCGCGTGGGCATAGACGACGTTGCCGCCTTTGGCGCGTTCGGCTTTCACCACAGCGTTCAGCCGCGCGAAGCCGCCGCGCTCGGAAGCGTTGTCGACCTTGTAGATGTCGTTGGTGAGCAGGAAGGTGATGTTCACGGCTTCTGCAAGTGCCGGCGAGATCAGGCTGGCGCCGGAGAGGAGCGCGGCGATCAGTGTGTTGCGGATCATGTGCATGGGTGGCCTCCTATGTCTGAACCAGGCCTGACAGTGAAAGCCATTGTAACCGCCGATGCAACAGGGCAGTGACGCAGGGAAATCAAATCGCCTTGCAAGAAAGTCCCAACTGCGACATAATTGCACCATCGATACTTGGGCCGGACGATTGGCCGCTTCGCTACCCTTGAGGGCCGCGCACGCAAGACTCCTCCAAATTTCGACCATGGTCTTGACGTGGAAGAAACGCGGCAGGGCTAGCGACCCAACCAAACTTAAGGGATTCCCATGAATACGGGTACAGTGAAGTGGTTCAACGAGCAGAAGGGCTATGGCTTCATCCAGCCCGACAACGGCCAGAAGGACATCTTCGTCCATATCTCCGCTGTCGAGCGCGCCGGTCTGCGCACCCTCAAGGAAGGCCAGAAGGTCCAGTTTGAGGTTGTGACGGACAAGCGCACGGGCCGCTCTTCGGCTGGCAACCTGACGGCTGCCTGATCCGCTCAGTGCTTCTTTCACGGCGTGATGCCCGGCCTTCTGGCCGGGTATTTTGTTTGGGGGTGTTATATTGCATTGCGAAACAGATTTCTGTGCGGTCCATGCATTTTACGTATGACGATGAGGCAGAACTTGCCAATTTGACGCCAAGCCAAAGGTTAACGGCGATTAATTTCTAAGGCCGAAATAAGGCCCCTGCCGTTATAATGCTGTCGTATTCAAAGGCTAATTCCATCGCCCAGGGTGATCGTGGAGAGGGTATTCAATGCGACTCAGTCGATATGCATAAAACACATGACTGAAGCGCAAAGCTGCTGCTGGCTTTGTTAATAATTGCTCACTATATGGGCGCTGACAGAGTGCAGTGCACAATAATAACCCTCGAGAGGTCGCCGATCGCCCAAGCTGGGCCGGGATTTTGAGAGATGAACAGGAGAATGAACATGTCAACGATCACTTATGGCCGCGAGGCCGTCCGCAACCAGGGTTACTCGATGGGCACCGGCCTTGTTGGCCGCGTGAAGACCTATCTGGCCCGCAGCCGCGCCGAGCGTCAGCTCGCCCAGCTCGATGACCGGCTGCTTGCCGACATCGGCCTGAAGCGGTCGGAAATCTCCACCATGGTGTGGGGCAACTGAAACGACGATCTTCTACAGGTCGGTTTCCCAGCCAGCTCCTGTCGAGCTGGCTCCAAGGCGTCCGGGTGTCCTCCCTCCCGGGCGCTTTTTCTTTTGGCGCTTGCTGAACACCAGCGCCGCCCAGTTTCCGCGCGTGATGCGCCGGGAAAGAACCAGCCCCCGGTTCACATAAGTGGCCTCGATCCAGCGCATCTGCTCAAGCGTCAGTCCTGACAGGATGAGATCGCCGCCCGCTGCCAGCGCCTGAGTCAGGTTCTGCGCCAGCGCCACCAGTGGCCGCGCCAGGATATTGGCGAAGATCAGATCATACGGGGCATGCGCCACGATCGCCGGATGCTTCAGCCCCGCCGCTGTAATGCCCTTGATGAGCGGTGCGGTGCCATTCAGCGCGGCATTCGACAGGGTTACGCGCACGGCTTCCGCGTCGATATCGCTGGCAACGGCCACGCGGCCCGCGGCCTTGGCCGCGGCAATCGCCAGAACGCCGGTGCCGCAGCCCACATCCAGGATGTGCGACGGCTTGCGCCGCTTCAGGATTTCATCCAGTGCCAGAAGGCAGCCTTCGGTGGTGCCGTGGTGCCCGGTGCCGAAGGCCGTTCCGGCATCGATTTCGAGCGATACGCCGCCGCTCCGCCGCCGGTGCCGGTCATGCGAACCATGCAGGAAAAACCGGCCCGCCACCACGGGCGCCAGGCCTTCGAGCGATTGGCGTACCCAGTCCTGCTGCGGCATCGGCGCAATCCTGGCATCAGCGAAGCCGATCAGGCGCGAAGCGTCCTGTGCCTCGACCTCATCCGCAAAATAGAGCGAGACGTCCCACAACCCCTTCGCCTCGTCGGTCTCATTGATGGTAATCGCCAGGGGGTCGAGACGGAAATCCTCATCGAGAGACGAGGCCAGTTCATTGGCCTTGTCATGGCTGAGGCCGGAAATGGTGAGCGTGAAGCGGGCTTCGGTCATCAGGGACCGCGTTTAGCGGCCCCGTTCTCCTTCGTCCATCAGGTAAGAGGAACGATCTCGATTTCCACGCGCCGGTTCTGGGCCTTGCCGCCAGCCGAGGCATTGGTTGCCACCGGCCGCGTTTCGCCCAAGCCCAGCACCTGGAAGCGCTGCGGGTTGTTGCCCTGCGTCACGAGATATTCGGCCACCGCGCCAGCCCGGCGTTCCGAAAGGTCGCGGTTGTAGCCGTCGGAACCATCGGAGTCGGTGTGGCCGGTCACGTCGACCAGCGTCTTGTTGAATTCGGCGAGCACGATCGCCACCGAGTTCAGCACGTCATAGAACTGCGGCTTCACTTCCGCGCGGTCGGTGTCGAAGGTGATCGAGGAGGGCATGTTGAGGATGATACGGTCGCCTGCGCGCGTCACCGAAACGCCGGTGCCTTCCAGCCGCTGGCGAAGCTTCGCTTCCTGATTGTCCATGTAGAGGCCCACGCCGCCACCCGCCAGGGCGCCGATGCCCGCACCGATCAGCATCGATTTCCGCGAATTGGCGTTGGTGGTCTTGCCGATGACGAGGCCAGCGGCCGTGCCCAGCAATGCGCCGGTTCCGGCACCGATCGCGGTGTTGGAAAGCTTCTGCTCGCCAGTATAGGGGTCGGTCGAGCAGCCGGCGAGAAAAGCGGCCGAAGCCATGACCAATATCAACTTGCGGAACATCATTTCCCCCCAACGTCGTTGCGGCTCATTCGCCCTCCGTTGTGACGGGAATGTGGTTAAGATTGGGTTATTCGGCGGCTTCGAGCTCGCCATCGACCAGAAACCCGCCCGACTGGCGCTGCCAGAGCGAGGCATAGAGCCCGCCCTTCCTCAGCAGCTCCTGATGGGTTCCTTCCTCGACGATGCGGCCCTTGTCCATGATGACGAGGCGGTCCATTGCGGCGATGGTGGACAGGCGATGCGCCACGGCGATGACGGTCTTTCCCTCCATCAGCGTGTAGAGGTTTTCCTGGATCGCCTGCTCGACTTCCGAGTCGAGCGCGCTCGTCGCCTCGTCCAGCACCAAAATCGGCGCGTTCTTCAACAGCACGCGGGCAATGGCAATGCGCTGGCGCTGGCCGCCCGACAGCTTCACGCCACGCTCGCCCACATGCGCGTCATAACCCTTGCGCCCCTTGGGGTCGACGAGGCCCGCGATGAACTCGTCCGCATGGGCTTTCCGCGCGGCGGCTTCGACCGCCGCCATCGGCGCATCGGGGTTGCCATAGCGGATGTTGTCGATCACCGAGCGGTGGAGGAGGGAGGTATCCTGCGTCACGACGCCGATCGCCGCGCGCAGCGAATCCTGCGTGGTCCGCGAGATATCCTGCCCATCGATGAGCACTTGGCCCTGCTCGACATCATAGAAGCGCAGCAGGAGATTGGTCAGCGTCGACTTGCCCGCACCGGACCGGCCGACAAGGCCAACCTTCTCGCCCGGCGCGATTGCGAGGTTCAGCTTGTCCAAAACCTGCCGCGTACCGGCGACCGCCGGTTTGCCATAGTTGAAAGACACGTTCTCGAAGACGATGGCGCCGTCCTTCACGGCCAGCGGCCTCGCATCGGCGGCGTCCCTGATGGCGCGTTCGCGGGCAATCGTCACGATGCCATCCTGGATGACGCCGATATTCTCGAACAGGCCGGCCACTTCCCAGATGATCCATTGCGACATGGCCTTGAGGCGCAGCGTAAGGCCGATCGCGAAGGCGATGGCGCCGGTGGTAATGGCGCCCGTGTACCACAGCCACACCGACATGGCCGACATGGTGAAGATCAGCACGCCGGACAGAATCTGGAGCGTCGTCGTCATCAATGTCGACAGCCGCATCGAGCGGTTCACGGCATCGAGCATCCACTCCATGCCTTCCCTCGCGTAAGAGTCCTCGCGGTCGGCATGGGCGAAAAGCTTCACTGTCGGAATATTGGTGTAGCTGTCGACGACGCGGCCCGTCACCAGCGAGCGCATGTCGGCCTGCTCGGCCGATATCTTGCCGAGCTTCGGCACGAAGTACCAGCAGGCGGCGGCATAGCCTGCCAGCCATATCGCCAGCGGCAGCATCAGCCAGGTGTCGCTCGTCGCCACCAGGATCAGCGCGCCAGCGAAATAGACCGCCACATAGACCACGACTTCGGTGAACTTCATTACCGCATCGCGGATGCCGAGTGCGGTTTGCATCACCTTGGTTGCCACACGGCCGGCAAAGTCGTTGGTGAAGAAGTCGATCGACTGGCGCAGCACATAGCGGTGCGCCACCCAGCGGATGCGCATGGCATAGTTGCCGCGCAGTCCCTGATGCGAGATCGATTCCGAAATGAAGTTCAGGATCGGAAGTACCAGCAGGACGATGACGCCCATCACCACCAGCTTGGTGCCGTGCAGCTCCCAGAAATTGGCGCGGTCGGCCTCGGCCAGAATGTCCACAAGGTCGCCAAGGAAGGCGAAGAGATAGACTTCAAGAAAGGCGATGACCGCCGAAAACACCACCGATGCCAGCAATAGCGGCCAGAAGGGCTTGGTATAGTGCCATGAGAATGCGAACAGGCCCTCCGGCGGCATCTGGGGCCGTTCGGGCGGAAATGGGTCCACGCGGCTTTCCAGCCACTTGAAAAATCGGTTGATCACGGGATCGCTCCAGACGCAGGGCCTCCACATCTGGGGTGCCGCGGGCCAAAATTCCATTGCTTCGAAGGCTTCACGCCAGCTTATAGACCGTTGCGCAGTACCGCGAAAGGGCGGGCCTCACGCCGCTGCGGCTTCGGCTCGCGCCAGCGCCGCCTGCAGGGCTTTGAAACACTCTCCGTCGATGGCGGTTCCAACCTCCCTTGCCATGATCTCGTAGGCCTTTGAGACCTGCATCGCGGGGCGGTAGGGGCGGTCGGCGGTCAGCGCGTCGAAGATGTCGGCGGCGGTAACGATCCGGGTTTCCAGACTGATGTCGGCTCCCGCCAGTCCGCGCGGATAGCCCTTGCCGTTGAGCTTTTCGTGATGGCCGCCAGCGACGGGCGCCAAATCCGAAAAGACCGAAATTGACCGGAGGATGTTTTCCGAATGCACGGGATGGCTGCGGATTGCGGCAAATTCCTCGTCCGTAAGCTTTCCCGGCTTGTCGAGGATGGAATTCGAGATCGCCAGCTTGCCGATGTCGTGGAGCAGGGCAGCGCGGTTCAACCAGCGGCGGCGCTCCGGGGAAAATCCCAGTTCCTCGGCAATCATGTCGGTGAAGACCGCTACCCTTTCGCTATGGCCTCGGGTGAAGGAACTCTTGGCATCGATCACCTGCGCGAAGGCGATGGCGATCTCGTCCAGATAGTCATCATCGACCCAGCGTTCGGCCTGCGCCGGCTCGAGGTCGAGGACACGCTCGGCCAGGCGTTCTTCCGCCAGGGCGCTCCAGAAACCAGGCTCCGCCTGAAGCCCGGCGAAAGCCTCGACCAAGTCAGGGTCGAACCAGGTTCCGGCCCGGTTGCGAATCTCCGCCAGCGCGGACTGAGGCCCATTCGAGACATTGAAGACATCGGCCACCTGCGCCAGAAGTGCAATTTGCGAGAACAGTGGAATGGCCTGGTCCTTCAGGCCCTGGGGCTTGCCGCTTCCGTCCCAATGCTCGTCAAGGTTCTGGATGCCGTCGCACACCGCTGGCGAGAACCGCATGCGCGCGGCGATTTCAGCGCCACGGTGGCAGCGCGCCTCGATCAGCTCACGGGCGATTTCGCCGCCGTTCTTCAGGATGTTGATAATGGCGCGGAACCGCTCGGCGAGGCCTTTTTCGAGCCCGGTGTGGCCCAGCACGAAGCGCAACGCCTGCGGCAGGCTGCCATCGATCAGCTTGAAGTCGCGCTTGAAGCCGATGTCGTCGGCCAGATAGAGCTGGCAGATGCGGGCGGCGTTGCTGGAGCAGCCGAGGTCCTTCAGCAGCAGTGTGTAGTAGAGGTCGGAAAGCGCGCCGGGCGTCAGGTTCAGATGCGTGCCCAGCCGGGTCCCGATCCAGCAGCAGCGGATGCAGTGTCCCTTCGGCTGGCCCTCGGTCAGGTCGAGGGCGTGGCTCAACGCTCCGAGCAGTTCGGCGAGGCGGAGCTGGTGTTGGGAGGTTGCGGTCATCGCGGCATTGAAGCCGTGCAAACTTAAACTGCGGTGAATTTCGCCCCTCACATCTCCGTTATTTGCATGATTGCGCCTTGTTTCGCGTGCTATCCAGCGAGCCCTGATGCCGCCGCCGTCACGCCTCATACCGCTCATCATCGCATCGGCCCTGTTCATGGAGAACATGGACCAGACGATCATCGCGACGTCGCTTCCCGCGATCTCCAGGGACCTCGGCACCGATCCGATCGTGCTGAAGCTGGCATTTACCACCTATCTCCTGAGCCTCACGGTGTTCATTCCCATCAGCGGCTGGCTGGCGGATCGTTTCGGTGCGCGCCATGTGTTCCGCGCCGCGATCGCCATCTTCACGCTCGGCTCGATCGCCTGCGGAATGGCGTCCTCGCTCGGCGGCCTCGTGGGCGCCCGTGCCATGCAGGGCATCGGCGGCGCCATGATGGTGCCCGTCGGCCGCATCATCCTGCTGCGCTCGATCCCGAAATCCGAACTGGTCGACGCGCTGGCCTGGCTCACCATTCCCGCCCTCATGGGGCCGCTGGTCGGCCCGCCCATCGGCGGCTTTATTACCGACAATTTCGGCTGGCGCTGGATCTTCTGGATGAACGTGCCCTTCGGCGCAATCGCGATCGGGCTTGCCACCGCGCTCATGCCGGAAACCGGGGTCGATGAGGTGCCGCCGCTCGACTTCAAGGGTTTCCTGCTGTCGGGCTTCGGGCTGTCGTCGCTGATCTTCGGCCTCACGGTGCTGGGGCGAGACTTGCTTCCGGGCTACATGCCCTCGGCGTTGATCGGCTTCGGCATCGTCATGGTCATCCTCTACGTGCTTCATGCGCGAAAGACCGCTGCCCCGATCCTCGACCTGCGCCTCCTGAAGATCGAAACCTTCAGGGCAGGGGTCGTCGGCGGCAGCCTGTTCCGCGTCGGCGTCGGCGCCGTGCCTTTCCTGCTGCCGCTGATGTTCCAGTTCGCCTATGGCATGAGCGCCTTCCAATCCGGCCTCATCACCTTCATCGCGGCGGCCGGCGCCATTTCCATGAAATTCGGCGCCGCACGGCTGATCCGCCGCTTCGGCTTCCGCCGCCTGCTGCTGGTCAACGGCGTGCTGGCCAGCGTGTCGATCTCGGTGATGGGGCTGCTCTCCGACACCACGCCCTATGTCATCGCGCTGTCGCTGCTGTTCATCGGCGGTTTCCTGCGCTCGCTGCAATTCACGGCCATGAACGCCATGTCATATTCAGACGTCGACAATCAGCAGGCGAGTTACGCCACGACGCTCTACACCGTGTCGCAGCAGCTATCCCTGTCCATGGGCGTGGTGCTCGCCGCCTTCGTGCTCGAAGCCGCGCAATGGTGGCGGGCGGAAGCCACGTTGACGCCGATGGACTTCACCATCGCCTTCGCGGTCGTCGCCACCTGTTCGCTGATGGCCCAGTTCCAGTTCGCTGCACTTTCGCCCGGTGCAGGCGAAAGCGTCAGCGGCAAGGGTGCCCCGTCTCACGCAGACGTGAGAAAAAACGAAGCAGACGTGTGACACGTTTTACCGCGCCGCGGCGTATCTCTTTCATCAAAGGGAGTATCACACATGAACCGCCGCAACCTGATGCGAACCGCTACGCTATCCACCCTGTTCCTGGCCGCCGGTGGCCTGAAGCTCCGCGCCGAGAGCTTCGAGATCACCAGGACGCCGGAGGAGTGGAAGGCGATCCTCACCCCTGAACAATATGCCGTGCTGCGCGAGGAAGATACCGAGCGCCCCTTTACCTCCGCCCTGCTGGAAGAAAAGCGCAAGGGCACCTACAATTGTGCCGCCTGCGACCTGCCGGTCTATGCGTCCGAGACGAAGTATGAAAGCGGCACCGGCTGGCCAAGCTTCTTCGACGTGCTGCCGAACGCCGTGGGCAAGAAGGAAGACAACACGCTCTTCACCACCCGCACCGAAATCCACTGCCGCCGCTGCGGCGGGCATCTGGGCCACGTCTTCGACGATGGCCCCAAGCCCACGGGCCTCCGCTACTGCATGAACGGCGTGGCGATGAAGTTCGTGCCGGCAGTGGCTTGATTGGCTTCCCTTGCCCTTCGAGGCTCGCTTTGCTCGCACCTCAGGGTGAGGGACAATTGATCTGCCTTTGTGCGGTGGCCGGACTAATTGGATGTGTACCATCTTCCTCACCCTGAGGAGTCCACGCAGTGGGCCTCGAAGGGCCCGGCCGCGAGTCCGCTAAACGAGCGATCAACCCCGGCTGACGAAGCTGTCGATCACCCGCTTCTCGCCGGCCTTGTCGAAGTCGATGGTCAGCTTGTTGCCGTCGACGGCGCGCACCGTACCGTTGCCGAATTTCTCGTGGAAGACGCGTTCGCCCAGCTCGTATTTCACGGCATCGGATTCCCGCGCCACCATCTCGCCTTCGATGAAGCGGGGGGTGGAGCGCGCACTGCCGCCCTTCGACCAGCGGTCCTGTGCCCGCTGCCAGCCCGGTGTCGAGTAGGTGTTGCCGAAGGGCTGGGTCTGGTCGTCGAAGCGGCTCTTGCCGTAGGCGCCGAGGCCATAGCCGCCATAGCTGTTGGCCATGGGTGCCACTTCCACATGGGCCTCCGGCAATTCGTCGATGAAGCGCGAGGGCAGCGCGTTCTGCCAAGTCTGGTTCTGCATGCGGCGGTTCTGGGCGAACGAGATATAGGCGTGGCGCTTGGCCCTAGTGATGCCGACATAGGCCAGCCGGCGCTCTTCCTCGAGGCCCGCACGGCCCTTGTCGTCCAATGAGCGCTGGTGCGGGAACAGCCCTTCTTCCCAGCCCGGCAGAAACACCGTGCCGAATTCCAGCCCCTTGGCGGAATGCAGCGTCATGATATTCACCTTGTCGTCGTCGGGCGATTGCTCGACATCCATCACCAGCGCGATGTGTTCGAGGAAACCTGCAAGATTCTCGAATTCGCCCATGGAGCGCACGAGTTCCTTGAGGTTTTCCAGCCGCCCCTGAGCTTCCGGGCTCTTGTCGTTCTGCCACATCTCGGTATAGCCCGACTCGTCCAGCACGATCTCGGCAAGCTCCGTGTGCGGAATACCCGTCATCACCTGCCGCCAGCGCGAGAAGCTTTCCATCAGCTTCCTGAGCGCGGTGCGGGTTTTTGCCGGCAATTCATCGGTCAATGAAATCGCTTCCGCCGCGCGGTAAAGCGAAACGCCCTGCGCGCGGGCCAGCCCATACATCCGCTTCACCGAAGTATCGCCGATGCCGCGCTTCGGCGTGTTGATGATGCGCTCGAAGGCCAGGTCGTTGTCGGGCGAGGCAACGATCTTCAAGTATGCCAGCGCATCGCGGATTTCGGCGCGCTCATAAAAGCGCGGGCCGCCCACCACGCGATAGGGCACGCCCAGCGTGATGAAACGGTCTTCGAAGGATCGCATCTGGAACGAGGCGCGCACCAGGATCGCCATGTCGTTCAGCTTCTCGCCCTTCTTCTGCAGGTTCTCGATATCATCGCCGATGGTGCGGGCTTCCTCGTCGCCATCCCAGTGCGAGCGCACGATCACCGTGTCGCCATCATCCTTGTCGGTGCGGAGCGTTTTCCCCAGCCGGCTTTCGTTCTTGGCGATCAGCCCCGAGGCGGCACCCAATATCTGCGGCGTCGAGCGGTAGTTGCGCTCCAGCTTGATGATCTTCGCGCCCGGAAAATCCTTTTCGAAGCGCAGGATGTTGTCCACCTCCGCGCCGCGCCAGCCATAGATCGACTGGTCGTCATCGCCCACGCAGCAGATGTTCCTGTGCCCCTGTGCCAGCAGCCTGAGCCACAGGTATTGCGCCACGTTGGTGTCCTGATACTCGTCCACCAGCATGTATTTGAAGCGGCGCTGATACTCCTTCAGCACGTCCGGATGCTCCTGGAAGATGCGCAAGGGCTCCAGCAGCAGGTCGCCGAAATCACACGCGTTCACCACCTTCAGGCGCTGCTGGTATTCGGCATAGAGCTGGCGGCCCTTGCCGTCGAAATCATGGGCCTCGCCCGCGGGCACACGGTCCGGCGTCAGCCCGCGGTTCTTCCAGCCGTCGATGAGGTTCGCAAGCTGGCGGGCCGGCCAGCGCTTCTCGTCGATGTTGTGGGCTTCCATCAGCTGCTTCATCAGCCGGATCTGGTCGTCGGTATCGAGGATCGAGAAGCCGGATTTCAGCCCCGCCAGTTCGGCATGGTTCCTCAGGATCTTGACGCCGATCGCATGGAAGGTGCCGAGCCAGGCCATCCCTTCGACCACGCCGCCGATCAGCGCGCCGATCCGGTCCTTCATCTCGCGCGCCGCCTTGTTGGTGAAAGTGACGGCCAGAAGCTGGCCCGGCCAGGCCTTGCCGGTCGCCAGGATATGGGCAAGCCTCGTCGTCAGAACCCGCGTCTTGCCAGTGCCGGCACCCGCCAGCACGAGGAGCGGGCCATCGGTCGTCTCCACCGCCGCACGCTGCTCGGGGTTCAGGCCCTTGAAATAAGGCGGCTCCGATTGCGCCATGGCGCGCGCGGAAAGGCTGCCGGGCTTCGCGGGCGAAACCGGTTCCTCGTCGCCAAAGTCATTCAGGTCGAAATTCTTGCTCATGGTGCTCCGGATTCGCCGGACTCATATAGCAACACCCCGATGCTATATCACGTCAATCGACGTATGTTCCGCAACGGCACGGCGCAATCGCACATCGCGGGTGAGAAGCGGAATGTGCATCGAACGAGCCAAAGTCACATAGGCAGCATCATAGGCGCTGAAGTTGTGGCGAAATGCCCAGATCGCGCGCCGCAGCTCGGATGACGGAAATCTCTCGATCCGGAGGGCCTCGAACTGCGAGAGTGCCGCCTGTGCGACCGAAGCTCGAATACGGCCCGAAACCTCCAGCCGCCGCAGGGCACTCAGGCATTCAACATCGATAAGCTCAGGCGCGGCCAGTGCATCTGCTTCGCATATCGCTGATGCCAGGCTTTCATCGTCATGCGGCGACAGCAGAAATGAGACAATCGCCGAACAGTCGATGACGATCACTTTGCCGGCAGCCCGTCCCGGCCTTCGAATTTCCTGTCGTTCTCTTCACGGCCCTCGCGGATGGCCTCGACTACTTCTTCAGCCGACACATCAAGAGGTGGCTGGCGCCTTGCCATCTGGATCCATTCCTGAAGAGTGGGAAGCATTGCGATCCGCTCAAGTTCTTCCCGCAAGTAGTCAGACAAGGTCTGGGATCGCGCCAGGGCACGCTGCTTCAGCCGCTGGTGAAGGTCTGGAGGAAGGTTCCTGATCTGAACGTGCTTGTTCATGTGCCAAACATGATTTCATGTGCGGCACATGTCAAGGCAGGGTTAGGCAGCCTTGCGGTTGTAGCAATCGCTTTTGGCGCGAAACTCGCGGACCGACGCCTGAAGCTTCCGCCACGTCTCGGCGGTTTCGGTGTCGCCGGATTTCTCGCACAGGGCCGCATGCAGGGCAGCTTCCGATTCGGCGCGCGTTCCATGAACGAATACAAGCGCTTCCGCGAACAGGTTGAAACCTTGGTTCATCAATTCCGCCTCCTTCGTTGATTGGTTGAATCAGTCTATGGAGCCCGAATGCGCCCTCATTGTTGCACAAGTGTGACAATGACAGGTCAACGCCGCTGAAATTTGCATTTCAAATGATCTGTTTCCCTCAATTCGGCAACTTATGTCCAAGGCCCAGGCAAATGCTGCAGATTGGGGGCTGCTAGCCCTTCCGCGGTATCCCGATCCTGTGCCCCACCTGCGGCGGCACCGGCAAAGCCTTGTGGGCCTCGAACATGCCTTCGATCTTCTCCATCACATCCGGCGGGAAGGAAGCAGATTTCTTTATCCCCATGTCCACATGCATCACGATGATCTCGGTCACGCAGGAGAGCCAGCCCTCGGTGGCGTGATACATCTGCTGCACGTAATGCACGCGCTTCTGGTCGCAATCCAGCACCTGCGTCGCGATCCGCACCGAATCGCCCGCATGAAGCTCGCGCACATAGGTGTTGTGGCTTTCCAGCGTGAAGAAGGAGGCGTTGCGCTCCTTCACATAGTCCGGCCCCAGCCCCACGGCGGCAAAGGCTTCGTCGCCCGCCCGGTCGAAGAGGACGTTGTAATAGGCCATGTTGAAGTGGCCGTTATAGTCTGTCCACTGGTCTTCCACCTTCTGGATTTGCCCAACGAAGGGTGCCGGATAAGCCATCGCAAATTCTCCGAATTCTGCTATTTTCGCTCCCATGGATAACCCGAGCCTGAAGAACAGCACAACCCATGCCGTGGCCGAGATCCGCGAGGCGCTGGGCGACCGTCTTTCAACCGCCCAGGCCGTGCGCGACCAGCACGGGAAAGACCAGACCTGGAACCCCGGCGCGCCGCCCGATGCCGTGGCCTTCGTCCACAATACGGATGAGGTTCAGAAGGTCGTGGCGATCTGCGCGAAGTATGGCACGCCCGTCATTCCCTATGGCACCGGCACCTCGCTCGAAGGCCATTTCACAGCACCCTTCGGCGGCGTTTCCATCGATCTCTCGGCGATGAACAATATCCTCGAAGTCAACGCCGCCGATCTCGATGCCAGAGTGCAGGCAGGCGTCACGCGGAAGCAGCTCAACTCGCATTTGCGCGACCAGGGCCTGTTCTTCCCCGTCGATCCCGGTGCTGATGCCAGCCTCGGCGGCATGGCGGCGACCAGGGCTTCCGGCACCAATGCGGTGCGCTACGGCACGATGCGGGAAAACGTGCTGAACGTCACCGCCGTGATGGCCAACGGCGAGATCATCCGCACCGGTTCGCGCGCCAAGAAATCTTCCGCGGGCTACGACCTCACGCGGCTGCTGGTCGGCTCCGAGGGAACGCTCGGCGTCATCACCGAAGTGGCGCTCAAGCTCTACGGCATTCCGGAATCGATCGTCTCCGCCGTCTGCCCTTTCCCGAGTGTCGAGGCCTGCTGCAACGCCACCATCACGGCGATCCAGATGGGCCTTCCCATCGCCCGCATCGAACTCGTCGATGAAGAGCATGTGAAGGCCTTCAACGCCTATTCTAAGATCGACTTGCAGGTGAAGCCCACGCTGTTCCTCGAGTTCCACGGCACCACGGCTTCCGCACAGGAACAGGCCGAGACCTTTGCGGCCATCGCGGAGGATCTGGACGGCGGCCCCTATCGCTGGGCCACCAAGGAAGAGGACCGCCAGAAGCTCTGGCAGGCGCGGCACGATGCCTTCTGGGCGACGAAATCGCTGGTGCCGGGCAAGGATGCCTTCGCGACGGACGTTTGCGTGCCGATCTCGCGGCTGGCGGAATGCGTCACCGAAACCCAGGCCGATCTTGCCGCAAACAATCTCTACGGCCCCATCGTCGGCCATGTGGGCGACGGCAATTTTCATGTCGTCATGTTCTGCGACCGCGCCGATCCGGCGGAGGTCAGGCGCGTGAAGGAGGTCTACGGCCGCATGATCGACCGGGCCATCGCCATGGGCGGCACCTGCACGGGCGAGCATGGCATCGGTTCCGGCAAGGTGGCCTATCTCGAGAAAGAGCACGGACCCGCGCTCGCCTTCATGCGCGACATCAAGCGCGCGCTGGACCCCAGGAACATCATGAACCCCGGCAAGAACGCCGCCATTTGATTGACGCAATGCGACTCCAACACGAGCCCCCATGAAGGTCTGGAAATCGCCCGTATTCTATTTCGGCATCCTGCTGGTGATCGCCGTCGCCGGCCTCCTTGCCGCGCCCTTTGTGGTAAACTGGAACAGCTACCGCGCCGATCTCGAGGCCTATGGCAAGAAGCTCACGGGGCGCACGGTGAAGATCGAGGGGCCGATCTCGGCACGCCTGTTCCCATGGCCGCGCCTTACCGCCGACAATGTGACGATCGCCAATCCGCCGGGCCTCGACACGCCGGAATTCGCGCGCGCCGAGCGTATCGTGGTGCGGATGACGCTGGCGGGCCTTGCCAATGGCGGCATTGATGTCGAGGCAATCGAGATCGAGGGTCCCACGGTGCGCTTCCAGCGCCTGGCCACGGGCGAGGGCAACTGGCTGTTCAAGCCCGCCGCGGACCTCATCGACAGCGACATTCTCTCGCGCGTCAGCCTCGACCAGATCACGCTCAGCGGCGGCACCCTGCAGTTCACCGACCGGCGGCGCGGCGAAACCGTGACGCTCGACGACTTCAACGCCACCATCTCGTCTCCCGCCGTGCGCGGGCCGTGGCGCATGCGCTCGGTGTCGCTTCACGACGACAAGGCCTACACGATCTCGCTGGCCACCGGCACCTGGGTTGCCGACGAGCCGTTCCGCTTTGGCGCCACCATAGCGGCAGCCGATGGTTCGGGTCTTGTCTTCAGCCTCGATGGCACGCAGACCGGCAACAGTCTTGAAGGCGGCGTGCGGATCGAGCCTGCCACCACGGGCGAGGGGAAGTCGGACGCCGAAGGCGCGGTGCGCCCGCTGGTCTTCACCTCGAAGGTCAAGGCCACCTTCGATGCCGTCGACTTCGACGATATCGCAATCGCCCCCAGCGATCCGCGGCAGGGCGGCGCCATCACCACGGGATCGGCCCGCCTCACCCTCGGGCGGCACATCGATGCGCGCGTCGATCTCAGGTCCTCGACGCTCGATCTCGACGAACTCGCAGGTGCCGAATCGCGCAACCTGCTGCGGCAGGCAGGCAGCCTCGCGCTGGCCGACAGCTTCCTGAAACTGCTGCCCGCCGACATGAGCCTCGCGGGGTCGATGAAGGTCACAGCCCTCAAGACCGGGGGCGAAACGCTCGACAATTTCGCGCTCTCCCTCGAGGCGGATCGCAATGCCCTGCGGATCGGCGAAT
Source organism: bacterium (assembly GCA_022842165.1). GTDB lineage: Bacteria > Pseudomonadota > Alphaproteobacteria > Rhizobiales > Aestuariivirgaceae > Aestuariivirga. Next base: position 62,360 of record JALHQC010000006.1, read on the forward strand.
TGTCGACTGGCCTGCCCGGGCGTTCGCAGGTTTTGTTCAAGGGCGTCTACTTCCCCGGCGATGCCGCCGAACTGGCGGGCGATCTGGCGCTCGAATCGAACGATCTCCGGGCGCTCGCCATGTGGGGCTGGCACGAGGGCAGCGACAGTCTCGCCAGCCTGTGGACCGGCAGCCGGGGCCGCTTCAAGATGCAGACCGATCTCAGCATCACCGCCTCGCGCTTCCGGCTCTCCAAGGCGCAGTACGAACTCGACGGCGAGCGCGGCAATGCCGAACTTTCCGTCACCTCCGCCGGGCGCGGCGCCATCGATCTCCGCATCGACGGCAACCGCATCGATATCGACAGTTTCGTGCCGCAGGGCGTGTCAGCGCTGTCTTCCGGGGCAGACAAGGGTGTCACCGGTCTCGCCGCCGCGCTGTTGCCGGATGGCGATGTGCCGGATCTGCGGCTGACGCTGCAGGCGGCCCAACTCCTGCTCAATGGCGTCACCGCGTCTGACGTCGCCATCGATCTGGCGTCGGGGTCCAACGGGCTCGATCTCCGCACCCTGTCGATCGGTGCGGTTGGCGGTGCGCGGCTCGAGGCCAACGGCCTCATTCTCGATGCGGGGCAGGGAGCGGATGGTTCGATCGGCCTCGACATCACGGCGGAGGATCCGCGCGAACTGCTGCGGCTGCTCGGCATGGTGCGGGGGAAGGATGATCCCTCCTGGGCCAGAAATCTTGGTCCCACGGCGCTGCGCGGAGACTTGAGCGTCAAGCCCTCGGCGGAAGGCTCCAACGTTTCGTTCGGCCTCAATGGCACGGCAGGCGAACTGACGCTCGCCGCCAATGGAACGGTAAGCGCAAAGATGGATATCGGCATCGAGGCCTCGGTTGCCGCCACGCAGTCGGCCCGGCTGATGGCGCTGCTGGGGCTCGAACCGGCGGCTGAGGATAGCGTGCCGGGGCGGATCGAGATCAAGGCCGCTGGCACGCCGAAGGATGGCTTCATGGCCAATGCCTCGCTCCAGGCCTATGGCGCGCGGTTCGACTATCAGGGCAGCGCCAATCCGCTGGCCCAGGGCCTCGGGCTCGATGGCAAGCTCACGGCACGCTCCACCAGCCTGCGCGATCTTGGCCTGGCGACCGGCCTGCCGCTGGCAACGGCGCCCGATGGCGTGATGTCGCTCGACGCCGGGATTGCCAGCGATGGCGCAACATGGAAGCTCACCGGCCTTTCGGGCCGCTTCGGAGACAACCGGATCGAGGGCAGCGCCGAGGTCGATGCTGCGCGGAAGCTCTCGGCGCAGATCACGTTTGGCCGCATCGCGCTCATCGATGTCCTCGCAACCGCATTCCTCAACTGGACGGGTGCGGCCCCCGATATCGAGACAGCCTTCGCGCCGGGCTTTCCCTTCGGGTTGACGGGCGAAGTCTGGCTCAGGCCGGAGACCCTGCAGGTTCACCAGCATTTCGAGGCGAAGGGTGCGGAGATCGGCGTCATCGCCGCGCCGGGCGAGATCACGCTGGCGATGTTCGCGAAAGATGACACGGGCCGCGACGCCGCCGTGGAGATCAGTTCGCGCGGCAGCGATTCGAGCCGCAAGCTCGAAGGCCGCGTCAAGATCCCGGTCGATCTTGCCCGGCAGCTTTCCCTGGTCAATGGGTCGCCCATTGCCAGCGGCCTCGGCATGATCGAGGTGAAGTTCCAGTCGGAGGGCCGCAGCCCCGGCGGCGCGCTGGCTGCGCTGCAGGGCAGTGGCTCGTTCGATTTTGAGGATTTCCGCCTTCTCGGCATCACGCCATCGGCCTTCAATGCGACACTGGCGGACGCGAAGGACGCGGCCGGCATTACGGCTGCCTTCGATGCCCTGCGCGCGGGCGACGGCTTGCCCTTCGGCAAAGTCAGCGGCACGGTGACGATCACCAATGGCGAGGTCGGCTTCCTGCCTTTCGGCATCAAGTCGGCGGAGGCGGATGTGATGGTAAAACCCCTGGCCGAACTCGCGCTTGGCGAAATCGACGCCGCGATTACCCTGTCGCTGAAGGGCCGGGCCGATCTTCCGGCCATGAGCCTCAGCTATGCGGGGCCGCCCGCCGCACTGGCACGCAATGAGGATAATTCCGAACTGGCAACGAAACTCGGCGTCACCATCATGCAGCAGGGGATCGACGAACTCGAACGCCTGCAGCAGGAGCAGAAGCGCCTGGCCGCCGAAGAAGAAAGGCAGCGCGTCATCGACGAAGAGCGGCTGGCCGCCTATTACGCCCAGCGCGACGAACTGATCCTCAGGAAGCGCGAGATCAAGGTCCATTCCGAGATGCGCGCACTTGAGGCCGAGCGCCTGCGCCAGCAGATCGAGGCTGAACGCGCCGCCAATGCCGATATCAGCAAGTCCGAACTGCGCCAGCGGCTGCGCGAAGTCCGTACCCATCGCCGCCTCGCGCGGTTGACGGCCGCGCCGCAGCCAAAGCCCAAGCCCGTGCAGCCGGCCAGCGTCAGGACGCCGCCGAAGCCAGCGCCTTCCGGCCCGGTCATTCTCGTTCAGCCAAAGGGCGCTCCGGTGGTGATCTCGGCCGAGCCGGACGCGCCGCCCTCGCAATAGGTTTCAAGCGCCGGAGCGTCCCAGATTCAGCAGCCAGACGCGGATGGCGCTGGACAGGTTGCGCGGACCCCGCGACTGGTCGATCTCGGAAACCAATGCGGCAATCGACACGCCGCGCCGGGCGGCTTCCTGCTGCAGGGCCGTCCAGAATTCCGGCTCGAGCGAGAGAGACGTGCGATGCCCGGCGATGGTGAGCGAGCGCTTGAGGTCCTTCGCCATCAGTCGTCGCGCTTGTGGGCGTCGAGGTCCTTAGCCGCCTTCGCCTTCTCGGCATACGTCAGCTGCTTCTCGGCCTTGGCTCGCCCGAACTTCGCGCGGTTCTCCGTGGCCTTTTCGTCCTTCTCGGCGCGCGCCTTTTGCTTGCGGCGAAGCTTGAGGCTGACAATCTCGCCCATCACTTCGGCCCGATCATGTCCTCGGGCCGCACGATGCGGTCGAAGTCTTCTGCATCGATCCCGTCCTTCACTGCTTCCTCGCGGAGCGTCGTGCCATTCTTGTGTGCGGTCTTGGCGATCTTCGCCGCACGGTCATAGCCATATTTCGGGGCGAGCGCGGTGACGAGCATCAGCGAGCGCCCCAGCGCTTGCGCGATATTGTCCTCGCGCGCCTCGATGCCGACGACGCAATTGTCGGTGAAGCTCACTGCGGCATCGGCCATGAGCCGCACCGACTGGAGGAAGTTGTAGGCCATCACCGGGTTGAAGACGTTCAGTTCGAAGTGGCCCTGGCTTCCGGCGAAGGTCAGCGCCGCGTGGTTGCCGAAGATCTGTACACAGACCATCGTCAGCGCTTCGCATTGTGTGGGGTTGACCTTGCCCGGCATGATCGATGAGCCCGGCTCGTTTTCGGGCAGCGACAGTTCGCCAAGGCCCGAACGCGGGCCTGAGCCCAGGAAGCGGATGTCGTTGGCGACCTTGAACAGTGAGGCCGCCACCGTGTTGATGGCGCCATGGCTCATCACCATCGCGTCATGCGCGGCCAGCGCCTCGAACTTGTTGGGAGCGGAGGTGAATTCCATGCCGGTAATGGCGGCAATGCGTTCCGCCACCTTCTCCGCAAAGCCCACGGGCGCATTGAGGCCGGTTCCCACCGCCGTTCCCCCTTGCGCCAGTTCCATCAGCATCGGCATCGTCTGCTCGATGCGCTTGATGCCGTTCTCGACCTGTTTCGCATAGCCGGAAAACTCCTGGCCCAGCGTCAGCGGTGTCGCATCCTGCGTGTGCGTACGGCCGATCTTGATGATGTTGGCCCAGAGCTTCGCCTTGTCGTCCAGCGCCTTGTGCAGGTGGCGGAGCGCGGGCAGCAGGTCATGATGGATCTGCTCGGCGCAGGCGATGTGCATGGCCGTGGGGTAGGTGTCGTTGGACGACTGGCTCATGTTCACATGGTCGTTAGGATGCACGGGCTTCTTGGTGCCCATCACGCCGCCCATCATCTCGATCGCCCGGTTCGAGATCACCTCGTTGGCATTCATGTTGGATTGCGTGCCGGAACCCGTCTGCCAGACGACCAGCGGAAAATGCGCGTCGAGCTTTCCCTCGATCACTTCCTGCGCGGCCTTGACGACCGTTTCGCCCACCGTCTTGTCCAGCCGGCCCAGCGCCATGTTGGCTTCCGCCGCCGCGCGCTTCACAATGCCCAAGGCCCGCACCACGGGCTGCGGCTGCTTCTCCCAGCCGATCTTGAAGTTCCCGATCGAGCGCTGCGCCTGCGCGCCCCAGTATTTCGTGGCATCGACTTCGATCGGGCCAAAGGTATCGGTCTCGGTGCGGGTCTTGGTCATGGGCTCAGGCTTCCGGTTGCAATTCGAGGGGTCCATAGCATCAAGCGGCTTTGCCTGCCAACCAGACGGACGTCGTATCAGCGCGGGTGCAGCCTTGCGAGCCAGATCATGGCGAGGGCGGAAACCAGCGCCGCGCCGCCTGCAATCATCAGCGCCGTCTGCGGCGCGGTCACTGTCAGCAGCAATGCGAAGAGCAGCGGCGCCGCGGCGTTGAGCACCAGATTGGGCGCGGCGATGATGCCCAGCACCTCGCCATAGCCCTTGCGCCCGAACAGCACGAGCGGCACCGCGCCCTTGGCAATCGTCACCAGCCCGTTCGAAGCGCCGTAGAGCACGGCGAAGACCAGTGCGGCCGCCGCCGTGAATCCGCCCGCCGCGAAGATGGCCAGCGCCACCGGCAGCAATCCGAAGGCGATGAGGCCCAGATGCACGGCCTTCAGCCTCTTCCCCAGCATGATCTCGCCGATGCGGCTCGCGACCTGCGCCGGTCCAATCAGTGCCGCCATGGTGACGGCTTCCGCACCGGCAAAGCCCAGGCCTTCGAACAGCGGCACGACATGGGCGGAGATGGACGAGAACACCAGCCCGTTGAAGGCGACGATCGCCGCGAACAGCGCCATGGCTTTCCTGCGTGCCGTGCCTTCCAGCGGCATATAAGTGTCGTCCTCCACCTTCGCGGCCTGCGCTTCGCCCCTGGCGCCATGGAGCACAGCGGCATGGATCGGAAGGCACACGGCGAGATGGAGTGCGGCATAGATGAGCAGGGCAGTGGTCCAGCCCCAGTTCTCCGACAGCACATGGCTGAGCGGCCAGAACACGGTCGAGGCCAGGCCGCCGAACAGCGTCAGATATGAAATCGCCCGCCGCGCACCCGCACCGGTGATCTGGGCGAGGCTTGCGAAGGCTGCATCATAGGTCGAAAGCCGCATGGCGACGCCCAGCACCAGCCAGCCCGCCACATAGGTGACGGGATGCGGAAATGCACCGATGATCGCCAGTCCGAGCGCCGAGAGCAGCGACCCCGCCATCATCAGCTTCCGCCCGCCGCGCCTGTCGATGAAGCGCCCCGCCCATGGCGAGATCAGCCCGCTCACCAAAAGTGCTGCAGAGAAGGCTCCGAAGATCAGCGCCTTCGGCCAGCCGGTGGATGTGGCGATGTCCTGAGAGAGCGCACCCAGCGCATAATAGGTGGTGCCCCAGCCGATGATCTGGGTGATGCCGAGGCCGGTGATGATGAGCCAGAGGGGCAACTATGAAGCCGACTTCACAGCGCGTCTTTTCGCCGTCATGGCCGGGCGCGTCCCGGCCATCTGGAAGAGACTGGCGAAAGATGCCCGGGACGAACCCGGGCATGACGAGAATGGGAATGCGCTTGCGTGGCCATAGACCTCACCTCACCTCATCCCACCAGATCGGATTGCTCCACGCCTTCTTGCCGTCATTGTCGATGACGACGACGCGGAACCACGGGCTCTGCTTCTTCAGCAGCCAGCCTTTTTCAAGCTTCGCGAGATCGAAGCTCGCATCGGTGATGGCGCGACCGTTCCGGACCATGGTGCGCGAGTTCCCGCACAGCACCGTGATCGTGTCGACGGGCGAACACGAGATCGCGATCTCCTTGCCTTGCATTTCGATCCCGTAAATCTGCGGACCCTGGCTCGAGTAATATTCGCCGCTCTTCATCGCCGCCAGCAGCGTATCGGGGTCGAGGCTCTCCGCCTTCACATGCACCCAGCCGCCAAAATGATCGGGCGTCTTGAAATGCGCGTCATCGGTCGCGAAGGCAGATAGCCGCTTTCCCTCGCTCAGCAACTGGTCGAGCAGGTACCAGCCGTCGCCGCGGTCGTTCTCGATGGCGCAGCCGTGATTGTAGATTTCGACCGCATGGGCGCAAGCGATGGCGCGGCCATCCTCGATCGTCAATTGCGACCAGGCGGGATGCGCGATGCCGATGAAAGCGCCGGCCTCCTTCGCGCGCTCCGCCACGTGCGCGCCCGTCTCGCCGTCAACATTCTTGGGAAAATCCAGCGGCAGGCCGGCCGCCACGATGTGCCAGAGTTCGCCCACGGCGGTTTCCGGCGCATGCAGTTCAGCGCCGATCAGCGTCGTGAAACTGTTGGAGCGGAAGCTCCGCGTGTCGGCGATCGGCCAGTCGAAATTGCCGATGAAGTGTTCCGACAACTGCATGAAGTCGTAGCCCGCGTTCTTGTAGGCTTCGACGACCTGAGCTGGCGCCAGCGCGCCATCGGAGAGATTTGAATGCGTGTGGAGATTGCCGCGCCAGAAGCGGCCGGGCGTCGAGAAGGGCGCAAGGAGGGCCATCGTTCTTCCTGTTCGTCAGATGCTCATCTGCATGCCGAGCTCGACCACGCGGTCGGGCGGAATGCGGAAGAACTCAATAGCCCGGGCCGACTGGTTTGCCATCATGATGAAGATGCGTTGCTGCCAATACGGCAATGCGGAGCGGGCTGACATACGAATGACACGTCGGCCGAGGAAATAGGAGGCTTGCCTTGGATCGATCTCAAGACCGAAGGATGCGCAGGCGCGCAACGCCTTCGGCACGTCCGGCTGCTCCATGTAACCGAAGCGCGCCTCGACCAGCCATGCGCCCAATGGCAATTGCTTGACGCTCACGCGCTCCTCGCCGTCGATCCGGGGCTCGCTCGTCGTCTCGGCGGTGATGAACACCAGCCGGTCATGCAGCACGCGGTTGTGCTTCAGATTATGCATCAGGGCGCTTGGCGCATAGACGGGATCGGTCTGCAGGAACACGGCGGCTCCTGCCACGCGCGTCGGCTGGCGGCGCTCGAGGCTTTCGAGCAGCGGCACCAGCTCGACCGATTCCTTCCTGAGCTTTTCGGCCAGCGCCTGGCGGCCGCGCATCCATGTCACCATCAGCATGATGATTGTAGCACCCAGCAGCACGGGCATGTAGCCGCCATTCGCAAGCTTCAGCCCGTTCGCCGCGAGGAAGATGGCCTCGATCATGAAGATCAGCAGGATCGCCGGGATGACGAACCACCGTGGCAGGGTTCTCGCCTTCCAGAAGAAGATGGTGGCGAGAATGGAATCGACGATCATCGAGGTGTTGACCGCGATGCCATAGGCCGATGCCAGATTGGTCGAGGATTTGAACACCAGCACCAGGATGATGACGCCCGCGAGCAGCATCCAGTTGATCTGGGCGACATAGATCTGCCCCTGCTCGGTCTCGCTCGTATGGGTGATGCTCATGCGCGGAAAGAGGCCGAGCGACATCGCCTGCTGGGCAATCGAGAAGGCGCCGGTGATGACGGCCTGCGAGGCGATCACCGTTACGCAGGTGGCAAGCGCCACGAGCGGAATGAGGCCCCAGCCCGGCGCCATGAGGAAGAACGGATTTTCCACCGCATGGGGATGCGAGATGATGAAGGCGCCCTGGCCAAGATAGTTGAGGATCAGCCCGGGAAACACCACCGCCAGCCACGCCATGCGGATCGCCTTCGAGCCGAAATGGCCCATGTCGGCATAAAGCGCTTCACCGCCGGTGACCGCGAGGAACACGCCGCCGAAGACGAGCAGGGCGAGGGCAGGGCGCTCGATCAGCATCGAGGCGCCATAGGCCGGGTTGAAGGCATAGAAAATCTGCAGGTCGTCGAAGATGTGATAGACGCCCAGCACACCAAGAACGAAGAACCACAGCGCGGTGATCGGCGCAAACAGCTTGGCCACGCCGGCCGTGCCCTTGTACTGGAACAGGAACAGCGTGATCAGGATGCCGAGCGTCAGGGGCACCACATAGGGCTCGAAGCCTTCGTTGATGACCTTCAGGCCTTCGACGGCGGACAGAACCGACATCGCCGGCGTGATCATCGCATCGCCAAAGAAAAACGCCGCACCGATGATGCCGAGCGCCAGCACGAAACCGCCCTTCTTGCGGAGCAGCGTTTCGACCAGAACGACGAGCGACAGGATGCCGCCTTCGCCCTTGTTGTCGGCGCGCATCAGGAAGACGACGTATTTCAGCGTGACGATCAGGATCAAGGCCCAGATCAGCAGCGATGCGACACCCAGCACCGCAGTGCGCAGGTCTCCTCCTGCCTGTACGACGGGATGCAGCGCTTCGCGCATGGCATAGAGGGGGCTCGTTCCAATATCGCCGAAAACGACGCCGATCGAAGCGAAAGCCAGGGCGACCGTCGACTTCGAGGGGCCATGGGCCTGATCGTTCTTCTGTTCCATGGACGCGCCTTTGACGGCGCTGCTCCCTGTCTGTTTCCCGGCGGCTATTCGGCCGTCACGACGGCGCGGCATTCAGCAGGTAGCGCCGCCAGTGTCAAGGGTGGGGCGGGCTTCGGCGGCTTGGCATTGGGGTCGGGCTTCTTCTTCGGCACCCAGGGAACATCGCCCATCCAGTAGGCCAGTTCCTCGCCGCAGCCGGTGCCGTCCTTCGGACGGGCCGGCGCCTGGTTCTTGCACGTCGTCGATCCGGCCGGGCAGTTGATGCGGATGTGGAAGTGATAGTTGTGCCCGTAATAGGGGCGCACCTTGCCCAGCCACGCGCGGTCGCCCGTCGCCCATTTGCAAAGCTCGGCCTTGATCGGCGGATGGACGAAAAGCCGCGCCACCTCGTCATAGGAGGCGGCGCGCTTCAGTAGCCTCGCATGCGCCTCGGTCCACACCTTGTAGTCCATGGTCTGGCGGTCCTTGACGACGAGCTTTGCCGAGATGTCCTCGCGCTCGCGCCTGGTCAGCGTGCGGTTCGGCATCGGCGTCAGCCACACGTCGGCATCAAGCCCCACCTGGTGGCTGGCATGGCCCGACAGCATCGGCCCGCCGCGCGGCTGGGCGAGATCGCCCACCAGCAAGCCGTTCCAGCCATCTTTTTCCTTGGCCTCGATCGCCAGCCGCTCGACCAGCGCCACAAGCTTCGGGTGGCCCCAGTTGCGATTGCGCGACAGCCGCATCACCTGCCAGGCCGGGCCATCGACCGCCAGCGCCTTGCCGCCCGCCATGCAGCCCTTGGCATAGGAGCCGATGGCGCGGGCCTTCATGCTGCGTGTGGGGAGCTTCTGCCCGCCGAACACCTTCTTGGCGGGAAGCTTCGAGAGCGACTTGTCGCTCATCGCGGCGAGTGCTGCGGCATCTTCTTCCGACTGGGCCAGCGCAGCGGCCGCCGGAAGGGTGAGGCACAGCATGGCGGCAACAAGCAGGGAACGCAGCATCGGGAACCTCATTTTTTTCGGAAGTGGTCCAGCGACACGACCTTGGCTGCCTCATCTTGCGCGGCACTTTCGGGCGCTTCGGCGGCCGCCTCGGCATCGCCCCCGGCGATGGGCGCGACTTTCGCGGCCTCGCCGTCCTTCGGCCTCTTGCCCGCGGCCACCGATTCGAACTGCAGGCCGAACTGCACGGCGGGATCGAGGAAGCCCTTCACCGCATCGAAGGGGATGATCAGCTTCTCCGGCACATTGTCGAAGGAGAGTTCGACCTCGAAGCGGTCGTCATAGACGTGGAGGTTCCAGTACTGGTGCTGGAGAACGATCGTCATCTCGCGCGGATAGCGCTGGGCGATCTTCTCGCTCACCGTCACATCCGGGTGGCGGGTGTTGAAGGCGATATAGAAGTGATGCTCGCCCGGAAGCCCCGTCGTCGCCGCGATCTTCAACGCATCCCGCACCACGCCCTTCAGGGCATTCTGGGCAAGCAGGTCATAGCGCATCAGGTCTTCAGGCATCTTGGGTCTCAAATCCGGATAAATCGAAGCAGAAGCCGCGTATCATACCCGCCAAGACCCGTCAAAGTCATCCGGTGTCAGCTGAGTGAGATATCTGCGCGTCAAAAACATGGACCGCGCCGTCACCTATTGGCCAGTGCTGGTATTTCAACAGCGATTTCAAAGACAAGTTCCGCTTGCGAAGGGTGTGGACTGTGCGGTTGCCACGCGGGCAACAAAGCACATGCATTCAAAATGTCGTCTGTCCCCGGGCTGTGCCGGGATTTCCAGCGCTTGGGCTGCCTATCAGGCGCCGGTGTTCCCGTTCCGGCAGCCCGTATGCCGTGCCCGCGAAGGCTTCGAGCCCCGGCCGGTTGGTCACGACGACCATGCCGCGGAACGATTTGATGAGCCTTTCCCCCTCGAGGATATGCAGCGCCTCGGTTATGCCCGCGCGCCGTACCGAAAGCATGATCGACAGGAATTCGTGCGTCATGGGGAAGGTGGCGCCCACCCGGTCCTGGCACATCAGGAGCCAGCGGGCCAGGCGCGTTTCGATCGTATAGGCGCCATTCGCTAGGGCGGTCTGCGACGTCTGGATGCCGAGGATGAATGCATAGCGGAGCAGGATGGCCCGCAAGGCCGGCCGGGTATCGAATGCTTCGAGCAGCTTTGCTTTCGGCAGTCGCAGGGCGCGGCCCTCGACCTGCACCATCACTTCGTTCGGATCATGATCGGCCTGCAGCACGATCGATGTGCCTATGAAGCCGTCGTGGCCCACCATTCCCACTTCGACGCGAACATCATCGCTCGTCGTTGCAATGAACGAGCAGATGCCGCTCAGGGGAAAATACACGAAGTCATCCGGCGTGTTGCGGAAGCTCAGAACATCGCGCTGGCGAAGTTCGATCAGTTCGAACGACGGCTCCAGAAACGCGATGTCCGCGGGCAGCATGGCGGCAAGAATCTGGTTCTCGGCATAGGCCTGTAAATCGACTGTCATGTTCCCGGCCAACCTGGGGCGGGAGCGCGCAATATCTCTCAGCCGGCCACGCCCTGAACATTGGCAACCGATGCAGCCGTTTTAACACTCCTGGTCCGGAAAAGATTCCAAATTCGGCACGCAGCAGATTCTGTACGGAGGCGGACAGTCGCTGGCTGAAGTTTTCCGGCCGGTCTAGCCAACAGCAAAGATGATCAGGAGGCTTGCGATGAAGCATCACCGCGCCATGGCGACCAAGCACATCGCGGACAGCAAGCGGGAAGGCCGGCCGGTCGACATCTATAAGGTTGTGAGCGATCTCCAGTCCGAGTTCCCGAATGTCGCCTATGTTACATTGGTCACCATCGTATCGGAGGAAGTGCTGGAGGCTGGTTACGATGCCTTCTGGGATCGGCGGAAGTGATGCCCGGAAGGGCTTCGGCCCAAGCCAAGAGGCGCAAGCCTAGCGCGCTCAATTCCCAAATTTCAGCTCTTTGAAATAAAGTGCCGGCTTCTGTTGCCAGGTGCCGGCGGACCCCGCCTTGAACTGCTAAGCCCAAGGACTTGATTTCCCTAGCTCAGGCTGCTTACGCAGCCACCGCGACGGGAGCATAGTTGTCGTTGGCAACTATATGTTTAGCCCGATAACGTCGGTACCATCACGGGCAAAAAGCTATCCTTTACACCCTCGTCGATCCTGGTTCGCCCCCATCACAGGCCGCCCTCGGGGGGTCGTCCTGCGGCGGTCTGTGGTGGAGGCGCCGGGTACTGCCCCCGGGTCCGAATGGTTTATTACGATGACCGTTTATCGCCATAGTCATGCCCGTTGCCGGGCGTGACGGTTTCAATATAGGCGGCGCAGGCCGCGAATGGAAGGGGTGGCGGGAGGGCATGCGCCGCGAGGCATTACACGCTTTGGGTGTCTGACGCGAATTCCGGGCCGCCGCTGGGGAATCTGTACAAAAATGAACAATCTCAAGTTGTTAGCTTTGTACGCTACCGTTCCGTTTGTGGCGCGATTCACCCTGGTTAACTATGTGTTAACCTCAATGGAGGCCGAAAGATGAGTCGAGATCGTTTGTGTGTGGTTCGCCGGGTGGCGGGTGCAATCCGTCAGCAGGAGCCGGTAGACGTCTACAAGGTCGTGGAACAGCTTCAGGCCGAGCTGCCTAACGTTCCGGGCGACGTGCTGCTCCACGATGTCGAGGATGAAATCGCCAAGGCCCGCTGCAGCGCGATCTGGGAGAAGCGCGAGCGATAGCGGTTTCGGTCGGGCAAAGCTGTCAGCCCGGGGCGGGCGTGATCAGGCGTTTCTGTTCGCGCTCGGGCAAGCCGTAGGCGGTGCCCGCAAGCGCCTCGAGGCCGAGGCGGTCGCTTATCGAAACGCTGCCGCGCGTCGACTTGATCAGATGCTTGCCCTCCAGCGCATGCAGGGCGTCGGTGATCCCGGCGCGGCGCACCGCGAGCATCTTCGACAGGAAGTCGTGGGTCATCGGAAAGCTGCTGCACACCCAGTCCTGGCACATCAGCAGCCAGCGGGCGAGGCGCACCTCGATGCCGAAATGGCCGTTGACCAGCGCCGTCTGGGCCGATTGTACGCCCATCACATAGATGCTCCGCAGCAGCACCGTGCGTGCCTGAGGCCGGGTTTCGAAAATCTTGCTCAACGCAGCCCGCGGTATGCGCAGGGCGCGCCCATCGGCCTGCACCATCACTTCATGCGGGTCGTGATCGGCCTGCAGCACGATGGCGCTGCCGACAAAACCTTCGCTTCCCACCAGGCCGGTCTCGACGCGGACGTTGTCATCCGTCACCGTGATGAACGAGCAGATGCCGCTCAGCGGAAAATAGGCAAACTCATCGAGCACGTTGGGGCGGCTGAGAATGTCGCGCTGATGCATGTCGATCGCCTCGAACTGCACGGCAAATGCATCGCGCTCAGTTGAAGGCATTGCAGCCAGCAGCTGGTTTTCACCGAGGATATCGGAATGTGGAGACACGTTCCCAGCCATTGAGGGGCGAGAGCGTGGAACAGTCTCTCATTCGGCCGCGCCCTGAACATTGCTGGCCGATGGCATGGTCTTTCACACACAAACCGACGCACAACCAGTTACAAATTCACGTTCCGGCAAGTCTGTACGTTGGCGTACAAAGGTTAAGCCGAGAGGGACAAAGCACTTTCCGCAAGTCCTCGGCGGCCTGAAAGGGGCTTCCGGGCCGTGCTGCCCCCATGCCGCCGCCAGCGGTTGGCAGGCGCGGCAATGGCGGCTAGAGTTTCCCGTTCACAGGATTCTGCCGAAACATCCCATGCAGCAATATCACGACCTCATGCGCCACGTGCGCGATCGCGGGCACCGCAAGGACGACCGCACGGGCACGGGAACACTTTCCGTCTTCGGCTACCAGATGCGCTTCGATTTGCGCGCGGGGTTTCCGCTGGTCACCACCAAGAAGCTGCATCTGCGCTCGATCTTCCACGAGCTGCTGTGGTTCATCCGTGGCGACACCAACATCAGATACCTCAACGACAACAAGGTCACGATCTGGGACGAGTGGGCCGATGCGAACGGCGATCTCGGCCCCGTCTATGGCGCGCAATGGCGTTCGTGGCCGGCGCGCGATGGCTCGACCATCGACCAGCTGGCGCAAGTGATCTCGCGCATCCGCCAAAGCCCGGATTCGCGGCGCCTCATTGTCACCGCCTGGAATCCGGCGGATGTCGACAAGATGGCGCTGCCGCCCTGCCACTGCCTGTTCCAGTTCTACGTGGCCGACGGCAAGCTCTCCTGCCAGCTCTACCAGCGCTCGGCGGACATATTCCTCGGCGTGCCCTTCAACATCGCGTCCTATGCGCTGCTCACCCACATGGTGGCGCATGTCACGGGGCTCGAACCCGGCGAGTTCATCCACACGCTGGGCGATGCGCATCTCTACCTCAACCATCTCGACCAGGCGGACGAGCAGCTGAAGCGCCAGCCGCTGACGTTGCCGCGCCTCATCTTCAAGCGCGACGTGAAGTCGATCGACGATTTCCGCTACGAGGATTTCGAGATCGCGGGCTATCAGGCGCATCCCGGCATCGCCGCGCCGATTGCGGTGTGATCCATGGTCATGCGGTCTTGAGCATGTTCGGAGGGGATTTTGCCGGCGGCTGGTTCCGCCGCATTCACCAGCCCGTCAATCCGGCGGGGCTGGGGCGGGCTATCGCCATCGCCGCTGGCCTCGTGCTGCTGCACCAGGTCCTGCAGGTCGTATTCTCGGGCGCCGTGCTGGCGGCTTTTTTCGATGGCAATTTCGAAGACACGCGCAGCATCGTCAAAGCCAACCTCACGGTGATCTTTCCGGCCTCGATCCTGATCGCGCTGGCGGCCTGGAAGCTGGCGGGCGTGAAGGGCGGCAATCCTGCGGAGGTCTTGAGCCTCCGGAAGCCGCGACTCACGCCGGCTGGATGGGCGGCAATCATCGGCGGCTTCATCGTCGCCATGTACGCCGCCATCATCCTGATCGTCATGATCCTCGGCATCGACCTCGACCAGTATACGCCCGGGCCCGACGGGGCCTCGCCCGATGGCGGGTCGGCCGGCCTCGTCAAGGAAGCGATGTTCGACATCGCCAACGAGCCCTTGCTGTTCCTGCTGGTGTTTCCCTCGATCGCGCTCGGCGCGCCGATCGCGGAAGAAGTCATCTTCCGCGGCCAGCTGTTCTCGGCCTTGTCGCAAACACGGCTCGGCGTTTCGGGTACGGCGGTCATCACCGCCGGGCTGTGGGCGCTTCTACACATGTCGGAGCCGTGGCTGTCGGTCGGGCTCATCTTCGTCATGGGCCTCGTCTTCGGCTGGCTGATGTACCGGTTCGGCAGCCTGTGGGTGGTGATCGCCTGCCACGCGGCATGGAACGCGATCTACTCGCTCATTCTCTTTGCCAGCCTTGGAGGGCAGACGTGACGCTCGACATCCGCGCAGCACAGCCGGGAGACGGCGTTGCCCTTCATGCCATGGTGATAGCGCTGGCCCAGTCGCATGGCTATGGGGATCATGTCGTTGCGACGCCCGCCGGCTATGAGGCCGCGCTGTTCCGCAATGAACCGATCATTGGCGCATTCATCGCCACGGTCGATGCCGTGCCGGCCGGATGCGCCATCTGGCACAGAAGTTTCAGCACCTTCCGGGGCTGCGAGACGATCTATCTCGAAGACCTGTCGGTGCTGCCGGAGTTCCGGCGCAAGGGCATCGCCAAGGCGCTTCTGAAGCGCATTGCCCGCCTTGCCGTGGAACGAGGGTGCCCCCAGGTCTATTGGCTGATGATGGGCTGGAACGATGGCGCGCGGCAACTCTATCTCGAGGCGGGTGCCGAGGTCGAGGACGGCAACTGCTTCTGCCGCCTCCATGGCGAGGCGCTGGAAAGGCTCGCCACATGATTTCCTTCGTCGTCGCCATGTCGCGGAACGGCGTCATCGGGCGTGACGGCGGATTGCCGTGGCATATCTCGACCGATTTGAAGCGCTTCAAGGAAATCACCATGGGAAAGCCCGTGGTGATGGGCCGCAAGACCTGGGAAAGCCTTCCGAAAAGACCGTTGCCGGGCCGCCGCAACATCGTCATCACCCGGCAGAAAGGCTATGCCGCGGCAGGTGCGGATGTCGTCGGCACGCCGGAACAGGCCTTGAGACTCTGCGCGGGGGAGCCTGAGATCGCGGTCATCGGCGGCGGCGAAATCTACCGGCTGTTCTGGCCGATGGTCGACCGCCTCTATCTCACCGAGGTCGATCTCGACGTTTCCGGCGACACGCATTTTCCGGCCGTTGCACCGCAGGACTGGCGCGAAGTGGCGCGCGAGGTTCACCCCCGGGGGCCGAGGGACAGCGCCGCCTTCGTCCTCCGCACGCTCGACCGCGTCAGGTGAAACATTAAGTCTTTCTAATGCCGTGGACATTTTGTCCCGTGCTACCTATATCGCAGCAGTATTCTCGCATGACAGAAGAAGGTGACATGAATGCCGTGGAATTCCGAAGGCGGTGGCGGTAATCAGGGTCCGTGGGGCCAAGGCCCCTGGGGACAGGGCGGCGGTCCGAAGCGGCCAAACAATGGCGGCGGCGGTGGCCGCGGGCCAACGCCTCCCGATCTCGACGATCTGATCCGCAAGGGCCAGGACAAGCTGAAGCAGGTGCTGCCATCGGGCGGCGGGCGCTTCGGCTGGGCGCTGCCCGTCCTGCTGGTCGCGCTCTTCGTCATCTACAACAGCGTCTACCAGGTGCAGCCGGATGAGCGCGGCGTCGTGTTGCGCTTCGGCGAATATTCGCGCACCGCCGAACCTGGCCTCCACTTCGCGCTGTGGCCGGTCGAGACCATGGAAAAGCCGCGGGTTGGCGCGGTCCGCCAGATCAACATCGGCACCGAGGACAATGAAGGCCAGATGCTGACCGCCGACAAGAACATCCTCGGCGTTCCCTTCTCGGTGTTCTGGCGCATCAACGATCCCAAGAACTTCCTGTTCAACGTCGCCGATCCCGAACGCACCATCCGCTCGATCTCGCAGAGCGCCATGCGCGAGGTCGTCGGCCAGACGCGCGCCCAGCAGGTGCTGACCACCGGCAAGAACGCCGTCGAAGCACAGGTGATGACCATCACCCAGACGCTGCTCGACGAGTATGCCTCGGGCGTCACGGTGACGTCGGTCAACCTGGGCGCGGTGCAGCCGCCGCGCGAAGTGGCCAACGCCTTCGCGGAAGTGGTGCGTGCCGGCCAGAACCAGCAGCAGCTGATCAACGAGGCCGAACAGTACCGCAACCAGCAGGTCCGCCTCGCGGAAGGTGAAGCGGCCAAGCTGGTCGAGGATGCGAGCGGCTACAAGGCCCGCGTCGTTGCCGAGGCGGAAGGCGAAGCAGCCCGCTTCCTCTCCGTCTACGAGCAGTACAGGAACGCCCAAGGCGTGACGCGCGAACGCATCTTCCTGGAAACCATGGAAGCGATCCTTGGCAACACCAACAAGATCGTGATCGAGGAAGGCGCCAATGGCCAGGGCGTGGTGCCCTATCTGCCGCTTCCCGAAATCCAGAAGCGGACCACCACCGCCACGCCGCAGAACTGATCGAGGACCTGAGAACATGAGCGCTACGAAAAGCATTCTCGGCATTCTGGCGGCAGCGATCGCCATACTGCTGTACCTCTCCTACTTCGTCGTCAATGAAAAGGAAAAGGCGCTGGTCCTGCGCTTCGGTGAAATCAACCGCACCGTCGAGCAGCCTGGCCTCTATTTCAAGCTGCCCTTCGCCGATACGGTCACCATGATCGAGGACCGCATCATCATCTGGGAAAACAACGACCGCCCGGTGCAGGACGTCGCCTCCCAGGTCTATATCGTCGATGCGATCACGCTGGCCCGCATCAAGGATGCGCGGCTGTTCCGCGAAACCCTCGGCGCCGACCTGATGCAGGCGGAAGCCCGCATCTCGGCCCGTCTCGACGCGGCACTGCGCCAGACCTATGGCCGCCGTTCCTTCGATGCGGCCCTGTCGTCGGACCGCGCGGTGATGATGCGCGAAATCCGCGACGCGCTGCGCGAGGAGGCCGACACGCTCGGGATCGAGATCGTCGACGTGCGCGTGCGCCGCACCGACCTGAGCGAAAACGTGCTGGAACAGACCTACCGCCGCATGGAATCCGAGCGGAACGCGCTGGCCCAGGACATCCGCTCGCAGGGCGAGGCGACCAAGACCCGCATGAACGCCGAGACCGACCGCACCTACACGGTGAAGCTGGCCGAAGCCCGCAAGCAGGCGGAAATTCTCCGCGGTGAAGGCGACGGCGAGCGCAACCGCGTATTCGCGCAGGCCTTCCAGCAGGACCCCGAGTTCTTCAGCTTCTACCGCTCGATGCAGGCCTATGCGAAGAGCCTCGCCAGCGACGGGACGACGCTGGTCCTGAAACCCAGTTCGGAGTTCTTCAAGTACTTCGGCACCCAGACTCCGGCGGCCACCGCGACGGACCAGGCGCCTCAACCGGCACCCGCGCAACCGGTGCAAGCGGCGCCCGTACAGCCGGTGCAATGATACCTGAACTGCTGATGGCCCTCGGTCTCGTACTGGTGATCGAGGGCCTTCTTTATGCCTTGGTTCCGGGGCACTTGAAAGCCATGATGCTGTCGTTCCAGAAACTTTCCGACGACCAGTTGCGTATTGGGGGAGTGGCCGCCATGGCGGTGGGCGTGGTGATCGTGTGGGTGGTGCGAAGCGTATTCCTCTGATCCGATGTTTTGGAGAGCGATGACATGAGCGGCAAGTTCTTGAAGGTGCGCGGCGTTAAGGCGCTTGGTGTTGGCATCGTGGCGCTGGGTCTGGCGTCGGGACTGGTGGCCGCGCAGGAATCGCCCGTCATCAACCAGGGCAACACGCTCACTCCCACGCAGCCGCAGCTTCAGGAACTGCCGTCGGTTGCCGACCTTGCCGACAGGCTGCTTCCCGCCGTCGTCGAGATCACCATCGAATCCAAGGGCGTTTCCGCCGCGCCGCGGCTTCCCACGCCGCCGGGTGGAGAAGAGAACTCGCCCTTCAAGGATTTCTTCGACGATTTCCTCAAGCGCCAGGGCGAGGACAATGAACCCCGCCCGATGACCTCGATGGGCTCGGGCTTCGTGGTCGATGCCTCTGGCCTCATCGTCACTAACAATCATGTGGTGGAGGGGGCCGAGACGATCGAAGTCCACCTGCAGGACGATACGATCCTCAAGGCCGAACTGGTCGGCCGCGACCCCAAGACCGACCTCGCCGTGCTGCGCGTCAAGGCCGACAAGCCGCTGCCCATCGTCAGCTTCGGCGACAGCGACAAGCTCAGGATCGGCGAGTGGGTGATGGCGATCGGCAATCCCTTCGGGCTTGGCGGCTCGGTGTCGCTCGGCATCGTGTCGGCGCGCAACCGCGACATCAGCGCCGGCCCCTATGATGATTTCATCCAGACGGACGCCGCCATCAACAAGGGTAATTCCGGCGGGCCGCTGTTCAATCTTCGCGGCGAGGTGATGGGCATCAACACGGCGATCTTCTCGCCGTCGGGCGGCTCCGTCGGTATCGGCTTCTCGGTTCCGGCCAACACCGCGCGCAACGTGATCGACCAGCTCGTCAAGTTCGGCGAAACGCGGCGCGGCTGGCTGGGTGTCAAGATCCAGTCGGTCACCGACGACATCGCCGAGACCATGAACCTGCCCCGCCCACGCGGCGCGCTGATCGCCGATGTGACGCCGACCGGACCCGCCGAGAAAGCCGGGATCCAGTCCGGCGACGTCGTCATCGAGTTCAACGGCCGTCCGGTCAATTCGATGCGCGATCTGCCGAAGATCGTCGCCGAAACCGAGATCGGCAAGCAGGTGCCGGTGAAGGTTCTGCGCAAGGGTCAGGAAATGACCGTGATGGCCGAAGTGGGCCGCCTCGAGGACGGCGAGAAGATGGCGTCCGCCGCAACCCCCGGCCAGAGCGACCAGGCGGCACCCGCCGTGCTCACCGTTCTCGGCATGACGGTGAGTTCGATGACGGACGAACTCCGCACCCAGTACACGATCGACAAGGACATCAAGGGCGCGGTCATCACCGAAGTCGCCCAGGATGGTGCCGCGGCCGAGAAGCGCCTCGAGCCGGGCGACGTCATCACCGAGGCCGGCGAGCAGGAAGTGATGGGTGCCGCCGATATTTCGGCGCGGATCGCGGAGGCCGAAAAGGCCGGCAAGAACTCGATCCTGCTGCTCGTCGCCAAGGGTGGCAAGCAGGGCGAGATGCGCTTCATTGCCATCAAGCTGAAGAAGTAGCGCCGGGCCTTCAGTAGCCGCCGCAGCTGCCGGTTTACAAGCTGGCGGCCGGGGTGTTTTATCAGCCCCATGTCGAAAGTCCTCCGTCCATTGCTGGCTGTGGCGGCGCTTTTGCTTGGGGCGGTGGCGGCACTTGCCGGCGAGCGGGTGGCGCTCGTCATCGGCAATGGCCGCTACGAGGGTACGGCGCCGCTCACCAATCCGGTCAACGATGCGCGCGACGTGGCCCAAAAGCTCGAGGCGCTGGGCTTCACCGTCGTCTCGGGCTTTGACCTCGGCAAGCGCGAGATGGAACTGAAGATCGGCGCCTTCTCGGACCTGATCGAGGGCGCGGAAGCCAGCCTCGTCTATTTCGCGGGCCATGGCGTGTCCGATCGCGGCGGCCGCAATTTCCTCGTCCCCGTCGACGGCCATCTCGATGCGCCGGGCAAGCTGAAGTTCGAATCGATCGCCATCGACGACATCGCCGAACTGATGAGCCAGCAGACGGCGGTGAGCATCCTCATCCTCGATGCCTGCCGCAACAATCCATTCGCGCGCGCACCGCAAGGCACGCGTGGCGCGGCCGATGCTTCCGCGGGGCTTGCCGCCGGCAATTCCTATGCCGGCACCTATACGATCTATTCGGCCCAGCCCGGCGCGGTTGCCCTCGACGGCACGGGCCGCAATTCGCCCTTCGCCGCAGCACTGCTCAAGCATATGGCGACACCCGGCATCACCGTCGAAACCATGATGGGGCTGGTCAAGACCGACGTGATGGCCGAGACCAACGGCTTTCAGGAGCCTGATGCCAGCGGGCTGCTGGGCAAGCCGTTCAACCTGGTGACGGGAGCGGAGGTGGCCACCCGCGCCATCGCAGCGCCCGATGCGGCGGAAACTCCGGCGGTCCCCGGCATCGCGGAACAGGCGCAGATCCGGCAGTTCATCGAAAGCGAGTATCTCGATCCGGACATCGTCAACCTCGAAGCCACCATCGCGCGGGTCTATATGCCCGAGGCCAATGTCTTCGGCACTTTTGCCAACCAGCAGGAAATCCTGCTGCTGAAGAAGGGGTTCTTCGACCAGTTCCTGCGTTGGGAGCTGAGCCTCTATCCGGGCACGCTGGAAATCACCTTCGCTAGCGAGAAGAAAGCCCGCGCCGTTTTCGTCCTCAAATATGTCTATTGGCCGAAAGCAAAGCCGGATACGCCGGCCGAGGGGAATTTCAAGGCCGCACTTGATCTCGTCGAGCAGGATGGCCGCTGGAAGATCCAGTCCGAAGCGGCGGTCAACTGAAGGCGGGTCAGTTCACGAATTCGGAAGCCTTGTAACCTTGGAGATAGAGAAGCGCCGTCAGGTCGGCGTGGTCGATGGCGATCCTCGCCTGTTCGCGCACCTTGGGCTTGGCGTGCAGCGCCACGCCCATGCCGGCTTCCAGCAGCATTGGAATGTCGTTCGCCCCATCGCCCACCGCCACCGCATGTTCCGGCGAGACGCCAAGCCGTGAGGCGATGCGGCGCAGGGCGTCGACCTTGGCCTGCTGGCCGAGGATCGGCACGCCCACTTCGCCTGTCAGCCGGCCATCGCGGATGATCAGGTCATTGGCCTGGTTCTCGTCGAATCCCAGTTCGGCGGCGACCCGCGAGGTAAACGGCGTGAAGCCGCCGGAAACGAGTGCCGTATGGGCGCCCGCCGCCTTCATGGTGGCAATCAGCGTCCGCCCGCCCGGCATGTAGGTGATCCGTTCACGGACGATCTGGCCGATCACCGATTCTTCGAGGCCGCGGAGGAGGCCGACGCGCTCCTTCAGTGCGCCCTCGAAATCGAGCTCGCCCCGCATGGCGCGGATGGTGATATCCTTGATGCGCTCGCCCACGCCCGCCACGACGCCCAGCTCGTCGATACATTCCTGCTGGATCATGGTCGAATCCATATCGGCAATGAGGAGCCGCTTGCGGCGGTTCTCCGCCGGAACGACATTGGCGTCGATCGGCAGCCTCGCGATTTCCGCCCGGAACCGCGGTAGCTGTTCGAACACCGGAACTTCCAGCGCCTCGCCGTCCGACAGCCATTGCGGGTTCCTGCCGCCGGCATCGTGCAAGCGGGATAACACATCGCTTCCGATTGCGCGCGAGCCGGGGGCTGCTATGAGAATGAGAAGCGAATCCATATGACCGGCAACTTTCAAAAACGCGCGCTGCTTATTGCAGGCCCCACCGCCAGCGGCAAGTCCGCGCTGGCGCTCGATCTGGCGCGGAAATGGAACGGCGTCATCATCAATGCCGATGCGCTGCAGGTCTATCAGCCCTTGCGCATTCTCTCCGCCCGGCCGACGGCCGAGGAGGAAGCAGCCGCGCCGCACCGGCTTTACGGCCATGTAGGCCCCAAGGCGCAGTTCTCGGTGGCGCGCTGGCTGAAGGAAGCCCGGCTCGAGATCGAGGCGACATGGGAGCGCGGCCTCTATCCCATCATCACCGGCGGCACCGGCCTCTATTTCCGGGCGCTGGAGAAGGGGCTGGCGCCGGTGCCGGAAATTCCTGCCGACATCAGAGCCCATTGGCGGAGCTTCGAGGGCGATCTCCACGCCGAGCTCTGGCAGCGCGACCAGGAGATGGCCAGCCGCCTGCTGCCGACCGACCGGCAGCGGCTGGTGCGCGCGCTGGAGGTGGTCGACGCGACGGGAGTATCCCTTCTCGAATGGCAGCGGGACGGCCAGTCGATGGCGCCATTGGCGGGGGTCGAGGTCGAGCGCATCTTCATGGAGGTGCCGCGGGACGAGCTCTACGCCCGCGCCGAGCTTCGCTTCGACCAGATGCTGCGGGCAGGGGCGCTGGACGAGGTGCGCCCGCTCATGGGGCTCGATCCGGTGCTTCCGATGATGCGGGCGATCGGCGTGCCGGAGCTTCTCGCCCATCTCCGGGGCGAAGTGACGCTCGAAGACGCCACGGCCAAGGCCAAGACCGCGACCCGCCAATACATCAAGCGCCAGCTCACCTGGTGGCGAGGCCAGATGGCCCACTGGCGGGAGTTACCGGCTTGACTGCTTGAAGGATGCGCAAGGGGCCGGGGCATGTTATATAGACCGGCATGAACACGCATTTCCGTCCCGCTGGACTGCCCCTCACCACGCAGGCTGCCGAAGGTCTGGCGCGCCGGCTGTGGACGGTCGCCGAAATTGAAGCGATGGTGGCAGCCGGCATCCTGCTGGAAGACGAGCGTTTCGAGCTGATTGATGGAGAAGTGGTTCCCATGCCGGCAAAAGGCAGCAGGCATGAGAGCTATAAGGCGGCACTGATCGATCACTGGTTCCGGCACAAGTCAAACGCCTATCGCATCATTCCTGAAACCACATTCCGGCTCGGAGTCAGCACCTTTCTGGAACCCGACTTCCTGTTCTACGACAGCCGCAGCAAGGTCTCGGAAATCTCGCCTGCCACATCGCTTCTGGCAGTCGAAGTTGCCGATACAACACTTGCCTACGACAAGGGGCGGAAAGCCCAGATCTACGCCCGTTTCGGCGTGAAGGCCCTGTGGGTGATCGACGTCGGCACGCTGGAAACCTTCATTTTCGGCGATCCTGCGGAAGACGGCTACCGGAATATGCATGTGGTGAGGCCTGACGAAACTCTCGCTCCGGCCTTCGCCCCGGAACTGGCGGTAAAGCTCGCCGAACTGGCCGAGTTCTGAGAGGCGATCCGGCATCGCCCTTGACTTTTCCGCTCACCGCCTTAGAACCTCGACCCATGAACAGCATTCTCGTAGTAGGACCGCGCAACGCCGGGGAGGGTTAACCCTCCAGGAACTGGTGGTGTTGCGCGGAATCAGGCTCCCTCGGGGGCCTTTTTTATTGCCTGAAAGCGACAGGCGTGTTTGACGGAATATGACAGGATCAAGAGGTTTGAGATGGCCACGACCGAGATGACAGGTGCTGAAATCGTGCTGAAGGCACTGGCGGACCAGGGCGTCGAACATGTGTTCGGCTATCCGGGAGGTGCTGTGCTGCCGATCTATGACGAGATCTTCCAGCAGGAGAAGGTGAAGCACATCCTCGTCCGCCACGAGCAGGGCGCCACCCACATGGCGGAAGGCTATGCCCGCTCCACCGGCAAATGCGGCGTCGTGCTCGTCACCTCGGGCCCCGGCGCCACCAATGCGGTCACGGGCCTGACCGACGCGCTGATGGACTCGATCCCCATGGTCTGCCTCACCGGCCAGGTGCCCACGCATCTGATCGGCAATGACGCGTTCCAGGAATGCGACACGGTCGGCATCACCAGGCCCTGCACCAAGCACAATTATCTCGTGAAGGACGTGAACGATCTCGCGCGCATCCTACATGAGGCGTTCTATGTGGCAACCCACGGCCGCCCGGGCCCGGTCGTGGTCGATATCCCGAAGGACGTGCAGTTCGCCACCGGCCGCTACGTTGGCCCCAAGAACATCGAGCACAAGACCTACCGCCCCAAGGTGAAGCCGGACCAGAACGCCATCCGCGCGGCGGTGGAGCTCATCGCATCCGCCAAGCGCCCGGTGCTCTATACCGGCGGCGGCGTCATCAATTCCGGCACCACGGCATCGAAGTTGCTGCGCGAATTCGTGGCGCTCACCAATATCCCGATCACCTCGACGCTGATGGGCCTCGGCGCCTATCCCGCATCCGGCAAGAACTGGCTCGGCATGCTGGGCATGCACGGCATGTATGAAGCCAACATGGCGATGCATGATTGCGACGTGATGATCAACATCGGCGCCCGCTTCGATGATCGCATCACCGGCCGCCTCAACGCCTTCTCGCCGGGTTCGAAGAAGATCCACATCGACATCGATCCGTCCTCCATCAACAAGACGGTGCGCGTCGATATCCCCGTGGTGGGCGATGTCGCCCACGCGCTGGAAGACATGATCCGTGTCTGGAAGTCGAAGTCGCTGTCACTCGACAAGAAGGCGATGGACGCCTGGTGGAAGCAGATCGACGGCTGGCGCGCGCGCGATTGCCTGAAGTACCGCAAGAACGCCGACGTCATCATGCCGCAATATGCGATCGAGCGGCTCTACGAGCTGACGAAGCACATGGACACCTACATCACCACCGAAGTGGGCCAGCACCAGATGTGGGCGGCGCAGTTCTACAAGTTCGAGGACCCGAACCGCTGGATGACGTCGGGGGGCTTGGGCACCATGGGCTATGGGCTTCCCGCGGCCGTGGGTGTGCAGATGGCGCATCCGAAGTCGCTGGTCATCGATATCGCGGGCGATGCCTCGGTGCAGATGACGGCGCAGGAAATGTCGACCGCCGTGCAATACCGTTTGCCGGTCAAGATCTTCATCCTCAACAACCAGTACATGGGCATGGTGCGCCAGTGGCAGCAATTGCTCCACGGCAACCGCCTGTCGGAAAGCTACTCCGAGGCGCTTCCCGATTTCGTGAAGCTGGCGGAGGCCTATGGTTGCGTCGGCATCCGCTGCGACAAGCCCGCCGATCTCGATGGCAAAATCAAGCAGATGATCGAGACGCCGCATCCCGTCATCTTCGATTGCCGTGTCGCCAGCCTCGCCAACTGCTTCCCGATGATCCCTTCGGGCAAGGCGCATAATGAGATGCTGATGGGCGAGGACGTGCCGGACGAGGAAGTCGGCACCGCCATCGACGCCAAGGGCAAGATGCTGGTCTGATACGGCAAGCGGAGGAAACCGGACGGTGACGAGGGGCGATGACGATGCGGAGTGTGCGGGGCGGCTGGCCTCGGCAATCCGCATGGCGTTGGACGTGCCCGCCACGGCGCCGCCAGGTTTTTCCGGCGCGTTCGAAGATGCCGCCGAGCTGTTTGGCGACGCGCTGCATTTCGAGGCCGACCCGCGGCTGTTCGCCAGCAACCTGCTGTTCGAATGCGGCCCGCCCGGGGCGCGGAAGCGTGTCTGCCAGTTCTTCACCGGCTGGGGCGACTGGGAGCAGATCAGTTTCGACTTCCGCAACGAAGCCATTTTCCGCGAGGTGGGCGAGGTCGCGGCCCAGGGCGGATGGTCCCGTCAGTTGCCATCGCACCGGAAGTTCCGGGTGCGGATGCGGGATGGCCGGCCGGTCA
Source organism: bacterium (assembly GCA_022842165.1). Classification (GTDB taxonomy): domain Bacteria; phylum Pseudomonadota; class Alphaproteobacteria; order Rhizobiales; family Aestuariivirgaceae; genus Aestuariivirga. The sequence goes on from JALHQC010000006.1 coordinate 88,266, forward strand.
GGCGGAACAATGTCGCACTAGATACCGTCGCGAAGATCGACGCCTATTTCGAGAATACGGCATCGCTTCTCGCCAGCATCGCGGCGAAGGGTGTGGTGCGGCGGCCGGCCTTCACGATCGAGATGGCGGCGGCTTTTGCCGCAAGCGAAATCCGGCCAGTGGCGGCGGAGATTGTCGAACGCGACGTTGGAGCGGGCATCGGCCCCCGGGGTGAATTGCTTCGCGTCTGCCCCGGCCTGCATCGCACGGCAGCAGCACTTCACCTGGGGGTCGCGTCCATGCCGGTCGAGCTGCGGATGATCCACATCGCATTCCTGAGGCAGCACGGCGCGGCAGAAGATCCGCTTGCCGCCGTCCGCCGCGTTCTTGCCCATGCGCGCCGCGCCTATGCAGCCGCCAGCCGGCCGGGTGCTGATCCCTTCCTCCAACAACAGTCCAGACCGTATCAGGAGACACCGCCATGAATGTTCTTCAAGCCGCACCCGGCTCGGCCTATTTTCTCGATCCCTCGAAGCCGGAGATCGAGACGCACACGCTCGCCGTCATCGTCGACAACGAGCCGGGCGTTCTCGCCCGCGTCATCGGCCTGTTCTCGGGGCGGGGCTACAACATCGACTCGCTTACGGTATCGGAAACCCAGCACGAGAAGCACGTCTCGCGCATCACCATCGTGACGAGCGGCACCGCCGCGGTGATCGTCCAGATCAAGCATCAGCTCGAGCGCATGGTGCCGGTCCATTCTGTGGCGGACTTGACCGTCCAGGGCCAGGCCATCACCCGTGAACTCGCCATGGTGAAGGTCGCGGGCACCGGCGAAAAACGCGTCGAGGCGCTCAGGCTGGCGGATGCCTTCCGCGCCCGCGTCATCGATGCCGGAACGACGAGCTTCATCTTCGAGATCACGGGGAAAAGCGACAAGGTGGAGCAGTTCATCTCGCTCATGGTGCCGCTCGGCCTCGTCGAAGTCGCCCGCACCGGCGTTGCCGGCATCACGCGCGGACCAGAGGGAATGAAGGAGTAAAGCGGACTGGCATTTTTTCAGTGAACCGGACCATTTGTACGGTCCAATTCATTGCTAGGCAGGAGGCTCGTTCATGGAGTGCCTGAACCGTGCCGTGCAAGCTGTCCGTCAATGTCAATGCCATCGCCTATCTCCGCAACCGGCGCGATCTGCCGTGGCCGTCCGTCGAGGGCTTGAGCCGCATCGCGCTTGATGCAGGTGCTGTCGGGATCACGGTTCACCCGCGCCCTGACGAGAGGCATATCCGGCGCAGCGATGTGACCGAACTCGGCCACCTGCTGCGGATGGATTATCCGGGCAAGGAGTTCAACATCGAGGGCTATCCGGACGCGCGGTTCCTGGACCTCGTCGAGAAAGAAAAGCCCGACCAGGTGACGCTCGTTCCGGATGATCCCAGCCAGGGCACCTCCGACCATGGCTGGGACATTGCCGCGAACCGCGCGCTGCTGACCGAAGTCATCGCGCGTCTCCACAAGGGCAACATGCGCGTGTCGCTCTTCGTCGATCCCGATCCAGCACTCCCCGCGCTTGCCAGAGAAGTCGGCGCCGACCGCATCGAGATCTACACCGGCCCCTATGGCGGGGCGTTTTCTGCCGAAGCCTTCCAGCGCGAATTCGACAAGGTCGTGGCCACGGGTAAAGCGGCGGAGAAGGCCGGCGTCGGCCTCAATGCCGGGCATGACCTGACGCGGCAAAATCTTCCCGCCCTTGTCAAGGCGATGCCGAACCTGCAGGAAGTGTCGATCGGCCACGCCATCATCGCCGATGCGCTGACCCTCGGGATGGCGGAAACCGTGAAACAGTTCAGGCAGGCCATTGGCGACTTCTGATCTCCTTCTTCTCCTCTCGATCGGGCTGATCCAGCTTCTCGCCGTCATCTCGCCGGGGCCATCGTTCCTCATCACGGCGCGCACGGCGGTGGCGCAGTCGCGGGCCGATGGCATCAAGGTGGCTTTCGGCCTTGGCGCGGGAACGGTTGTCTGGTCGGCCGCTGCACTTCTGGGCCTCAACCTGCTGTTCGCGGCGGTGCCGATGCTGTTCATGGCCATGAAGGCAGGCGGCGCGCTGTTCCTGCTGTGGATCGCATACCAGATTTTCCGCCACGCCGCCGAACCGCTGAAACTTGAGAACGGCGGCGAGAAACTGGGCAATCCCTTCATGAAGGGATTCCTCACCCAGATCGCCAACCCCAAGGTCGCGGTGTTCTTCGGCTCGATCTATTACGCCGTCATGCCGGCGGACGAGCCCCTGAGCATGCGTCTCATCATGATCGTCATCTTCACCTTCAACGAGGTGTGGTGGTATTCGGCGGTGTCGCTGTTCTTCGGCTCCGGCCCGGTGCGCGTCTTCTATCTCCGCGCCAAGGCGTGGATCGACCGGATCACCGGCCTGTTCCTCGGCGCACTGGGCTTGCGGCTGCTGTGGTCGGCGGGCGAGGGGATCTGAGGGGTGCTTCCCTCCGCTCTCCATCACCGGCCTTGAGCCGGTGACCCAGGCTTTCCGTATTCGCGATTGCTGAAAGTCTGGCTGGCCGGGTCAAGCCCGGCCATGGAGAGCTTATGCTGACGGATCGAAGTTCAACCGCAAGCCCGGCCTCGGCCAGGGCATGCTCACCACGCGGCCGGTGCTCGACAGGGTGATGTAGGCCGTCATCAGGTCCTTGCCCCCAAAGCAGATGTTGGTGCAGATCGGATCGGGCACGGCCACGAACTCGACGAAATTTCCATCGGGCGCCACCACGTTGATGCCGCCGAGCACCAGCGAGGCCACACAGATGTTGCCGTCGCGCTCCACCGCCAATGAATCATAGGACGTGTATCCCGGCGGTCCGCTCAGGTGCCGCCCGCCATTCTCGTGCGGCGGCTCTTGCCGGATCATGCCGGGCGCGAGAATGTCGAAACCCCACAGATGCCCGGTGCGCGTCTCGGCCACATAGACCACCGACTCGTTTGGCGAAAGTCCCACGCCATTCGGCATGATCATCGGCTGCACCAACTCGGTAATCATGCTGCCGTCGGTCTTCGCATAGTAGAGCGCGCCCAGGTCGACATCGCGCGCGCGGCGCTTGCCGTGGTCGGTGAAATAGAAGCCGCCCTGCCGGTCGAAGACGATGTCGTTCGGCCCCTTCAGCGGGTGCCCGCCGCATTCGGTGTAGATCACCTCAACGTTGCCGGTGTCGATGTTCACGCGTTCAATACGGCCGCCGCTGTAGTCCGCCGCCTGTCCGGAAGGCACCAGCCTGCCGCCCGCAGTGTTCCACGAAAAGCCGCCGCTGTTGCAGACATAGAGATAACCATCCGGTCCGAAACCCGCGCCATTGGGTCCGCCGCCCGGCGTGGCAAGCGTCGATTTCCGCCCGTCCCTCGCAATACGCGTGATGATGCCCTTGGCGATCTCGACAACCAGCATGCCCCCGTCGGGCAGCATGACGGGCCCCTCGGGAAACGCGAGCCCCGATGCGACTTCGGTGAACTGCGGCGTCATGCGTTCTCCGGTGTTACAGGCAGCGCAAGCGGTGCATTGGCGCTGCCGGCCTTCAGTTCAACCGTCGTGAAGCTCAGCATCGTATCGCCGATATTTTCCAGATCATGCACCATGCTTTCGCCCGGGCCGAAGCGGTAATGCCGTGTCGTTCCCACGTCGTAACTGGTGTCCACGCTCCGGCCATCGGCATAGGTCGAGCGCGAGGTGCCGCCGCTGGTCGCCGTCCAGAAATAATTCAGCACATGCTTGTGAAATCCCACGCGCTCGCCAGGCTTCAACTCGATCCGCCAGACGCGGACATCGTCAGTCTCCGACAGCAGGCGCTGGCCCACCATGCCGTTTCCCGCCATTGCGCGTTCGAGTTCCGCCTTTCGTGCGTCATCCATGTTCATATCTCCGCAAAAAGAACAACCAGCGACGTGCAGTCCAACGGCATCACCGGATTGGTATAGATCATGCGCGTGTGCCGGCCCTTGTCGCCGAAGGCCGTGTTGATCAGGTCCGACGCGCCGTTGAGGCATTTCGGATGTTCCTTGTAGCTCTCGTCCACCCACATCGTTCCTTCCAGCCTCACGATGCGCTTCACCTTCGAGAGTTCACCCACCGCGTTCTTGATCTGCGCAATCGCGTTGAGGCAGGAGAGCTGGCACGATCTGTAGCCGTCCTCGCCTGAAAGCTCGCGTCCGATGCGGCCGGAATAAGCAAGCCTGCCATCGCGCCAGGGGAGGTTGCCGGAGGTCATCACCACATTGCCGCTGATGGCCCATGGCACGTAGTTCGCCACCGCACCCGCCGCCGGCGGCAGCACCAATCCCAGTTTCTCGATCCGCTGTTCTGGCGTCATCGGCCCCTCCATTTCCAAAAAGTAATATCATGCCTGCCTTGAAATGGCAGGGGCCAGCCCTACTTCGAATTTGTCCGGGCCCCTCTGGCGCTGCATCACCAAAGCGCGATGTCGGATGCATGACATGACAGGGGTATCCGCCGTGGAAGTTCTCTCGGGTTTTCTTGTTGCTGATTGGCTCACCAAGCCTGTCTGGATGTGGCTGGCCTTCATGGCCATTGTCATCACCCTGCTGGTGCTCGATCTCGGCGTCCTGCACAAGGAACACCGCGAGATCGGCACCCGCGAAAGCCTTGTGCTGTCAGGCGTCTACATCAGCCTTGGCGTCGCTTTCGGTGCCTGGGTGTGGTGGTATCTCGGTGCCCAGTCCGGCATGGAATATCTGACGGGCTTTGCCGTCGAAAAGGCGCTGGCGATGGACAATGTCTTCGTCATCGCCATGATCTTCTCGTTCTTCGCGGTGCCGCGCAAGTATCAGCATCGCGTCCTGTTCTGGGGCATCCTTGGCGTGATCGTGCTGCGCGCCATCATGATCGGGCTTGGTGCGGCGATCGTCAGCGAATTCTCCTGGGTCATGTATATCTTCGCGCTCTTCCTGATTGCCACCGGCATCAAGATGATCGTGTTCGCCGACAAGCAATACGACGTTGCGAAGAATCCGCTGCTCTCCTTCATGCGCCGCCGCTTCAACGTGACGGACGAGCATCACGGCGAAAAACTCTTCGTGAAGAAGTTCCACCCGAAGACGGGCAAGCCTGCGTGGTTCATGACGCCGCTGTTCCTCGCCCTGATCCTCATCGAGGTGGCGGATGTCATTTTCGCGGTCGATAGCGTGCCGGCGATCTTCGCCATCACCACGGATCCCTTCATCGTCTACACCTCGAACATCTTCGCGATCCTGGGCCTGCGCGCGCTTTACTTCGCGCTTGCCGCCATGGTCAGCCGTTTCCACTATCTGAAGCTGGCGCTCGCCGTGGTGCTGATCTTCATCGGCTCGAAAATCTTCCTCGCCGACCTTCTGGGCCTCGACAAGATCCCGCCCGCCGTCTCGCTCGCCGTCACCTTCGGCATCCTGGCCTCCGGCATCGTCTACTCCTTGTGGAAGACGAGGGGGTCAGTCCGCGCGCGAGGCGCGATCGAGAGTTGAGACATCCTCGGCCGTCAGCTTCAGCGCCATCGCGGCGGCGAGGTCGTCGAGCTGGGCGATGCTGGTGGCGCTGGCAATCGCCCTGACGCGCGGCTTGTGCGTAAGCCAGGCCAGCGCCACCTGCGCGCAATTGGCGCCATGCGCTGCGGCCAGGGCATCGAGCGCTGATAGGATGCGAAGCCCTCGCGGGTTCAGGTATTCCGTGGCGCTGCCGCCGCGCGCCTTGCTCTTCGCGGCATCTTCCGTGCTGCGGTACTTGCCGGTCAGGAAGCCTTCGGCCAGTGCGAAATAGGCCATGACGCCGAGATCATACCTGCCGCAGACAGCCTTCAGCTCCGTCTCGAACACGGCGCGGTCGGCCAGATTGTAATGCGTCTGCAGCACGGCATAGCGCGGCAGGTTTTCGCGCTCTGCCGTTTCCATGATGGCGGTGAGGCGTTGGGCCTCATAATTCGATCCGCCGATCGCCTTCACCTTTCCGCTCTCGATCATGCGCTCGAAGGCGCGCAGTGTTTCCTCAGGCGGCGTCGCCTTGTCGTCGTAATGGAGATAGTAGAGGTCGATGTAGTCAGTGCCCAGCCGCTTAAGAGAGGCATCCACCGCCTTCGTCAGGTAGACGGCAGTCGCATTGCCGCCCGCCAGTTCGCCCGGTGCGCCGGGGGCACCACCCTTGGTGTGGATATGCACAGCAGTCCGGTTGCCTCGGGCCTTCATCCAGTTGCCGATGATGGTTTCGGACTCGCCGCCCTTGTTTCCACTCGCCCAGTGCGAATAGACGTCCGCCGTGTCGATGGCGGTCAGCCCGCGCTCCACGGCGGCATCGAGCAGCCGGTGGGAGGAGGGCTCATCCACATTCCAGCCCAGCACATTGGTGCCGAGGATGATCGATGGCGTGGCGGGATCGAGGGTCATGGCGTGCTCCTGGTTCAAGCAGCATCCTAGAGTGACAACCGCGAATCCGGAAAGAGCCTGCCGCGCGGGCCAGCCCTGCGGCATCGCGTTTACGGCGTGGGAAGGGGCTTCCGCATAAGCTCATCCCATGGTGCAATCCCTTCACATCGCGATCTGCGGCGCTGGCCCCGCGGGTCTCTCGGCGGCGCTCGCCCTGAAGGCGCAGGGCCACCGCATCACCCTGTTCGACCAGTTCGAAAAGCCGAAACCCCTGGGCTCGGGCCTCATCCTGCAGCCCACGGGCCTTGCCGTGCTCGACTGGCTGGGCGTTGGCCCGCGCATCCGCAGCCTTGGTGCGCGCATCGACCGGCTCTACGGCAAGGCCTGTGGCTCGGCGCGCGTGGTGCTGGACGTGCGCTACGAGGTGCTGGGAAACCTGCGCGGCCTTGCCGTTCACCGCGCCGCACTGTTCAACGTGCTGCATGATGCCGTGAAGGCCGCAGGAGTCGAGGTCGAACCGCTGAGTCAAATCAAGGATTTGGAGGGCACCTCTCTCATCGTGAATGAAGCCCGCCGCGAAGGCCCCTTCGACCTCGTCATCGATGCGCTCGGCTCGCGCTCGCCGCTTATTCCCCATGCGGCAGGGCCGGATTACCGCTCAGCTCTCGCCTATGGCGCCATCTGGTCCAGCCTTCCCTGGCCCGGCGCGCCTTTCAATCCAAATGCCCTCGAGCAGCGCTATGACAAGGCCTCCATCATGCTGGGCGTTCTCCCCATCGGCCGCCAGCATGAAGAAGCCGTGGAGCAGACAGCCTTCTTCTGGAGCCTCAAGACCGATGAATTCGGCATGTGGCGCGAAGCCGGGCTGGAGCACTGGAAATCCCGCGTGCTCGGCTACTGGCCGGAATGCCAGCCGCTGATGGATGCCGTCTCCACTCCGGACCAGATGGTGCTCGCCAGCTATCACCACCACACCCTGTCCATCCCCTATGGCGAGCGGCTCGTCTTCATCGGTGACAGCGCGCATTCCACCAGCCCGCAGCTGGGGCAGGGCGCCAACATGGCGCTGCTGGATGTCTCGGCACTCGCCTTCGCGCTCAAAGAACACGCCGATTTGCGAGACGCGCTAAGTGCTTACGCGGCAAAGCGCAGGTTCCACGTGAAGCTCTACCAGGCGATGTCGCGGGTCTTCACGCCCTTCTACCAGTCGGATTCCGAACTCCTGCCCCTGGCGCGGGATCATCTCGTCGCCAGCCTCAGCCGCATCGGCCCGGTACAGAAAATTCTGGCGGCTGTCGTTTCCGGCACGCTGGGCCTGCCGTCGAAACTGACAGAACGCTGACGGTGCGCGCCAGCGATTATGGGCTGGCCCTCGGCACCCTGGCCGACGCCAGCTATTTCGCGGTGTCAGGCGCTGCCGATGCGGGGCATGGGCGCTTCCTCTATGCCAGCGGCACGCGCAGCCTGATGTGGGATGCGGATGGCAACGCGGCCACCGCCAATGTGGTGATCGCCACATTCGACAAGGCCGTGACACTCGGCTTCACCGATTTTCTGGTAATTTGAAATCGGATGAGCCGGGGCCCTTGCGCGGCGGGCACCGGCTTATAGACATTCGACTTCAGCACGAGCCGCGGCAGACGCGATAGCCGGCAAGAAAACTCTTCTTGCCGTCGCCATCGGTATCCGGCAGGCGCACGCGGAGGTACAGAAACCGCGTGTTGCTGTTGGGCGTGAAGCTTGTCTCCAGCGTCACCTGTCCGCGATCGTTGTCGGTTGTGGAGGCGGAATCGAAGCAGCCGCCGCCATTGCCAGAATCTGCCTCGCAGATCCAGATCGCGGCTTTGCCGCCGGGATCGTTGGTGTTATCGAAGACGACGGCGCGAACGATGACCGATGTCGAGGCGGGGCTCATCCGTTCGTAGCGGATGGGGCACAGGATGTCGCGGTCGCCGCTTGAGTGGGTGTTCACGGCAAAACCGTTCTGGTACCACACCGAAGTGGCGAGTTCGCCCGCGATTGTGGTTCCGACACAGCCGATAGCGGGAAGGAACTCGTTCGGGCCGGCCTGGACGGGGGCGGCGAAAAGGGCGGAGGCTTGAAACACGATGGCGGCAAGGCCGGCGGTCTGAAACGTCTTCATGGGGGTCACTCCAATCTGTTTACGTCAGGTTATGCCTCTCTCGTTCCCTAATGGACCGCAGCCCTTGAACCGGCGCTGAACCCGCGATTTAGGCCGTGTTCAGCTTGCATGACGGCCTGCCACGATGCCGCTTGCCTTGACGCCAGCACCCCGCTATTCCCCCTCGCCATCACATCAAGGGGGTTTGGAGACCATGCGCGTTTATTATGACCGGGATGCCGACGTTAACCTGATCAAGGCCAAGAAGGTCGTCATCGTCGGCTACGGCAGCCAGGGCCGGGCGCATGCCCTGAACCTCAAGGACTCAGGCGCCACCAATATCGCGGTGGCACTCAAGGCCGGTTCCGCCACCGCCAAGAAGGTGGAAGCCGACGGCCTCAAGGTGATGACCGTGGCGGAGGCCGCCAAGTGGGCCGACTTCATGATGATGGCGACGCCGGACGAGCTGCAGGCCGACATCTACGCGCAAGAGATCGGCCCCAACATCCGTGACGGTGCGGCCATCGCCTTCGCCCACGGCCTCAACGTGCACTACGCGCTGATCGAACCGAAGAAGACGATCGACGTCGTCATGATCGCGCCCAAGGGCCCCGGCCACACGGTGCGCGGCGAATACCAGAAGGGCGGCGGCGTGCCCTGCCTCATCGCCATCCATCACGATGCCTCCGGCAACGCGCATGACCTCGCCCTCTCCTACGCGAGCGGTGTGGGCGGCGGCCGTTCCGGCATCATCGAGACGACCTTCAAGGAAGAGTGCGAGACGGACCTGTTCGGCGAGCAGGTCGTCCTCTGCGGCGGCCTCGTCGAGTTGATCCGCGCCGGCTACGAGACGCTGGTTGAAGCGGGCTATGCCCCCGAGATGGCCTATTTCGAATGCCTGCACGAAGTGAAGCTGATCGTCGACCTCATCTACGAAGGCGGCATCGCCAACATGAACTATTCGATCTCGAACACCGCCGAGTGGGGCGAATACGTCACCGGCCCGCGCATCATCACGTCCGAAACCAAGGCCGAGATGAAGCGTGTTCTGAAGGACATCCAGACCGGCAAGTTCACTTCCGAGTGGATGCAGGAATACCGCGCCGGTGCCGCCCGCTTCAAGGCGATCCGGAGGAACAACGACAGCCACAACATCGAGGAAGTGGGCGCCAAGCTCCGCGAGATGATGCCGTGGATCGGCAAGAACAAGCTGGTGGACAGGGCACGGAATTAGCAGCGAAGCTGCGTGTCACCGGGCTTGACCCGGTGATCTTTGATTATTGCGATGGCCGTCCCCCGGGGCGGCCATTTTGTTTAAAGCCGCCAGTCACATGATGCGAATGCACCACTGTTAAATTTGAATATGCCGACTAACTTAACCAAAGCAATCGGTGGCCATCCAAGCAGCAGCGACAAATTATAGTTGCAGGCTATTTGGAACTGTGCAATACGCCGCTCTCCATTCGATAATCGGAACGAACGTGACCCAACTCGCAATCCATAGCGCATTTGCGCACGAACTTGCCCAGCCTGAAAGGCTGTCGGGCAAATGCGAGCGGCTGGGCAGAAGCCCGGATTTTCTCATTACGAGTTTCATCGATTAAACTGGTGGCAGATCATCATCTTCCGCCTTAACAAGCGGAGGATCACATGATCGTACTTAAACAAAATCCATATTTTACCGGCATCGGACGGCGACCTCAGTCGCCAAGCACGATCACACATCCAGACGTCGGCTGCGAACGCGGCCGATACATTGGACATCATTCAATTGCATCTCACCACACAATACATTTCCGAAAGCGACGAACATGATTCACAAGATCATCTATGGCGACCATGACGACAAGACAATCCAGCAGCTCGACCGCTGCCTTGCAACTGGAAGCGCTGTGGCTGGCGTACTTTGCGCCGACGGCCATCTTGGTTATGCGCATCCGATCGGCGGAGTTGTCGGCTATACCGATCATATCTCGGTATCTGGCGTAGGTTTCGACATTGCCTGTGGCAACATGGCAGTGAAGCTCGACACGCGCTACGACGACATTCGGAACTCCGCCGCCACAATTCTGCAGGACGTCGCGAAACAGGTCAGCTTTGGTGTCGGGCGCAAGAATGCCGAGCGTGTCGACCACGATCTCTTTGACAGCGATCTGTGGAAGGCCGCCGATGTCGAGGACCTCAAGACCACTGCGCGGGCGCAGCTTGGAACTGTTGGTTCCGGTAACCACTACGTTGACCTTTTCGAGGACGAGGACGGCTTCGTATGGATCGGCGTCCACTTCGGGTCGCGCGGGCTCGGCCACAAGACAACGACGAAGGCTCTTGCTGCAGCCGGTGCGAAAAGTGGCATGGAAGTGGAGCCGGCTCTGCTGGATGTTCATTCGGATGCCGGCCGGGCTTATCTTGCGGGTGTCGAACTGGGCGGACTCTATGCCTACGCGGGCCGTGAGTGGGTTGTCGAGAAGGTGCGGTCGATCATCGGCGGCAACGTGTCCTTCTCGGTCCACAACCACCACAACTTCGTGTGGCGCGAGCAGCACAATGGGGTTGACATGTATGTGGTCCGCAAGGGTGCCACACCGGCGTTCCCGGGGCAGTTCGGCTTCGTCGGCGGCTCGATGGGCGATGATGCCGTGATCCTCCGCGGGGTCGACAGCGAGGCGTCAACGGCCGCGCTTTTTTCGACGGTGCACGGCGCAGGCCGTGTCATGTCGCGCTCGAAGGCGATAGGCGGTGTCGCAACGGTTGGCCAATGCACGGCTGATGGCTGCAGCACTCAGGTTCCGTGGATGGACTATGAGCGTGCCCGCGCTGAGGCTGGCCTGAAGCAGGGTGCGCAATACACGCTGTGCGGGGCACACCCGCGGGAGACGATGCGAAAGCTGAAGCTCCGTCAGCAGGGTGCTATCCGGCACGGCGACTGGAAGGCATGGATTGCCGACCGGAACGTCATGCTGATCGGCGGCGGGATCGATGAAGCTCCGCAAGCCTATCGCCGCCTGCCGGAAGTCCTGGCCGCCCATGCCGGAACGATCGAAATCGTCCACAGGCTCCGCCCGTTCGGGGTGATCATGGCGGGCGAGAACGAGTTCGATCCGTTCAAGGACTGATAACAAGAGGAAGAAGGCCCTCCGGGGCCTTCTTCACATCCTGTTTCTACGAAACGAAAGCACCCATGGTCTCCACCAAGCAGCTCTCGAAGCTTCGCAGGCTGGTTCCCGTTGGTGCCTTCACGCCGACGCTGACGAATGGACAGTTCGCCGTTCCGGATGTTGGTGGCGAAGGAAGTGAAGAGTCTTGCCACGGGTTCTGGCTGTTCGTCGCCGATCATGCCGTGTGTTAGCACTTCGGCGGACGCCAACGCGCTGGACAGCCAGCGCTATGACATCGTCACCATCGCCGCCGTGGCGGATCTCGTGCCCACGCTGCTGATGGCGCTCCAGACTGGCGGCAAATCCTCCACACTTGCCAAAGTGACTTCCTTCGCTGGCACCGTGGTATTCGCCGGGTCGGCACAAGCCTCCTAAAGATTAAACTCCGCCCAGATCAGATGATGATCGGATGCCTCGTCCTTTGCGCCCGTCACGGTGTCGAAGGGCTTCCAGGTATTGGGATGATAGGACCCGCGCCGTTCCAGTCCGGTTGTCACCAGCGCGGCCTTCAGATCGGGCGACATGATGAGATAGTCGAGTTTGCCGGATTTCAGGCCGGTGCCGTAGGTGCCGGGGCGGTCTTTCGGATAGTCGGGATGATCCATGACATCGGCAAATCCGCCCTTCAGGATTTCGCCGATGGGGCCGCTGTCCGGCGTATCGTTGAGATCGCCGGCGACCAGCACGAGGCCGCTGCGCCCGAGTGCCGCCGTGGCGATGGCGAAGGCCCGCCTGGCCTGCACGCGGCGGCGCTTGGTTGCCTCGTCTTCCTCGCCATTGGTGCTGAAGGTGCTGTTGCGTTTCGACTTCAGATGGTTCGGCAACACGATAAGAGACTGGCCGCCCGGCAGCAGGATCTCGAACTCCGGGCAATCGCGCGAAAACACCTGCCGCGTGTCGGTGGGAGACTGGCCCTCCACGTCCCTGTACTGGTCATCGACGTGCGAGCGGATATCGCGGATCGGAAACCGGCTGGCGATCCCGACGTCGATGCCCCGGCCATCATTGCCGTCGATTACCATGTAATGCGGATACGAGATGCCGAACTTCGCCTCCAGCACCTGCTCGTTGAAATGCCGGAAGGTCGGGCGCGATTCCACTTCGATCAGGATCAGGATGTCGGGATTGCTTTCGGCGATGACGCGCGCGGTGTTATAGGTCGCCATCCATGTCACGTCTTCCTTGCGGAGTTCGAACCAGCCCGTCCAGTCGGCACGGCCCGAGGCGACCACGGTCAGGGGAGAATTCTTCGGCGTCTTCTTCTTGTAAAACAGCTTGCCCCTGATCTTCTGCATCTGAACCAGCGCGTTGCTAGGCGGATTGAGAAGATGCCAGCCATATTTCTTCGAGAGTGCGATCAATATCTCCTTGTCCTGATCGGAATAGACCGCTTTCTCGACGATGGTATTGGCAAGCGCATGGTCCTCGATTGCCGCCCGGCCATCGCCCTCATGCGCCTCGCTCATCGCGGAGGCGCGCTGGAAGAGATTTTCGAGATTGTAGGATGCGATCTTGATTGCCATCACGTTGTCCTGCCGAAGACGTCGGGATCAAGCACATGCACGAAGGCCGCATTATCTTCTTGACCTATCCTTACGTCAATCGAATTTCTGCCGGACGATTTCCGGAGCCGCGTTCCGCGCCCGTGACATTGGAGGAGACCACGGTATTGTAGCCGGGCCAACAACGCGGGGGGTGAGGCAATGAACATTACATTCAGACGTAAACTGAACCCTGCAGCAGTGCTGGCGGTGCTGTTTCTTGCCGATCCCGCATCCGCCCAGATTGCCCCGTCGGCGGCCGAGATCGCGGCCTATTCAGGCCTTCATTCTGCGGCGGCTTCGGGCGAGACAGCACCCGTGCGTGCCGCCGCCGGAAAGCCCGCCGTGCTCGATGCGCGCGACGGGCATGGCCGCACGCCGCTGCATGTCGCGGCCCATCTGGGCCAGCATGAGGTGATGCGCGCACTCGCCAAGGCGGGAGCGGACGTCAACGCGCTGGACAGCCAGCGCTATGACATTGTCACCATCGCCGCGGTGGCGGATGATGTGCCGACACTTCTCGTGGCGCTCGAGATCGGCTGCTCGCCCGCCAACATTACCAGTCCGTGGGATGGCACCGCGCTGATCGCCGCCGGGCATGAGGGCCACGAGGGGATCATCCGTGAACTGATCAAGGCGGGCGCGCCGCTCGATCACATCAACAGCCTGGGCTGGACGGCGATGATCGAGGTCGTCGTGCTGGGCGATGGTGGCAAGCGCCATCAGGCTTCAGCGCGCGAACTGGTGCAGGCGGGAGCCGACGTGACGATCGCCGACCGCGAGGGCAAGACACCGCTCGAGCTTGCGAAGGAGCGTGGCTACACCGAAATGGTGGAGATCATCTCGAAGCGCTGAGGGCTTCGAGTGCCGCCCATTTCGCTGCGTCGATCTCGCAGCCATTGGCTTCCGCGTCGCGCCGGTTTTCCCAGCGCACTTCGCCGGGCAGCAGCACATGCCCGCCGGAGGCTTTCAGCGCCGCGACCAGGCCTTCGAAACGGGCGTGATAGCTTTCGAGCGGCATGAAGCGCGCGATATCGAGCGCCAGCAGGAAGTGGCCATTGCCGCCATTGCGCGAAAAATCATTGTACATCGAGGCCACACCATCGCCCACGGCCGCACCGGTGATGACGCCCGCCAGGATTTCCACCAGCAGCGAGAGCCCGAAGCCCTTCGGTCCGCCAAACGGGAGGAGGGCGCCATCGCCCACCTTGCGCGGATCGGTGATCGGCTGGCCGTGGTCGTCGATGGCAAGGCCCTCGGGCAGCGGCTCACCCTTTTCGATGTGCTCGCGCACCGTCGACCCGGCCAGCGCGCTTGTCGCCATGTCGAAGAGGAGATGTTCGCCATTGGCGCGCGGCGCGCCGAAGGCGAAGGGATTGGTACCCAGCACCGGCTTCAGCCCGCCATGCGCGACGACCTTGGGGAATGAATTGCTCATGGCGATGCCGATCATGCCGGCATCCGCCGCCATGTTCACGTAGAAGGCGCCGGCACCGAAGAAATTGCTGTTGGCAACGCCGACCGCGCCGATGCCAGCAGCGCCCGCCATGCGGATCGCCTCCGCCATGGCGCGTTCTGCCGCCGCATAGCCGAAGCCGCCGCCGCCATCGAGCCGGGCAATGGCCGGGGCCACCTGCTCGAGAGCCGGTTCCGCCTTGCCGTTCAGCACGCCTGCGGCGAGGCGCTTCACGTGAATGGGAATGCGCTCGATGCCGAAGTTGTGGCGGCCGACGCTTTCGCACCAGCCCATGTGCCGTGCCGCCGCTGCGGCCTGGGCGGGGCTTGCGCCATGTGCCGTCAGTATACGGATGATCTCGCGCTCAAGCTCCGGGCGGGCGATGCGCATCGGGGATCAGCTCACCAGCCGCGCCGCGATGGCGAGCGTCGCGCCGAGCATGGGGAGCGGGTCCGACAGCGACACCAGCGGAAACACCATGCCGGGCTTTGCTACGCTCTTAAGCCAGCCCCAGAACGACAGTTCGCCCTTCCGCCGCAGTTCGAGGAAGCCCATGAAGTCGCGCAACGGATACCAGTAGCGCAATTCGCGGCTTTCGAGGCGGGGCTCCGGCACCGGCTGCTT
Organism: bacterium; assembly: GCA_022842165.1. GTDB lineage: Bacteria > Pseudomonadota > Alphaproteobacteria > Rhizobiales > Aestuariivirgaceae > Aestuariivirga. Next base: position 103,551 of record JALHQC010000006.1, read on the forward strand.
CGTCAGGTGGCAATAGATCATCAGGTCGATCGGCACCCCGGCGCGGCGGACGAGTTCCTGTGCCGCGGTGAAGCGGGCGTTGACCTCGATCACCTTCAGCTTGCCGTCGCGCAGGTCGCGCTTGAACTCGATGTTGCCGAGGCCCTTGAGCCCGGCGCTGTCGAAGAATTTCTGTCCCGCGGCGGCCGTTTCGGGCAGCCAGCCGGTCTTGTGATAGCAGGCATTGCCGCGGTTGACCGGCCAGCGGCGGATGACGCTCTTGGTGAAATCGAACAGCCGCCGCCCGTCCTTCGTGCGGTAGGTGTAGTAGCTCGAGAGAAGCGAGTCGGGCCCCGGTATCATCTCGCCGATGAACACGTCGATGCCGTGGTCCCAGGCCTTGCGCACATGATCAGCGAGTTCGTCGAAGCTCTCCTCGACGATGAACAGTTTGCGCTTGAACACGCGCGTGAACTTGTGCGACTGGATCGGCCGCACCATGGCGGGAAAAGCGATCTCACGGCGCAGCGCCTCGAGGTCCTGGTTCTGTTCGAGCCGCCAGTGCCGCGGCGCGTCGACGCCGGCAAGCCTTGCCAGTTCGAGCGTCCGGGTCTTGTCGAGGAAGTCGTTCTGCAGAATGGGATCGCTCTCGTCGAGCGTATAGCGCAAGGCCAGGCTGCCGCGATGGGTGTTGACGAATTCGATCGCCTCGTCGCTCAACGCCCAGACGATGTGGCCGTTGAGCCGGCCGTCATTGCCGAGCAGCAGGGCTTTCCAATAGTCCTGCTGTGCGGTTTTCCTGGGAACGGGCAGGGCCTCGGTGCAATAGCGCGAATGCAGCGCCCAGCAGTTCGCGGGGCCGCTCACCCGGATCGGAATGCCGAGCCTGCCCAGATGCCGCGTGATCGAGAGAGCGTTCTCCTTGCCACCCAGCAGCAATACCGGCCTCGAAACATCGATCCTCATCCTGCGGCCACCCGGAGCTGCGATGATGGCCTGTGGGCTTCCGGCAGGATCACCGTGCCGGATCTTGTCTCGAACATGTGGGCGATGAGCGTTGCCGCCACCGAAAGCCCGGCGCGCGGCGCCGAGAGGAGATCGTGGTGATGAAGGCCGGGCGTGGTGTTGATCTCGCCGATCAGGCCATTGTCCCTGGTCAGGGGCTTCGCGATATCGCGGGCGATGATGTCGATGCCCGCCAGCCTCACGCCAAGGTTCAGCGCGAGGTTGGCGCACGCCGCAATGGTGGCGGGATGCACCGTGGCGCTCAGCGAATGGTTCTGGCTTGCGTCATTCTCGTTGCAGGCGCGCTTGACGATCACGGTTTCGCCGGTTGCCGGAACGGCGCGCGGCGTCAAGCCCTGAGCGGCGAGATAGTCGAGAGCCTCGCGGTCGAGGCGGATGGGGCTCAGCGCCGTGAAGTGCCGCCCCTTGAGGCGCTTTTCGTTTTCAGCGGTCACCAGTTCGCGGATGCTGCGCATCCCGTCGCCCAGGATGCGCGGCGGGTCGCGGCGCACCGCATCGAGGAAACGGCCATCGACGAAGAGCAGCCGCCACGACTGGCCTTCGATCTGTTCCTCGGCGATGAGGTCGGTATCGAAACGTGCCGCCCAGATCGCCGCGCGCTTCAGCGCGCTGCGGGTGGTGATGCCGGTGGTCACGCCGCGTCCGCCGCCGGTGCCGAAATTGGGCTTCACCACCAGGGGCCGCGCGGCGCTGTCGAGCAGGCCATAGGCCGCGCCGAGGTCGGTCACCGGAAAGCGCACATGCTTCGGAACGGCGAGGCCCTGTTCGGCCAGCAGCTCGTAGGTCAGCGCCTTGTTGCCCATCAGGTTCAGCGTCAGATGATCGTCGAGCCGCACCTCGGGGCCGCGCACGATGACAACTGTGCCATTGCGGGTCAGGCGGGTGTAGCTGTCCCATTTCCGGATCTGGGCGCCAAGCTCTCCCGCCACGCTGTTCCAGAACAGGTCATAGTAGCGGCGGCGCAACTCTAGGAACTTCAGGTGCTGGACGTTGCCGGGCACGTCCGCCAGGCGAAGCCCGCGGAACAGCGTCCGGGTGATGAGGGGATGCACGTTCATGATCGTCATTCCACCAGGCAATGATCGGCGGCGAGCTGGCGGTCGACCCAGTCGTTGGAGAATTTCCCGGCCTTCACATCGCTCACATACTGCTGCATGCGGGCGCGGTGGGCGCGCAGCCGCATGATGGTTTCCTCCGCCACCTCGCGGCGGATCACTGCCACGCCCGAGGTATCGGCGGCGATGATGTCGCCGGGGTTGACGACGATGCCGCCGCAGCTCACCGAATGATTGAGCTCGCCAGGCCCCCGGTGGAGCGGACCGAATGGCGTCACCCCGCGCGCGAAAACCGGCAGGCCGGCCTCGATCAGGCCGGGCAGGTCGCGCACCAGGCCATCGACGATAAAGCCTGCAATTCCACGGTGTTTTGCCTTGTTGGCGACGAGATCGCCCAGCACGGCGTTGCGCTGGCTGCCGCTGGTGTCGACGACGACGACGTCGCCCGGCTTGGCGGCATCAAGCGCCTTGTGAACCATCAGATTGTCGCCGGGGAAAACCTTGACGGTCAGCGCCGGGCCGACCAGCGGCAGGCCGTTCACCAGGTTCCTGATCTCGGGCGCCATCGTGTACATGCGGTTCAGGATGTCGGAAATATCGGGTGTCTCGAAATCGCGGTACATGGCGGTGAGCGTAGCCGGCGGCCGCTCGATCGAGAGACGGATGCGGAAACCCGCACCCGGCGTCATCTCGGCGGACTTGGGGCGCTCGGTTGCGCCGGCGTCGTGCTGTGGCCTGCCGAAGGGGCTCGGAATGATTGCCATGGCTGTTGCCTTCCTTGTTCCCGGATTGAACTATGCTTGCGAATGGTGCATGCCGGGTGCCACACGGAAGCGCGCTTGCGGCCATCGTTAACACTATCTTAACGCGCTGTGCCGGGACTAGAATTTGGGCATTCAACGGGAGAAACCGGGATGAGTCTCGAGAGCGATATCGCCGGAATTCAACGGCAGGAAGAACGGCTGCGGTTCGAGCGGTTCGGCGAGGCCGATGCCTGGGCGCTCGGCAGCCAGATGCGCGCCGCCGCCACCTCGCGCGAGATGCCCTTCGTCATCGACATCCGCATCGGCAACCGGCCGCTGTTCTACACGGCACTGCCCGGAACCTCGCCCGACAATCCCGAATGGGTTCGCCGCAAGGTCAACACCGTGCTGCGCTTCCACAAATCGTCCTACCGGGTGGGCCGCGAATATGAACTGAAGCGCCAGGCCTTCGATCATTCGCGCGGCATCGACCCGATGAACCATGCCCCCGCAGGCGGCGGCTTTCCCATCCACATCATCGGCACAGGCGTCGTCGGCGCGGTCACGGTATCGGGCGTCCCGCAGCGCGAGGACCATGGCTTCGTCGTCGAAATGCTCTGCGCGTTCCTTGGCGAGGATCACGCGGCGCTGGCGCTGGGGCCTGAATCGCCCTGATGCAGGACGCCGTCTGGTTCTACGGGGTGATTTCGCTTGCCGCGCTGCTGGTGGGGGCGTCCAAGGGCGGCCTGCCGATCGTCGGCGTGCTGAGCGTGCCGGTCATGGCGCAGGTCATGCCGCCAGTCGCCGCCGCGGCAATGCTGCTGCCGGTCTATATCGTCAGCGACGTCGTCGGCCTGTGGGCCTACCGCAAGCAGTATGACAGGCGGAACCTGATCATCCTGCTGCCAGCCATGGTGTTCGGCGTCGGCGTCGGCTGGGCGACCGCGCATGTGACGCAGGAATGGATGGTGACGCTGCTGATCGGCGTCATCGGCCTGTTCTACTGCGCCACCGCAGTGATGAAGCGGAAGGACGCAGCTCCAAAACCCGCGGACGTGCCGCGCGGCCTGTTCTGGGGCACCGTCACCGGCTTCACGAGCTTTGTGTCCCACACCGGCGGCCCGCCCTACCAGATGTATGTGCTGCCGCAGAAGCTCGAGAAGATGGTGTTCGCCGGCACCAGCACCATCGCCTTTGCCATCATCAACATGGTGAAGGTGGTGCCATATTGGGCGCTCGGCCAGTTCAACCCCGGCAATCTGAAGCTTGCCGCGTTGCTCTCGCCCGTCGCCATCGCCGGTGCGCTTCTGGGTTACAGGCTCACCGCCATCATCCCTGAAAAACTGTTCTTCCGCTTCGTCGAGGTCGCGCTGTTCCTGCTGTCGCTGAAACTCATCTATGGCGCGCTGCTGCAGTAACCGCGCAGCATCGCGGCAATCGGGACAATGTTCCGGTTGCCGCCTCTCACGCCCCGCGCGATAGTCCGTCATTATGAAACTCACCTTCCATACTTATGATGTTTTCACCGCCCGCAAGTTTGCGGGCAATCCCTTGGCGATCGTCGAGGATGCGGACGGGCTCACAGATGCGCAGATGCAGACGATCTGCCGCGAGTTCAACCTGTCGGAGACGATCTTTGTCATGGCGCCGGATGATGCGGCGAACACAGCCAAGGTCCGCATCTTCTTTCCCGGCGGCGAGATGCCGTTCGCGGGCCATCCGACAGTTGGCTGCGCCATTCACCTGGCGCAAAAGAAGTACAAGCCCGGCTGCGCCTTCGAGACGGTGATCCGGCTTGAAGAGGTAGCAGGGCTCGTGCCCGTCAAGGTCTCGCGCATCGGCGATGTGCCGCGCGCCCAGTTTACCGCACCCGTGCTGGCGGTGGCGCCCGATGTTGCCCAGCCTGAGCCTGGCGCCATTGCCCGCGCGCTCGGCCTCGAAGTTGCCGACATCGGCTTTGGCAAGCATTCCGCCCGGCTGCTTCAGGGGGGCACGCGCTGCCTTCTCGTGCCCATCGCTGCGCGTGCCGCGCTCCAGCGTGCAAGACCCTGCGAGCCGCAATGGTCCTCGCTCGTCACCCCGCTCGGCACCGATATGGCCTATCTCTACACACCCGGCGGCGATGGCGCCAACACCGCTTACCGCGCCCGCATGTTCGCGCCGACCGGCGGCATTCCGGAGGACCCGGCGACCGGTTCCGCCACGGCGATCCTCGCCACGCAATTGCTGGAGTTCGAAAGCCTCAAGGACGGCACCCACCGCTGGCAGCTAGAGCAGGGCTACGAGATGGGCCGCCCGTCGGACCTGTGGCTCGAGGCCGATGTCGCGAACGGAAAGCTCGCCGCCGTGCGGGTTGCGGGACAAGCCGTGCAAATCTCGTCGGGTGTGCTAGAAACCTGACGGGGATTTACGGGAACGGGCGCGGGAGGGGGAGACCACCACACCATGAAGACGATTTTGCTCATTGCCCATTTCATTGCGATTGCCACGGGAACGGGCATGAGCATCGCCAACTACATCAACATCCGCATCGCGTCCGGCGAGAAGGGCGACCGTGCGGCGGCACTGGCCTACCTCCGCCGCGTGCTGGCGCGCATCGCCGATATCGTGATCGCCGCGATCTGGATCACCGGCATCGGCTTGTGGCTCAACCTCGCGCCGGCGGAAGAGCCCAACATCTGGTTCATGGTGAAAATCGGCTTCGTGCTTCTTCTCACGCTCAGCCACGGCCTCGCCCGGATGACCGCGGGCCGCATGATGCGAAGCGGCGATGCGACGCTCTATCCCCGCCTGGAACTCTTCGTCTCCGGAGTCTGGATGTCGGCGCTCGCCGCGATCATCCTCGCGGTTCTGGCTTTCGAGACGTAAGGCGGTCTCACGAATTCCCCCCTCTCCCCGGCCTGGCCGGGGGAGAGGGCAGGGTGAGGGGGCGTTTCCGCGAATACCATTTCCATAATGACGCGTGGCTGCAGCCCCCTCACCCCACCCTCTCCCCCACATTCGTGGAGGAGAGGGGGCACACTTACAACAGCTTCTCCTGCTTCCCGTCTTTCTCCTTCGCGGCCTTCTTGAAGCCTTCCGAATGGCCGAAGGGAATTTGCGGGCGCTTTCCCGCGAAGAGGTCGGCGATGGTGACGATCTGCAGCTTCGGAAACCTGCCGAAGCCCGTGTCGTAGATTCCCGCCGAGGCGGCTTCCGCGATCATCGGCTTTGTCGGTTCTACCAGAGACAGGAAAATGCCCATGGGGGCCTTCTCGCGGTCCAGCACGCCTTTCAGGTCGCGGATCATGGGAACGGACACGCTATCGCCGCCCTTCACCGAGACGATGGCGCGCTCGGTCTTCTTGCCATCCGGCTTGAAATAAATCAGCCCGTCGATGCCGCCATCCGCACCCTTTTTTCCATCGCGATAGGGAATGGCGCCCAGAAGCGACGTGCTCCACTTCTGGAACTCATGCTTGTCCTTCAGCGCAAGTGCGCGCGCGCCGCCCACGTCCTTCGGCACGCCATGAACGTCATACCGGATGCCAGGAAATGCCTTCTTCAACCGGCTTTCGATCAGAGCAATGGCAAGATGCGTGACATCGATGCCGATCCACTGCCGGTTCAGCTTCTGCGCCGCATGAACCGTGGTGCCGCAGCCGCAGAAGGGATCGAGCACAACGTCGCCTTCGTTGGATGACGCCGAGAGAATGCGTTCGAGCAGGGCAACGGGCTTTTGCGTGGGATAGCCGAGGCGTTCCTGTGCTACCGCATTCACAGCCGGTATGTCAGTCCATACGGAAGACACTGGAACACCTTCTTGCTCATCCAAGAATCGCTTCTCGCGAGGAATACCGCCGGAAGGGGGAAAATAGATCAAGCCATCGGCTTCGGCCTGAAGCATCCGTTCCTTCGTCCATCTCCATACCTTGGTATGCCCATGAAACTCGTAAGTAAGGTTAGGGCGATCAGGGCTTGGGTTCGATAGTGAAGTTGCTTGAAAGCGACGCCCAGTTTTTTCATCAATCAGATTGTAGCGCAAAAGGTATTCATCGCTGTACGGAGCATATTGAGGCAGCCATTTGTATTCATCTGACTTTCTGTAGAACAGCACAATGTCATGATTTGAGGCAAACCTAGAGAAGGCGAGTCCTTTTGGTGTAGTGCGTACCCAAGCAATTTCATTCGTAAAGCATTTCAATCCAAACACCGCATCGAGCAAAATCTTGAGATAGTGGCTCGCGGTCGGGTCGCAGTGAAGATAGAGCGATCCGGTTTTCTTCAGTACACGGTGCAATTCCAGGAGCCTCACCGCCATCATGGCCAGATAGGCCATCATGTCGTTCTCTCCCAGAAAGCTCCGCATGGCGCGCAGCATGTCGGCGGCGTTGGAATTGCCGGATTGCATCACCTCGTCGAAGGCGCTTTCGGCCACGTCGTTCCAGTGCCAGGTGTCCTCGAAGGCCTCGATCTGGGCCTGTGATTGCTCGCCGCCGGGCGCCTTGAACAGCACGTTGTAATTGGCGTTCGAATTGAAGGGCGGGTCGAGATAGACAAGGTCCACGCTCTCATCTGCGATGTGTTCCCGCAGCACATGCAGGTTGTCGCCATAGTAAAGCGCGTTCGCCATCGCCATCGCCCCGATTCGAGAAACCCCCATCCTAGCGCGATGCCGGGAAGGAGCCAGTTGTTCATATTTTGTTCTAAAGGCGCGGCTGCCGTGATGTCAATACACACCATCAGCATCGTTCCAGTTTCCAGCCTTCAGAACAACATGCCGCGCGGTTTTTACCCTGCCTTTACCCCCGCCTCCTAGCCTCGTTCGCAAGCAGGGAGCGTTGCGATGTCGTTCGGAAAACGTGGGGTTGCAGAACCACAGCGGCTGACGGATCGGCAGCCTGCCGAAGGGCATGCAGAACGCCCGCCCTTTCGCATTCCGAAGCTGGTCAGGCAGCTGGCGAAGATCGCGGTCACGATCACCTTCTTCGTCGCCTGCTTCAACTTCATCCCGATGCTGTTCTACTTCGTCATCGAACAGCGCATCGGTTATTCGGACTCGCCATCCGAGTTCGACCTGAGGGTCGACTCACCCGGCGGCTATGACGCGAAGGACGCCGCTCTCCAGCAGTCCTGCCTCACGCCCAGATACCGCAAGACATATCCGGAATTTGGCGCCAGTGCCGCCAAGAAGCTGATCACCAGCAAGATCAGGCTCACCGTCGAATCCGGCACCCGCTATTTGGCTTGCGTCATGCGCACCGATGCGGAGCGCTACTGCGAGGATCATTACCGCCAGCGGCTTGCCCACAATCTCGCCGCCTATTTCGAGGCGAAGTCGAGCTATCTCGCCTTCTTCGATCTGATCGTCGCGCGCAGCGGCGGCCGCAGCAAAGAGAACATCCGCGAGACCGAGGCCTGGAAGAAATATGCCGCGATGATCACCAAGGTGAATGTCGAGGACGGCGGAGCGACCTACGCGGTAACACCCGAAACCCACCCCGAACTCGCCGCGGGCATCAGCGATCTCGCGTCGCGGGGGCTGCTCCGTGCAAGCGATTTCGGATGGTTCGCATCGCCACCCGCCGAGATCGCGGCACTCTTTCCCGAAACCCCTGCCAACGGAGCCTGTCCATGAGTTCGCGGATGACGATCAATGATGATGACGGCCTGCCCAGTTGGGTGACCAGCCCCGGATTCATCTTCGTGGCCTGCGTCGTCGCCTTCTTCGGGGGCCCATGGGTGTTCGAATACGCCGCAGCTTTTTTCAACCCGCCGCCGGCCATCGAGCGCACGGAGCAAAGCCCGGCCGCAGCACCCGTGGCCTGCTATCCCTACAGCAAGAACGACGCCGCGGTGAAATACGCATCGAAATGGCGCGGCAACTCCGACAGGGTCAGGGCCGAGCTCCTGCGCATGCGCACGCGGGTAAAGTCGCTCATGGCGGATTGCGCCTATGACACATGCGAGCCTGCCAAACTCAAGGTCCTGAGCGAGGAGATGGGCGAATATCTGATCGGCCGCCGCACCGTGACGCTGGTCTACTGGTCACAAAAGGGCGCTTCCGGCGTCGACTATGTCAACAGCATCTTCGCCAGCGAGGACGACAGGGCGATCACGCGCTACCTGCAGGCGGGCTTCGAGAAGGACGAACTGAAGCGCGTTCCCTACGACAGCAACGCCGCAAAGGCGGTCATCCCCGTGCTGCTGTCCAAGAACAACAGGATCGGCATCTGCAAGACGGAATAGCTACTCCACCCCCAGCATCGCCTTGGCTTCGGTCAGCACGTCGACACCTTCCTGCTCGTTGCCCGCGCCACAGAGCTGGACGGCCTGATTGCGCATGTCCTCGGCCTGGGCGCGCTGTTCGGGTTGAAGCTCCTTGGTTTCGAGCGCGGTATCGATCTTCTGCAACTCGTCCTGACAAGGGCCCGCCAGAGCGGGGCCGGAGGCGGCTGCGGTCAACGCAAGGGCAAGGGCTAGGGCTTTCATGTCGGCATATCCTCCGGAATCCTGCTGACCGTCTTAGATCATTCCCGCCACCCGTTGCCAGCGAAGTATGACGCTTGTGAGATCGGAGGTTGTTGCCAGGTTGCAACAGGCTGCAGAAATCTCCTGCTGCCGTGGCGCTTGTCCTTGCGCTGCCGTTGCAGCGGGTCTAAGCGCCGCCTCCCCGGACCGACACCGTCCGAGCCCAAGCGGGTGAAGTTCAAAAAGCTTCTCCGGCGCGCCTCTCCCTGAGAGTGCCGTGTACCTGGGCCGGAAGAGGACGATCCGGGTTGAGGATGTAGCTCAGGGTAGAGCACCGGCATCAAGCCGGGGGTCGCGGGTTCGATTCCTGCCGTCTTCTCCACTGCGAATAGCTCAGTTGGTAGAGCAACAGACTGTAATCTGTGTGTCGAAGGTTCGAGTCCTTCTACGCAATCTCGCGGCGTAACACCCGCAGGCTGTGAACTGAGCCTTCCGGAGTGGCCGGTGCAACGTCCAAGGCGATCGCGCAAGCGATAGGCGGAGGAGGGACGCGCCGCCTGCATCACGCCTGTGCCGAGGACTGCCGCCGCAACGCGCCGCGGGATCTGGCTCTGAAGCATCCGCTTCAGGCTCCATCCCGATGGCCCGCAGCGCTGGCGCCGCGGCCCGTGTGCTGCCGGTCCAAGGCTGCTCCGGAAGGTGTTCGCATTTCAACATCAACCCAAACCCAAACCCCAAGAGGACCACCGCCTCATGCACTGATGCTGACGCGACTGCCGAGAAGGAGACTGAGAAGATGATCGAAGTGAAGAAATATCTGCTGCGTACCCGGGTCACCGTACCCGAGGCGGAGCGCGCCGTCGTTCTGGTGAACGGCAAGCTCAACACCATTCTCCGTCCGGGCCGTCACTTCTTCACATCGCTGGGAAACGATCTGAAGGTGGAGCAGCATGACCTGAAGCAGCCGGTGTTCACCAGCGCCTATGAGCAGGCGCTGCTGAAGGACATGCCGCAGCTGGTAGCCGAGCATTTCACCGAAGTCCGCACCGGCGAGGGCGAGGTGGCCGTCATCTACCGCGATCAAAAGCTGTTCTGGGTGGTGAAGCCCGACAGCCGCGTGCTGTTCTGGACCGATGCCGGGCCGTGGAAAATCGAGAAGATCGATGTCACGGCCTCGCTCAGCGTGCCGGAACCGCTGGCGCTGCGCATCATCGGGTCGGGAACGGTCGACCGCATCAAGCGCTTCGCGGTGGAGGATGGCCAGGTCGGCCTGCTCTCGATCGATGGCGCCTATGCGGGACGGCTGGAGCCCGGCATGCACGCCTTCTGGAACGTCGGCCGCACGGTCAACGTGAAGGTCGTCGACACACGCCAGCACGCGCTGGACGTCACCGGCCAGGAGGTGCTGACGCGCGACCGCGTGTCGATCCGCGTGAACCTCGTGGCGCGCTACCGCGTCACCGATCCGGTGAAGGCGGTGGCGTCCGTCAAGGATTATGCCGATGCGCTGTACCGCGCGCTGCAGCATGCCTTCCGCCAATCGCTCAGCGTCAAGACGCTGGACGAGCTCCTGTCGCGCAAGGGCGATACCGATGCGGAGGCCGCCGCGCAGGTGAAGTCCGAGATGGCGGCAATCGGCATCGAGGTCGCCGACATCGCCATCAAGGATGTGATCCTGCCGGGCGACATGCGCGAGATCCTGAACAAGGTCGTGACGGCGGAGAAGGAGGCGGAAGCCAACGTCATCCGCCGCCGCGAGGAAACCAACGCCACGCGCTCGCTGCTGAACACCGCGAAGGTGATGGCGGAGAACCCGGTGATGCTGCGGCTGAAGGAACTGGAAGCCTTGGAAAAGATCGCCGACAAGGTCCAGTCCTTGACCGTCCATAACGGCACGCGCGGCCTCCTCGACGATCTCGTGTCGCTGAAGGCCGATCCCGTCGTCCCGAAGCGCAAGGCTTGAACGACAAGCCCTCCCCCGGTTCAGGCCGGGGGAGGGCGCTTCTGTCAGATCCCCAGAAGCTTCATCGCTTCGCCGAGCGAGGCTTCGGAAGCGGCATGGTCGCCCGCCTCATGTTCCGCCTTGCCCTTGGTGTAAAGTTCCATCGCCTTGGCCTTGGTGGCCTCATCGGCGGTCGTCGTCTTCATGGCCTCGTCGATCTTGCCCATGAGCATCGGACACTGGCCGGCAAGAGCCGGCCCGGCGAGGGCAAAGGACAGGGCGGCAGCAATAATGAGCTTCTTCATGGTGTCGTTCTCCCTTTGAGATTGCAGAATTCGAAGACCGCTCCCGGCCAGCAGCCCTCAATTCCCTTTACGCCGCCTTTGGGGTCCGGCTTCCTGCTGCTGCGGAAATATTTGCGTGCCGCCCTGCCTTGATCTATAGGAACGGCATGGCGCGCGCGCGAAACATCACGTCTGGTCCTGCAGCTTTTCCGCTGCCGTTCGCGCTTGGCCGCCTGCTTCTTAGCTGCCCCTGAGGGCCGGCCGGGCTTCTGCCCTGGCTCTGCAGGGGTGATTGACGGACACCAACCCAGCTAAGCTCAAGCCCGAAGAGACCGACATCATGATGATTTCCCCCCGCGAAAAATATCGCCCGTTTCCGCCCGTCCATCTGCCCGACCGGCAGTGGCCCAGCAAGACGATCGCCGCACCGCCCATCTGGTGCTCGGTCGATCTGCGCGACGGCAACCAGTCGCTGATCGAGCCCATGGGGCCGGACCGCAAGATGCGGATGTTCGAGGCCCTTCTCAAGATGGGCTTCAAGGAAATCGAGATCGGATTCCCTTCCGCCTCGCAAACGGATTTCGATTTCTGCCGCTACCTCATCGACAACAAGAAGATTCCGGACGATGTCACGGTTCAGGTGCTCGTCCAGTGCCGCGAGGAACTGATCACCCGCACCTTCGAAGGCATTCGGGGTGCCAAGTCGGCGATCGTCCACTTCTACAATTCGACCTCCGAACTGCAGCGCCGCGTGGTCTTCAAGCAGGACCGCGAAGGCATCAGCCAAATTGCGGTGCAGGGTGCGCGCCTCATCAAGAAACTGGCGCAGGAAAGCGGCATGGAAGATGCCATCCGCTTCCAGTACAGCCCCGAAAGCTTCACCGGAACGGAACTCGATTACGCGGTTGATATCTGCGAAGCGGTGATGGACGAGATCCGCCCGACGCCGGCGAAGAAGCTCATCCTCAATCTGCCCGCAACCGTCGAGATGTCGACGCCCAACATCCATGCCGACCAGATCGAGTGGTTCTGCCGCAACATCAAGGCGCGCGACAGCCTCATCATCTCGCTCCACCCGCACAACGACCGCGGCTCGGCGGTCGCCGCCACGGAACTCGGCTTGCTCGCAGGGGCGGACCGCGTGGAAGGAACGCTCTTCGGCAATGGCGAGCGTACCGGCAACGTCGATATCGTGACGCTCGCCATGAACATGTTCAGCCAGGGTGTCGATCCGCAGCTCGATTGCTCGAACATCAACGATCTCGTGCGCATGGCGGAGTACTGCAACCAGCTTCCCGTCCATCCGCGCCACCCCTATGCGGGCGAGCTCGTGTTCACGGCGTTCTCCGGCAGCCATCAGGATGCGATCAACAAGGGCTTCAAGGCCATGGCGGCCTCCAACAAGCCCTTGTGGGAAGTCCCCTATCTCCCCATCGACCCGATGGACCTGGGGCGCTCCTACGAGGCGGTCATCCGCATCAACTCGCAGTCGGGCAAGGGCGGCATTGCCTATATCCTCGAAAAGGAACACGGCATCGAACTGCCGCGCCGGCTGCAGATCGAGTTCTCGAAAACCGTGCAGGCGATCGCCGATGGCGAGGGCGTCGAACTGGCCGCCGACCGGCTGTGGAGCGCTTTCGAAGGCGAGTATCTCGACGGCAACGGCCGCTACGGCTTCGTCTCGCATTCGGCAAGTTCCGACCATACCGAGCAGGACGTAATCGCCAAGGTCACGGTCGACGGCAATTTGAAAACCATCCTCGGCCACGGCAACGGCCCGGTCGACGGTTTCGTCGACGCGATCCGGAAAGAAAGCGGCCTGGCCTTCGACGTGGCAGACTACCGCGAACACGCCATGGGCACAGGTGCGAATGCCACAGCCATCGCCTATGTAGAACTGCGGCTCGCTGACGGCTCAACGCTCTTCGGCGTCGGCATCGACAAGAACATCGTGGTGGCGAGTCTGAAGGCGGTGCTGAGCGGCGTGAACCGGGCGCTAAAACGCAACTCTTAAGCCCCTCATTCAGTCATCGCCGGACTTGTTCCGGCGAACCATTTGTCAGCACGCGCGCTTGCCGAAAGCTGGGCCCCCGCCTTCGCGGGGGTGACGGTTCGAGGGAGATATCAATAAGTACCGTCACCCCGGCGCAGGCCGGGGCCCAGCTTCCTTCCGCTGCTGAAAATATTCCTTGACTTTCCCCGCAAGTTAGGATTACATTCTCCACAGTTCAACCGGACAGGAGGGGACAATGTGCACAGCGTCTCGCATTGACCGGAGGAACAGGCAGCGCCTGCGGGGTGAAGGAATGACAGCACCTCCATCCCCCTGGAGCTTCGGTCAGGACCCTTGGGCACTAGGACCCAAGCGCCTTCAATGGCTAGGGATGGCTCTACATTCCATCGCGAAGAACCTGGCCCCGGCACAAATCGCTGCGTCTCTATCCGTGGCTTCGGCCCATCACCCAACACACCATCTTTCGACGGCCGCAAGGGCTGGAGCCATGGCAGGGGCATCCCCTCCATTTTTTTCATCCTGTCATGAGGCCCGACCGCCATGAACATTCCGCCACCCTCTCACACGGCGAAGAAGCAGCGCGGCCGCGCGCGTGATGCCGCGCCCTTCGTCTCGCTCAGGCCTTGGGCCGGCTTCACCGCGCATCAGTCGCCGCGGGCCTTGCCGCTTCCCGTCTGTCCTTCCCCCCGCTGCCGCCGCGCCAGGGCCTGCATCGCGGCGCTCGATGATCTCTATTGCCAGCGCACGCATCACGGCCTCGATGAGTTACGCCGCCAGCGCCTCAACAGCCCGCTCCAGCGGGAGCTCGACTCGGTACTGCCGGTGCTGGACGAGACCGACCTTTCCGAGCGCATGGAGAGGATTGCCGCACTCGCCGAAATCCGCCGCGCGTATGTGGCGCGCATGCTGGCGCTGTGGAAGGCGGGCGGGCTCGGCCCCGGTTTCCACAAGTTCCGCAGCGCCGGCGTCATCATGAGACCACCGCTCAAAACCTATGCCGAAAGCGCCTCGAAGCCGCCGCAAAAGAGGGGTGGACAAGCCCCCAAGAGGGACGTATAGACCCGCCCGTCGGCTCCGTTCACGCGGAGCCGTACGTCCTTGATGGACGGGCGATTAGCTCAGTTGGTAGAGCAGCTGACTCTTAATCAGCGGGTCGCAGGTTCGAATCCTGCATCGCCCACCAATTATATCAAATACTTAGCGGTAAGATCATCAAATCCGGACCACCGGAATTGATGATGCACCAGTTGGGCGAGCGGGTTGACGTAACAGCCGATTACCACACTCCCGACGGAGCATCGGGCAGGCATGTGTTCGATGCCTGCCGCGGATGCATGGAGTGCGGATTCGACGGCAGGGCGAGCCAGGTGTTCGAAGCCTTCGGCATTGCGTTGCCTGGGCCGTCTCAGCCGATGTTGGATCAGCTTTTTTTCCAACAACTTCAGCTCGTCAGCCGCCAGCAGCTTGGCGGGCCGGTCCAACCCGCAGCGGCTTCGCGGCCGGCGCATCTGTGTCGCGGCTGCAACAATCAGGGCGAAAACGTGGCCGATGTTGGCCGGCGGGACGGGCTTCGCCATATTTCCCTTCAACCCCCGCATGTGTTGGGGTAGTCGTACATGTGAACTCTCAGATTCCGGCACGCCTGTGCCGGACTAATGATCACGGGGAAATACAGATGACGCTCACCGCAGCCTCCACCACCTCGCGCAACGAAACCAGCCTCCATTCGGGGCGCAATTGGCGCCGTGCGCTGCTGGTGACCACGGTGCTCTCGGCGGCCCTGCTGGGGTTGACCGCGCATGGCCAGAAGGTTCAGGCGGCCTGCAACATTGCGGCCACTGCCGGCGATGATCTCATCACCTGCAACGCCGCTGGTGACTTTCCCGATGGTTTGGCGGGCGACGACACGATCAACTTTAACGCGGTGAATGTCGGGGGTGCCCAGGGCGGTGCTGATGACGACCTGATTGCTGTCAACGGCAGCTCGACCGTCATCAATGACGTCGCTGGCGGCGACGGAATTGACACCATCACCGTCGACGGGGCGTCGTCGGTGGGGTTCTACATCTTCGGCGACGACGAGGCTGGCGATCCCTTGGGAGATGGTGCTGACTCGATTTCGGTTCTTGGCGGTTCGACGGCGGCTTCTGGCGTATTTGGCGGTCAAGGCGGCGATACCATCACCATAGATGGGGTCTCGTCTGTGGGTAACGGCATATACGGTGATGATTCGACGTCGAGCGCCGTTGGGGGCGATGATTCGATCTCGGTCCTCGGCAACTCGACGGTCTCGCTTATTTATGCAGACGGCGGAAATGACTCGATTCGCATCGATGCTTCGACCTTGGTATCTGACGTTGCAGGCAACGATGGCAACGATACCATCAGGGTGACGAACGGCTCATCCATCGGCACCGATGTGGACGGCGGCAACGACAATGACTCGATTACAATCTCAGAGTCGACTGTGGGCGGCGTCGTTACGGGCTATTACGGGAACGACACCATCCGTGTCACCAATGGTTCTTCCATCGGCAACGATGTCGATGGCAACCTCGAAGACGATTCGATCGCCATCCTCGATTCCACCGTCAACGGCTCGGTTTTTGGCGGTGATGGCAACGACACGATCTTCATCGATCCTTCCTTCATTGCGGGCGACGTTGCCGGCGGCGTCGGCAATGACAGCGTGGTCATCACCGACTTCTCGACGGTGACGGGAAGCGTGCTGGGCGATGCCGGCACCGATACCATCCTGATCAGCGCCAGTTCCTCGATTGGCGTCGACGTCGACGGCGGTGCCGATGCCGACACGATCAACGTCAACACCCTCTCGACCATCACCGGTTCGGTGCTGGGTAACACAGGTGCTGACCGCATCACCATCAACAACGCCAGCGTCGGCATCAGGGTCGACGGAGGCGGTGACGCCGACATTATCAACGTGATCGCGCTGTCGACGGTCTCCGTCGCAGTGAGTGGTGACGACGGTTCGGACACGATCAACGTCAATGGCTCGGAGGTCGGCGCGATCGATGGCGACGCAGACGCCGACTCGATCAGCGTGCTCGCGGGTGCCACCGTCACCAACACGGTGGCGGGTTCAGAAGGCGCCGACACCATTACGGTCAATGGCTCCTCGGTTGGCGTCAATGTCGATGGCGGCACTGAAGCCGACGTTATCAGCGTCATCGGTCTTGCGACGGTCACCTTTAATGTGCTGGGCGATACCGGCAACGACACGATCACGGTCAACGGCTCGCAGGCGGGCGCGGTCGATGGCGGGGCTGACGCTGACTCGATCAGCGTCATCGGACTGGCCACGGTCACCAACTACGTCGTGGGCGGCGCGGGGGCTGACACCATTCGGGTCAACGGTTCCTCGGCGGGCGGAGTCGCCGGCGGCACGGAAGCCGATTCGATCAGCATCGTCGGTATCTCGACTATCGCCATCGATGTGTTTGGTGACGCTGGCGCTGATACCATCACCGTCACCGGTGCATCTTCGGTTGGCAATGACGTCAATGGCGTTGGGGATGCCGACTCGATCACCGTCAACGGCGCATCGACCATTGGCAATAATGTGTTCGGCGAGGCCGGCGCGGATACGATCCTGATTGATCAGGCGTCTTCGGTCAGTCAGGACGTCGATGGCGGCACGGAAGACGACCGGATCACGGTAACCGGCGCATCGACCGTTGCCAATTCCGTGCTCGGCGATGCGGGAGCCGACACGATCCTGATCGACCTCGCGTCGTCGGTCGGCAGCAACGTCGAAGGCGGCACGGAAGCCGACCTGATCACCGTGACCGGCGCTTCGACCGTTTCCGGTAATGTTGTGGGTGATGCCGGGGCCGACACCATCCTGATCGACCTGGCCTCACTGGTCAACCAGTCGGTCGAAGGCGGCGCGGATGCTGACTCCATCACCGTGACCGGCGCCTCGACCATCGGGTTCGGTGTAGGGGGCGATGCCGGCAATGACACGATCTTGATTGACCTCGCCTCCTCGGTGGGTGCGAATCTCGAGGGCGGCGCGGACGATGACTCGGTTACCGTCACCGGCGCCTCGACAGTCAATAGCAGTGTGGATGGCAGCGACGGTGCCGACACCATCCTGATCGACCTTGCCTCATCGGTTGGAATCAACGTCAACGGCGGCTCGGAGGCCGACTCCATCACCGTAACCGGCGGCTCGACTGTCGGCAGCAGTGTCAACGGCGAAGCTGGCAACGACACGATCCTGATCGACCTTGCCTCATCCGTCGGCGCAAATGTCTTCGGCGGCTCGGAAGACGACCTGATCACCGTGACGGGTGCCTCGACGGTGGGCGGCGTGCAGGGTGATGCCGGCGCCGACACCATCCTGATCGACCTCGCGTCCTCGGTGGGCGCAAATGTCGACGGCGGTTCGGAAGCCGACCAGATCACCGTAACGGGTGCGTCGACGGTTGCCACCGACGTGCGGGGCAATACCGGCAACGACACCATCACGGTGTCGGGCGCCTCCTCGGTCGGCAACAATATCCGCGGCGATCAGGATGCCGACTCGATCACCGTCACCGGCGCTTCGACAATTGCCAACAACGTGCTGGGCGATGCCGGTGCCGATACGATGCTGATCGACCTCGCGTCTTCGGTCGGCGGCAGCGTCGATGGCGGCACGGAAGCCGACACCATCACGGTGACGGGCAATTCGACCGTTACGGCCTCCGTGCTTGGCTCCGCGGGCGCGGACAGCATTCTGGTGGACGGTTCGAGCGTGGGCGTCGACGTCGACGGTGGTGCGGGCTTTATTCCGGACAACGACAACGACACCATCACCGTCCAAAACGGCTCGACGGTCGGGGGCTCGGTCTGGGGCGGCTCGGGCACCGGCAACGACTCGATCACGGTGGATGCCTCCTCCGTGGGCGACTTCGTCGTCGGCGAAGGCGGCGACGACTTTATCGCCGTCCAGAACGGCTCGACCGTAGGCGACTCCGTCGTGGGCAATGAAGGCAACGACACGATCGGCATCGACAACTCGACCGTGGGCGACAGCGTCGTCGGCGGCGATGACAACGACTCGATCACGGTCGCCAACGGCTCAACCGTCACCAACGATGTCCTTGGCGATGCTGGCCTCGATACGATCCTGGTCGACGCCTCGAGTGTCGGCAACGACGTCGACGGCGGCTCGGAGG
This sequence comes from bacterium, assembly GCA_022842165.1. GTDB lineage: Bacteria > Pseudomonadota > Alphaproteobacteria > Rhizobiales > Aestuariivirgaceae > Aestuariivirga. Next base: position 122,230 of record JALHQC010000006.1, read on the forward strand.
ATGACTCGATTGCCATCCACAACTCGACCGTGGGCAACGATGTCCTCGGCGGCACCGGCAACGACACGATCTTTGTCGATCCGTCCCTGATCCTGGGCGACGTCAACGGCAATGCCGGCAATGACAACATCACCATCACCGATACCTCGACGGTGACAGGCTCGGTGCTGGGCGAGGCAGGCCTCGACACGATCCTCATCAACCAGTCCTCGCAGATCGGCCAGAACGTCGATGGCGGCACGGAAGCCGACAGCATCACCATCAACGGCAGCGCCTCCGTGGCGGGCTTTGTTGACGGCGGCACCGGCAACGATACGATCACGGTCGATGCCGGAACCAACCTCAATCCGACGCGGATCGGCGGCCAGCTGCGGGGCGGCGATGATGCCGATGTCATCAACATCGGTCTCAACGCCTCTGGCTTGATCGGCCAACAGGTAACGATTGTCGGTGCAGTATTGGGCGGCTCGGGTGCCGACACCATCCGGGTCGATGGCGGCACCTTGACCAACGGCATCGATGCCGGGGACGGGGCAGACTCGGTCAGCCTGTTCGGTGGACTGATCGACGGCTTGAACGGCGGCAACACCATCGAGATGGGCACGGGTGCCGATACGCTGGTGGTCAATGATCTGGCCGACGCCGGCCAGTTCCTCGACATCTCGGGGATCGTCGTCTTCAACGGCGGCACCGGAGCCGATACGGCGAACTTCTTCAACCTGAACTCGGGCCAGGTGGCGGGTGCGCTCTTCGACCGGCAGTTCAACAGCTGGGACGTTGTCAACTTCACCAACTCCGAAGTGGATATCGACGGCACGCCGACGATCACCAGCCTGAACCTGTTCAACTCCAGACTGTTCCAGACCGACGGTTCGCTGACGATCCTCGACGAGGCGGGCGGCAATACCGCGACACTGTTTGCCGA
>JALHQC010000007.1 GCA_022842165.1 bacterium
GTGTAATTCCTCATGCTGAGAGCCTGCCACCGGGCTTGACCCGGTGGTGCCCGCCGCGTTGCGGCGGGCCTCGAAGCATCCGCTTCAGCTTACCACGAAGCCGACGATTTCGCGGGCCTTGCGGGTGATGGGGGCGGCGATGGCGCGGGCGCGGTCCGAGCCGTCCTTCAGCACCGACTCCACATAGGCGCGGTCCTGGGTCTGCAGGCGCTTGGTTTCGTTGCCCACGGGGCCGAGCTTGGCGACCGCGAGATCGGCCAGCGCGTTCTTGAAGATCGAGAACTGCCCGCCGCCATACTGCGCCAGCACCTTGGTCACCGGTTCGCCCGAGAGGGCCGCATAGATGCCGGTGAGATTGTCGGCCTCGGGACGGCCCTTGAGACCTTCCTTCTCGGTCGGCAGCGGTTCGGGATCGGTCTTGGCCTTGCGGATCTTTTTCGCAATCGTGTCGGCATCATCCGTCAGGTTGAGGCGCGAGAGGTCCGAGGGGTCCGACTTCGACATCTTCTTGGTGCCATCGCGCAGGCTCATCACGCGCGTGGCGGGGCCAGTGATGTAAGGTTCGGGCGGCACGAAGAACTGCCCGTCCTCGATCCCCGCTTCCTTGATCGCATCGGCATAGTCGATGTTGAACTTGTTGGCGATGTCGCGCGCCAGTTCAAGGTGCTGCTTCTGGTCCTCGCCCACCGGCACATGCGTGGCGTGATAGCCGAGGATGTCGGCGGCCATCAGCACGGGGTAGGTATAGAGGCCTACGGAGGCGGCTTCCTTGTCTTTCCCCGCCTTGTCCTTGAACTGCGTCATCCGGTTCAGCCAGCCGACGCGGCCGGTGCAGCCCAGGATCCAGCCAAGCTCGGCATGTTCCGCCACCTGGGACTGGTTGAAGATGATGCTTTTCTTCGGGTCGAGCCCGCAGGCGAGATAGGCGGCGGTGACATCGACGATCGCCCGGCGCAGTTCCTTCGGTTCCTGCCACATGGTGATGGCGTGCATGTCGACGACGCAATAGATGCACTCATGCGTATCCTGCATGTGGATCCAGTTCAGCATGGCGCCGAGATAATTGCCCAGATGCAGGTTGCCGGTGGGCTGCATGCCGGAAAAGACGCGCGGAACGAACTTGGACATCGAAAAACCCTTCTAGCGAAAGCAGGCGCGCTTATGCCCGCAATTCACGTCCGAGAAAAGAGCTTGCGATGGCACCCTTGCCAGCTTCCGCGCAACGCGGTCTATAGGGGTCACCATGCCAGAACTACCCGAAGTCGAAACGGTGATGCGGGGCCTGAAGCCCGTGCTCGAAGGGCGGCGGATCGCCGGCGTGACCTTGCGGCGCGACGGCCTGCGCTTTCCCTTTCCGCAAGGCTTCGCGCAACGCCTGACGGGGCAGAAGATCGTGAGCCTCGCCCGCCGCGCCAAATATATCCTGATGTCCTTGGATAGCGGCGACTGCCTGCTGGTGCATCTCGGCATGACCGGGCGCTTCACCGTGTTCAGCCCATCGGGGCGGCAGAACCTGGGCGAATTCTATTTCGAGACGGCGGCCGGCGAAGGTGGCGGCGGCACGCACGACCATGTGGTGCTGAGCCTCGATGACGGGACCCGCGTCGTCTATACCGATCCCCGCCGCTTCGGCATCATGGACCTGTTTGCCGGGAGCGAAGCGGCGGCCCACAAGCTGCTCGCCGCGATCGGCGTGGAGCCGCTGGGCAACGAGCTGAACGCCGCCTATCTGGCCGAGCGCTTTCGCGGCAAGAGCGCACCCCTGAAGGCCGCACTCCTCGACCAGCGCATCATCGCGGGGCTTGGCAACATTTACGTGAGCGAGGCGCTGCACCGGGCGGGCCTGTCGCCCAAACGCAAGAGCCGCACGCTGGTGAAAAAATCCGGCGCCGACGCGCGGCTCGAGGAGCTGGTGCGCCACATCCGCGAGATCTTGAACGAGGCGATCGTGGCCGGCGGCTCGACGCTGCAGGATTTCGCCGGTGCCGATGGCGCCGCGGGCGAATTCCAGCGGCGCTTCCTGGTCTATGACCGCGAGGGCGAGCCCTGCGCCAGATGCGGAGCACCCATCGAAAGGCTTGTGCAGGCCGGCCGTTCCACCTTTTACTGCCGCTCCTGCCAGAAATAGGATCATCATGGCCTACGAATACATCATCGTTGAAACGACGGGCCGCGTCGGGCTCGTCACGCTCAACCGCCCCAAGGCGCTGAACGCGCTGAACCAGGCGCTGATCGAGGAACTGAACCGGGCGCTTGCGGGCTTCGAGGCCGACGATGCGATCGGCTGCATGATCATCACCGGGAGCGAGAAGGCCTTCGCCGCCGGGGCCGACGTGAAGGAGATGGCGGAGAAGACCTATGTCGATGCCTATCTGGGAAAATTCCTCGAAGGCTGGTCTGGCCCATCGCAGGCAAGCAAGCCCATCATCGCGGCGGTCTCGGGCTTCTGTCTGGGGGGTGGCTGCGAGCTGGCCATGATGTGCGACTTCATCATCGCGTCCGACACCGCGAAATTCGGCTTGCCCGAAATCACGCTCGGCATCATGCCGGGTGCGGGCGGCACCCAGCGCCTGCCGCGAACGATCGGCAAGGCCAAGGCCATGGACATGATCCTGACCGGCCGCATGATGGAGGCCGCCGAAGCCGAACGCTGCGGGTTGGTGGCGCGTATCGTTCCCACCGAGAAGCTGATGGACGAGGCGATGGCGGCGGCGGAGAAGATCGCCTCCTATTCGCGGCCCATCGTGATGATGGCCAAGGAGACGGTCAACCGCGCGCAGGAGGTTGCGCTTTCCGAGGGCATCCGCTTCGAGCGGAGATTATTCCTCTCGATGTTCGCGACGCAAGACCAGAAGGAAGGCATGAAGGCCTTCATCGAGAAGCGCAAGCCGGAGTTCGGGAATAGGTAGTTATCCCTCCTCGCGTCAGCGGGGAGGGTGGCTGCGCAGCAGCCGGGTGGGGTCGTCCGTGGCGCCACCCCATCCGTCCGCTTCGCGTCCACCTTCCCCACCCGCTTTGCGGGCGGAGAAGGAGAGGGACCTCCCCCGTCTACGGATAGATCACGCCCTTCTTCACGATGATGTTGCCATAAAGCCGCGGCTCGCTGGAGGCGACGATGGCGAAGCAGGCCTTCACCTTGTTGTAGAAGGCATCGCCCGTCAGCGGCACGATTCTTTGCTTCGGCTCGTGCTTCAGGAGCACGGCGGTGAAATCCTCGAACACCGGCTCCATGCGTGAGGCATCGAGATAGGCGGCGGGCCGCCATACGGCTTCCGGCACCATGTCGTCGACCGGCATTACCGAGAGGATGGCATCGAGGATGCGGGGGCTGCCATGTCCGTCGAGGCGGATGACGCGCCGCCCATGTTCTTCCGCCGGATAATTGCCGTCGACGATGGCGATTTCGTCGCCATGGCCCATGGCGCGTAAAGTCCGCAGCAGGTCCGGGCTGAGCAGCGGATCGAGTCCCTTGAGCATCAGGCTTCTTCCTTGAACAAGACGTTGCGGTCGATGATGAAATTGTCGAACAGCGGCAGGCTGGCCGCCCCCATGGCGCGCGCATCGGCCCCGATCGTGCCCTCGACGATGGGAAAGGGCGCAATCCCCTGCATGTCCACAGTCGTGATGGCGAGGCGCACGGCGGCGGCGAGGCGCTGGCGCACGCGAACGGGAATGGCGCCGTCGATGACGACGGCCGCGCAGTCGAGCACCGACATGACGCCCGCCGCGGCGATGGCGATGTCGGCTGCCGCGGTGGCGATCCAGCCGTCGAGCGCATCGCCCGCGCCCTCCCAGCCGGAGAGGTCGTTCCACAGGACCTCCGGGTCGCCGCCCGCCTTGCGGATCTCGCGTTCGAGCCCCGCAAGCGACGTGCTGTGCACCAGCTGCCCGGTTTTCCCCGGCGCGGAGGCGATGGGAAAGGACGCGAAGGCGCCGGCATTGCCGCGCGTGCCGAGGTATAGGCTGCCGTTGAGAACGATGCCGCCGCCGATGAAATATCCGAGGTAGAAATAGGCGAAGTCGCGATAGGCCTGGCCCTGGCCGAACAGGAGTTCGGCCGCGCAGGCGGCAGAGGCATCATTGCAGAACTGCACCGGCCACGGTACCAGTGCGGCAATTTCAGCCTCGAGGTCGAAGCCCCGCCAGGCCTCCATGACGCCATGTGGCGCTCCGGCTTCTTCTTCCCAGTTCCACAACTCGAAGGGCGATGCGATGCCGAGCCCCGAGATGCGCCGGCGCTGTTCGGTGCCGAGATCCGAAATCAGTTCCTCGACGCTCGTCCTGACGAAGCCGAGGAGGTCCTGCGGCGAGGGAAAGCGGTAGGGCCGGTGGATGGTGCGGCGGACCTTTCCCGTCAGGTCGAGCAGCATCAGGTCGCCCGAGCGCCGCCCGACCTTGAGGCCGATTGCAAAGGCGCCGTCGGGATCGAGCGCGAAGGGAACGAGCGGCTGTCCCACCTTGCCGCGCTGGGGGGCCAGCCGTTTCAGCAGCCCATCGCCTTCGAGCTGCCTGACGATCACCGAAACCGTCTGCGCCGAAAGCCCCGTGAGCCGCGCCATTCCGGCCTTGGGAAGCGACCCGTGAAGCCGGATCAAGGAGAGCACCAGACGCTCGTTATAGAGCCTGACGCCCGATTGCGACGTGCCGCGCGACAGCGCCGGGCTGCGCTCGGCCCGCGCGGTGCTGCTGTCCCAATCCGCTTTCATGCCCGCATGTCTCTGATACCCCACCGTCCAGATTTCCAGCAGCATCGCGAAGTGTCAATGAATAAATCACTCCGGTTTACTTATTGACTCTCTCCGCGTTTTAAGTTGTGATCGGGGGGAGTGCGGAGGAAGGCCCAAGGCTAGATGCCGCCACTTGCGAAGGCAAACTGCAACCCAAGCCTAACCCCTGACGGGGCTTTTTTCCATGGGAGGATTGACGTGAAGACTGTTCTGAAAGCCGCTCTCTTCGGCGCCGCCACGCTGGCGCTGTTCTCTGCCGCTCCGGCCCAGGCCGCCGGCATCGGTGCCTGCCTCATCACCAAGACCGAAACCAATCCCTTCTTCGTCAAGATGAAGGAAGGCGCGCAGGCCAAGGCCGCCGAACTGGGCGTCGATCTCAAGGCCTATGCCGGCAAGGACGACGGCGACAACGAAGGCCAGGTCGCGGCCGTCGAAACCTGCATCGCCGATGGCGTGAAGGGTATCCTGATCACGCCGTCGAACACCAAGGCCATCGTGCCCTCGATCCAGAAGGCGCGCGAAGCCGGCATTCTGGTGATCGCCCTCGACACGCCCCTGGACCCGATCGATGCCGCCGACCAGACCATGGCCACCGACAACTTCCAGGCCGGCTTCCTGATCGGCGCCTATGCCAAGGCCAAGATGGGCGATGCCGCGAAGGACGCCAAGATCGGCTTCCTCGACATCAACCCGCAGCAGGTCACCGTCGACGTGCTCCGCGACCAGGGCTTCATGAAGGGCTTCGGCATCGACGTGAAGGACCCGAACGTGATCGGCGACGAGGATGATCCGCGCATCGTCGGCCACGATTACACCAACGGCAATCCGGAAGGCGGCCGCAAGGCCATGGAGAACCTTCTCCAGATCAATCCGGACATCAACGTGATCCACACCATCAACGAACCCGCTGCAGCTGGTGCTTACGAAGCGCTGAAGGCCGTGGGCAAGGAAGGTCAGGTTCTGATCATGTCGGTGGACGGCGGCTGCCCGGGTGTCAAGGACGTGGCGGCCGGCATCATCGGCGGCACCTCGCAGCAGTATCCGCTGCTGATGGCCTCGATGGGCGTCGAAGCGATCAAGAAGTTCGCCGACACCGGCGAGAAGCCGAAGGCTACCGAAGGCAAGAACTTCTTCGACACCGGCGTTGCGCTCATCACCGACAATCCGGTCGAAGGCGTGCCCTCGATCACCACCAAGGAAGGCCTGGAGAAGTGCTGGGGTTGATCCCCTGACTCTTTCGGTCAATCATTAGAACGGCAAGTACCCGGGCGGCTGGCAACGGCCGCCCGGGACCCAAAAAGCAACAAGGCGGAAAATCCGCCGCGAGGGAGATGGGAATGGCGCAGGCCCAGGAATTCGAAAAGGTCCTCGACGACAGCGACACATCGGTGGTGTCCTTCGAGGATCAGCACCGATCGATCCTGAAAAAGGCCCAGCACACGCTGCATTCCAATCAGGCGCTGGTGCCGCTGATCGTGCTGATCCTGTCGGTGGCGATCTTCGGCGTGCTGGTCGGCGGCAAGTTCTTCAACGCCTTCACGCTCACACTCATCATCCAGCAGGTGGCGATCGTCGGCATCGTCGGCGCGGCGCAGACCCTCGTCATCCTCACCGCCGGCATCGACCTCTCGGTCGGCGCGATCATGGTGCTCTCGTCCGTGGTGATGGGGCAGTTCACATTCCGCTATGGCATTCCGGTGCCGATCTCGATCGTCTGCGGCCTGCTCTGCGGCACGCTGTGCGGCTTCATCAATGGCTGGCTCGTCGCCTACATGAAGCTGCCGCCCTTCATCGTGACGCTCGGCACCTGGCAGATTTTCAACGCCACCAAGTATCTCTATTCTGCGAACGAGACGATCCGCACCCAGGACATCGAGGCGCAGGCCCCGCTGCTGCAGTTCTTCGGAACCCAGCTCAAGATGGGGGGCGCGGTGTTCACGCTGGGCGTCATCTTCATGGTGCTGCTGGTGCTCTATCTCTGGTACGTGCTGAACTACACGGCCTGGGGGCGAAGGCTCTATGCGGTGGGCGATGATCCCGATGCCGCCGACCTTTCCGGCGTTCCGGTGAAGAAGATGCTGCTCACGACCTATACACTGTCGGGCCTCATCTGCGGCATGGCCGGCTGGGTGCTGATCGGCCGCATCGGCTCGGTCTCGCCCACGGCGGGCGAATTCGCCAACATCGAATCGATCACCGCCGTGGTGATCGGCGGCATCTCGCTGTTCGGCGGCCGGGGCTCGATCCTCGGCATGATCTTCGGCGCGCTGATCGTCGGCGTGTTCTCGCTGGGACTGAGGCTTTATGGCGCCGACCCGCAATGGACCTATCTGTTGATCGGTGTGCTGATCATCGCCGCCGTCGCCGTCGACCAGTGGATCAGAAAGGTAGCAGGCTGAGCATCATCCGCAAAAGTGCCTTGTGGTTTTGCGAACAGATGATGCGAAAGGAAAGATCATGACACAGGAACCGATTCTTACCGCGCGCGGCCTCGTCAAGCGCTATGGCCGCGTGACGGCCCTCGATAACGCCGATTTCGATCTCTACCCCGGCGAGATCCTCGCGGTGATTGGCGACAATGGTGCCGGAAAATCGACCTTGATCAAGGCGATCTGCGGTGCCGTGACGCCTGATGAAGGCGAGATCAGGCTCGAGGGCAGGACGCTCCACTTCAAGACGCCGATGGACGCCCGCAATGCCGGGATCGAAACGGTCTACCAGAACCTCGCCTTGTCGCCCGCGCTGTCGATCTCCGACAACATGTTCCTGGGGCGCGAGATGCGGAAGCCCGGTGCCCTGGGGTCGATCTTCCGCATGCTCGACCGTTCGGAAATGGAGCGCCGCGCCCGCGCCAAGCTGACCGAGCTTGGCCTGCTGACCATCCAGAACATCGCGCAGGCCGTCGAAACGCTCTCGGGCGGGCAGCGCCAGGGTGTTGCCGTGGCCCGCGCCGCGGCCTTCGGCTCCAAGGTCATCATCATGGACGAGCCGACGGCGGCGCTGGGCGTCAAGGAATCACGCCGCGTGCTGGAACTGATCCTCGACGTCAAGAAGCGCGGCCTGCCGATCGTGCTCATTTCGCACAACATGCCGCATGTCTTCGAGGTGGCCGACCGCATCCACATCCACCGGCTGGGACGCAGGCTCTGCACCATCAACCCGAAGGAATACCGCATGGAAGATGCCGTCGCCTTCATGACCGGCGCCAAGACCCCGCCGGCGGAACTGCTGGCTGCATAAAAAGCACTACTCAGGCTCATCGCAATCCTGCATAAATCCCGCCTTCAAGGGCGGGATTTATGTTTATGGCAACCGGCGGCAACAAGCTTCTCCTCGATCTCTACCGTACCATGCGGCGCATTCGCACTTTCGAGGAACGGGTGAACGAGCTTTTCGTGCGGGGCGAAACCGCAGGCTCGATGCTGCACATGTCGATCGGCGAGGAAGCGATTTCGGGCGTGTGCGAGACGATGGAGCAGGGCGACAGCTTCACCACGCATCACCGGGGCCACGGCATCTTCATCGCGCGCGGCGCCGACCCCAATCGCATGATGAGCGAGATTGCCGGCAAGGCCGATGGCTATTGCTCCGGCAAGGGCGGCTCGATGCATATCGCCGACATGGGGCTGGGCGCTTTGGGTGCCAATGCCATCGTCGGCGGCGGCATTCCGCATGTGGTGGGGGCCGGCATGTCGTACCGCAACCGAGGCCTGAAGAATGTTTCCGTCGCGTTCTTCGGCGATGGCGCCTCGCAGCAGGGCATCCTGTACGAAGCGATGAACATGGCGGCGCTGTGGAAGCTGCCCGTCGTCTTCTGTTGCATCAATAACCAGTATGGAATGGGCACGCGCATTGACCGCGCGGCGGCGAACACCAATCTTCACGAGCGCGCCATTGCCTGCGGGCTGAATGGCGTTGCCGTCGACGGCGGCGATGTCGAGGAGGTGCACGAGGCCTCCGAACGCATCATGACGGCGGCGCGGAACGGCAGGCCGGGCTTCATCACGCTCACCTGCTATCGCTTCTATGGCCATGCGCGACTGGACAAGAGTCCCTATCGCGATGAGGCGGAAGAAGCGGAAGGCCGCAAGCGCGATGCTCTGGTCAATGCGCGGGCAAGGCTGATCGACAGGAAGACGGCGGACGCCGCGAGCCTCGATGCGCTGGACGAGGCGGCGGCCGAAGAGATGAACGCCGCCGTGGCGCATGCAATTGCGGCACTGCCGCCGGACCAGGACTCGATGTTCCGCGATGTCTATGCCGAGGGGGAATTGCGGCCGAGGCCCTTGCGCGAGCATCTCTCGATGATCCTGGGCGAGGCACGCTGATGGCCGCGATCGAGACGACCTACCGCGATGCGCTGCGCCAGGCGCTGATCGACGCGATGAACGAGGACCCGAGCGTCTTCATCATGGGCGAGGAAGTGGGCCGCTATGGCGGCGCCTATGGCGTGACCAAGGGTCTGCTCGAAATCTTCGGCGAGAATCGCGTGGTCGATACGCCCATTGCCGAGCCCGGCATCATCGGCGCGGCGGTGGGTGCCGCGATGACCGGATCGCGGCCTGTCGCCGAACTGATGTATGTCGATTTCGCCGGCCTCACCATGGACCAGGTGGCGAACCAGGCCGCCAAAAGCCGCTACATGTTCGGCGGGCAGATCGGTGTGCCCATGGTACTGCGCACCCAAGGCGGCACCGGGCGCTCCGGCGCCGCCCAGCATTCGCAATCGCTCGAAGCGTGGTTCACCCATGTGCCGGGCCTCCGCGTCGTGATGCCCGCCACGGTGAACGATGCCTATCATCTGCTACGCATGGCGCTGAAATGCCCGGACCCGGTGATCTTCATCGAGCACAAGGGGCTTTATGTGCGCAAAGGCGAGATGGATGTGGCGAAGCCCGATGGCGCATGGGGGAAATCCGTCATTCGCCGCGAGGGTTCGGACGTCACCATCGTGACCTACTCCAAGATGGTGCACGAATCTCTCGCCGCCGCCGAGACGCTGGCGCAGGAGGGTGTGGAGGCGGAAGTCGTCGATATCCGCTGCCTCAACCCATTGGATGACGAGTCCTTCTTGGCGTCCGTGATGAAGACGGGCCGCGCCATGGTGGTGACGGAAGCCGTGCTGACGAGCGGCTTCGCCGCCGAACTCTCCGCCCGGATTTCGGAGCGCTGCTTCGATTATCTGGAAGAACCGGTAATCCGCGTGGCGGGAGAAGACATTCCCATTCCGGTATCGCCCGCACTGGAGCGGGGCTCCGTGCCCTCTGCCCAGCTTATCGCGGAAACAGGCCTGTGGCTGGTGAAGAGGGTTGCGCCATCATGGGCCGCATAGTCGAGATGCCGCTTCCCCGTCTGGGGGAGACGATGGAGGAAGGCCGCATCGGCCTCATCGTCAAGCAGCCGGGAGACAGGTTCCGGCGCGGCGAGACGCTCCTGGAAGTCGAGAGCGACAAGACGACGGTGGAAGTGCCGGCCCTGCAGGACGGCATCCTCATCGAATGGCTTGTCGGCAGCGACGACATGGTGCCCGTCGAAAGCGCCATCGCGCGGATCGAGATCGAAGGCGAAGCGGTGGCTGAGGTGAAAGCTGCTGCTCCATCCCCCGATCCGTCATCCCGGCGAAGGCCGGGATCCAGCTCTCCCGCGTCTCTGGGTTCCGGCTTTCGCCGGAATGACGATCATCTGAGACCACGCACATCCACCGCCGCGCGGGCTGCGGCGCGGCGTAGCAATGTCGATCTCACCAATATCTCAGGCTCTGGCCGCAATGGCCGCATCATGCGGGCAGACCTTGAAGCCGCCGCCCGGCCTGCGCGCGCCGCCTATCATGTGGAAACGCCACAGGGAAAAATCTTCTTCCGCGAATGGCCAGCCCAAGGGCAGGCGAAAGGCAATGTGCTGCTGCTGCACGGGCTGTTCGCCGATTCGCAGAGCTTCACGACACTGGGCCGCAAGATTGCTGCGAAGGGCTATCGCACCATTGCGCTCGATCTGCCCGGCCATGGCGAGACGCTCTCTGATGCTGCATTGGTCGATGACATTGCAACTGCAGTAGCGGCGAGCCTGGCGCCGGCGAAGTTCCATATCGTCGGGCATTCCTTCGGCGCGATCATCGCCGCGAGACTTCTTGACCGCGCGATCTCGCTCACACTGCTTTCACCTGCCGGTTGCGGCGAGGAGATCAACGGCGAGTTCGTGGATGCCATGCTTGGCGGCCATGCTGATCATGCCATCGGATTTCTTGGTGAAGCCGTGCCGGCGGAAGCACAGGCGGGCCTCGCCGATCAACTTGGCGTGCATGGCAGCCAACTTCGCGCCATTGCTTCGGGCGTGGCGGTGAATGGCAGCCAGACGGTTTCCATTCTCGCCGCGCTGGCGAAGGCCACGGTTCCGGTGCAGGCCGTGTTCATGCGCGATGACCGGATCATTCCGGCGCATCACGCGCTGAACCTGCCCTTCAACGTCGCAACGCGCATTCTTCCCGGCGCCAGCCACCTGCCGCATTGGCGCGATCCGGATGCGATTGCGGGACTGATCAGCTAAGCGACTTCTTCTCGGCATTCCGTTTGTGAACGGCCAGCGCCATCAGGCGCCGGTCGCGCCAGGCCGTTGCATCGTTCAGCTTGCCGCGCGGAACTTTTGATCGCATTTCTGCATCGAGCTGATCGCCGACGGAATCGGGCCATGGCTTGGCGGCGGATTGCGATTCGCCGATGCGGCGGATGGTCGGGCCATAGCGCACCATATAGTCGGCCACACCCTGAGGCGCGTTGAGGTCGATCGTTTCGATCGGCCCCATGAAGCTCCAGCGGAGTGCGAGGCCTTCCTTGATGGTGGTGTCGAGATCATCCGCCGAGACATAGCCATCGGCGATCAAGCGGAAAGCTTCGTTCAGCACTGCAAGCTGCAGGCGGTTCAGGATGAAGCCCTCGATCTCGCGCTTCACCATGATGGGGGCCATGCCGCAGCCGGCCATGAAATCCCGCGCCGTATCGAGTGCCGAGGCAGCGGTAAAATCCGCGCCGCAGAGTTCCACGATGGGCGCGAGATGCGGCGGGTTCATGGGATGCGCGACGATGCAGCGATGACGCGTCTTCAACGCATTGAAAATGATCGACGGCATGATGGCCGAGGTAGAGCTGGACAGCACGGCATCAGGACTCGCGAGCGCTTCGATCTCGGCGAAGAGTTTCTGCTTCGGCTCCGCAAGCTCCGCGATATTCTCCTGAACGAAGCCCGCACCACTGAGCGCTTCCGCCAGCGTGGCGGCACCTTTGATCCGTGAACGAACGGATTTCGGGTCATCGATCAGCCCGGCATCCGCCATCAGCGGCAGCGACTGTGCGATGCTGGCAAGGGCCTTGTCGACTTGCGCTGCGTCCTGATCCCACAGCGCCACATCATGGCCGCCGCGGGCGAAGACCATGGCCCATGACCGGCCGATCAGGCCGGAGCCTGCGATGGCCGTTTTCACTTCGGCACCGGTGCGTTGGGGTGCAGCAGGCCCTGGACTTTGAGATCCTTCCACAGGGCCTTTGGCAGTTTGACGCCCATGGTCTTCGCATTCAGCGACACTTCCTTCGGGCTGACGCCGCCGGGGATGACGCTGACGACGCAAGGATGATGCAGCGGAAAGCGCAGTGCCGCTTCCGCCAGCTTCACCTTGTGCGCCTTGCACACGGCATCGAGCTTCTTGACGCGCTCGATGATGTCCTTGGGGGCGGGATCATAGTTGTACATGGCGCCGGGCTTCGGACCCATTGCGAGAATGCCGGAATTGTAAGGCCCGCCCAGCACGATGCCGATGCCGCGTTCTTGCGCAAGCGGCAGGAAGGAGTTGAGCGCTTCCTGTTCCAGCAGCGTATAGCGCCCGGCCAGCAGGAAGATGTCGAAGTCGCCGGCGCGCGTGAGTGTCTCTGCCACCTGCCACTCGTTGATGCCCGCACCGAAGGCCTTGATGACGCCCTGCTCGCGGAGCTTCACGAGGGCCTCGTAGCCGCCGGTTTTCTTTGCCATCAGTGTCTTCACATGCGCGTCGCGCGCGGCTTCGGACTTGTGCGTGAAGACATCGCAGTCATGCACGAAGACGATGTCGATTGAATCGATGCCGAGACGTTCGAGCGAGAATTCCAGCGAACGCATCACGCCGTCGTAAGTATAGTCGAAGCGCTCCTTGCGGTTTGGCGTGTCGAAGAACTTGCCGATGCCGGTGCGCTGCTCTGGCGGGCAGACGTCGAGAAGGCGGCCGACCTTGGTGGAGATCACATAGTCTTTCCGCTTCTTGGTTTTCAGGAAGCGGTTCAGCCGCGTTTCGGAGAGGCCGAGGCCATAGAGGGGTGCGGTGTCATAATAGCGGATGCCCTCCTTCCATGCGGACTCCAGCGTTTTCTGCGCCTCCTCCTGATCGACCGCGCGGTAGAGATTGGCGATGGGTGCCGCGCCGAAACCAAGCTCGGTGAAGGTGATGCTCTGGCCCGATGGCGCCTTGAAAACGCGCTTCTTCATTTGGTGTTGCCTCCAGTGGCGTTGAGATCTGCGAAAAGTTCGGGGTTGTCGTTTGCGAAGGATTCAAGCTCGGCCAGAACCGCTTCGAGGTGATCGTTCATGGCTGCTGCGGCTTGCGCGCCATCACGCGCTTCGATTGCCGTAACGATGGCGCGGTGCTCGGCCAGGGTCAGTTCCAGCCGCCGCCGCGTGTTCAGGAGGCGCCGCACCCGGTCGAGGCTGAGGCGCGCGGTTTCGGTGGCGGTCTTGATGCGCTCGAACCCTAAGTGATCCTGCAGCATGGCGTGGAAGGCGAGGTCGAAGGCGTGGAAGCCATTGAGGTCGCCAGATTCGATGGCGGCCTGCTGGTAACGGAGGTTGCTGGCAAGCTGCTCGATCAGTGGCGGTCCGGCTTCGGCCGCGACCTTCCGCACCGTCTCGACTTCCAGCGCGCGGCGAAGAAACATGCTCTCGCGGGCATCCGAAATCCGGATCAGCGCCACACGCGATCCGCTTTGCGGGATGATGTCGACGAGGCCTTCAGCGGCCAGCCGGTTCATCGCCTCGCTCACGGGAAAGCGTGACACGCCAAAGCGCATGGCAATGGCCTGCTTGTCCAGCATTTCGCCGGGTTTCAGTTCCAGCAGGACGATGGCCTCGCGGAGCGCCGCATGGACGCGCGCCGTCGCCCCACCCTTAGGGCTGTTTCTGCCGGACGGCAGAAAATCATAGGTGACGGCGGCAACTGGCATGCTAACATGTTAGTCGAATTCAATCTTCTGGCAAGCCCCGGAAAGCGCAAAAGAGAGCCTGACATGATCGCCACCGTGCCGAAAACCCCCCGCATGCTTCGCCTCACCGCCGAAGACAATGTCCTTGTCGCCATCGACACGGTCGACAAGGGTGCGGCGGCACCAGAAGGCATCACGGCGCTGGACCGCATCGGCAAGGGCCACAAGATGGCCTCGACCGACATCAAGGCCGGCGAGCCGGTACGGAAGTTCGGACAGATCATCGGCTTCGCGAAGCAGGACATCCCCAAGGGCACATGGGTACATGAGCACAACACCGGCGTTCATGATTTCGAGCGCGACTATGCCTTCGCTGAAGAAGCCAAGCCTGAGGACATCCTGCCGCTCGCCAACCAAGCGACCTTCCAGGGCTATCGCCGTGCCAATGGCAAGGTGGGCACCCGCAACTATATCGGTGTCCTCACCTCGGTGAATTGCTCGGCAACGGTGGCGGGCTTCATCGCGGAGGAAGTGAAGCGCTCCGGCATGCTGAAGGATTACCCGAACATCGACGGCATCGTGGCGCTGAAGATGGACAATGGCTGCGTGATCGATTACCGGGGTGCTATCTTCGACATTCTGAAGCGCACCGCCTGGGGCTATGCGACGAACCCGAACATGGGCGGCGTGCTGATGGTGGGTCTGGGCTGCGAGGGCTTCCAGATCCCGCGCTTCAAGGAGGCCTATAACGTCACCGAGAACGAGCTTTTCCGGACGATGACGATCCAGGAGACGGGCGGCACGAAAAAGACGGTTGCCGCTGGTGTTGAAGCTATCGCCAAGATGCTGCCGCATGTGAACAACGTGAAGCGCGAGACGTGCCATGCCTCCGAACTGATCGTGGCGCTGCAATGCGGTGGCTCGGATGGCTATTCCGGCATCACCGCCAATCCGGCTCTCGGCGCGGCGGTCGATATTCTGGTGAAGCACGGCGGCACCGGCATTTTGTCCGAGACGCCGGAGATCTATGGCGCCGAGCATCTGCTCACGCGCCGCGCAGCGAGCCGCGAGGTGGGCGAGAAGCTCGTCGACATCATCAAGTGGTGGGAAGACTATACGAAGCGCAACAACATGGAGATGAACAACAACCCGTCTCCGGGCAACAAGCTGGGCGGGCTCACGTCCATTCTCGAAAAGTCGCTGGGTGCGGCGGCCAAGGGTGGGACCACCACGCTCCGCCATGTCTACCGCTATGCGGAGCCGGTGACGGGCAAGGGCTTCGTCTTCATGGATACGCCGGGATATGATCCCGTCGCGGCAACAGGGCAGGTGGCGGGTGGCGCAAACCTGTTATGCTTCACCACGGGGCGGGGCTCGGCCTATGGCTGCAAGCCGGTGCCATCGATCAAGCTGGCGACCAACACCGACATCTACCAGCGCATGATCGACGACATGGACATCAACTGCGGCGACGTGCTGGACGGCGTGTCGATCCAGGACAAGGGCCAGCAGATCTTCGAGATGATGCTGAAGGTTGCTTCCGGCGAGCACACGAAATCCGAAGACTTGGGCTATGGCGACAATGAATATGTGCCCTGGCAGGTCGGCGCGGTGATGTGAGGCCAGTCATCTTTGCACCATGTTTTGCGGCAATGAGAAACGGCCCCGCGCCGGCGCGGTTCACGATACGTAAAGCGTGAGCTGCTAGCACGTTCCGGGGACGTGGGGTGCCGGGAACAGGATGGGTCTTTTCCGCTCGAAGAAGGTGAGCCGGGGCAAGCAGCGGGTTGAACCGCAGCTCTTCTCCGGCAAAGGCCGTGGCAAGCAGCCCGCCAAGGCCCCGCCGCGCCGCCGCCGCTCGGTTCTGGGCGGGCTTTTCCGTTTCACCTTTAGCGTGGCGCTGCTGGGCGGCGTCGGCCTTGCCGCCGTCTTCGGCTATATCTGGCTGACGCTGAACGAAAACGGCCTTCTCAAGATTCCGGACCGTGAGCCGGGCATGATGGTGCTGGCCGCCGACGGCACGGTGCTGGCCGAGCAGGGCGCCTTCAACGGCGACGAGGCGCGGCTGACGGAACTGCCGAACTATGTGCCCAATGCCGTCATCGCCATCGAGGACCGGCGCTTCCGCAGCCACTTCGGCATCGATCCGATCGGCCTCGTAAGGGCGATCGTCACCAACTACCAGTCTGGCCGGGTCGTGCAGGGCGGCTCGACGATTACCCAGCAGCTCGCCAAGAATCTTTTCCTTACCCACGACCGCACCATGCAGCGCAAGCTGCAGGAAGTGGTGCTCGCCGTCTGGCTCGAGACCAAGTTCAGCAAGGACGAGATCCTCCAGCTCTATCTGAACCGCGTCTATTACGGCTCCGGCGCCACCGGGATCGAGAAGGCGGCGCGCACCTATTATCAGAAATCCGCTTCCGAGCTTACCCTGATGGAGGCGGCAACACTGGCCGGCGTGCTGAAGTCGCCCAGCAACACCAATCCCTCCGCCGACCCTGAAGCTGCCGCCGAGCGTGCGCGGCTTGTCGTCGTCGCCATGGCGGATGCGGGCTTCATCACCGAGTTCGAGGCCGCCGAAGTGGCCGACCAGCCCGCCGAACTGCGTGCTTCGAATTATGTGCCGGCCAAGCAATTCATCGTCGACTGGGTGAACGAGCAGCTTCCGGAATTCGTGAAGGATTATGAGCAGTCGCTGATCGTCGAGACGACGATCGATCCGGCCCTGCAGGCGACGGCCGAACTCGCCCTGCGCAAGCGCCTCGCGAAGGATGGCGTGGCGATGAACGCCAGCGAAGGAGCCCTCGTGGTGCTCGACGGGTCGGGTGCGGTTCGCGCCATGGTGGGCGGCAAATCCTACAAGAAGAGCCAATTCAACCGCGCCACCAAGGCCAAGCGCCAGCCCGGTTCCGCCTTCAAGCCGTTTCTGTTTCTTGCGGCCCTCGAACAGGGCTACCGGCCCGACTCGATCGAGATCGACGAGCCCGTCCGCGTCGGCGACTGGGAGCCCGAGAACTACCGCAAGAAGTATCTGGGGGCAGTCACGCTCGAGAAGGCGCTGGCCTTGTCGCTCAATACGGTGGCCGTCAAACTGGTGATGAAGGTGGGGCCCGAGAACCTGGCCGCCGTGGCGCACCGGCTCGGCATCACCTCGAAGCTTGGTGCCGACGCCTCGCTGGCGCTTGGCACGTCCGAAGTGACGCTGCTGGAAATGACCTCCGCCTTCGTGCCCTTTGCGAACGGCGGCCATCCGGTGGTGCCCTATTCGGTGAAGCGCATCCTGACGCGCGATGGCGTGGTCGTCTACGAGCGGAACGGCAGCGGCTTTCCGCAGGCGGTCACCAGCCATGACCTGGGCGCGATGAACCAGATGATGCGCGCCGTTGTCACCGAGGGAACCGGAACGCGCGCCGGTTTTCCGGGCTACGAGATCGCCGGCAAGACCGGCACCAGCCAGGATTACCGCGATGCCTGGTTCGTGGGCTATACCGCCGACCTGATCGCCGGCGTCTGGATTGGCAACGACGACAACACACCGACCAAGCGGGTCACCGGCGGCTCGATCCCCGCCGACATCTGGAAGGATGTGATGGAACCCGCGCACGCAGGCCTTCTGCCCCGGCCCCTTCCCGGCGACACCGGGCTGCTGGCCAACGCCCCGGCAACCATCTCGCAGATCGATGTCGCGGATGACGAGCCGCGCATGGAAAACGACGGCTTCTTCGAGGCGATCTTCGGCGGCTCGAAGAAGAAAGCGGAGGACAAGCCGCAGAAGAAGGGCATGTCCGCCTACGAGCGGATGAAGCGCAATCAGGAAAACCGCTAGGCTCAGGCGACGACGCGGTGGACGTCGTGACCGTGGGCTTTGAGCCATTTCTTGGCGCGCGCCGCGTTGGGACAATGGATGAGCACCAGCCGCCAGAAGCGCGGGCTGTGGTCGAGATGCTTCAGATGCGCCACCTCGTGGGCCGCCACATAATCGAGCACATAGGAAGGTGCGAGGATGAGCCGCCAGGAATAGGACAGTTCGCCCGACGCCGAGCACGAGCCCCAGCGGGTCTTCTGGTCGCGGATGGTGATGCGCCGGTAGCTGACGCCCATCATCTGGGCATAGCGCTGCGAGGCGGCCGTCAGATCGGCCTTGGCGGCGGATTTCAGGAAATCAGCCAAGCGGCGTGGCACATGCGGCGGCTCGCCCGGCACATGGATGACGCCCTCCGCCGGATCGGCCGCGACACTGCCGCGGCGCTTCGGAACATGGCGAATCTCGTGCTCGACGCCGCGCAGCGGAATGCGGTGGCCGGGCAGCAGATGCACATTGCCGCCCCGGCTCCTGACGCGTTCCTCGATCCACGGCCGCGAGCGTTCGGTGAAATCCAGCGCCCGTGCCCGCGACACGCCGCGGGGAACGGTAACAAGAACCGACGTGCCCTGGCTGTCGAGCCGCAGCACCAGGCGGCGTGCCTGGGCATGGCGGCGGAAGACGACATCGAGCAAGTCCGCGCCGATCCGGATAGAGGACGGCGCAAGCGGCTTCGGCGCGACGGCGCGCTGCAAGGTACGGAGCAGGCCTATCATGTGTTCGGGCGTTCGGGCTTCAGGCGTTGGCGTTCACGAATTCGACGATGCGCGGCACGATGTCCTTGCGGAACCGCGAGCCGTTGAACACACCGTAATGGCCAACACCCGGCTGCAGATGATGCAGCTTCTTCTTCGGCGCGAGACGGGAGCACAGGTCGTGTGCGGCCTCGGTCTGTCCCACACCGGAGATATCGTCGCGCTCGCCTTCGATGGTCATCAGCGCAGTCTGCGTGATTCGCGACGGATCGACCAGCTTGTTGCGATGGGTGAGCGTGCCTTTCGGCAGATCGTGATTGCAGAACACCTTCTCGACGGTCTGCAGATAGAACTCCGCCGTGAGGTCCATCACCGACATGTATTCGTCGTAGAATTCGCGGTGCTTGTCGGCCGAATCGCCGTCGCCGTCGACGAGATGCCAGAACAGTTCGCGATGCGCGTCGACATGGCGGTCGAGGTTCATCTGCATGAAGCCGCCGAGCTGCAGGAAGCCCGGATAGACATCGCGCATCATGCCGGCATGAGGCGCGGGCACCTTCATGATCACATTGTTGCGGAACCACTCCACGCCCTTGTCCTTCGCCAGCTTGTTGACGGCGGTGGGGTTGCGGCGCGTGTCGATCGGCCCGCCCATGAGGATCATGGTCTTCGGCGCGCAAGTATCCTTCGCGTCGTTCATCAGCGATACGGCAGCCAGCACTGGAACCGAAGGCTGGCACACCGCCATGACGCTGGCACCCGGCCCCAGATGGCGCAGGAACTCGGTGACATAGTCGACATAGTCATCGAGGTCGAAGCTGCCATGCATCACCGGCACGGTGCGCGCGTCGAGCCAGTCGGTGATGTAGACGTCGTAATGGGGCAGCATGGCCTCGACCGTGCCGCGCAGCAGCGTTGCATAATGCCCCGACATCGGCGCGACGATCAGCAGCTTGTGCTCCGGCACCTTCTGGCTGTCCCGCATCTTGCGGAAATTAAGCAGTTCGCAGAAGTCTTTCTTCAGCGACACCACCTCCTCGATGGCCACCGGCTCGTCGTTGACGATGGTTTCGGCGATGTCGAAAGGGGGTTTCCCATAGCGCCTTGTGGTGCGCTCGAACATCTCGAGCGACGCCGCGAAGGACCGGCCGATCTGCGTGGCGGCCATGGGATTGGCGGGGCTGGTCCAGAAATTCAGTCCGGCATCGGCAACCGCCCGCCACGGCGCCAGCGCGGCATGGTTCATCTCGTAAAGATAATAAAGCACGGCGTGTTGCCCCCATTGTAGCCAGAAAGGGTACCAACTCCCCATATGGGGAGCAACCGGTGATTTGCTCGTACTTTAGGGGGAGAGCGTTACGGCTTCCTTTAAGGCATCGGCGAGCTTCTGGGCATCGGTCGTGTAGGTAAAATGCTTCACGAAGCGGCCATCGGGGCCCATGAGATAGACGATGCTGGAATGGTCCATGGTGTATTCGTCCGTACCCGTCTTTCCGGCTTTTGCGTAGTAGACGCGGTAGGCCCTGGCCACCGCGGCGATCTCATCGGGGCTTCCCGTCAGCCCCATGAGACGCGGTCCGAAATTCTCGACATAGGCTTTCATGACTTCGGGTGTGTCGCGCTCGGGATCGATGGTGATGAACACGGGCTGTATCTTTTCGCCCTCGGGCCCCATCATGTCGAGCGCCGCCGTCATCACCTGAAGCTCGGTCGGGCAGATGTCGGGGCAATAGGTGAAGCCGAAGAACACCAGCATGTGGCGGCCGAGAAAGTCCTTCTCCGTCACGCGCTTGCCCGTCTGGTCGGTGAGCGTGAAGGGGCCGCCCACCAGCGCGGTGCCCGTGCCGCCGCCATCCGGCAGCGGCCGGTTGAGAAACGCGAAGGTTCCGACGCCGGCGGCCAGCACCAGCATCATCAGCGCAAGTATCAGGATCGACCGCCGCGGCATGATGGCTTCCTCATTTCAAGTCGCACTTCTATCGCAGACCCGATAGGCCTAATCTCCGCGCATCTCAATATCTGTTCATGTCACGAAAGCGCCAATGACTGAGGAATATCCAGCCGCACCGCTGCGCCCGGCCAGCGAGGTCGAGATCGGCATGGTCCGGCTGCGCACACTCGTCCGGCTGCGCTGGCTGGCGATCGTCGGGCAGACGGGGGCTGTGCTTTTCGTCGAATTCTTCCTGGGGTTCCCGCTGCCGCTGGGGGCCTGCCTTGCGGCCATCGCGCTCAGCGCCTGGCTCAACATCTTTCTCACCATCCGCTGGCGAAAAAGCGTCCGGCTGCAGGAAACCCATGCCGGTCTGCTGCTGGTCTATGACGTCGCACAGCTGGCCGTCCTGCTCTATCTCACCGGCGGTCTCGAAAATCCCTTTGCCTTCCTGTTCCTCGTGCCCGTCACCATTTCGGCAACCTCGCTGTCGATCCGCTGGACGCTGTGGCTCGGTTTCATGGCGTTTGGCTGCGCCAGCTTTCTGGCCTTCGAGCATTTTCCGCTGCCCTGGATACCGGGCGAGCGGATGGAGCTGCCTGACATCTATATCGGCGGCATGTGGGCGGCGATCATATCGGGTGTCGTCTTCTCCGCGATCTATGCGCGCCGCATCGCCGATGAAGCGCGCCAGATGTCGGCGGCGCTCTCGGCGACCGAGATGGTCCTAGCCCGCGAGCAGCGGCTCTCGGCGCTCGACGGGCTGGCCGCTGCCGCCGCGCACGAGCTGGGAACGCCGCTCGCCACCATCGCGCTTGTCGCCAAGGAGCTGAAACGCGAACTGCCGCCCGAAGGTCCGCATACGGAGGATATCGGCCTCCTGATCAGCCAGACGGCGCGCTGCCGGGAAATTCTCGCCAGGCTGTCGAGCCGCGAGGCCCAGACCGACGAGGTCTATCAGCGCACCAAGCTTCTCGTCATGGTGGAAGACCTGATCGCGCCGCTCCGGGGCTCTGACGTCGTCATCGCGGTGACGAGCTCGGCCGACAATGACGACAAGGCGGCGGCAAGCGAACCGGTGTTCCGGCGCAATCCCGGCATCACCTACGGGCTCGGAAACCTGCTCGAGAATGCGGTCGACTTTGCCGAGGCCCGCGTCGAGGTCGATGCCAGGTGGACGCCTTCGCAGGTCTCTCTCACCGTGCGCGACGATGGGCCGGGTTTTCACCAGAACATTTTCGACCGGCTGGGCGATCCTTTCGTGACGACCCGTCCGGGCTATGGCGAAGAGACCGGCGAGCCCGGCCGCCACGAGGGCATGGGGCTTGGCTTCTTCATCGCCAAGACGCTGCTGGAGCGTTCCGGCGCCAGCGTTTCCCTGGCAAATCGTCAGGCCCCGGAACACGGAGCGGTTGTCTACGTTGTCTGGCCGAGAAGTGCCGTTGATCTCGGCAAGGGCTGAGAGCGTAAGTGTATGCATTGAACCCGCCCTCCCAAAAGGCTACACAGCGGCAACCCCGCACGAACGCCGGACAGGTCAGCGCCGAATGACAAATGCCTTACTTCCCGCCGACAGGACCTTGCTTCTGGTCGACGACGACAAGCCCTTCCTGACCAGGCTGGCGCGCGCCATGGAAACGCGGGGCTTCGAGGTGCTGATGGCGGAATCGGTGGCCGAGGGCGTAGCCCATGTGAAACGGGCGGCCCCCTCTTTCGCGGTCGTCGACCTGCGCCTGGCCGACGGCAACGGCCTCGACGTGATCGAGGCACTGCACCAGGCGCGGCCCGAGGCGCGCGCCGTGGTGCTGACGGGCTATGGCAACATCGCCACCGCCGTGACTGCGGTGAAGCTCGGCGCCATCGACTATCTGGCGAAGCCCGCCGATGCCGACGCCGTTTATGGCGCGCTGGTGGGCGACACCGACAGCCGCGCCGTGCTGCCCGACAACCCCATGTCTGCCGACCGGGTGCGCTGGGAACATATCCAGCGCGTCTATGAACTCTGCGGGCGCAACGTGTCGGAAACCGCACGCCGTCTCAACATGCACCGCCGCACCCTGCAGCGCATCCTCGCCAAGCGCGCCCCGAAGTGATTTTTTAAGGATTGATTAACCCTAAGGTCCGGCACCTTACAGTCCCGTAATGTCGGCACGGGCATTGCAACTGCTGTTTCTCGAGTATCATAGAGGAACAAGTGCCATGCCGTTCAAGCGCGATCTTGCCGCCTACCACGAACAGCTGCAGCGTGACGGATTCATCCTGTTGAAGGATGTCCTTTCGGACGATCTGATGGCCGCGCTCAAGACCTATCTCGCGCAGGCGAAATCGGGGCAGGTGGCCGAGTATGGCCAGTGGCGGATCGGCGGCAAGAAGCAGCAGTTCCTCTTCGACTTTCCCTCGCAGGCGATGGCCGGCCGCTTCCGCGACGCCGTCGCGGCGCTGACCGGGCTGTCGCGCGACGGCTTCACCATCTCGGAGCGCCACCTGAAGCAGTATGAGGAAGACGCGCCCGCCTACCCGGCCCCCCACAAGGACCGCGGCGCCTCCAAATTCTCGATCGGGCTGCCGGTCTATCTGGGGCCTGAAACCAGCGTCTGCGTGTTCCCGAACCTCGACCGGACGCCCAACGGCAGCGAGCGCGCCGTGTTCATGACCGAGCAGGACCACCCGGGCCTGAAGGATATCTACCACTCGCCCGAGGCCCTGCCGCTCAACGAGGAACTGGGCGACATGATCGTCTTCCTGGGTTCGGCAATCTATCACGAGCGCATCCGCCCGCGCGGCACTTCCGTCATCTACATCAAGGTGAACGACGAGGGCTTCGACCCGTTGGGCGAGAACATCTATGCGGCAGAAAAGGTGCCGGAATTGGCCTAGCTACTCCGCCAGCGGATCATGCAACCCGTGAAGCCTCAGGGCCGCGGCGCGCGCGAAGGCGAGCGTCACGGCCTTGCGGCGCGAGGCGTGCAGCACCAGCGCCTCCGGGTGGCGGAGGATGTCGGCCCCCCAGCTGTCGGCGATCATCAGCCCGCAATCATCCGGAATGATCTCGGGCGGCACCGCGGGCGGGATTGCGAAGAACAGCCGGTCGCAATAGTCGCGGTATTCCGGCCATTTCGTGTCGCAGCGGTAGTCCTCGACCGAGGATTTGATCTCGACAATCCAGATCTGTCCCGCATCGCTGAGGCCGATGATGTCGGCGCGCCGTCCGCTCGCCAGCGTGAATTCCGGCAGCGTCGCAAAGCCTGAAGCGCGCAGCAGCCGGCACACGCCGCGCTGGACATTGAGTGCAGTATCGGACTGCCGGCCGTCGGGTTTGATCAGAAGCCGCATCTTTGCCTCTTGTTGCGGGCGCCGTCCTGACCCTAATCTCTGCCCCACAAACGATGCGCCGGTCAACGGCCACCCCGGGGAGAAACAGGATGGGACTATTGCTTGGCCTCAGCAGGGCCATCGATGCGCTGACGCATTTCGCCGGCTATCATGTCAGGTGGCTCATCCTCGTGGCGGTGCTGGTGTCCGCCGTCAATGCCATCATCCGCAAGACCTTCGACATGAGTTCCAATGCCTGGCTGGAACTGCAATGGCTGCTGTTCGGGGCCGTCTTCATGCTGGCCGCCGCCTATACGCTGCAGAAGAACGCCCATGTGCGGATCGACGTCGTCTCGAACCGGCTGTCGAAAAAGGCGCGCGACGTGATCGACCTCGTGGGCCATCTCGTCATGCTGGCGCCGATCACGCTGATCCTGCTCTGGCTGTCGGGCCCGTTCTTTCTCGAAAGCTATGCCGGGAACGAGATGTCGAGCAATGCCGGAGGCCTCCCTGTATGGCCAGCGAAGCTCGTCATCCTCGTCGGTTTCGCGCTGCTGTTCCTGCAGATGATTTCCGAGGTCATCAAGCGCGCCGCGGTGCTGATGGGCGTGATCGCCGACCCCGTGACCCAGCCCGTCCATGGCCACGCGCCCGCCGACACTTCGGTGAAGGGAGGGCACAACGAATGATCGACCTCATTGCCCACAACCTGGCGCCGATCATGTTCCTGGCCCTCATCGGCTTCCTGCTGCTGGGCTATCCCGTCGCCTTCTCGCTGGCCTTCAACGGCTTGCTGTTCTTCATCATCGCGGTGGAGCTCTCGCCCTATTCGAACGAGATCTCGCTGTCCTGGCCCTTGCTCGGCACGCTGCCGGGCCGCGTCCTCGACGTGATGCGGAACGACACGCTTCTGGCCATCCCCTTCTTCACCTTCATGGGCATCATCCTCGAGAAGTCGGGCATGGCGGAAGACCTGCTCGACACCGTGGGCCAGCTCTTCGGCCCCATCCGCGGCGGGCTGGCCTATGCGGTGATATTGGTCGGTGCGCTGCTGGCGGCGACGACCGGCGTCGTTGCCGCCTCGGTCATCGCCATGGGGCTGATCTCGCTCCCCATCATGATGCGCTATGGCTACGACCGCCCGCTGGCGACCGGCGTCATCGCGGCGTCGGGCACGCTGGCGCAGGTCATCCCGCCGTCGCTTGTGCTCATCGTGCTGGCCGACCAGTTGGGCCGCTCGGTGGGCGACATGTATGCCGGCGCGCTGATACCGGGACTGCTGCTGACCGCGCTCTACTGCGCCTATGTCTTCGCGGTCTCGATCCTCAGGCCCGAGAAGGTTCCGGCCCTGCCGCTTGCGGCGCGGACGCTCAAGGGCAGCGCCTGGCCGCTGCTTGCTGTGACGATAGGCGCCATCCTGCTGGCCTTGGCCTGCTACTGGCTGCTCTCGCGAGCGGTCGAGAATGGCGCGGGGATCTGGGCGGCCGCCATCGCCGTGACGGTGGCCTATGGCTTCGCGCTGGCCGACAAGACGCTGAAGCTCGGTCTTCTGTCCGATCTCGCGCAGCGCGTCATTACCGTGCTGGTGCCGCCGCTCGCCCTCATCTTCCTCGTGCTGGGTACGATTTTCCTGGGCGTGGCGACGCCGACCGAGGGCGGCGCCATGGGGGCCTCCGGCGCACTTGCCATGGCCTTCGCCCGCCGCCGCCTGGGCTTCCGCCTGCTGAGCGAGGCGCTCGAAGCGACCACACGGCTCTCGTGCTTCGTGCTCTTCATTCTGATCGGCAGCCGCATCTTCTCGCTCACCTTCTATGGCATCAACGGCCATGTCTGGGTCGAGGAACTGTTCCTCGCGGTGCCGGGCGGTGTGCTGGGCTTCATGCTGGCGGTGAATATCCTCGTCTTCGTGCTGGGCTGCTTCATCGATTTCTTCGAGATCGCCTTCATCGTGGTGCCGCTGCTGGCCCCCGTGGCGGCCAAGCTCGGCATCGACCTCGTGTGGTTCGGCGTCATCCTCGGCGTCAACCTGCAGACCAGCTTCCTCACCCCGCCCTTCGGCTTCGCGCTGTTCTACATGCGCTCGGTGGCGCCGGTTGCGGCCTATATCGACAAGGTGACGGGCCTCAATATTTCAGGCATCAGCACGACGCAGATCTATCGCGGCGCCATCGCCTTCATTCTGCTGCAGTCGCTGATGATCGCGGTCGTCGTGATGTTCCCGGGGATCGTCATTCCCGATAGCGGGCCGAAGGTCGACCCCGACACCATCGAGATCGAAATCCCCACGATGGACACGGGCGACGATGGCAGCGGTGTTCCGCCGCCGCCGGATTTCAACTGACGAAAAAGGGCCCCTTCGCAGGGGCCCTTCCGCAGGTGGCGACCGGACCGGCTCAGAGCTGCTTCTTGCGCTGCTGGCCCATCATGAAATTGTCGTAGGTCGCTTCCGACACCTGCTGCCAGAGGAAGGCATCGGCACGGAAGGCGGTCATCGAATCATAGACCTTCTTGAAGGCGGCGTTGGTGGCGGTGATCTCGGCATAGGTCTCGTTGGCGGCCTTGAAGCAGGCTTCCATCACCTCGGCCGGGAAGGGCTTCAGCACGGCGCCGCCGGCCACCAGCGTCTTGAGGGCGCCGGGATTGCGGGCATCGTATTTCGCCAGCATGTCGGTGTTGGCGGCAACTGCCGCCGTCTTGACGATCGACTGGTAGGCGGGCGGCAGCTCCGCCCATTTGGCCGAATTGATGAGGATGTGCAGCATGGCGCCGCCTTCCCACCAGCCGGGATAATAGTAGAACTTGGCGACCTTGTAGAAGCCGAGCTTCTCGTCGTCATAGGGGCCGACCCATTCGGCGGCATCGATCGTGCCCTTCTCGAGCGCAGGATAGATTTCGCCGCCCGGAATCTGCTGCGGCACGACGCCGAGCTTCGACATGACCTTGCCGGCAAAGCCGCCGGCCCGGAATTTCAGGCCCTGCAGGTCGGCCACCGACTTGATCTCGTTGCGGAACCAGCCGCCCATCTGGGCGCCGGTATTGCCGCAGGGAAATCCGATGAGGTTCTGCGTGGCGTAGAACTCGTTCATCAGGTCGACGCCGCCGCCATGATACATCCAGCCGTTCTGCTGGCGGGCGTTGAGGCCGAAGGGCACGGCGGTTCCGAGCGCATAGGTCGGGTCCTTGCCCCAGAAATAATAGCTCGCCGTGTGGCACATCTCGACCGAGCCCTTGCCGACCTCGTTCGCCGCCTCGAAGGCGGGCGCGATCTCGCCGGGCGGGAAGACCTGAATCTGGAACTTGCCGTCGGTCGCCTCGGAAACGGCCTTCGAAAACATGTCGGCCGCGCCATGGATGGTGTCGAGCGACTTCGGGAAGCTCGACGTCAGCCGCCATTTGAGTTCGGGCATCGATTGCGCGATTGCCGGCGCGGCAAGGGCGGGAACGGCTGCGGCGGCGACGCCGGCCGAGCGGATGAAATTACGGCGATCCATTATGTCTCCTCTTGTGTTGTCGGGCTGCGTTGTTTCTTCTTCTTTTGCGGGTGGTCCGGCCATCCCTTGGCGATCACCCTACAGGAGAAACCGGAACTTCGGCAATCATCCCCGCATTGCCTGAAAACCGGGCTAGGATGGGGGCTAGCCAGCAAGGAGAATCATGGCATGGGCAAGACGCGGATCGAGCGCGATTCAATCGGCGAGATGCTGATTCCGGCCGATGCCGATTTTGGCATCCACACCGCCCGCGCGGTGGAGAATTTTCCGATTACCGGCATCCTGCTCGGGCACTACCCGGAATTCGTCCAGTCGCTGGCCATGGTGAAGAAGGCCTCCGCCATGGCGAACCGGGCCTTGGGCGTTCTGAAGCCCGAGATCGCCGCCGCCATCATTTCGGCCTGCGACTTGGTGATCGCCGGCGATGCCCATGACCAGTTCGTGGTCGACATGCTGCAGGGCGGCGCCGGGACCTCCACCAACATGAACACCAACGAGGTGATCGCCAACATTGCGCTGAAGCTCTTGGGCCGCGCGCGCGGCGACTATGCCGTGGTGAACCCCAACGACCATGTGAACCTGTCGCAATCGACCAATGACGTCTACCCCACCGCCGTGCGGTTGACCGTGCTGCGCGCCTGCCCCGAGCTGATCGAGTGCCAGCAGTCTCTGAAAGACGCGCTGATGACGAAGGCCGTCGAGTTCGACGACGTCATCAAGGTGGGCCGCACGCAACTGATGGATGCCGTGCCGATGCGATTGGGCTCCGAGTTCCGCGCCTTCGCGGTGACGATCGGCGAGGACATCGAGCGGCTGAAGGAATTCGCCAGCCTGCTGCGCGAGGTGAACCTCGGCGGCACGGCGATCGGCACCGGCATCAACACGCCCGAAGGCTATTCGGCGCTCGTCATCGATCACCTCGCCGGGATCTCGGGCGTGCCCATGGTGCCCGCCGCCGATCTGATCGAGGCGACCTCCGACCTCGGCGCCTTCATCACATTCTCCGGCGTGCTGAAGCGGATCGCGGTGAAGCTCTCCAAGATCTGCAACGACCTGCGGCTGCTGAACTCAGGGCCCCGCGCCGGGCTTGGCGAAATCAGGCTCCCTGCAGTGCAGGCGGGGTCTTCGATCATGCCGGGCAAGGTCAATCCGGTGATCCCCGAAGTCGTCAACCAGATCGCCTACCAGGTGATCGGCAATGACCTCACCGTCACCATGGCGGCGGAAGCGGGCCAGCTTCAGCTCAATGCGATGGAGCCGGTGATCGTGCTCAACATCCTGCAGTCGATGCGGATGCTGATGCGCGGCATGACGACGCTGCGCGAGAAATGCATCATCGGCATCGAGGCTGACCGCGAACGCTGCCGCGAGTTGCTCGAAGGCTCGCTGGTGACGGTGACGGCGATCAACCCCTATATCGGCTATGCCGAGGCAAGCCGCGTGGCCAAGGAAGCCTTGAAGAGCAGGCGCTCGATCCGCGACGTGGTGCTGGCCCAAGGCCTCATGACGGAAGCGCAGCTGGACGAGGCCTTCACGCCGGAGAATTTGCTGGGCCACAGGTAGTGGGAGCATCATAGTGTCCTCGCCCCGCGCGAGCGGGGAGAGGAAAGGGGCCCAAGCGTAGCTTGGGATAGGAGAGGGGCAACCGGGCCCTCTCTTGAGCAAAGTCCGGGTGCCCCTCTTCTCCCCGCTCGCGCGGGGCGAAGACACGAGACCGCATGTGGCATCCTGCAAGATAAGACGAAAATCACAACCCCCAGCGCAGCGATGGCGTGTGGACGGGCGCGTCCCAGTCCTTTGTGATCTGGTCGTCCAGCATCGTCACCGTGATCGAGCAGCCCGCCATGTCGAGCGAGGTGACGTAGTTGCCGACCAGCGAACGCGCCGCCCGGATGCCGTGCTTCGCGAGCTGCGCTACCGCTGCGTGGTACATGAGATAGAGTTCCATCGCCGGCGTGCCGCCGAAACCGTTGATGAAGACGAGCGCATCGCCCTGGGCGTTGAGGTCGCCGGCGATCGCTGCGACCATTTCTTCCGCGATCTCGTTTGCCGTGCGGAGGGCGACCCGTCGGCGGCCCGGCTCGCCGTGAATGCCCACACCCATCTCCATTTCCGTGTCGCTGAGCTGGAAGGTGGGCTTGCCGGCGGCCGGCACCGTGCAACTCGTCAGCGCCACGCCCATCGAGCGCGTCGCCTTGTTGACATGATCGCCCAGCGCCTTGAGTGATTTGAGACCGGCGCCTTGCTCGGCTGCTGCACCGACGACCTTCTCGACCACCAGTGTTCCAGCCACGCCGCGCCGGCCTGTGGTGTAAAGCGAGTTCTCGACCGCGACATCATCGTCGGTGATCACGGTCTCGATGTCGCGCCCGCTCATCTCGCGCGCCATCTCGAAATTCATGACGTCGCCTTCATAATTCTTGACGATGAAGAGGAGGCCCGCGCCCGTGTCCACGGCATCTGCCGCCGCCATCATCTGGTCCGGCGTGGGCGAGGTGAAGACCTGGCCGGGGCAGGCCGCATCGAGCATGCCCAGCCCCACGAATCCGGTATGCAGCGGCTCGTGGCCGGCACCGCCGCCCGAGATCAGCCCGACCTTGCCGGGCTTCAGCACTTTCCGCTGCACGAACTTGTGCTCGGCACCCAGCGTCACGATATCGCCATGCGCGGCGGCAAAGCCGTCGAGGCTTTCGGTCAAGACATTGCCGACATCATTGATCAGTTTCTTCATCGCCGTTTCATTCCTCCGTTGCCGTCATCGATCAGCTTCACGATCTGCCGCACGAAGCCGCTGACGAGGCCGTGCAGCTTGCGGTTCTTATCCTCATCGCCCAGATCGGGGAGATGCACCGCCAGTGTCGAGCGCCCCTGTCCGTCCACGCCGGCGCGTTTCGGATGCGCCAGCGCATAGAGCCTGGTGAAGTCGCGCCGCTCGGCTGCTGAAAAATGGCAGACCTCGAAGATAAGGTCGAGATGGTTTGCGGGGATCGGCGTTGCATAGGCCGGATTGGTGATCTGGCTGACGAAGCTGCGGTTCTTGGCGAGTGCGGTAGCGAGCCGCTGGCGTGTGCCCGATGGCCGCCTGTCGATGATGTCGCCGAGCATGCGCTTGTAGGCCGAGACGGCATCGGCGGGAGCAAGATCGCGCAATGCGGCCTCTGCCATCTCTATATCTCCGCCAGCGCCGCCTTGATGCGGCCAAGGCGCGAGGGCGCGACCGAGAGCGAAGTGAGGCCACAATCGAGCAGCGTCTTGAGATGCCGCGTATCGCTTGCCATGTCGCCGCAGAGGCTGACCGGAATATCATTGTCCCGCCCGTACTGCGCCACCGCCACAATGAGCCGCGTTACCGCCGGGTGGCCTGCATCGTTGAGGGCTGCGACGCGCGCATCATCGCGCGAGGAGGCGGTGACATATTGCGTGAGGTCGTTGGAGCCGATGGAGAAGAAGGCGGCTTCACGGAACAGGTCAGGCGCCACCGCGACGGCAGGCACTTCGACCATGATGCCGAGCGGCGGCAGCGCGCAGGGGGCGCCTTCAGCCCTCAGTTCTGCCACGCATGACTGAAGCAGTTGGGCGCTACGCGAGAGTTCCTCCGGTACCGTCACCATGGGGATCATGACCTTGAGGGTCCCATGCACAGCAGCACGGGCCAGCGCACGCAGCTGCGTGCGGAACACGTCTTCGCGGGCGAGCGTGAGGCGCACGCCGCGCAGCCCGAGGAAAGGATTGGATTCGCCCGAGGGCGTCAGGCCTGCGATGGGCTTGTCGCCGCCGATGTCGAGCGTGCGGATGGTGACGGGCTTCGCCCCCGCCCATTCGAGAAAGCGGCGGTAGGCGCGATACTGCTGCTCCTCATCGGGCAGCGGCGCGCCATCGCGGAACAGGAATTCCGAACGCATGAGTCCGATGCCGTCGCAGGAGCGGGGGTCGATTGCGTCGAGTTCCTCAACACCGGCGACGTTGATGAGAATGTCGATCACGCCGCCATCCTTGCGGCGTGCGGGCTCGAACAGGAATGTCCGCTCGATACCGTGCCGCGCCGCAAGTTCTGCATGATCGCGCGTGAAGGCTGATTGCGCAGTCTCATCCGGGTCTGCAATGACGAGGCCGCGCGATCCATCCACGATGAGAGCGCTGGCAGAGAAAATACTCTCGTCGCCAAGCCCCACAATCATCGGCACACCGCGGGCGCGGGCGAGCATCGCCACATGGCTGGTGGTACTGCCCTTGATGAGCGCGATGGCACCGCCCTTCGACCAGTCGGTTTCGAGAAACGCCGTGGGCGGAAGATCGTCACCGACCAGCACCAAGCCGACCGCAGCACCCGAATGATTGTCACCACTCAGATGCCGCAGCACACGGTCGCGCATGTCCTTCAGGTCGGCGGCGCGGGCCCGGAAGTAATCATCCTCGGACGATTCATATCCGGCGATTTCAGCTGCCATGGCTTGCGACCATGCCGCATCCGCCGCAATGCCTTGCGAAATGGCCGTCATCGCAGGCGCTGCCAGTGCCTCATCCTCCAGCATCGCCACCTGAAAACCGAGGATATCGGCGGCCTCGCCCTCGACCCGGCCCATGAGAGCTCCGAGTTCGGTGATCGATTGTGCTAGCGCAGTCTCTAGAGCTTCACGCTCCTGTGCGAGATCGCCTGTCGGGACACGCGTCTTCAGCGCAAAAGACAGCTTCCGCACCTGCCCCATGAAGAGACCGTCAGATGCGGTGATGCCTTTGAACTCAGTTCCCATGTCCCGCTTCGTCGAAATCGCGGGCGACAAGCGACGTGATCGCCTCGACTGCGGCTGGCGCATCGGCACCCGATGCCCGCACATGCAGCGTCGAATGCTGCTTGGCCTTCATCGCCATCACCTTCACGATGCTTTTCGCATCGATCCACGGGCCATCCGCATTGCCGGCAATTTCAAGCACCGAGGAAAAGCCCTTGGCCACCTTCGTCAGCTTCACCGAAGGCCGGGCATGAAGGCCGACGTCATGGGCGATCACCACCGATCCCGAAATCCAATCGCTCATTGCGGCGAAAGCTCCTCTGCGGTGCGCTTGACCTCGGCGAGCGTTCCGCCGCCCCAGGCCTCCGTCGCCGCCATCACCGCACCCTCGACCACCGGCGCATTGCAGATGACGATCTTCGCTTGCCGGTCCGGCGCCAGCATCTCGATTGCCATTTCGCTGTTGGTCTCCGCTCCGCCAAGATCGACCAAAATCGCGACACCATCTTCCGACCATGCGGCATCGATGGCGCCGAGAATTTTCTCCACGCTCGTGCCAAGTCCGCCATCCGGGTTGCCGCCGCAGAAGCCGAGCGGCACGTTGTCTCCCACCATCTGGCGCACCATGTCGGCGGCACCCCGGGCGACATCGGGCGAATGCGAGACGATGACGATGCCCACGGTCATGATCTGCCCTCCAGCACGTCGCATACGGTCTCGATCATGATCTGACTCGATCGCGAGCCGGGATCCATGTGGCCGATGGAACGCTCGCCCAGAAACGAGGCGCGGCCCTTGATGGCCTTCATCGGAATCGTCGCCCTGGCGCTCTCGTCTGCCAGCGCCCGGATGCTGGCGAGGCTGGCACTGCCGGAGGAGAGATGCGTGGCCACCGGTCCCAGAACGTCCAGCATCGTCTTGTTGTTGAAATCCGCCTTGCCGCGCGCCTTGATTGCTTCGACGGCGGCATTGAGCGCGCGCGCCATGTCCGCCGCCGTGGGCTCAGGCGGCAACTCCTTGCCGAGCGTCATGAACAGCGTGCCGTAGAGCGGGCCGGAGGCGCCGCCCACCTTCATCACCAGCGTCATGCCGATGGCTTTCAGCGCATCCGGAAGAGGCTTGGCGAGGATGTTCGCCTTGTCGGCCAGCACGGCCTCGAAGCCGCGCTTCATGTTGAGGCCATGATCGGCATCGCCGATCGCCGAATCGAGCTCCGTCAGTTCATCGGCTGCCGCGATGATGCGGCTGGACACAGCGTCGACAAGACGTTCGAGGGAGAGGGCCATGCGCCATCCTGTGTTTAGTGAATGTGTTTAATGAACATGATTTCACTAAACATCGCAAGACCCCTGCTTCGCATCTGCGAAAAGACGCGCTGTTGCCTTCGGCGGGAGGTGCAAGCTAGACTCTCCGGCATGCGAATGATGGCCGAAGCAGCGTGAGCACCGAACGCCGGAACGGCATGGCCTTTGCCTATCTCGCGCCCGCGCTCATCGTGATGGGCTTGAGCGGCGTGCTGCCCATGATGTTTGTCGGCTACTACGCGCTGCACGATACGTTCGCGGGCAACAGCTTCGTGTGGGTCGGCCTGACGTGGTTCGGGCAAGTGCTGACCTCGCCCGAATTCTATGGCGCGGCCGCCCGCAGCCTCGGCTTCGCGCTGCTGGTGCTGGCGATCCAGGTGCCGCTCGGCATCTATATCGCATTGCGCCTGCCGCCGAAGGGCGTGCTGTCCTCGATCTACATCGTGCTGATGACGATCCCGCTGCTGACGCCGTCGATCGTCGTCGGCTATCTCTGGAAGGTGCTGACGCTGCCGCAGGCCGGCCTGCTGTTCGAGGGGCTGCGCTGGCTGGGCGGCGGGCTCGACATGAACAGCCCCGCCGTCACTTGGGCGGTGCTGTTGCTGATGGATGCCTGGCACTGGACGAGCCTCGTGGTGCTGCTGTGCTTCGCCGGCCTCCGTGCGATCCCCGATGACTACTACCGGGCCGCCAGCATCGACGGGGCCGGCCGCTGGGCGGTATTCCGCCACATCCAGTTGCCGAAGCTCAGGCTCGTGCTGCTGATCGCCGTGCTGCTGCGCTTCATGGATGCCTTCATGATTTATTCCGAGGCCTATGTGGTGACGCGCGGTGGCCCCGGCGTCTCGACAACCTTCCTCAGCCATGAACTTGTCCAGACCGCGTTGATCCAGTTCGACCTGGGCCAGGGCGGGGCAATGGCCGTCATCTATTTCGCTATCATGGTCTGCGTCTCATGGGCCTTCTTCCGGCTCATCGTGCCGCGCGCGCCCGCCGCCGCCGGGGAACGCGCCACATGAGACATCGCTTTTCCCTGGCACCCCTGATCTATGTCACGCTGCTGATGGTGCCGGTCTACTGGCTCATCGTCATGAGCCTCAAGACTAATGCTGAGATCAAGTCCGGCATCACGCTTCTTCCCCGGGAGCCGACGATCGCCAACTTCCGGATGATCCTCGGCGATCCCGACTGGTACATGGGCTATGTCAACGCGCTGGCCTATGTGCTGATCAATGTGGCGATCTCGGTAACAGTGGCGATCCCCGCGGCCTATGCCTTCTCGCGCTACCGCTTTGCCGGCGACCGATTGCTGTTCTTCGGCTTCCTGATGTTCCGCATGATGGCGCCGGCCATATTGCTGGTGCCCTTCGTGCAGATCTTCTCGGACCTCGGGCTGATCGACACCTATATCGCGGTGGCGATCGCGCATTGCTTCTTCAACGTGCCGCTGGCGATCTGGATTCTCGAAGGCTTCATCTCCGCGGTGCCGCGCGAGATGGACGAAAGCGCCAGGATCGATGGTTATGGAACCTGGGGCTTCTTCCACCGCATCCTGCTGCCGCAGATCGCGCCCGGCATCGCCGTCACCGCTTTTTTCTGCTTCATGTTCTCGTGGGTCGAGTTCCTGCTCGCCAATGCGCTGACGACGATCGACGCAAAACCGATCGGCGGCATCATGACGAGGGCGGGCGGCGTTCTCGCGGCGGATATCTCGCTTCTCGCCGCCGCAAGCGTCATCGGCCTCATTCCCGGCGTGGTGCTGATCTTCTTCATGAAGAACCATCTGGCGCGCGGCTTCTCGATGGGCCGCGTGACCTGAAATTCGGCGGAAATGCCTTAGCCCAAGGCGGCGAGTGCCGACTTCGCCGCCACAAGATCGCGCACGAAATCATCATAGGCCTGCGCCGAGGCGGACCTGTCCGGCGTGCGCAGGATCGATGAGGGGTGAACCGTGATGAAGACCGGCGGCAATCCCTCGGGACGCTCCAGCACGCCGCGCCGCCGCAGAACGCCCGCCGAAACGCCGGTGAGGCTCAGCGCCGCGGTGCCGCCCAAGGCCACGATGAGGCGGGGCCGGACCAGCTCGATCTCCTTCCGGAGCCACCAGCGGCAGTGCTCCACCTCATGTCTGTCGGGGCTCTTGTGCAGCCGGACCTTGCCGCGCGGCTCGCATTTGAAATGCTTCACCGCATTGGTGAGATAGGTCTCGGCGCGCAGGATGCCGGCCTCCTTCAGCGCACGGTCGAGCAATTGTCCCGCAGGCCCCACGAAGGGCCGCCCGTCGAGATCCTCGCGGTCGCCGGGCTGTTCGCCCACAAGCATCAGCCCCGCCTGCGAATGGCCTTCTCCGAACACCGCCTGCGTGGCGTTGCGGTAGAGCGGGCAGCGGCGGCAAGAGGCGGTGAGGGCGGCGAGCTGTTCGAGCGTGGCGGCATCCTCTTCCGGCGGATGAGGCTCAGAAATGCCGCGCGCAGGGATGCGGCGCGATGGCTCCGTCGGGGCTGCCTCGCGCATGCCCGCCGCGCGTTCGGCCGCATGCGCGACGAGTTCCGGAATGAGTGCGGCCTCCGGCAGGTTCTTCCAGTATTTCGCCGGCATCTCGGCCTTCATTGCCTTCACCTTCAGCCGCGCGGGGTTGAAGATCGAGGCATAATAGGTCTGCCACAGCCCGATGGTGGGATCGGGCAATGCCGGCGGACGCTCCGACGTCGGCGCGAAGGAAAGCTCGCCTGATTCGAAGATTGCCGTCACCAGCGGCGTGGCGATGATCCAGTCCATGTCGGCGAAGCGGCTTGCGAAGAAGGGTGCCGTCAGTTCCGTGATGTTGTGATCGGGTTCGAACCAGGCGACGAAGCGGCGGCGCGGCGCATCGGCATTGGCCTCGTCCTCGCGGAAGCGCACGAAGGCTTTCATCTTGTGGCAATCGCGGCTGACGGCCTTGGTGAGCTGGCGGATGGCGGAGACCAGCGCGTCGCTCTCGTCTTCAAGGAGCGAAGGCTGGCGCTGCAGCCGCCACAGCATGTCATAGAGAAGCGCGAAGCGCTGCGGGTCGCGGTGGCAGATCGCCCGCTGTGCAGAATCGACGAAGGCGCCCGGCACCATGATCCTGGCTGCCGGAGGATCGGCAGTCAGCGCCTCGCCAAAGAGGCCGGATTCAGCACCTTCTTCCGACCACGAAATGAGCTGCGGTTCGACGCCGAGTGCCACGAAGCTCCGCGCCGCGTTGCGCCACGCTGCGAAGCTTCCCGTCAGCGGTATCGATTGCCGGTACATCAGAACAGCGTCAATTGCTCGGGCGGCGGCGCGAAGCGTTCGCGGAGATGGGCGGAATCGGTAAGTGCGCCGGGCGACCACCCGGGGAGGGTGATGAAGGGCCTGGCCTTCGCGGCCCGTGCGCCCAGCCGCAGCAGATCGTCATAGGCGAGACGCTTCTGACGCCGGGCAGAAAGAATGCGCGCAACGCAGCGCGTTCCGAGCCCCGGCACGCGCAGCAGCAGTTCGCGGGGTGCGGTGTTGATGTCGACCGGAAACATTTGCCGGTTGGCAAGCGCCCATGAAAGTTTCGGATCGAGCGCCAGATCGAGCATACCGCCAGGCGCCGCGCTCACGATTTCCGTGGGCGAGAAACCATAGAAACGCATCAGCCAGTCGGCCTGATAAAGCCGGTGTTCGCGCAGCAGCGGCGGCTGGACCAGTGGCAGGCTCTTCGAGGCATCGGGAATGGGCGAGAAGGCCGAATAATAGACCCGCTTCATGCCATAGCTGCCATAGAGAGACGCGCTGCGGCTGAGAATTGTGGCATCGCTGCTCTGGTCCGCCCCGATGATCATCTGCGTGCTTTGCCCGGCCGGCGTGAAATGCCGCACCTTGCGCGACAAGGCCGAAGGTTCGCGGTGATCATCGATAGCCGACCTGAGCGAGGCCATGGATTTGCGGATGCCCGTCGGGCTCTTGTCGGGCGCGAAGCGTTCGATCGCCTCGTCGCTCGGCAATTCGATGTTGATCGACAGCCGGTCGGCATAGAGCCCGGCTTCCTCGATGAGCGCGTGCGCTGCGTTGGGAATGGTCTTCAGGTGGATATAGCCGCGAAAGCCGTGATCCTGCCGCAGGCCCTTCGCCACGCGGATCATTTCCTCCATCGTGTAGTCGGGCGTCTGGATGATGCCGGAGGAGAGAAACAGTCCCTCGATGTAGTTGCGGCGGTAGAACTCGATCGTGAGACGCACGATTTCGGCAGGCGTAAAACGCGCCCGCTCCACATTGCTCGACACGCGGTTGACGCAATAGACGCAATCGAAGACGCAGAAATTCGTCATCAGGATCTTGAGAAGCGAAATGCAGCGGCCATCCGGCGCATAGGCATGGCAGATGCCGTTACCCTCGGTGGAGCCAAGCCCGCCGTCTGGCCCCGAGCGGCGCTTCGCCGTCCCGCTGGAAGCGCAGGACGCATCGTATTTCGCGGCATCGCTGAGGATCGCGAGCTTCTGGATCAGGGTGTGGCGGGCCATGAGTTCACTATATGTTCTCTAAGCCCGGTTTTAAAGATCACAAATGCCCGGAAGGCCCGGCGCATGCGGAATCTGACGCAGTCCATTGCATGGGATGAGTGCGGGCCTCGCCAGCCGAGAGTCCGCGGGCTAGTCGATCAGGTCGACGAGAACCCGGTAGGCGCTATCCAGATCGGCGCGCAGTGCCGCTTCCGCCTTCGTCTCGTCGCGGGCGCGCAGCGCATCCACCATGTCCTGGTGGTGGGTGTTGGCAACGCTGTAGGAGCCGCCGAGATTGTTGAAGTAAGGGCTGATCTGCAGCCAGAGATTCTCGATGATCGCGACGAGCCGCGCCGAGCGCGAGGCGCGGTAGATCGAGAAGTGGAAGGCGTGGTTGGCGCGCAGATAGGACTTCACGTCGCCGGCGGCATTGGCTGCTTCCAGCCTCCGGCATTCCGCTGCAAGCTCATCCAGTTCGGCTTCGCTGATATGGCGCGCCGCCCAGACCGCCGCCAGCGCTTCGACCTCGAGGCGGACATTCCGGAGGTCGGTGAGCGCCGCACGGCTGAGACTGGGAATGCCGATCGAACGGCCTGAAACGACAGTCAGCGCATTGGCGGCGATCAGCCGCTTCAGCGCCTCGCGCACCGGCATGTGGCTGACGCCGCAGGCATCGGCTACCGCCTGGATGGTCACCTGCTTTCCCGGCTCGATCTCGCCGTCGAGGATCATGTCGCAGATCCGCCGGTAGACGCGGTCCTGCAGCGTCTCGCGATTGAGCGGGATGACTTTCAGGCGGGGCTTGCGGAGCGTGGACTGGGACATCGCGGCACCTGTTATCGCGTGATTTACATCGCGGCAATCCACGCCCGTGAAATTGACCATTGATCTTTGATCAAAACAAGGGGAATAATCCCGGCGCCGCCCCGCGATAAGGCTGTCGAACCGGCGGGGCGTAACCACTGAACTCTGGGAGGATTCGAGATGAGATTTCTGAAAGGTCTGAAATCACTTGCCGCCTGCACGGCCCTGGCTGCCGGCATCATGGCAGCCGGCAATACCGCCGGGGCCGCGGACAAGCACAAGATCTTCCTGAGCATGAGCTACATCGGCAATGACTGGCAGGCCGAGGCCGCCAACATGGTCAAGGCCATGGCCGCTCACAAGAGCATGGTCGACAAGGTGGACCTGCAGGTGCAGGTCGCAGGGCCCAACGCCCAGCGCCAGATCCAGCAGATCAACGCCATGGTGCAGGCCGGCGCCGAAGCCATCGTGATTTATCCGATTTCACCCACCGCCCTCAACAGCGTGATCAAGAATGCCTGCGACAAGGGCGTCAAGATCTTCGCCTATGACGGCGACATCAGCGAACCCTGCGCCCACAATATCTCGATCGACCAGACCGAAGCTGGCCGCGTCACCGCCGAGTGGCTCGCACAGAAGCTGAACGGCAAGGGCGACATCGTGATGATCACCGGCGTGCCGGGAACCTCCGTCGACGACCTCCGCACCAAGGCCGCGAAGGACGTCTTCGCAAAATATCCCGACATCAAGATCGTCGGCGAGGCCGTCGGCATGTGGAGCCAGGCCGTGGCCCGCACCGAACTCTCGAAGATCACCGCCACCCGCAGCTGGGACCAGATCAACGGCCTGTGGACGCAGGTCGGCTGCTACACCGCCAACGCCATGCAGCTCGAATCCGGCAAGACTCCCGAACAGCTTCTGCCCTGCGCCGGGGAAGGCTCGAACGGCGGCCGCATCCAGATGCTGCCGGTCGGAACCGAGGTCGAAGGCGCTGCCTCGCCCTATGCGCCGCTCGGCGCGCAGCGCATCTCCTACGCGTCGCCGCCCTATTCCGGCGCGCTGGCGCTGAAGCTCGCCGTCGCGGCGC
Source organism: bacterium (assembly GCA_022842165.1). Taxonomy (GTDB): domain Bacteria; phylum Pseudomonadota; class Alphaproteobacteria; order Rhizobiales; family Aestuariivirgaceae; genus Aestuariivirga. The sequence goes on from JALHQC010000007.1 coordinate 39,645, forward strand.
TCGAGGGCCAGGACGTACCGAAGCGCGTGACCCTGCCGCTGCCGATCGTCACCAACGAGACGGTGAAGCTCTGCAACGAGGGCACATGGGAAGAGATGAAGGCCGGCTGCAATGCCTTCCTGCCCTCGCTCGTCTCGAACCCCGGCTGGTTCGGCTCGATCTTCTCCGAGCAGACCCCCGAGATCGGCCTCGCCGCCGCGCTCGTCGGCCAGCCCGAACCCTGATCGCCGCGATCCCGGTGGGGTGGCGGAGTGCCACCCCATCTCTTGCTCTTGCGATGCGTTTCGGCCCCCCGCCAGCGATCGGGAACTCATGACCATGACCACAGGAAGCGCCGGCCCCGCGGTCAGCGTGATAGGCGTCCGCAAGGCCTTCGGGCCGACCGTCGCCGTCGACGATGTGTCCTTCGCCATCAAGGCCGGAAGCGTTCATGCGCTGCTGGGCGAGAACGGCGCCGGGAAATCGACGATCGTCAAGCTCCTCTCCGGCCTGCTCCAGCCCGATGCCGGACGGATCGAAATCAATGGCAGCGCCGTCGCGCTCTCCTCGCCCCGCGCCGCGCATGCCCAGGGCATCCAGACGGCGTTCCAGGAAATGACCCTGGTGCGCGATCTCTCGGTGCTCGACAACATGATGCTGCCCTACGCGCCGATGGGCATCACCGGCATGGTCCGCCGGAAACAGGCGCGCGCCGCCGTCGCGCAGCATCTCGGCCGCCTGGGCTTCGCCGTCGATCTCGATGCCGAGGTGGGCCGCCTCGACCTGGCCCTGCAGCAGAAGATCGAGATCGCCCGCGCCATCTACCGCAATCCCCGGATCCTGCTGCTCGACGAGCCGACCTCGACGCTGTCGGGAGGCGACGTCGACTGGCTCGGCCGCCTCATCGCCGGCCTCAAGTCGGAAGGCAAGACAATCGTCTTCATCTCGCACCGCATGCGCGAGGTCCGCGCCTTCTGCGACACGCTCACCGTGCTGCGCAACGGCCAGCACATCATGACGGGGGATGTGAGTGCCATATCCGATGCCGACGTGATCGAGAAAATCGTCGGCCGCTCGATCGCGCAGACCTTTCCCCCGCGTCCTGCCGATCCCTCGGTCTTTGGCGAACCCGTCCTCTCGGCGCGGGGCCTGCGGGCCGGAGTGAAGCTCGAGGATGCGAGCTTCGACCTCCGCAAGGGCGAGATCCTCGGCATCGCGGGCCTGCAGGGCATGGGCCAGCTCGATCTCTTCCTCGCCTGCTTCGGCATGGCGGAGATCAAGGCCGGGCATATCCTCGTCGACGGCCAGAAGGCCGCCATCACGTCGCCCGTCGACGCCATGCGGCCCAACATCGGGATCGGCTTCGTGCCCGAGGACCGCAAGACCGAAGGCCTTTTCCTCAAGCTCAGCGGCAAGACCAATGCCTCGATCCCGGTCATCGGACGCTTCGCGCCGCACGGCCTCATCCGCGCCGGACGCGAGGAAGCCGCCGTCCGCCAGGCCTTCGGCACCGTCGAGGTGAACGAGCGCGCGCTGTGGACGAGGGCCGGCGCATTCTCCGGCGGCAACCAGCAGAAGATCGCCATCTCGAAGTGGCTGGTGGCGCAGAGCCGCATCCTGCTGCTCTTCGATCCGACGCGCGGCATCGACGTCGGCACCAAGCATGAACTCTATGTGATGATGCGCGACTTCACCAATGCCGGCGGCGCGATCCTTTTCCATTCGACCGAGATCCCCGAACTCGTGCACCTCTGCGACCGGGTCCTGGTCCTCTATGGCGGAAGACTGGCGGCAGAGATCGCCGGCGCCGATCTCACCGAGGGCGCCATCATGCGCCCGGCCCTGGGGCACGACGGCGCCCCTCGCGGAGCCGCCGCATGAAGGCTGCTCCGTCATCATCCGGCGCGCCGGTCGGCCGCCTGCTCGCCAGGCACCGCGGCGTGCTGATCGCGGCGATCGTGTTCCTCGTCCTGCTCGGAACCGTCGACTTGATCAGCGCCGGACCGCTCACCTATTTCGACATCGCATTCCTGTCGAGCGGCGGCGCCACCTCGGCGCTCGCCGCCATTGGCCAGACCATCGTCATCCTGTCGGGCGGATTCGACCTTTCGGCCGGCGCCGTCATCTCGCTCGTGAACGTCGTGCTGGCGCGCTCCATGGACCCCATGGACATGGAAGCGAGCGTGGTGCTGTGGACCGCCGTGGGGATCGGCATCGGCATGCTGACCGGCGCCTTCAACGGGTTCTTCATCGCCTTCCTGAGGCTTCAGCCCATCGTGGTGACGCTCTCCACCATGTTCATCATCCAAGGCGTGACGCTGCTGGTGATGGACAAGCCCGGCGGCGCCGTCGCCCCCTCGCTCGGCACCTTCTATCTGGGTGACGCCGTGACTGGCTGGCTTCCGATGCCGCTCGTCGTCATCGGCGTGGTGCTGCTCGCCTGGCTGTGGCTCAAGAACACCAGGCTCGGCACCGCGATCTACGCGGTGGGCAGCGATGCCGACGCGGCCGCTGCTGCCGGGGTGCGCGTCGCCTGGGTCCGCTTCCTCGTCTACGTCATCGCCGGCGGCTGCTACGGCCTCGCCGGCGTCTTCATCAGCGCGCAGACCGGCAGCGGCGATCCGCTCGTCGGCAACCCCCTGCTGCTGGCGATGTTCGCTGCCGTGGTCGTCGGCGGAACGAGGCTTGGCGGCGGGCGCGGCGGACCGCTCGGCAGCGCCATCGGCGCCTATATCCTGATGATCGTCGTCAACATCCTGCTCGTGCTCAATGTCTCGGCCTACTATTCGACCATCGCCGAGGGCGCGATCCTCATCCTCGCCGTTCTTGCCGGGTCGGTTTCGCGGCAGTCGGTGCTGGCCAGGCAACTCCGCATGCTGGGCACCAGGCTCAGCGCCAGGCAGGCCGGAACGCTGGTCTCGCAGCTCCGCCAGGACGACCGCCGTCTGGCGCTGCAGCGCGATGCAAGGCCGCGGGGCGCGGCGGAACGGCCCTCCCTGTTCGTGCGCAATGCCGAGATTCTGCGCTACGCGCTTCCCGCCTATATCTGCTTCGTCATCGTGGTGGTGGTGACGCAAGCCTGGCTTGGAGGCGCGATCCTCAACCCCGGCTACTGGAATTCGCTCATCGTCCTCTCCTGCTTCCTCGCCATCCTGGCGCTCGGACAGGGCACGGTGATCCTCACGGGCGGCCTCGATCTCTCGGTCCCCTGGACCATCGGCCTCTGTGGCATCATCCTCGCCGGCATGGTGAAAGGCTCCGACGCGGCCCTCCTCTACGCGCTTCCCGCCGTACTGCTGCTCGCCTGCGTGATCGGCCTCGTCAATGGGCTGGGCATCGTCTTCCTCGGCCTGTCGCCCATCGTCATGACGCTCGCCACCAACGGCCTTCTGCAAGGCGCGGCGCTGCTCTATTCCAACGGCACGCCCGATGGCTTCTCGTCGCCCATGCTGCGCTGGTTCATGACCGGCAAGATCGGCGTCTTCGCCCCGGTCGTGCTGTTCATGGCGCTCTTCGTCATCGCCGCCGTGACGCTCCTGGGCCGCACGCCCTTCGGCCGCCGCGTCTACGGCATCGGCAACGGCGTCAGGGCGGCCGAACTCTCGGGCATCGCGGTCGGCCGCACCCTGGTGCTGGTCTATATGCTCTCGGCGCTGTGCTCCGGGCTGGTGGGCGTGCTGCTCACCGGCTTCTCCGGGCAAGCGAGCCTCGGCATGGGCGACGATTACCTGCTGCCCTCGATCGCCGTGGTCGTGGTCGGCGGCGCGCTGATCACCGGCGGGCGCGGCCACTATCTCGGCATGCTCGGCGGCGTGCTGCTGCTGACCGGCCTGCAGACGCTTCTGGCGGGCACCACCCTGCCATACGCCACGCGCGCGATCCTGTTCGGCCTGGTGGTGCTGGGCGCGGTGATCGCCCTGCGCGACAAGAAGACGTGAGGAGAATGACATCATGAGTAACGCAGCGCCGGCATCGGCGGCGGATTTTATAAGGGGCCTCGCGGGCCAGCGCGTGCTGGTGACGGCCGGCGCATCGGGCATCGGCTTCGCCATCGCCAGCACGCTGTCCGCCCTCGGCGCCCGCGTCGCGGTCTGCGACGTATCGGAGGAAGCGATCGCGCAGGCGAGGAAGAACCTGCCGGGTCTTCTCGCCTGCAAGGCCGACGTGTCTTCCGAGGAGGACGTGGACGCCATGTTCAGGGCGGTGGCGCGCGACTTGGGCGGCCTCGATGCGCTGATCAACAATGCCGGCATCGCCGGTCCGACGGGCGGCGTCGACGAGATTGCGCCCGCCGACTGGCGGCGCTGCATCGACATCTGCATCACCGGGCAGTTCCTCTGCGCCAGGCTTGCGGTGCCGATGCTGAAGGCGTCGGGCGGCGGCTCGATCGTCAACATGTCCTCGGCCGCCGGCCGTCATGGCTATGCGTTCCGCACGCCCTATTCCTCGGCCAAGTTCGCCGTCGTCGGCTTTACCCAGAGCCTTGCCAAGGAACTCGGACCTTCGCGCATCCGCGTCAACGCCATCCTGCCCGGCATCGTGGAGGGTCCGCGCATGGACAAGGTGATCGCCGACCGCGCGAAGCAGATCGGCATCAGCCACAAGGAAATGGAGGAGCGCTATCTCGAGAAGGTCTCGCTCCGCCGCATGGTGAGCCCCTACGATGTCGCCAGCATGGTGGCCTTCCTCCTGTCGGACGCAGGCGCGAATGTTTCAGGTCAATCGCTGGGAGTGGACGGCAATGTCGAAGCCCTCTGAGACGGCAGCGGCCAGGACCGCCATCATCGGTTCGGGCTTCATCGGACGCGCCTGGGCCATCAGCTTCGCGCGGGCCGGCTGCAGCGTGCGTCTCTGGGACCGGGAGGACGGCGCGGCGGCCAAGGCCATCGGCTATATTTCGGGCGTCCTCGACGATCTCGAAAGGAACGATCTCCTCAACGGACAAGCCCCGGCCGCCGTGCTGGCGCGCATCTCGGCGGCCGCCACGCTGGAGGAAGCCGTGGCCGACGCCAGCCACGTCCAGGAGAACACGCCCGAGATCCTCGAAGTGAAGATCGAGGTCTTCAAGATGCTCGATGCGGCGGCCAGGCCCGATGCCGTGCTGTCGAGTTCGACCTCGGCGCTTCTGCCGTCGCGCTTTACCGCGGGCCTCAAGGGCCGCCACCGCTGCCTCGTCGTGCACCCGATCAATCCGCCCTATCTCATCCCCGCCGCCGAAGTGGTGCCGGCACCCTGGACCAGCCCCGAAACGGTGGAGCGCACCCGCGCCTTTCTCGTTGCCGCCGGGCATGCGCCGCTGGTGATGAAGAAGGAACTGGACGGTTTCATCATGAACCGCATGCAGGGAGCACTCCTCGAAGAGGCCTTCCGCCTCGTGGCCGATGGTTACGCGAGCGTCGAAGACGTCGACAGCGGCATCCGCGACGGGCTGGCGCTGCGCTGGTCCTTCATGGGGCCATTCGAGACGATCGACCTCAACGCGCCGGGCGGCATCCGCGACTATTGCGAGCGCTACCAGGGCATCTATTCGAACATCTTCCCGCAGATGCTGCGCCGCGTCGACTGGGCAGGCGAGGTGATGGACTCAATCGAGCCGGAACGCCGCAAGCGGCTGCCGGCCGAGCAGCTGCAGCAGCGCCAGATGTGGCGCGACAAGAGACTGATGGCGCTTGCCGCGCACAAGCGGCGCGCCGCGAAGGAGATCGGAAAATGACTGTTCCCGCAGGCCGGATCATCATCACCTGCGCCGTGACCGGCGCGATCCACACGCCCACCATGTCGCCCTACCTGCCGATCACGCCGGACGAGATCGCGCGGGAAGCGATCGCCGCGGCCGAAGCCGGCGCCGCGATCCTGCATCTTCACGCGCGCAACCCCGAAAACGGCAAGCCCGACCAGACGCCGGAGGCCTTCGCGCGTTTCCTGCCGCGCATCAAGCAGGCCACGAATGCCGCCATCAACATCACCACCGGTGGCAGCCCCTACATGAAGGTCGAGGAACGCGTGCTGCCCGCCGCCACCTTCAAGCCCGAAGTGGCCTCGCTCAACATGGGCTCGATCAATTTCGGGCTCTACCACCTCGCCGCCAAGTACAAGACCTTCAAGTTCGACTGGGAGAAGCCCCACCTCGAGGCGACGCGCGACCTCGTCTTCCGCAACAGCTTCAAGGATATCGAGTTCATCCTGAAGACCTGTTACGACAATGGCACGCGCTTCGAGTTCGAGTGCTACGATATCGCGCATCTCTACAATCTCGCGCATTTCGCCGACCGCGGGCTGGTGCGGCCGCCGTTCTTCGTGCAATCGGTCTTCGGCCTGCTGGGCGGCATCGGCAGCCACCCCGAGGACGTCGCCCACATGAAGCGCACGGCGGACCGGCTCTTCGGCGACAAGTTCCGCTGGTCGGTGCTGGGGGCGGGCGCCAGCCAGCTCCGCATCGCGGCGCAGGCGGCGGCCCTGGGCGGCAACATCCGCGTCGGCCTCGAAGACAGTCTGTGGGCCGGGCGCGGCAAGCTTGCGACCTCCAACGCCGAACAGGTGGCGCTGGCCCGCAAGATCGTCGAGGGTCTCGGCATGGCGGTGGCGACGCCCGACGAGGCGCGCGCCATCCTCGAGCTCAAGGGCGCCGACAAGGTTTCATTCTGAGGAGCCCTCCCATGCTGCGCATCGAAGTCTTCAGCGATACCCGCGATGCCCTCGGCGAAGGGCCGCTGTGGGATGACCGCGAGCAGCGGCTCTACTGGATCGATTCCTACGCGCCCGCCGTTTATTCCGCCGATGCCGATGGCGGAAACCGCAAGCGCTGGCCGGTGCCGGAGCCCATCGGCTCGCTGGCGCTGCGCGAGAAAGGCGGCGCCATCCTGGCATTGCGGAACGGTTTCTACACATTGGATTTCGAGACGGGCGAAGTCGCGCTCATTGCCGAGACACAACCCGGCGAGCTCACCCCGCGCATGAACGACGGCAAGGTCGACCGGCAAGGCCGCTTCGTTGCCGGGTCGATGGATTTCGAAGAGCGCAATCCGGTCGGCAAGCTGTTCCGGCTCGATAGCGATCTTTCGGTGCATCAGCTGGACCACGGCATCATCTGTTCGAATGGCCCGTGCTTCAGCCTCGACGGCAGGACGCTGTATTTCGCCGACACCGGCAAGAAGGCGATCTACGCCTATGACTACGACACGGCGAGCGGCAATGTGAGATCGCGCCGCGTCTTCGCCAGTTTCGAAAATCAGCGCGGGCTCCCCGATGGCGCAACCGTCGATTCCGAGGGTTGCGTGTGGAGTTGCGAAGTCTATTCCGGGCGGCTCATCCGCTTCGATCCCGATGGCGTCGTCGATCGCATTATCGGCCTGCCGGTGCAGTCGACAACCAGCCTCACTTTCGGCGGCGCCGGTCTCGACATTGCCTACGTCACATCGATGGCCCGTCCCTACAACGGTGCCTATCATCGCGAACGCGAAGCCGGCTGCGTGTTCGCCGTCCATGGGCTGGGCGTGCGCGGCGTGCCCGAGCCAAGATTCAAAGGTTGAGACAGGAGAACGGTATGAAGATCGAAGTTCTGGTCGATGTGAAGACGACGCTGGGCGAGGGCCCCTTGTGGGACGTCGAGCAGCAGCGCCTCTACTGGATCGATGCGTCCGGCATGCGGGTCTTCCGCGCCACCGCCGGCGGCACCGAGATCCGCGCCTGGGACATTCCCTCCCGCGTCGGCTCGATCGCCATCAGAAAGGACGGCAGGGGCGCCATCTGCTCGCTCGCCAAGGGCTTTCACGCGCTCGACTTCGCAACCGGCGACTCGACGCTGATCGCCGAGATCGAGCCGGAACGCCCCACCAACTGGATCAATGACGGCAAGGTCGACCGCAGGGGCCGCTTCTTCGCCGGCACCATGGACAGCCAGGAGTCCGGCCCCAACGGCGCGCTCTACCGGCTCGATCCGGATTTCAAGGTCACCAAGGTCGAGTCCGGCATCATCGTGTCGAATGGCCCGTGCTGGAGCCCGGACGACAAGGTCTTCTACTTCGCCGACTCCTGGTCCGGCGAAATCTGGGCCTATGACTACGACATCGCCCGGGGCACGCTCGCCAACCGCCGCACCTTCACCAAGGTGAACACGGCCAATGGCGGCGCGGCGGACGGTTCGACGGTCGATGCCGAAGGCTGCCTGTGGAACGCCAATGTCTATGACAGCAGGCTTTACCGCTATACGCCCGACGGCAAGGTCGACCGCGTCATCGAAATGCCGGTAAAGAAGGTAACCTCCGTGATGTTCGGCGGCCCCAACCTCGATGTGCTCTACGTCACCTCGATGGCGAGGCCTCCGCTGCCGCGCTTCCCCGGCGACGGCGTGTTGCGCGGCAGCCTCTTCGCCATCACCGGACTTGGCATCAAGGGCATCCCGGAACCCCGCTTCGGGGCATGACGCCAACAAGGCCCAAGCACCGGCGCCGTGGCTTCCGTTATTGAGCATCATTTCAATGACTTGATGGCGCACCCGACAGGATTCGAACCTGTGACCTCTGCCTTCGGAGAGCTAAAGACAGAGCATTCTTGACATTCCTGTAAATTCCCCAAGAAGCCAAAAAGACCTAATAGTGCGGGTTTATGCTGTATCCATGAGCGCCAACGTTCCTTGCGTTTCTGTCTTGCGTGATTACTATGTGCTTCTTCCGATAGGAAGTAATCACAGAGGCCGGGATTGCCATGCCGAAAGTAAGAATAATCAAGACGGTTGTCGATTCTGCAAAGCCAAGGTCTGCTGACTGGTTTCTTTGGGACAGTGAATTAATAGGATTTGGGCTCAAAATATCGGAGGGCGGCCGCAAAAGCTATGTTTGCCAGTACAGAACGGCGGGGGGCCGTTCAGGAGTCACAAGGCGGTTGACAATAGGTCCACACGGATCGCCATGGACAGTGGAAACTGCCCGATCTGAGGCGAAGAGAATTCTTGGGAGGGCAGCTAACGGTCAAGACCCCGCGCAAGAGAAGCAAGCCGTCAGGAAGCGACTATCAGTTACCGAACTCTGCGATCTATATGTTCAACATGGATGTGGAACGAAAAAAGCCAGCACCTTGGCGACCGACCGAGGTCGGATAGAGCGTCATATTAAACCATTGATTGGGAAATTAAAGGTGCCAGATGTTACAAGGGCGGAAATCAAACGATTCTTGCAGGACGTTGCTGAAGGCAAGACGGCCACTGACATCAAGACTGGTAAGCGCGGTCGCGCTATAGTACGTGGCGGTCAAGGTACGGCGACTCGAACTGTAGGACTTCTCGGCGGTATTTTTTCTTACGCAGTCGACTGCGATTTGATCAAATTTAGTCCCGTCATTGGAGTGAAGAGGTATACCGACAAAAGGGGCACCAGGTATCTCAACGAACAGGAATTGTTCGCTTTAGGTGCCGCTCTCCGAAGAGCTGAGATTGAAGGTGAAAACCCTTCAGCGTTGGCTATCCTCAAGCTACTTGTTTTCACTGGTGCGCGCAAAGGTGAGATCGAGCAATTGACTTGGCATGAAGTGGACTTTTCTACGGGGTATTTGAACCTCATAGACTCCAAGACTGGACAGAAAGCGATTCCACTCAATACCGGGGCCATGCAAGTGCTGCGAAATCAGTGCCGGATCGAAGGAAACAAGTATGTCTTCCCAGCTTATCGTGGTGACGGACACTACGAGGGAACTCCCAAAGTCTGGCAGCGTCTTCGACTTCTGACTAATCTCGCTAACGTACGTCTCCACGATCTCCGCCATAGCTTCGCCAGCGTTGCTGTTTCTAATGGGGCAAGTCTACCAATCATCGGTGCATTGCTTGGTCATGCTCACGCTGCCACGACCCAACGTTATGCTCATTTAAGCGACGATCCTCTACGAGCAACTAGCGAAGCTGTAGGAAATCATATTACGGCGATCATGGAAGGGACTAAAGAATAACAAGTGCTCATTATTATAATAAAGAGCATCCGGAAAGCCTGACGAGTTTGGAAATCATGTAAACGTAGCAGGAATGCTAATGCGTCACAGTACGAAACCACCACTCGGTGCAAATGACGAAGAGCTCTACGAGTTTGAAAACCTTGCCGATGAGTTTGAGAACCAGCAGACGTTGGAAAAATACTTAGAACTGCGGCAACAGTTCCCCTCTGGTGATATATCACTGGATCGATTTTCCGACCTATTGACGCTCACGAATGTCGATGACGAGCTGCATCGTCATGATATATTCTACGGCGACATTAGTAGGGCGGCAGGAGGTGATGCCAGTGCAATGGATCGATGCGCAGTGTCAATTATCAAGGCGCTCTGCATTCGGCGGAACATTGAACTGACTGGCAAAACCCATGTCACAAGTCGTGATCTTGCCATTTCGGACGAGCTAATAAATTTCAGCCTCGCGATTATACTCGAATCGTCAGCAAGGCATCAAACAGCATTGCCAACATCTGTGGCACTTTTAATTCGCGAACACTATCTTGGCGGCCCGCATACTAAACGATTCCAAAAACATGAGGCCAGAATAGATCGCGCTGAGGCTGTTTGGATCGGCTCTGAAATCAAGAAATCCGAAAAGGTTCCTACGTTTCGGGGAATTGCGAAGAAGATGGGTGTGGCGCCGAGCACCGTGAGTCGATGGTTTCCTGGTAATGAATTGGCAATTGCTATTGAAAGACATGACAATATGTGGGCTGATCGTTCTTAGTGTCCATCCGGGATGTTTTCGAATCGCATGAATCGGTAATGATTTTCAGCGGACGGCGTGGTTTGGCGAGGAGTGAGCCGCCATGTGGACGAGTGAGAACCGGCAACGTTACGAGCGCAGGGCAATGCGCTATCCGAGCGATTTGAAGGATGAGGAGTTCGCGCTTGTGGAGCCGCTGATCCCGCCTGCCAAGCGCGGTGGACGGCGGCGCGGGGTTGATATTCATGAGGTTTTGAACGGGCTTCTCTACGTGTTGTCGACGGGCTGCCAGTGGGCGGCGTTGCCCAAGGACCTGCCGCCGAAGAGCACGGTGTATGACTACTTTGATCTGTGGAGCTGGGACGGCACGCTGGCGCGCATCCATGATGCGCTCTACGTGGCTTGCCGGGAACAAGGCGGGCGCGAGGTCTCGCCTACGGCGGCGATTATCGATAGCCAAAGCGTGAAAGGCGCCGAAAAAGGGGGGTCCGCGTGGACCCCGGTGGCTATGATGCAGGCAAGAAGATCAAGGGCAAGAAACGCCATGTCCTGGTCGATACGTTAGGCCTTCTGCTCGACGCCATCGTGCATCCCGCCGATATCCAGGACCGTGATGGCGGCGCTTTGTTGCTCGCCACGCTGTTCGGGCGCTGGGCATTCCTGGAAAAGCTTTTCGCTGACGGCGGCTATGCCGGCCCCCGGTTCCAGATCGCAGCGCGGAAGGCCGTCGCCAAACTCAAAGTCGAAATCGTCAAGCGTTCGGACATCGCCAAGGGCTTCGAGGTGTTGCCCAAACGCTGGATCGTTGAGCGCACCATCGCTTGGCTCTGCCGCTGCCGGACGCTCGCCAAAGACCTCGAGTGCCTGACGCAAAAAGCACTCGCATTCCTGCGCCTCGCTTCAATCCGCTTCATGCTCCGCAAGCTATGCAATCCGCGGTGAACTTCCCGGATGGACTCTTAGGAAGTCACTGTTGCAGCAAGTTTGTGATGCGCAACATTGGCTCTGCGGCCTAGGGATTGTTCATTGTCCGGTATGGTCCGGAGTGAGCAAGATTGGTCCTTAGCAATGACAGAGTTTCCGAAAACAGTGTCTGCTCAGCAAGCAGCGCAAATAGTTGGCCTTTCCCCCAGTACTCTCGCAAAACTTCGACTTAGCGGCAGAGGGCCACTTTACTGCAAGCTTGGGCGTCGCGTCCTGTACCTCCAAAACGATATTGCCAAATGGCTCATTGAATGCCGCCGCACTTCGACTTCGGGTGACCAACACTCGCATTTATTAGGAAATGGCGCACGAAGCCAGAAGAGCGAGTGAATTATGAAAAGTCCGAAATTGATGACGGCAGACGTTCCGAAATTCTATTCCATTTCAGACATTGCCACTTTACTAAACGTTAATGAACGCACTGTGCGGCGTTGGATTGGGCGCGGAAGGCTTCAGTCCCATCGCCTTGGCAACTTGGTGCGTATCAGCGATGAAGCTTTCAATAGGTTTATTACCGAGGCTGAAGTCCCGAATGTTGCCGCTCAGAAAATGGCCGGGAATTATCAAGTTAAATCAGTGATGCCGAAACGTCTCGGGAAGACCCGCCGTTAGACAATATCCCATTGTGCTACGAAGGGTCTTCCCGTTTGTCCGTGCCTGTCACTTGTTGTCCTGCGCCGTCATCCCATGTCCACAAAAGGAGCCTGAAATGCTGCAGCTTGTTGCCCGTACCGGCGCGCCGGTTGACGTGTCAAAGACACTGGCCGACGTCATCCTGGCTATCGATAATATTCAGCACCTCTCCAAAGGCCGCCGCTGCGACCTCAAAACCGCGTGCCGTACGATAGCACGGATCATGGACCGCCCACCGTCGGGCATCGCAGTCGATCTCGGTATGATCCGGGAGGCACTCGAAGGCACAATACCGGCACAGCATGGACTGACGGAGAAACGCTGGTCTTCGATCCGCTCGGACTTTGTGGGCGCCCTGCGCCTCACAGGAATCGCCGAACCCCTGGCGACTTCGAAGGCGGTCCTGTCGGACGGGTGGAGTGCCTTTCTAGCTAAAGTGAAAAGTCGTGACTACATGATAGGCCTGTCGCGCTTCGCCCGGTTCTGCAGCCTGAAGGGCATCGAACCGGAGAAAGTGAATGACTGTGTGATGCAATCATTTGCAACGGCGCTGACGGAGACAACACTCGTCAGCAAGCCTGGCTACATCTTACGAAAGACCGCCCGGTGCTGGAATGCCACGCGGGGTGTTGGCGACAATGAGATCGGGGCGGCTCTGACCGTGCAATCCAACCGTCCGCCCCTGAAACGCGTGCCGGTGTCCGCGATGCCGGAGAGCTTTCGCAACGATCTTGAAGCTTGGCTCAGGAGCCTTGAGGCGAGTGATCCGTTTGCCGCCGATGCCCGCGAAAAGCCGCTGAGGCCTGTGACCATCTCAGGCTACCGCGATCGGGTGATCTCGGCTGTGGCTGCCGCTGTCGGCGGGGAAGTTGACCTCCACAGCATCAAGTCTTTGCATCGCTTGGTAGAACCCAATGTGTTCAAGGCTATTCTCAGCCACCGCCACAGGATGTCAGAGGGCAAGCCTGGGCCCCAGACTCAGGGGATCGCCACCGTCCTGCTGATCCTTGCGAAAACCTGGTGCCAAGTGCCAGAGCCCCAAATCAAAGTTTTGCAAGAGATCCGCAGCAAGCTCCCCGCGCTGAAACAGGGCATGGTCGAGAAAAATCGCAGGCTTCTTGATGCTTTCGAGGATCCGCGACAATTGTCACGCTTCCTGGCCATCCCCAGCCAGCTCTGGCGCAAGGCGAAGAGCCAGAACACACGGCCTGATCGTCGCCTTGTTGCAGCCCAGCTCTCGCTGCTCATCGACATTGTCACCGTAGTGCCGCTGAGGTTGAGGAATCTCTCGGCTCTCAACTTCAAGGACAATCTCTCTTGGCCACGTGGGTCCAAGGGACCGGCCTTGCTCTTCGTGCCGGGCGCCGAGATGAAGAACGGTGAGGACTTCATGGCCGAACTCCCAGCCGAGCTGGCGCAGCGGCTGCTGATCTACCGTACACAGCTGGCACCCAAGGTGCTTGGGCATATGCCTGATGACCTGTTTGTCACCCGCCATGGCAAGCGCAAGGCTATGGCACCGATTGCCGTCGAGTTCAAGACGATCGTAAGCCGTGAGTTGGGGATCAAGATGACAATCCACCAGACTCGACATCTGGCAGCCAAGGTGATCCTTGATGCACATCCAGAAGCATACCCACTGGTCCAGCAGCTGCTCGGCCACAGCAACCTCTCAACCACTGTCAAGGCCTACGCCGGCGTCGACACGCGCCGGGCAAGCCGCAGCTATGCCGCCCTTCTCGACACCATGAAATCGACGCCAATAGCCTGTGCGGCTGGCTTGAAGCGCAGCAGAAGAAAGCTCACGCAGAAAGGTCCCGCGAAAGAGCCAAGTGCCAGCACGAAGGTCCAGTCACAGAACGCCAGCAGTAAAGGCAGAGGGAAGCCAAAACCCAAAACGAGCAGGGGAGTTTAGGCCATGCCCAGCCGCTATATCCCGCGCCCACCACGTCGCCTGTTACATTTGCCCGTCAAGGACTGGCCTGAGTCCGACAGGTTGGCCTTTGAACGGGCGTTTGCAGATCATTTTGAACTGTTTGATGAGGGCGGGCAGGGGCGGCACTACGCGAAGCGAACTCGCGTCAGCATCATCTCCAGCTGGCGGCGCTGGCTTGGCTGGATCCAGTCGAGTGACCCCATAGCATTAGACCTGGCACCCGCAGAACGGATCACGCCTGAACGAGTCAATGCGTATACAAAGAGTCTGGCAGAGACCAATCGAGCCCTTTCGATTGCCAATGCCATGCACTTCCTTCGCGACGGAGGTCAGCTCGTCGATTCTTCCAGAGACTGGCAATGGCTGAGCATACTGGAAAGACGTTTCATGGCTCAAGCGGGCTCATCCAGACGTCCGCCAATACCCTTCAACGGACGCCAGCTTCTCGATCTTGGTCTGGATCTGATGGACAAGGCAGTACGCGAACTCGCAGCTGCCACCGCCATTCCTGGTGTTCACGTCCCGAAGCAGATTGCCATCGACCATCGGGATGGGTTGCTGCTGGCGATTCTTGCCGTCTTCCCGCTCCGCCGGTCCAACGTGGAGAGCCTCACCCTTGGCGAGAGCGTGGTCAGGGCCGGAGGACGCTGGCAGATCCGAATTGGCAGTGACGGCGTCAAGAACGATGAACCGCTCGAAACTACTCTGCCACATACTATCTCAACCCGCCTCGTTGAGCATCTCGAGCACTTCAGGCCGATGATCTACCAGTCTGACAGGCACCGGGGGCTATGGGCATCAGTCAAGGGCGGACCGGCTTGCGGCCAGGCTCTGTATGAAACCTTCACCAACAGGATACGCGCTCTCACCGGACACACGGTTCGCCTGCATGATGCGCGCGCCATTGCCGTGACAACATGGGCGATCGAAGACCCCGTGGGTTCCGCCGCCGCTCGCGATCTTCTCGGCAACCGCGATTCCAGGATCATCGAGAAGCACTATAATCGCGCTGAGGGAATTCAAGCGTCGCGAGTACTAGCAAACATCAAACGTAAGTTCTCTTGCCGCCATTAGGCTCATAGCTCACTGAAGGTTCACTAGAATAATGTTTGCGATCCATCAACGTTGAAGTCTGATGGGCATAAGTCAGTTTCTCCAGCACCGCAGTCTCCATGCGCTCCACCACTACCGACGCCATCCCCTGATGGTGGCTCTTGCGAATGGGCGAAAGGTCCTTCAGCCCCTTGAGCCCATCATAGCCGCCGTCATATCCTGCCCCGCGCAGCTCCTCATAGATCCGCGTCAGGGTTAGCTGTTCACGTGCCGGCTTCGCTGCATTCGCCAGCAACAGGGCATCCAGCCGCTCGCGCCACGGCCCGATCTTCGGCAAGGGCTGGTGCCCGCGTTCATAGTGGAACTCTGTCGCCCCCGACCGGATGACCTTGCGCACCACCTTGCGTGACAGACCAAGTTCCCGGCAAATCGCCTTGATCGCTTTGCCCTGCCCGAAGAACGCCCGACGTATCTTGGCAATCGTCTCCACCACCAGCATCCCAAACCGGCCTCCATCATCACTGGAGGCATTCTGGACCCGCTTGCTACCGGGGTCCCTTTTGGATGCCGATCACCCCAATAACGGGGTCCTTATTCCATGCCGAAACACATTGAAGGCCTTGAGGGCGCGTTGGACTTCGGCAAAATCGGCTCGTTCATTTTTTCGCTCCTGGATGCTGGATAGAACGTCCGTAATATGGGCCATCCGAACGTAGCGCTTCTTCTGGATCCCGTTTTCGCGCCAGTAATGTGCAGCGTAGGGCCCTTTCGGGCAATATCCATCGCGGCTTCGTCTAACGGATCACCAAGGTCTGCCCTGACTTCCAGCAAGACCGCCGCCATCATTCTCATATGGTCGGCAACGCCTGACCGCGGGCGTTTTCGCATAATATTTCCTGGAACTAACAAAGGTGGCGAACGTCCCTTATCAATCTCAATCAGGGAACTTGCCAAGCCCACAAGCGGCGCCGCTAAATCGGGATTTTCCCATCGCCGCAGTATGACTGCCTGAGCTGGCTTGACTGTGACTTGACCGGAATACTCTGAACCAGGCGATTTGAGAGAAGTTAGCCTGGAAGGGAGACAGATGACGCCCATGAAGAGATTTAGAACCGAGCAGATCGTTCCCAAGCTGCGAAAGATCGAGGTCAAGAGATCCACGATGCCGTGAAGGTTACGACCGCAAGCCTATCCGAAATAGGTAGGGAATGCATGGCGTACGTAGCCCTGCGAATCCAGGCCATACATCACGCGATGACGATCGATTGATGTACAGGCATGGGTCACGCCGAACTCGACGACGTCGCCGACTACGATGTCACAGGACTCTGGGACTGCAAGGAAGCAATGCTGGTCATTCAGCTTTGTCACGCCCGGCAGCGGAGCCACCTGCGAGAGAGGTACTCCATCACGATGGAGCTGGATTACCGCAGGAAAGCCTTGGTCAAAGGACACGTCGCGCATGCCGAGGCCGCAGATGGCAAGGCCAGGCTCGGGACGTGACAGGACGTCTGCCCACAATCGCAGGGCCGGATTGAACGGCATGTCGCCCCGCACGCGACTGCCAAGAAATCGATGACATATGCCATGATCGTAGAAGAAGATCGCCCCGCTCCTTAGCACGAGCCGGGCATTGCCGTCATGACGGACGAGAGGTGCGAGTGAAGAGACGATCAGCTCAAAGAACAGTGATCCTCCGGCGGTCAAGATGAGATCCGACCGATCCCCCACCTGTCGACGTACATAGGCGAAGGCCCCCACGATCCGTGTGATTAGCTCCTCCATCGCACGCTCGGTTTCAGCAGGGTCGGCCTGAATGGCATTGCCCTCATAAGACCCAACGCCTGCAAGCTGAAGACGCCCGCCCGATGACAGGATCGCATCGGCCACGGACTCCGCCTCAGCGGAGGTCCGCGTTCCTGACCGCCCTGAACCCACGTCAACCAAAACGGCCAGAGGTGGCAGGCGTCTTGCCTCCCAAGTCTCCACCAGGGCCCTAACACCAGCGATCGAGTCTGCAAATACGTAGATACTGGTGTCGGGAAATGCCGAGACAAACTCCGCCAGCCGTCGCGCGCCGTTGTCGCCGCAGGTCTCGCTGGCGAGGATCAGTCGACCGAGACCCGCCCGCGCCATCACGCAGGCCTGTCGGATATCGGCAACGGTTGTCGCCCACGCCCCCGCATCGATGAGGTTGCGGGCAAGATCCGGGGAGAGCGGTGTTTTCGCATGGGGAGCAATGTCAATGCCGTTGGCGCGGACATAGTCCATTACAATATCACGATTGGTGATGAACGCAGGTTCGTCGAGCGTCAAAACAGGAAGCGCCATTTGGCCTTTCGCCGGATGCCAGGCCTTGCGGTGGATCTCACCACTGTCGAGCCCCGCTGTCCCGGGCGGCACGCCGCGGATCCGGTCATCGAGAATGAGGCGCTCGATGGGGTATGGAAGCATGTCGGAGCGAATCACAGTCTCCTGTATTCCTCGGCAGCGCGCGCCACCGCGTCCGGATTCAACTCGAAACCAAGCCCCGGCAGGTCGGACACCGGCAAGGCGCCGTTTTTCGGAGTGAGATTGGGCCGCAAGACGCTATCCTCTTTCAGGAGCTGCCACATAATCTGGTTTCCGTCATCCATATTGCCGATAGTTGCCGCCACCTGATTGGTAGCCGACGTCGTGATGCCCGTTTCGAAGATGCCATGAATGCAAATATTGACGCCGGCCGCCTCGGCAACGGCTGCAGCCTTGCGGAAGCGCAGTACACCGCAGGTCTCGTGCATACCAAGCACGATGACATCTGCCGAGCGGCAACGCACGATGTCATAGACATCCTCCGGCGAATAGACGGTTTGATCGGCGGCAATCGGAATGTCTGTGACGGCGCGGAGCCGTGCCAGGCCTTCAGGCCCAGTCGCGGCAGACACCGGTTGCTCGATGAATTCCGGATCGAAAGGCTTCAGGGCTTCGAACATGCGTCGGGCATTGAGCATGTCCCACGCTTCGTTGGCGTCGAGCCTCAGCCTGACCTTCGCACCAACAGCCTTGCGGATCTCGCCAGCAATGGCAATGTCAATATCGTTGCCGCGACCGACCTTGACATAAAGCACTTTGAACCCCTGGCGAACCAGATCCGCTGCGTGCGCGGCAAGTTCCCCGGGCGTATCGCCTTGCACGAATCCGAAATACTCAACCGACTCTCGGAGCTTTCCGCCCAGCAGCTGATGAAGGGGCAACTTCACCTGCTTCCCGATCGCATCCCAGGAGGCGAGCTCAATGCCCGTCATTGCCTGAGAGAAGTAGCGTGGCGCACGGCCGATGCCCTTGGCGTTGAATCCATACTGGTAATAGGCCCAGATCAGCCTGTTGACGTCGAAGACCGACTGACCGATGAAGCGCGGCCGCGCATCTTCCAGGATGGCAAGGATCGGAGCATGGGTGGGGCTTGCTGAACACTCTCCGATGCCAATGACCCCCGCATCAGTTTCGATCTCGATCAGCACCACGGGTGCTCCATAGGTCACGCCCTGGGACCAGTGGTAAGGTTGCTTGAAAGGGCAGTGGAGCGGCGTGAGGCGAATATCCCTGATCTTCATGCAGTCCTCCTAGGTGGTAGCGACGGCAAGTTTGCCGGCATAGGTCGGGAATTCACCAAACTGGCGATAAGCCTCATGATATCGCATGAGTTTGTCTTCATCGACCTCGACGCCCAGCCCTGGTTTTTCTATGCGCCCCCACCGCGGCCCATCCGCGATGGGAATGCGCTCAGTGAGGATGTCGTCCTCCATCATCTGCGCAGTCTGCTGGCTGCCGAGGGCGGCATTGGGGCATGCCAGCATTACATGATGACCTGCCGCAGCGGTCAGGCCGAGCTCACCATGGGTGTGCTTCAGAACCTGCCAGCCTTCGAGATGGCTGGTATAGTTGAGGGCATGCCAGCGGCTAAGCGATCCGACCCAGTACTGGCTGTAGCACAGATAGTCCCCACAACGGCTCTTGATCACGCGGTAGGCGTCGGCTTCCCGCCACAGACCTTCATTGACGCAGAACGGCACACTGACGCGGCTCCTCAGACCAATCATGTTTTCGACCGGGTCGATTGGCACCGGCGCCTCGACGAAGTCGAGGTCAAAGCGCGCCTGCCATCGCGTCAGGAGCTTGACGGCCTGCGGAGTGGTCCATGCCTGGTTGACGTCGATCCGGATCAAAGCGTCGGGACCCGCGGACTCCCGCAGCGCCTCAAGCATCTCTTCTTCCCGCCGCGCGTCGACACCCGCCTTGATGTAATAGGCGCGATAGCCCTTGCTCGCCCCTTCACGACCTTGACGCGCGATCTCCTCAGGCGTGCCCCACTCCATGTAGTAGTAGTAGTCTACCTCCTCTCGCATGGCCCCACCAAGCATGCGATAGATGGGCTGTCCTGCGGCCTTGCCGCAAAGATCCCAGAGCGCGGTGTCAATCCCGGCAAAGGCAAAATTGCCCGTCATGGGTTGAAATGCCCACACGGCATAGATGGCAAGGTCACGGTGAATCGCCTCTTTGTCCCATGGATCACGACCAATCACGAGAGGCGCCATGTTGCGCACGGCACTCTCGATGCCTGCAGTATCGGCCGCACGCGTGCACTCACCCCAACCAACGAGCCCATTGTCTGCTGTGACCTTAACAATGACGTCTGTGATCCCCCCACGGTTGATCAGCGAGCTTGATTCCACGCGCTTGTAGGGAACACGAACGGGAATGGCCTCGAGTTTGATCACTTTCACGGTCGTACCCTTTCTCTAGCCTGACACCCTTAACCGTCGCTCCATGTAACGGACGGCGAGCGACAATGGATAACTCATGGCGAAGTAGATGACGGCCACAAGCACGAACACAGCCATGGGCTGATAGTCGGAAGAGGCAATACTCTTTGCCCCATTCATGATCTCGTTGACGCCAATGAGCGTGCAGAGTGACGTATCTTTCAGGAGGCCTATCGCGTAGTTTCCGGTAGGCGGAAGAACGATCCGAGCGGCCTGGGGCAAGATTATGTAGGTCATTGCCTTAGCTGGCGTCATTCCAAGGGAAATTGCTGCCTCGCGCTGGCCCTTGTGTAGGGCTTCAATACCCGATCGAAATACTTCTGCGAGAATTGCCCCTCCATGGAGACCCAGCCCCAAGACTGCCGCCGTGAAGTCACTGAACCACTGCCAGTTTATGCCAGGGAACAGCTGTGGGGGCACAAAGTAGACGATGTAGAGAACTACGACGATCGGAAGGCCACGAGCGATCTCGATGTACCCGATCGCAAATCCTCTGAGAAACCTGTTTCGGGACGTCCGACAGAGGGCAAAGAACACACCAAAGAGAACGGCCAAGACGAACGAGAAAAAGCCGATCTTCAAGGTCGTCAGCGAGTAGTAGAGAAGCTCAGGAAGCCATCGATGGATGTTCTCAGCATAGATCTCTGGGAGCTGCAGCATCTAGGCCCCCTAATGCCACGCTTGGCGCTGGCGCTCGAGACGCGCCGCAACCCGAGCCATTGGAATCGTGACGCACAGATACATGGCCCCTGCCATCAGATAGATTGGTGCACTCATCAGCGTTTCAGTGACCAGTTGGCGGGCAAGAGCCATGACCTCCAGAACTCCAACGGTGAACACAATGGAAGTGTCCTTGAGCAGGACGATGGCGAAGTTCGTCATGGGGGGCAGCATGGTTCGTAGTGCCTGTGGCAACACGATGTACTGCATCGCTCGTCGTGGGGTCATGCCGAGCGTCAGGGCCGCTTCCATCTGGCCACGGTGGATCGACTCTATTCCTGCGCGATAGATCTCAGATAGATAGGCGGCGCCGTTCAGTCCAAGCCCGAGGATTGCCGCCTGAAACGGCGACGGCTGATAGCCCACGTCCGGAAACCCGAAGTAGATGACGAACAGCTGAACCAGTGCGGGCGTGCCACGAAAGAACTCCACATAGGCAGTCGCCGGCCAGCGCAGCAGCTTCCACCGCGACATCCTCATGAGAGCTACAATCAGGCCAAACACCAGGGCAAAGGCAAGTGATCCAATTGCGACCGTCAGCGTCGCCGGCCAACCACTGAGCAGTGTGGTGAAGAAGTACCACCCCTTGTCCTCGATGATCTGGAAGAAGTTCATCGAACCTGCTTCCTACCTTGCCTGAATATGCTTGAGGAATTCGCGAGTGCGGGGTTCCCGCGGCTTGAACAGCACCTCCTTGGGTGGTCCCTGTTCAACAATCCGGCCCTGGTCCATGAAGATCACCCGATCTGATACCTCACTCGCAAATTGAATCTCGTGGGTTACGATGACCATGGTGCTTCCTTCATCCGCAAGCTGCCGCATCACACGCAGCACTTCCCCAATTAGCTCGGGATCAAGCGCTGAGGTGGCCTCGTCAAACAACATGAGCTTTGGTTGCATTGCGAGGACACGAGCAATTGCCACGCGCTGCTGCTGACCGCCTGACAGTCGCTCGGGATACTCATCAACCTTATGACTGAGACCGACCTTTTGAAGCATTTCCCGGCCGCGCTTTTCAGCCACTTCACGAGAAAGGCCAAGAACACGTTGGGGCGCGATGGTGACGTTCCCGAGTGCCGTTAGATGGGGAAAGAGGTTGAACCGTTGAAAGACAAATCCGATCTCTTGGCGCTCTCGCGCGAGCTCGCGGTCGCTGAGATGAACATAGTTCTCGCCACTCTTCTTTTCACCGATCAGCGTTCCATCGATGTATATGTGACCGCCACTGGGCTTCTCAAGATAGTTGATGCAACGCAATAGCGTGGTCTTTCCAGACCCACTGGGTCCGATGATGGAGACCTTCTCGCCGCGCCGCACCTCAAGATCAACGCCCCGAAGTACCTCTAGCTCACCAAATCTTTTGTGTAGATTTTCGATCTTCAGGAGCGGCTGTCGACCGTTCGCCTCACTGCCCACCGTGCTCATTCTTGCTCCGCTCGACCCAACCGTTTTGAGGCACAACCGGATCCAGCCGGCTTTGCGAACGCCGAGTTCGCGGGCGGGATGATGTCCCGCCCGCGCGACAGTATGTCAGCTAGAAGCAATGATCGGCGTTGGGAGCCTGGTAGCCCTCTTCACGATCGACGCCTATGCGCGGATTCTTCTCCGGCGGGATGAACCACGCCTTATCGCCGAGACCATACTTGGCCATCGCCTTTACGTTTATGCAGTCCTTCCAAGCTTGTTTGATCGCTCCATTGATCGCTTCCGCGAGCTCGGGCTCATCTTTGTTGATACCAAAGATGACGTTGTACTTGGTTGACATGACCGGATACTTGTCGGGCTCGGGCGTCACTGGCAACTGCTTCAACTTCCACTCCGGATGCTGAAAGATTGCATACTGGACAAGCGGCGGATCAAGAATAGCCATGTCGATGCGGCCGGCAACCAGGTCCTGCATGACGCCGTCGGACGTGTCATAGAGCTTCACCTCGCCGATGCCCTCCACGCCTTTCAGTTCAGGTACAAGCGTGAATCCAGTGACGGTGCCGACCTTTCGACCCTTCATATCTGCAAAGGTCGTAAAGTTGTTCTCGTCCTTCTGAGCGAGAAGGGTACCAAAGTAGTAGATGGGTTCGCTCAGAATCATGATCTTGGTACGAGCTTCGAGCCAACCCATGGCACCGTGCATGACGTCCAGCTTACCCTGCTTCGTCGCTTCAATGAGTGCGGACCAATCCATCTGCACAACATTTGGCTCCAGTCCAATCTGCTTGGTGACAAAGACCATGACTTCGCCATCGGTGCCGCTGAGCTGACCATCTTTGTATTGGGTCATCGGCATGTCGCCATTGATGCCGATGGTAAGCTTGCCGGGTTCGAGGGTCTTCATTTCGGCTTGAGCGATGCCTCCAGCCGTTACCAGCAATGTCGCGGCCGATCCTAGTGTTGCAGCCCATTTTGCAACTGTCTGGGCGAACGTTTTCCGGATGAATGTGGGTTTCATGGATGTGTTCTTCCTCCTGACTGCGTTTGACGTCCCTCTGCTCGTCTCTGGCCGAGTGTGCACTCTGCGTTGCGCTTGCCTAGGTCAGGGTTTTGAGCCTATCATCCTATGATTGAAAGATTCAAGAGGTGATTGGACTGGGGAGGCGGGTCGTCGACCAAATTCTTCTGAATGCGTCAGTCGGCTAGGGCAACAGCCCGCGATCGGGTGGATGAACCCACTCATGAAGATCGGTGTAAGGCATGTTCACCAGTTGCTGAGAGTAGAGTTCAGCCTTCTTCGGATTTCGATTGGCGATGGCCTGGGCCACTTTTCGATGCAGCGGCAGACCCTTCTCAAAGGCACCAGTCGGTTCGGTCGTGAGTACGACCTGGTTGCGCATGAGTGGCGTGATCAGCGAGCCTAAGTGTTTGAGCACCGCGTTGTGGGAGGCCTCGTAAATGCTGCGATGGAAAACTATGTCCGCCTCAGGAACCCTCGTGGGATGGCCAACGCAACTGCAGAGGCTTTCCAGTGCCGTTTCAATGCGGGTGATATCATCGTCAGTCGCACGGAGTGCAGCAAGATAGGAGGCCTTGGGCTCTATGATGCGGCGGAACTCAACAAAATCGAACGCGTTATGGAGGTCTTTGCCATCGAGCGAGAACCACCCAATGACGTCTGGATCAAGCACATTCCACTTGTCTCGGGTCCGAACGCGCGTTCCGGTCTTGGGGCGCACCTCAAGAAGGCCCTTGCTTGCAAGTACCTTAATGGCTTCCCGCAAGGCATTTCGGCTGATGCCAAGTTCGGCCGACAGCTCCGGCTCAGTTGGCAATCCACCATTTCTTGCGAAGTCGCCCCTGACGATGCGGAGGCCAAGTTGCTCGACCGCCAGCTCAGGCAACGATCGCCGCCGGAACTTGCCAATAGCGTTCTTACGGAGGGTTTTCATCGAGGACACTTAAGGTAGGGACCAATCTCACATTCGCAGTGCCATACACCCAATTCCAAGGAGGATCAAAATGAAACAAGCCGTGAAGTCGGGCCTTCCCACTCCAAGCGCCCCCATTGAATGGGCAACCATCTCTGATGGAGTAATGTACACCGCCCAGATTCCAATCAAGGCTGATGGGACAATTGAATCTGGCGATATCAGCACTCAAACTCGGCTTACGATGGAGAATCTGAAGCGTACGGTTAAGGCGGCGGGAGGCACCCTGGAGGATGTGGCACAAGTGCTCATCTATCTCCCCGATCCAAAGGACTTTCCAGGAATGAATGCGGTCTACGCGGAGTACTTCAGGAAGCCCTACCCCAATCGAGCAACGATTGTAGCGCAGCTCATGGTTCCTGGCGCTCGCATCGAGATTGTGGCTTACGCTCATGTGGGCCGCAAGAACACTCGTCAAGCCGCAAAACGCTCACCAGAGAAGAAGGCGATCCGCAAGCCGGCACCCAGCGTTCGCAGCAAGAAGAAGTAAGCACACCAGACTGCGGAACAAGTTAGACCTATACGGCCTACTCGCTGGGCGTTGTGCCCCGATACAAAGAGATCAACGTTCCTTACTCGAACGAGGAGTATAGCCCCATGACCAAACCGACAGTCGGCTTCATTGGTGTAGGTCTTATGGGTCATGGCATGGCCAAAAACATCATCGAGAAGGGCTATGCCCTCACGGTCATGTGTCATCGTCAGCGCGAACCGGTTGACGATCTTGTTCGTCGCGGGGCCGTAGAAGTCAGCACGCCAAAGGAGCTTGCCTCGCGGAGCAACATCATCTTCACTTGCCTGAATTCGTCACCGCAAGTCGAAGACGTCATCTTGCGAGGCGATGGAATACTCGCGGGCGCACGAGAGGGCAGCATCGTTGCCGATGCGTCAACGTCCGACCCGGCTTCGACACTCAAGCTCGCGAGCATCTTGGCCCAGAAGGGTGTCATCATGTGTGACACCGCCCTCGGCAATTCGCCGGTTGAAGCTGAGGCCGGGACGTTGAATGCCTTTGTCGGCGCTGATCAAAGGACGTTCGAAAGGCTACGTCCAGTCATCGAGACCTGGGCCACTACAATCTTACATGTTGGGGATGTTGGAGATGGCCACAAGGTCAAGCTGGTCAACAACTTCATTGGAATGGCGTATGTCGCGTTATACGCAGAGGCGTTCACTGCTTGCGAGGCGATCGGTCTTGATCCAAAGAAGCTTTACGACGTCGTTAAGCCTGGCGGACTCTATTGCGGTATGTTTGAGCGGATTACTCGCTGGGTGACCGTGCGAGATCCAAAGGCCCATCTCATGCGCATCAACAATAGCCTGAAGGACGTCACTTACTTCAACAGAATGGTCGAGGAGGCAGGAATGACCAGTCTGATGGGGCATGCCGCCCAGCAGCTTTTCATGCTTGCAAAGGCAAACGGCCGTGGTGACAGCCCCATGCCGCAACTCGTCGACGCTGTGACCGAGCTCAATGGGATAAAGACGCCAGCTCCTCGACAAGATTGAACTGTACGTCAATCTTGGTTCAGAGCGCTATACAATGGCAGGCTTAGTACAAGGGCATTTATATGAGACGTGATCTCGTCCCGACGCCGTCACTTATACTCGATGTTGAGGCTCTGGACACAAACATCGCGACAATGACGACGTTTGCAATGGCGAAACGGCATCAATTGAGACCACATGCAAAGTCCCATAAGTCAGTGGAGATCGCGCGCCGGCTTGTGGCGGCAGGTGCGTTGGGATCCTGTTGTGCGACAATCGATGAGGCCGAAGCGCTCGCATCTGGTGGCATAGGCGGCTTGCTAATCACGTCTCCTCTCCCGACGAGACGTATGCTGGAGCGTCTGTCTCGTCTCCTCCTGCGCGGGGCAGACCTTATGGTGGTTGCAGACAGCCCTGGATATGTCGAAGAGCTTGCAACAATTGCAGTCGCCCGAGGCACACTCTTGCCGGTTGTCATTGAGATTGACGTGGGCGTGGGTCGTACGGGGTGTCTAGACATTCCCGATGCAGTGCAACTTGCAAAGACTATTGCCCATCTGCCTTCCCTGCGATTTGCTGGCGTTCAGGCCTATTGGGGCAATCTTCAACAGGTTATGCCCTTTGAAGAGCGCAGCCGAAGGGTCGATGTACAGGCGACGAAACTCCGTTCTTTGATTACTGCACTTGTCGAGAGCGGACTGGCCCCCGCAATCGTTACAGGAGGTGGCACGGGCACGCACTGGATCGATGCATCGTTGGGTCTGTTCACCGAGCTTCAATCGGGGTCCTTCATGTTCCTCGACTCCTGCTACGGTTCCATTCCCGTGACGCCCGACGGCAATCCATTTCTACCGTCTCTTTTCGTCGCCGCGAGTGCCATTAGCGGCAATCAACCGGCGCGCGTCATTATCAATGCTGGCCTAAAGGCACTGGCGACCGACTCGGGCAAGCCCATTCCCATGCGTGGAGCCCCAAAAGACGCAACATACCGGTTCATGGGTGATGAACACGGAGCAATTGACTTCAATTCCACAAATGCGGTGCCCATCGGCTCGACAATCGAACTGCTAACGCCACACTGCGACCCAACGGTAAACCTCCATCGTCGCTACCTGATCGCAAAAGGCGATGAGATCATTGACGAATGGCCGATTATGGCGCGCGGGTATTGAGGCTACCAGTTTAGGCTTGCCGAATGCCCTGCCTTCATGGCGGTTTGAGCTATTGCCTGCTCCAGGCATCGTTAGCTCACGAGTGAGGTGGCAACTCTGCCCCATCAATTTTGGTCTTCAACCACTCACTGGCACGGTAATAGCGAAGATTCAGCTGTGGCGCGAAGTTCATGTAGAATGGGGCTTTCCTCAATGGCTCGATCGGCAAAGATAGTTCCTTCTCCGGCACGTCGAGCGCCCACTCGGAAAGTATGCCTCCGAGCATGCTGCCAGTCGGAACTCCGCGTCCTGAGAGACCCGTCAAGGCGACAACGCCCGGGGCTAGTCCATAAAGCCTGGGAATGGTGCGGTACTGCATGTCCAGCTCCCCGAACCAAAGATATTCCCAGCGAATTTCGGTCCTGATTTGTGGGTGTAGCCACTTAAGGCGATCTGTCATCACCTGACGGGTGTACTCAATATCATTGCCGCGCCTCCCCATTGGGAACATTGATGCAACGATCCGTCCGCTCGCATCGTACTTGTAGACGTAGATGTCTCCCCGCCCGTCATGCATTGTTGTATTGCACGGCAACACTACTTTTCGTTCCTCGGGTGACAATGGCTGGGTCGCAGCAACGAACACCCGCATGATCTGGAAGCTTTGATCGAGACCCCTCCAACCTCCAACAGTGTATGCCCCTGTTGCGAATATCACTTTCTCGGCCGTTACCATGCCTTTAGGAGTTCTCACGGCCCATTTGCCTTGCCCGGCCGTCACATCGATCACCGGAGAGCCCGTAAAGAGCTGCCCGCCCTCTTGCATCACAGCCCGAGCCAAGCCTCGCGAGTAACCCAAGGGATTGAGGTGACCACCCTCTGAGTGAAACCAACCGCCAAAGAACCTCGGGCTACCGGTCATTTCTTCGACCTCAGCCTTATCGACTAGCCGAGTCTTCGCACCAACCGCATTGTAATCGCGCACCTTCTTCTCAATGACCTTGAGTGCTCCTGGTCTGTGAGCAGCTTGAATGTAGCCGTTTTGCTGCCACTCGCATTGAATTTGGTAGCGCTGAATAAAATCGGAGACGCGCGAATTTGCCTGAGTTTGCCGTGAAATCAGCCGCTCTGCCCATGGTTGACCGAGCATTCGACGAAGCTCTGGAAGACTGTAGTAGGTAAATGTCGGAGTCGAATGCCCAGCGTTGCGTCCTGAGCCCCCAAAGCCAGCTTCTTGAGCCTCAAGGACCACCACTTTCACTTTCTTACGTGCCAACTCGATCGCGGTAGTCATGCCGGTGTACCCGGCACCGATAATGCAAACGTCCGCACCCAATTGACCTTCAAGTGCTCGCGTTTGTGGAGCTGGTGCCGCGGTGGCAAACCAGAGGGACTGATCGAATGGTGAAAACCGGCTCATTCTAGGTGACTATTGACTCCTCGTTCGAGAGCGCGACCCCTTGAGCGCTGGCGCGACCGATCTTTGTATTCGCAAAAAACGTCGCAATTGCCCTACTGCAGCAACCCAATTTCGATTCCTTCAAATTCAAGATTGCATCATTCATCCGGCGGCCAAGGTACCGGCAAGGACAATAGATCTGCAAGCTGGATGACGTCTACTGCTTCAAATTTGCCGGCACCCAAATTCAACGCATGACCTGGGAGCGGAAGAACACCCTGCGGAAGGGAATTTGTGGCCCACGGATTGGCGTTCGCGCCGCTCTTCTGGAACGAGATTGAGCGTGAGCTGATTTGAGTAGAAGTCCTTGGCCACCTTGGCGATGCGCGAGCGCTGCTGATTGAGCAAGCCAGACAGCGAACGTGCTTCCTCCTCACCGCTCCTCCTCAAGTCAGCGAATTTGCCTTGTGAGGGCTGTCACCGGACAGAGAAATAATTGAGGATGATCAATTTATTGGCCACGGAATTTAAGTTCAACACGGACTTCTTTCGTTTTCAACCTATCCAACCATGGAACTGATGGCGCGTCGCAGTAGGCTACGCCTAGGACTGTCAGTGAAACGACCTCGATATCTTGCCATCCAGGAACTTGGAGCAGTGGCCGACTTTTGGGTAAGACAGCATGGGTGGCGTCGCGCAACCCTTGATTAATTGATGGCAATAGTTTGCGGACTGCAGGTGCGTCCACTTTCCTTAGTCGTGTCCTGCCACGACCACGAACGTCGAGAATGCGTTGCACTTCGAGCCATAGATCTAAAAGGCGCCGCTGCATCTCGTCGTGCATAACCTCGAAATCAACCAACAAGATGTTGAATAGCTTCCAAGCCGGTACGGTGCTCAAAGCTAGTTACGGCGGTTCGGGCCGGTCGAGATTGACTAACGTAGCGTCTGGGTGCACACTTCATGTATGTCGTCATACGTTGTACACGACCTTGAGACTGCGAATGCTGTTCGCGCATCGACCTGCCAGATCGGGGCTGTTGTTGTCCGCGATAACCAAATCATGGAACGTATTGAGCAGTTAGTTAATCCGGACGACTACTTCGATCCGTTCAACATGGCGTCACATGGCATCACACCTGAGGCGGTGCGCGGGAAGCCGAAGTTTCAGGACACAATCAATTTGTTGTCCTTACTTCTTAAATGCCAAGTTGCCATCACCCACGGCCCTTTTAACCGGGTCGACATTGCGCGGACATCCGACGAGCGCAAGATCACACTATCAGTGACAATATGGCTCGACAACCAGGCAGTCGTCCGACGCACATGGCCCCAATTCACCAAGAGTGGCTATGCCTTAGGCAAACTTGTAAAGCAATTCAATATTCTACTTAAGCATCACAACGTGCTGGAGGAAGCGCTGGCTAACGCCTCACTCTTCGCAATGGCGGTCGCGGAAAGCAGCCTACCGTTTGACGAGTCGTCCAAGGCGTTAACTCTGTCGGTGTCTACAACTGGCAGTCGAACCATGCATCGAGCAGGCGATCCAGAAGCGCCAAGCGATCAAAACTGCCTCACTCCAAAGGGGCTGCAACATCACGTTCTAGCGATAAGACGACGCAAGGAGCACTAACTACTGGAAGTGTCACCAAGTTACCGTCATAGACAGCACGTTCCGGCTCCGGTTTCGAAAGCGGAATAAATGGTCGAGCAGACCAAAAAAGTGAAATGAGAAGCGCTTGCCATTGGGGGCGCTATGTTGCCAAGGCAGAGTAAAGATGTCTAGTAAGAGCCCAATACAAGCAGACCTGCACCACCGCCACGAAGTAGCCTTCGGCAAAGACTTTCACAGATACAGTGGAAATTTATTAGATCTTGGCGGATTTAGCAGCGGCATTCACAAAGTTATTAAAGATAGATATTTCTTAGATCATAGGTCGGTCAATTCACGATATGAAACTCCGAATCATGTACCTGATGTCGTTGCTGATGTGAGAGAAGATCTGGGCTTTCGGTCCGAATATGCAATTGTAAGTCTAATTGACGTTATCGAACATATTTCTCGTTGCGACAGGGAATTGGTAATAAGCCAAGCACTAAAATACGGATCGGAACGTTTGATCATCTGTTGCCCGTTCGAAACTGCAAAGAATAATTCTGCTGAGAGACTCCTGCTCAATCGGATTGGTGAAATCAGTACGGAGCCGGGAGCGGCTTCCTCCATACTGGAGCATCAGTCGCTTGGTTTACCGAGGCAAGAAGAATTGATTGATATACTCGAAAGGCACGGACTGCCCTGGCAAATGTCATATCATACCTGCAGGGAAACGCTATTCGCTTCTTTCTATCGTCAGCTTGCGGCAGTTAGCCTGAAGGAAAGATCTGGCATTGTTCGTGAGTCTGATATCATGCTTTTTGAGAGAGATTCTGAGATGGCACTAGAGGATGCGTATCGAGTTAGAATCGAAGTGTCCCTACGTTGAGTGATATAGGGCTCGTCTTGATCACTCGTGCCCCAGTTAGTGGAAAGGCGAAAACTCGCCTTGCAGCCGAGATTGGTAATTTTCATGCTGCGGAGGTAGCTCGATCTTTGTTTCTGGACACGATCCGAAAGCTCAACATGCTAGAGGTGTGCCCAAAGGTTATACTTCTCACGGAACCATTAGACCAGCGCTTGAGTGGCTTGGTCAAGGAAGACGGCTGGAAAGAGATAATTCAAAGCTCTTGTGACTTCTCTGGCAAGATGGTGGAGGCGTTCATGGGAACCGGTATGCGTGATAGGCCTGTCCTACTGAGCGTTTCCGACGCACCTTTCTTTGACGATGTTAAAGTCGCTTCGGCAGTGACTAGGGCGAAGCTCGGCGAGGCCTTTATCGGCCCCAGCCCAGACGGGGGATTCAATATGGTCTGCTTTAGGCCGGCGCTAGCGCAGGACGCATTCGACGGTGTCGCATGGAGTACTTCGTACGTTCTCTCGAGCGTCTTAAGAAATCTCTCCAAAGCCGGGTACAACGTCAATGTACTCGACGCTTGGCCCGACCTCGATGATCTTGGTTTCTTTGAGTCACTTTCCGATGACTCTATACAGCGCATGATTTCCTCTGCCCCGCAAACAATGAAAGCCCTTAAAGGTGCTCTTCGAGGGCGTACTGACCTCCGACCGAGCCTCCGCTTCTTCACGAGCCCAGCGTGGAACGGGCTGTGAAAGCGATATGCGCTGCCTGTGCAAAACACGCCGAAGGGTAAACGGCTGGAGCTAGAGCGGTGTTAGAGGTGTTGCGTCCACACTTGTGTCACTCAGCTATGGTAGACAAGAATTAGGATACTTGGGTAAGGCAACTAAGGGCAAGCCATGTTTATCAACGTTTGTACTTTGTGGTGCGCCGAGAGGGCGTGATGATCAACTGCAAAACGACCCAGTGCCACTAAGAGGGGCTGGTATTCAGGCGACGACGCAGGTGCACGTTCGCTTTCGGGGCCAAGGCAATTCAGTTGTAATCCGAACTAGGCCAACATAAAATATGTTTTCTGAGAACGGCGTAAGCTTAATCGGATATCTCCGAATGATCAATCCAGATTCCTCGATCATTACGCATCGGACCAAGCGTTTCCCGCTCCCGGATGAAAAAGTAATTATGCATCGCGGCAATAGCGATACGAAGCCGCGAGTGACAATCGGAATGCCCACCTATCGCCGGGCTGATACTATTGACCGTGCGCTGCTTTCAGTTTGCCGACAAAGCTTTCGCGAGTTCAAATTGATCGTTTCGGATAATGCAGGACATGATGATAGAACCGTCGATGCCGTTGAAAGGGCCTCCATTAGTCTACCCGAAGTGCTCCTGATCGCGCAGGACAAGAATATTGGTGCTTTAGCAAATCTACATCGCATTCTTGAGCTGGCAGACACTGAGTATTTTATGTGGCTCGCCGATGACGACGAGATTACACCAACATATCTGTCAGACCTAGTACGACTACTTGATGAGAATGCGGCATGCGTGGGTGCTATGGGTAAATGGAAGAAAATGGAGAGCCCATACTTCGGTGCCGTGAAGAAACAAATGAAGAGCAATCAGACAAGTCGGACTGCGCGAGTATTTCGATACATCGCGTTTTGCCGCGACGACGCCCTATTTTATGGCCTACACCGCACAGACATATTGCGCCGTGGAAGATTTAACGGGTTCTTTTGGCCCAATAAGGCAGTACTTACTAACAGGTGCTTCTTATTCATTTTTGATCTGGTGTGGCAGGGGCCCATGGCGTATTCGGAAACTGCCACGCTCATTAGTCACAATTACACAGAAAAGCACTATTGCCGTTCTATGGCGACGTCTGTGTCCGATCGCCTAAGAACATTAGTCCGCCGAGCAAATGTGTTTCTAGTATACTGTTATAAGGCGACAAGCTACCATCCGCCAATGCTACTTGTTGCGGCGCCCGCGTCAATTATCGGGTTTACATTGGACTTAGCTACTGCGACCCGAAGGATCGTCGTGCGACTACTCACCGAACAGTCAGTCCGATGAAGTTTGTGCCGGCACGAGGCATTCTCAGTTATGGTATGTCATCCGTAACCCCGACTATGCTATCGCATTTGTACCAACGGTCGTTGTGTGTGACCCACATGAGCCCATTGCCGCATTGCGATTGAGGTGATGGTCTCTGGTTTGGCGATGAGCTTCTGCCAGGCATCGCATGCTGCCTCGATGATTTCGTGGTAGGTTTCGAATACGCAATGGAGAGCCAGTTCGCAGGAAGATGCTGCCAGATGTTGCGACAGGTATGAGCGCGCGCGGGCAGGAGGATTGGCGTGATGTCGTCGGGCACGTCGAGGTTTGTCGATAGGTGCCATCCGGCCCGATCCAGGAGGAGAACGGCGTGGGAGCACGTGACGACATGGCGGGAGATCTCATTGAAATGCAGTTCCATGGCTTGCATGTCGGATATAGCCGCCACTCAATCACTGCCCCACATTCTTCGGGATTGCATCATTTCTGCCGAATGTAGGCTCTACCTATGAAACTCATAAAACCTCATTTTAGCGACTCATTGATCGAGATGCAGTTTGATCGATCCGCTTCGTAGCGCACCAAATAGTCCACTAGAGAGTTACGACGGCGCTTTTCCGCAAAATCGGGAAACCCCCAGAAGAAGACGTATTCTATCGTGTCCCTGAAGATATAGTATGAAGTCAATACAGCCGTTGAGTAGAGGCTAGCGATAACAGTCGGCTTATAAGCGATCTGCATCAAATGCGCCTCGAACGGACGATCCAGTGTAACAATTCTGAATTGCTTATCTGAAATCTCATGATTCTCACGAGGATGTGGAAAATACAAGAACTCGATGCCAGCGCACTGATAGTAACCTGCGATTTTGGCCAAAATGTCGGAATATTGTTTCTGAGTTAACATCCCAGTTCGTATATGGGGTTGTCCTAAGAAATAGACTGTTTTCTCTGTCTTCACGGTCGGAACGTTTTTGTACAAAACCGAAAGATTATTTCGTGGCAAAATCGTGGGCTTTGACGAGCCGGGCGATATGTGAAGAGGCCAAACCGAAAAGTATTGAACGTCCTGCGCATATATAGAGCCTCGCGGATACATTAGTCTCTCAACGCGGTTCAGAAACGATTTAGAACTTGGTGTGTTCTGAGCATTCAATTCGCCCTCCTGTGCAAGCACTCGAAACTCTCTAAAAGTGCTGAATCCATTATCGATGACCACAGCTTTTCTTTTCAACACCCTGCATCGCCTTATTACAAGGCGGGAATAGGCGCTACCCAAGATGGATAAGACCACGTCGTCTTGGGTCTTGATATGTTTAAGATGGCGCGACAAACGCATGCGGATTTGCGCCAGCATACAGAGGGAGCCGAGTTTGTCAGCAGTCGTTACTAAAACATTCCCTACGCGCGAAGGGCGTCTATCGAATAAATAGACTGCAGTCCATAAGTTCCGGTCAGCTAACATCTTGATTTGTTCAATGGAGTGGTGAGAGGTCGACAAAACATAGAGATAACGCCGCTCATACGGCGCCGTTTCCAAATACTCACGCAAGCATAGATAGTCAAAGGGAGCTTTGATAAAGCAGTGCACAGCGGTAGCTGAAGGAGTATTGTTCATCGTGTATCAATGATCTCCAACCGCCCTCTAATTTCACTACTGTCCGAAAAGACGATCAATCCAATATGAGATTATGAACAATCCCATGCGACGCAGTATTCTCAGTTGCCGAGACAATCGTCCATCCAGCTCGCTTGCACTGAGTTTCAAAGGTTTTAAAGGGCATAGACCTAACTGAAAATCCAAACTTGAGGCGGTCGATGATTTTTGAACAGCGGTCCTTGAGTTCGCGCAGAGAATAGTCGGCACGTTCTCTCGCCAGTTTAACATTCACGAGTGCCTTGCCTTGGCATACGCGCCGGTATTCCATGAGCACCTCCAACACTATCTCGTCCGTAGGCAGCCATTTAAGGAACTTGATTGACAGCAAATGGTCACACTCACCGTCCGCCCAAGGTAGCTTTCGGGCGTCAGCCTGCGTCAAGGTTGCGTCTGCACCATATGGCAATTTTTGCCGGCATTCCGCGAGCATATCCTCTGAAATGTCAGCCCCGCGGTATCTGTGCCCTGCAGCTAGTACTGCTGCAACCGCACGACCGGTTCCACATGGCACATCCGCGATAATTGAAGACGGCGGAAGTAACGCGAGGAAGGCCGCTATGGCCAAGTCGTCTTCGATCGCAACAGAATTATGCTTTCTAGTATCGTCATACTCGCTGGCCCGAGCACCAAAATACTTCGTGTTCACGGGCATGGGCTTCAATGTGTTTGCCAAAACCCTGCTCCTTTGATAACTCGTCAATCGCCAAGCCCATCGACTGCAATTCAGTACCGCCAAACTTCGCGCTAGCTTCCAGCGCCCACTGACCGTGAACACAGTGAACCTGCACAAGCATCGATTCCAAATTTAGCAACTGCGCAATGGCGATACGATGGTGCCCGGTTCGAAAATGGAGAAACTCTCCCCCTGGCGTGATCGCAACTCCGACATGACGTTCTGGAGTAGGCTTCAGCGTATCAAGGATTGGCAGGTAGCCATTCTCTCTCATGCTTGCGATTAAGGCTATGTAATATCTGTAGCTCTCATCTATATCGCGACAAGTTTCGAATAATGTACCGTATATCCCGTTTCGTGGTACGCCTGCCCTCAGTTCTGTGACCCGCTCCCGATATGAGCGTGAGCGTCGAAAGTCGTCGCCGAATGATATTAGATCTACCATCTCCCTATAAATGCGATCGTCTTTTATTAGCGAGTAGGAGTTTTCCCAAAGCCCGCCAACTATAAAATAGTCGAAGAACGGCTTAGGTTGTAGCAGTTCATTGCCAACAGGGCACTCTCTTTTGATCATCTTTGTGATCTGCGTGGGTCTTACACGAAAAACCAAGCGATCATTAAGCTGAGAATGCGCAATTGTCTGCTCATATCGGCAATCTTCTATCTTCATCATTTAACCGGCGAATTTGCATCGATTTTCTCGTGCAGGATAAACCTTAACTGAGACAATGCCACCTCGATCCTAGGATTTTTCGTGATAGTACGATCCGTGGCGTTGAGCGTCAATCCGTTGTTAGGCACGATGAGCGACGCCAAACCCGTGCGATCCCTTGTCCGAACCGCTCAACCCTGGTCTCGACCTTACATGGCTGCGAGGTATTCAGCAGGTTGTTGAGGACGAGATACGGACCGATGAAGGTGTCCAGGAAGCGGCTGGCAGACTTGGGGTGACTGGCCTGCTGCCGGTTCCGTGGACACCGAGTTAAGGTGTTTGATGGAACTGGAGGTGTCCAATGCAGAGACGAACGTTCAGCCGCGAGTTCAAGCTTGCCGCAGCCAGGTGAACAGCTGTTGCGGCGTCAAGCCATTCTGGCGCGCGACAGCAGACACCACCGCTCCTGGCACCAGCGCCGCCTCGATGATCCGCCCCTTCTCGTCGTTCGCGAACCGACGGCGCCCGCCCGGCCCGGTGATCACCTCAACGCGCCGCACAGTCTTCGGCTCAAGCTTATGGTCAAGCATAGACACAAGTCGATCTCCCTCAGAGATCAACACAATCGTCTATTCAAGCCATCAACAGAAGGTGGGGTCGAAACAGCGCTTAACTCAATAACCGAACTGTAGCCTATGTAGGTGACCAATCTGCACGTCTCTTGCGCGACATTCAATCAGCCACTGGACGGCCCCGGCGGCAGATACACAGCTTCCTTACTAGCACAGACGTGAAACTCTCCTATCTCTACAGAGCCACGTCTCACAAAGGGCTTCTCCACGTCTATCCACCCGGTCGGCTGTTGACAGCGGCCACCCGTATGGATTGCTTCTCAGAGAGCGGTGACCACGTAAGGCTAAGTGAAGAACGGAAGCCATCCGGAAAGATCAGATTGATCAGTTCATTCGGGCCTGTTGATCATGCTCTTCAGTGCATAGCGAGCGACGTTATTCGAGCTACTCAAGTTCTCCGCAAGGATCAATATCTCCTTGCAGGGGGAGTTCCGGCAGCACTTCGTGCTGTTGAAGCTGCCCATCGTGACGGATATACGCACGGGCGGATAGTTGATGCGGTCAACTTCTACCCAAGCATCCAATGCGATGGGTTGATAGAACTACTGAAGCCTCTGCCTAGATCAACGGTCCAAAACGTTATCGGGACTAAGGTGAGTAATCTCCATCCGACTAAAGCTGGGTTCACTCATTCAGTAGTAGACTGTGGACGACCTCCCCTTAGGGGCCAGTCGATAATTTCGCAAGGGTCCGCTTCGTCTCCTATCGTTGGCGAAATCGTAATGAAACGGCTTCTCGAAGTCTTACCTGCTAAGGCGCGTAGTACCGCATACGCTGATGATGCCTTCATTCACGGAAAAACGGAAGAAGAAGTTGCGACGAACTTCGAGCTCTTGCAGTATGCCGCCGCGCGGCATCCGGCTGGTCCCCTAAGGCTGAGGTCAACCGCCACATTCAAACTCACTCAGCCATTTGAGTTCTTGGGGCACGACGGATACGCACACGATAGCGGGAGCATCTGCTGGTCGCCCTCTTGTAAAAATCTCGATCACTATATGTCTGTAATTGAGAACGGCAATGCCTCCGTTGCTGAGTTATTTGACACGCTGTCGAAAGTCTCTTTGAGGCGACGATCATACTACAATCGGGCTAATGGTAAAGAATGGGAAAATCATACGAATGCTCAGTTATGGGCGAAATACGCCTATAGGACGAATGATAGAATTTCACTGTCCGTTGCAGTGAGCAGGATACTCGATTGTTGGCGGCTTGACGAAGTGTGTGTTGCGTTTGAAGATTATCTGCCGGAACCAAATGGTGACAGGGAGTGGGATCGTCGCCAGAAGCTTCTGGATTGTTTGGCGAACAAATCAATTAATAGATAGGAAAGTGCTGCTATTGTGGTGTGTCCGACCGCGCATTTGCAACGATTGGAGTTATCGTCGGGATGGATGTCACTTTTGCAATCTCGCGAGACTGCATACAGAGACTACGCTATTAGGGTTTGTCGTAGCTCAGCGGCTTGGCGTTAATGATTATGGTTTGATTTACTGGCCAGCCCATGCTCCACATTTTTGCTGGTTCACTCCATGGCAAAGGGGGACCTAATTCTTTTGGAACCTGCCACTGGAACACGGTATAGTAGTGGCCTTTGAATTTCTCTTTGTATCCGAATTTACGGATATGGATGACCATCCGCTCAAATTCCTCGGCGCTGCGGCACTTCTCCTTCACGACGTACCAATGTGGGTTCGTCGGCTGTGTCTTTGCAAACTTCCAAACATGAGACGCAACGAATGACGTGATTGAGCTAGGCTCCATATCAAAGTTATCGGGAGGGTAGGTTGCCGTTGTCCGTGCCGGGTCTGTTTCGGAGGGCGACACTTCTCCGGGTCCCGAAGCACCGCCTATTACTGGACCGGGGAGCGGTGATGCCAACTGCGAATGTTTCGGAAGGATCAGGGTGTTGTGAGTGCTGCCATGCTTTTCGCTGAGCTTATTGTTTTGAAGGGTTAGTCTGTTCTCGTCCATTCTCGTGCTCCGAGCGAGGGCTGATAACGCACTATTGCGCCGGAAACAGCACCGTTGCTTGGCAAGCATACCACTGCTCACGACCCGGATATGACAGCAGACTTCTGCTTAGATTATTATGAGCTGGGCGTCAGTACGTGGATGTTATTTGCCCAGCCGAAACTTGGCATCTAGTCGAAAGACCCAAACGTGTCTCAACTCTCTCATGCTAGAGAGGCTCTCTTCATCACCGACTGGCGGAACAAGCCGCACTGGTTGCAGCATCGTCAGTACCAACGCCGGAGTATGGAACTTCCGAACACGGCGTAGGTGGATGGAGTAAGCCGCGCGTTATTACGAGGGCAGAGCCTTCCGCCCTGATCAAGTCGAACAAGCCAATATGCTTCAGGTAGTCGAGTTCGGCACGAAGAAGGTCGGCGGCAAGCCGCATGGCTTCGACAGCAAGTGCGTCGTCTTTGTCCTGCGAAGTGGGACCCGGCACGTGCCGTTGCTGCCGCTTCAGCCCCAGGGCCTGCGCCTGCGCCACATTGGCATGCAGAAGGCCCAAGAGCGCCGCCACACGCTTCCGGCCGTGCTCGGCCATTTTTGGAGGCACAGGCGGCACGTGTTGGCTGATGCGGTTAATCCGGCGGTAGACTGTTGCCACACTGATCTTCAGGGCCTCGGCAATGTCAGGAACCTTTGTTCCGGCAGTCATCATGGCAATGATAAGATCAATCTCGCTGTCCCGGCTTGCCTGCTTCATGAAGCGGTTCTTCGGTCCCCGGCGGCGGTAGGTGCCACTGGCAGAGAACGTATTGTTTGGATCACGGGGCTCTTTGCTGCGTCGGGACGACTGAAGTGTGCTGGCGTCAAAGGTCATGGACTTACCCTCCCGTCGTCTCTGAAAGTACGCGGTAGACGCTCGCTCTGCCAATGCCGAGGGTGCGGGCTATTTCGGTTGCACCCATTCCTCCATCGTGCAGCTTTTTGACCTCTGCGGTCTTCTCCCGCGCGGTTGGCTTCCGGCCCTTATATTTGCCTTCAGCCTTGGCTGCTGCGATGCCTTCCCGCTGCCGCTGCAACATGACCTCCCTCTCGAATTGCGCCATGGCTGCGAACATCGTCAGGAGCAGCCGCCCGGACGGCGACTTCGTGTCTACGGGCGATCCACCGAAGTCAGCGATGCGGAGGCCGACCCCCTTGTCGTCGAGCCGCTGCACAATCCGAAGCAGATCAGTCGTGGACCGTGCAAGGCGGTCAAGCTTTGTCACAATGAGGGTGTCACCCTCCCGGCAGAAGTCGAGGGCCGCTTCAAGCTGGGCACGCACCGCCACGGAAGAGACTTGCTCCTCGAAAATCCTGCACCCCGTTGCAAGCAATTCGCGGCGCTGGGCGTCAAGGCCAGCCTGTTGCTCGGCGGTGGACGTACGGGCGTAGCCAATTAGCATGACAATCTGTGTCCCTCAACGATAGGACATAGTGAGACACGCGCCCCAGAAAGTCAACGACCATGCTATTGAGACGGTTACCGCTGTCTTGCACGCTGTCTCGCATGGGCAAGGATTATTGGGAAACTCGACCTGATCTGATTGACTGCGGGTAAGATCTTGAGCCAGGCTGACGGAAATGCGAGTCGGAAATGAACAACTGCTTTCTCTGTAATAAGGCTCTCGACACCCGTGTCACCGTGTGGAGGAACATGCAGTTAATAGCTGCACTAGGCCCCCTTGTTCCTCTGCACGCATTAATTGCCACGACGCGCCATTGCAAGTCGTTCACTGACATCGCATTAGAAACACCAGAACAAATCGCAGAAATTGTAGAACTGCGGGCACACCTTGAAGAAAAACTTGGACCGATGCTGATAACCGAACACGGTAGAGTTCCAGTTTGCCTCAATGATGACGACGCTCATGAGCAACACTGCTTCCACGCGCATTTTGCTCTTTTTCCCGGTGCTGTAGATATCTCGCAATTAGCTGCAGCCTACTTCAGGGAACGCCAAGAGCACGGCAGCTTGGAAGAAGCGATTTTTGCAGCCCGCCAAGCCAAGGACTATCTTATAATTTCTCCTTCGAGAGCTAAAACTCATCTTTTTTCTGGGGGCCTTAACGTCCCGCGACAACTTTCAAGGAAACTTGTCGCTTTTCAACAAGGCAATCTTGCAGCATCCGACTGGCGAGAGTTTCCTGAGTATGAACTTACAGAGAAAAATCGTCTGCAGCTTTTGACAGCGCTGGGTGATAAACATGGCTGATCAACAACTAGTGGACATGGTGCCCGCCATAGGCGCTAAGATCAATGACTCTATTCGTCACTCCAAAGGCGAATCCACTATAGTTGGGTGGGGTCAATTCCTTCAGAAGAGCGAACACGAACATCAGATTGGTCTGTACGGAACTTGTGCGGCGCTGCTTGTACGAGCAGTAATCGATCCAAAGGCAGATTGTCCCAATGGAGTTATCGAGTTTCTTAAAAGCAGAAAAGAACGGACCAAGGATTACAATCAAAATTCCAGGCTTGCCTATCTCGTGTGGTCCCTGTCGTTCTCTGTCTACGGTCCATTGACTGCCATCAGAGATGAGTGGCTGAACGAACTGGTGAACCGTCAGCAACAGGATGGTGGCTGGGGTGATACCCAGAGAATAGGTGAAGAGGTCGTCACCTCAAGGCCCGAAGTGACAGCATTTTGTGTGTTCGCGATGGTAGCAGCGAACAGCAACCAGTCGGTCGCGATAAAAAACGCAGTTTCATTCTTGAACAGATTTATTTTATCAAGAGTAACGCCGACAGAACAGGTTGACCCGTTTGTAATCGCGGCGGTTTTGGCTGGGTCAACAGACCGCAAACTTGTCCCGCTCCGAGTTATTGAAACTGCACTATCTATGATCTGTCGCGAGCACATGACTTCGTCTGACGTTAGGATATTTTTCTTTGACTATTTTGATAAAGATGACGATGATATCACCACAAAACGCGACTTTTTCTGTGTTCCCGAGTTTTTCGCACATTGCTCTATTTCGTGTTCGCGGATCCTAGCAGATACCTATTCTCTAGCAGCCCAATTCACAGTACAAAGAGCTAGGTCGCGGCTTAAAGAAGCCCTGGAGCGAGAACTTGAAGATGGTACAGTTACCCCTCCCACCTCTTCACACGTCGCCACAGTAGATCAGGGATTTGCTGCTGTTTCGGCAAAATTACTCCAGGC
This sequence comes from bacterium, assembly GCA_022842165.1. Classification (GTDB taxonomy): domain Bacteria; phylum Pseudomonadota; class Alphaproteobacteria; order Rhizobiales; family Aestuariivirgaceae; genus Aestuariivirga. The sequence goes on from JALHQC010000007.1 coordinate 81,181, forward strand.
ATTCCCTCCGCAGATGGAAGGTTTCGTCCGTTTGATTTCAAAACTAGTGGCATCTATCAAGCGCCCTTCACTTGTAAAGGCGCTACTTTCTCTTTTGTTGGCAGGACTGCTCGGGGTTCTTGCGCAAAATCCCACATTGATCTCCGATCAACTCAAGGACATGCAATCACCATATATGAAGGCGGCAAATTCATTCATTGCTGACCGAGCTGCGTCACTGCAGATTGTGGGAATAGTTGTAGGGCTACTTTTGGGGCAATCCCTCGTCATAAATGTCCTTTCTTACCTCAGGAGCATCCCGCGAAAGATTTTCGGTAGAGCAGCATGAAGTGTCATGATGTCGTCCACGGAGAATGGGAAATTCCCGACTTTCTCCTCCCCCTGATCTGGACACCGGAGTTCCAACGGCTTCAGCGCGTTCGTCTCATCAATATCAACTCTCCTACCCTCGCAGCATTGTCGGATGCAACCAGGTATTCCCATACTTTGGGCGTGATAAGGCTCGCGCTAGAGAACTCATTTCTCGGTCTGGGTGAGAAGGAAGCACGCGCATTTCTTGCTGCACTAGTAATGCATGACGCGGCCACGCCCGCATTTGCCCATCTATTCGAATATTTTCTGAGAGAGCGTTTCGACTGGGATCACGAAAGTGCGGTAAGCGACCTGATTAAGAACGACAAAACCTCGGCAGGGGTGCACAAGCAGATTTATCGATCGCTCGAACCGAACTTCCGAAAGGCATGTAAGACAGCCTCTGTTGAGTTCGAACTAGTTCTGGAATTTCTGTCAGCAAAGCACGAGTTCTCCAAACTGATCTTCGGAAGTGTCGATTTCGATAACCTGGACAATGTAGTCAGGATGGCGACATTGCTCGGAGGAAAACCCGAATATTCCGCGATACTATCTATAGCTAAGCATTTGGGGGTTGATGCACAAGGCAGGGTAACTCTGCCAATCCTGCAATCTGGAAACATCGAAGCATGGTCTCGGATGCGGAACTATGCATACGAACGCCTTGTCTACGACTGGGCGACGGTCGCGCGGCAAGCGGTACTGTCCAATTCAATTGAATGGGCGTTAGACAAGGGGCTATTGAGCGAAGAAGACTGGCACTACGATGACGAGCATCTGATATCCGTATTGCTGAAAGTTCCGCATTGCAAGAAACGGCTAATACAAGATTTCTTCGGTCAACCCCCCCAACTCGTTCTTCTACTCCGTTTGCAGGATCTAAAACACACCCTGTTCACCAGGACCCGCCGAGAAATAGTGGATTTAATTGAGCAATTTCTCGCGACGGCCAGTCAAAACGTTGGAAGGACATATGGATATGTCTTTCGCGATCATGGTGCATTCTCGAAACGAGTAGAGTTTTTTGATGCAATTGAACAGAGTACGTGGTCTGTAGGAGTGGCATCTAAGAGTTTGGTGCTATATGGATTTTCCCGCAACAGAGAGCGGGCTGCGGACCCACAACAAGAGGGAAGGCGCTTTCTGGAGTGGATAGCGAGTATGTCATAAAACGGCCTCCGATGACGTCACCTTCTGCGGCTGTTCGGCGGTTTGAAGAAATCGACTGGGACTTTCCCTCTCAGTCGAGCACCTCACTGTTTTCCGATCTACATTGGCATCCGTGTCGATTTCCTTCCCAGGTCCCAGCGATTGCAATCGCCCGCTTTTCCAACCCGGGCGACAGCATTTTGGATCCGTTTATGGGATCAGGCACAACTCTAGTCGAAGCTCAGAGGCTAGGGCGTCATTCGCACGGGATCGATGTGAACCCGATTGCTTGCTTGCAAGCCAAATCGAAGCTGCTTCTAGCGTCATCAGAGGAAGTAGCGGCAATCACCAGAAAGCACACGATGAGGCTTTTGCAAGATTGGGAGCGTCTTTCTGAGGCAGACATTCCCAAGAATGTGCAAGTCCAGAAGTGGTATACTTCTAAGACAGGGCGAGATCTGGCAAAATTGTGGGGCTATGTTGATCGTTCGCGTGGTCCATTCCGAGCAATTCTTGAGGGCGCATTCTCTAGCATTTTGATGCCGTGTTGCCGCGAAGTGCGGCATTGGGGGTATATCTGCGATAACACAGAGCCCAAGAGCAACCGGGAACGCGATGCCCTTGCTCTATATCTGGCAGCGCTTGTTCGTTACTCGAAAGCTTATAAGGCGAGAGACGAGCAACTTCGATCGAATGCTGTGGGCGAGGCCGAAGTAATTCAGGGAGACGCTCGAGAAGTCCTCAAGAATTTTGACAAAAAGTTCTCCTGCTTTGTTACATCACCTCCATACTTAGGAGTGGCTGACTACGTGAAGTCTCAGCGGCTTTCCATGGAGTGGTTCAGCCAAGAGATTGAGCCGTTTAGAAAAGTCGAAATCGGAGCGAGGAGTAAGAGACACAGAAAGACGGCAGCAGATGAATATTTAGACGATCTTGAGGATGTATTTCGATCAACTTTCATGTCGCTAAAAATCGGAGCTTGGGGAGTGATTGTTTTCGGCCAGTCGCCCTCGCGGAAAACTGTCGAAGATGAATTTGTAGATCGGCTTCGGCATGTTGGCTTCCAAATATTTTCACAAGGCGTTCGGCAAATTTCCGACATGCGACGGCAGTTCCCGAGCTTGAAGCATGAAACCGTACTCTTGGTAAGGAGGCCCGTTCGGTGACTGAGCTGGTTTTGAACGATCTTGGGGAGAGGCGTATTCTAAGCGAGATTATTCCCGAGTACGTGGAAAATGTGGGCGACGACTGTGCCTCACTAGTCGTGCAAGGCCGATATGTTCAAGTAACGACTGACCCTGTTCCCAGACCCGCAGCGGAAGTAATTGGTAGAGACCCCGATCCTTACTGGTTGGGATGGTTGCTTGTTACCATAAATGTTTCCGACGTCGCTGCTTCTGGCTCGTACCCGGCAGGGTTTCTTGGAGCGTTGGACCTGCCTGGTAACTATCCGGTAGCGAACTTGAAACGTCTGCTTAGTGGGATTTCTGACAGTTGCCGCGCGAACGGAATTAAGTTTGTGGGCGGGAACCTTAGGGAAGCTACTACTGTTTCCGCAGTGGGAACTGCATTCGGAAGTAGTAATATACCTCCTCTGGGCAGAAGGGGAGCAGCAAGCGGGGACGTCGTAGTATACATTGGCTGCGGAGGCAGGTTTTGGTCTGACTGTTATCGCTCACTCGCGGGGCAGACAATTGCGAAGTCAGAAAGCCCGCTTTATTCACCAGTCGCTCAAGCGCGCGCGATGGCGGCGCTGCATCGAGAAGGATTGATTAAATGCTCGATGGATACGAGTGACGGGTTTGCTCCTACACTTCAGGAACTAACTAGGGTGAATGGTTTATCGATCGTAGTAGATTTAGAAGAAATATCTAAGAACTCACGCGACCTGTTCTGTATCGGAAGACCAGAGCGGTTTTGGTTTGGCTGGGGAGATTGGGCTGTGGTTGCAATAGCCTCAGATGACAATGTCGGACGGATAGAAGAAGTTATGAAAAGTCTGAATGCGCCATATTCCATAGTCGGAAAATGCCACTCGGGAGAGCCTAAAGTGTTGCTGAGCACTACTTCAAATACGATTGAGGCGCAAAGACTGGAGTCCGAAAGATTTGCATTGGACTCTTGGTTTACTGAGGGAATTGAAGGTTATATCAGGCGACTTGACGAGTTCCCATTACCCTAAAGGTGATCGTTCGCTAATATGCCACCGCAGCAAGCGGCCTTGCAACGGGGTGCACGCAGGAGAACAGAAAAACATATCTGAGTAGCCGAGAAACTTCGGAGCCATTCCACAGGCTCTAGAACCCTTCGACACAGGCCACGCGTCTGTTTCTAAACGCATTTACGTGAAGCCATTGTGGTGGCTAATGTGCTCCTCTGCAATGTAACATAACTACGGGTATCAATAGGCATGGATAGCGACTTCGCCGACTTAGATATGATGCTCGTGAAGGTTAGAGATCCGAAGTCTCGCTCATATTTCATGGATGCTATCAGAGCATATCGCTCCGGTGCTCTTCGACCCGCTATTGCTGCTACGTGGGTAGCGGTAGCCTATGACATTATTGGCAAGTATCGAGAGTTGGCCAGTAGAAACGATGCCGAAGCTCGCAGCTACGTGACTGACTGGGACAAGGCAGTTCAAACAGGAACTACCGCGAGATTGCTGGAGCTTGAGCGTACTCTCTTAAAGCATGCATTTGAAAAAATGCAAATGATTGACCGCAACGGATTCTCTGATCTTGTGAGGCTCCAGGAGGACAGGCACAAATGCGCGCACCCTGCCTTTGCTAATGAGACACAACTTTTTCATCCTACGCCTGAACTCGTACGGTTGCATCTTGGAAATGCGGTTCAGCTAATGCTGGCGCAACCCGCCGTTCAGGGAAAGTCTCTCTTGGATGAGTTCGACGCGGATATTGTCTCACCGGGGTTTCCTGTAAATCAGCCCGATGTTGCTGATTATGTTGAAGACAAATATCTTAATCGGATCAGAGAGCGAGCGATCCCAAATCTTGCACTTGTGCTTGCGAAGTCACTCCTAAAAAACACTCCTGAAAATTGGGCAGCGGTTGACGAGAAGGTAATTAATTCACTAATCGCTATAAAGGATCGGCGCACAGGAAGCTGGCCAGAAATCGAGGTGGCACTTGTGGCTACTATTGATGGATTAGAACCTCACTTGAGGACAAATATCCTAGGTTTCTTGGGTTGCTTTCCCTCTCTGGCAGAACGCCTGCAACCTGCCACGATGGTATCACTGCGTGCAATCGTAGCAGCCGACGACGCGAATACGTGGGCCGCGCGAAACTTCAAGGCTGTAGATATTCCCGCTTTTGCGGCTGAGATAGTTGGGGCATTCGCGCGGTTAGAAGACAAGAAAGCGACGGCAGTGTTATTACACTCACCATCTTTGGCCTTTTGGCCAAGTGCAGTATTCCGGTATCGTAACTCGGGAGGGTTTCGAAGTTCTGAATTGAACTTTGATCAATTCGTTTCGCCGTTTCAGAGAATTATTCGCACAGTTGAGCTTGATCAACTTTTGGAAGCTATTTCGGCCAATGGTCAGAATTGGGACGCCGCGCAAACTAACACAAAACTCAGCAACTTTCTGGGAGGAACAAACGGCGTTCGTCCATCAGATGCGTCTCTCAATACATTCTATTCTGAGATGAAGAAGCGGAATATGTTGCAGTCATACCTTCATGTATTCAAGGATATGGAGTATCGCGGTTGGGCTCCCCCTGAACTCTTGCCAGACCCATTAGCTGACTTTCTCTAAACTCATGACGCTGGAAAAGAACGTTCAATTGGCTTGGCAGCGATGGGCTGCTCGTGTGACTGGACGCGGTGTAGAAGCAATAAGCGCGCCCGTGGTGGCCAGTGGCAACAGTCCCGCAACCTCTAAGACGAGTGCGGGCTAAATTGGTTTTGAATGCCTCGACCTTCAACACAAGCGATGGCGTTGGTCATCACAACTGAACCTGATCCCTCGCGGCCTGCTCCATTGAGCTGCCGAAACGGCTAGTTTCATATGGCGTTAACTGCGAAAGAGTGTTCAGACGCTGCATCCGTTGCAACTGCGGAAAAAAGCAACCGATAATTGTAAGGCAGCGGGTGTCGGACTGCATGGAGCCTCAGCGGACGCTTTCATCTGCAGCCGACGGTGAATGGACAGCGACTGATTGACGTTGCGCTTCTAAATCCGTCCGGCCTGATGTGGTAAGTGTTCCGGGGTAATTCCATGAGCCGAGCACCCTAGCCGACATATGAACCATTTTTGCGATAATTCAAGATTATCGTGGGATGTACTACGCCAGGCCGGGGCTACCCTCGCACCTGAGTGGACATTCAAAGTCATATAGCATCAATAAGCGACGGACACCCGCCGGACACAGCGAAGCAGGTGTACCTATAGATTTGTTGTATCTCATTGAAAAGAATGGCGCGCCCGACAGGATTCGAACCCATGACCCCCAGATTCGTAGTCTGATGCTCTAGATCGCGGTGATTGCTATGTGCTTACCGCAGCTTCGATTGACACACATTTTGTTCCATAAGTCATTGAAATTACTGGCGCACCCGACAGGATTCGAACCTGTGACCTCTGCCTTCGGAGGGCAGCACTCTATCCAGCTGAGCTACGGGTGCCTGTGGCCGGACCTTCCTATAGCCGATTGCGGCTGCGCTTCGCAATGGCTGGCTTCGCTGCGGCCCAGATGGCATAGTAAGGCAATGTCCGAAACCTCCCCCCTGAAGCCCGGCGACCATCTCTATCTGATCGATGGATCGGGCTATATCTTCCGTGCCTATCATGCGTTGCCGCCGCTGACGCGGAAGTCCGACGGGCTTCCCGTGGGCGCCGTGCAGGGCTTCTGCAACATGCTGTGGAAGCTGCTGAAGGAAACCAATGCCGGCCACAGGCCCACGCATCTGGCGGTGATCTTCGACCATTCGTCGAAATCCTTCCGCAATGCCATCTATCCCGAATACAAGGCGCACCGGCCGGAACCGCCGGCTGACTTGCGCCCGCAGTTCGGGTTGATCCGCCAGGCGACGCGGGCCTTCAACGTCGCCTGCGTGGAGCAGGAGAATTTCGAAGCTGATGATCTCATCGCCACCTATGCGCGGCAGGCCGTGGAGGCAGGCGCTACCTGCCGCATCGTGTCCTCCGACAAGGACCTGATGCAGCTGATCCGCCCCGGCGTCGCGCTTTACGACACGATGAAGGACCGCGAGGTAGGCGAACAGGAAGTCTTCGAGAAGTTCGGGGTGAAGCCTGAGAAGGTGATCGACATCCAGGCGCTGGCGGGCGACTCGGTCGACAATGTGCCGGGCGTGCCGGGGATCGGTGTGAAGACGGCCGCACAGCTCATCACCGAGTATGGCGATCTCGAAACGCTGCTGGCGCGCGCCCCCGAGATCAAGCAGCAGAAGCGGCGCGAGAACCTGATCGCCTTTGCCGAGCAGGCCCGAATCTCGAAGCGCCTCGTGACGCTCGACGAGCAGGTGCCGCTGGAGCATGACGCGAGCGGCTTCGCAGTCGATACGCCCAAGGCAAGCGCACTCATCGGCTTTCTCAAGGCGCTGGAATTCTCGAGCTTCACGCGCAAGGTGGCGGGCGAACTCGATTGCGACATGAACGCCATCGATCCTGTGCCTGTGGAAGTGAAGTTCTGGCCGCCGGAGGACGGGAGCGAAGAGGCGGCGAGCACTCCGAAAACCCGTCATGACCGGGCACCGTCCCGGTCATCCGCTGCAACGGGCGAACCGGATAAAGAAGCCCGGGACACGCCCGGGCATGACGGAAAGGAGGAGAGCACCAACGCAACACGGGATGAAACAGCACTTCTCGCCATTCCCGTCAGTCACGCGGACTATGAAACCGTCACTTCGCTTGAAGCGCTGGACCGCTGGATCGCGGCTGCTTATGAACGCGGTTACATCGCGGCCGACACCGAGACGGACGCGCTCGATTCGATGCAGGCCAATCTCGTCGGCGTGTCGCTCGCAACCGCGCCGGGCAGGGCCTGCTACATTCCGCTGACCCACAAGGCATCGGGTGGCGGGCTATTCGGCGGCGAGATCCTCGAAGGCCAGATTGCGCTCGAGGAAGCCATTGCGCGGCTGAAGCCGCTGCTGGAGGACCCTTCCATCCTCAAGATCGGCCAGAACCTCAAATACGATATCGAGGTGCTGAAGCGCTATGGCATCGATGTGCAGCCGATCGACGACACGATGCTGATGTCCTATGTTCTGGAATCGGGCGACGTCGGCCATGGCATGGACGAGCTGTCGCTCCGCCACCTCAATCACAAGTGCATTTCCTTCAAGGACGTGGCGGGCGCAGGAAAGTCGATGATCAGTTTCGACCGCGTGCCCATACCGAACGCTACCCATTATGCGGCGGAAGATGCTGACGTGACACTGCGGCTGTGGAAGCTTCTGAAGCCGCGGCTCGCGAAAGTCGGAAAGCGCGCCGTCTATGAAACACTGGAGCGCCCCATGGTGCGGGTGCTGGCGGCGATGGAAATGGAAGGCGTGCTGATTGACCCGGAAGTGCTGCGCCGCCTCTCGAACGAGTTGGCGAGTGCCGCCGCCGAAATCGAGAAGCATGTCTACGAGCTTGCAGGCGAGCGCTTCAACATCGGAAGTCCCAAGCAGCTGGGCGATATTCTCTTTGGCCGCATGGCGCTTCCCGGTGGGCGCAAGACGGCGACAGGTGCCTGGAGCACCGATTCCGGCGCGCTCGAGGAACTGGCCGCACAAGGTGTCGAACTGGCGCGCCGCGTCGTCGACTGGCGGCAACTGTCCAAGCTGCGCTCGACCTATACCGACGCGCTGCCGGACTACATCAATCCGCAGACCGGACGTGTGCACACATCCTATTCGCTCGCCGCGACCTCGACGGGGCGGCTCTCCTCGACCGAGCCCAACCTGCAGAACATTCCGGTGCGCACCGAGGAAGGCCGCAAGATCCGCGCCGCCTTCATAGCACCTCAAGGCCATAAGCTCGTCAGCGCCGACTACAGCCAGATCGAGCTGCGCGTGCTGGCGCATGTGGCCGATATCCCGCAGCTGAAAAAGGCCTTTTCGGAGGGCCTCGACATTCACGCAATGACCGCGTCCGAAATGTTCGGCGTGCCGATTGAAGGCATGGACCCGATGGTGCGCCGCCGCGCCAAGGCCATCAACTTCGGCATCATCTACGGCATCTCGGCCTTCGGGCTTGCGAACCAGCTCTCGATCGGGCGCGAGGAAGCGGGTGAATACATCCGCACCTACTTCAAGCGCTTTCCGGGCATCCGCGACTACATGGAGAGTACCAAGAAGACGGCGCGCGATCAGGGCTATGTCGAGACGATTTTCGGCCGCCGCATGCATTTTCCGAGGATCAAGTCGCCCAATGCCTCCGAGCGCGCTTTCCTCGAGCGCGCGTCGATCAACGCGCCGATCCAGGGTGCGGCGGCAGACATCATCCGCCGCGCCATGGTGCGGATGCCGGATGCCTTGGCCGAGGCAGGGCTGAACACGAAGATGCTGCTGCAGGTTCACGACGAACTGATCTTCGAATGCGCCGATGCCGAGGCGGAGAAGACGATGGATGTGGTGAAGCGCGTGATGATCGCCGCACCCGAGCCCGCGGTGAAGCTGAGCGTGCCCTTGCAGGTCGACGCCCGCGCCGCTCAGGACTGGGAAGCGGCGCATTGAACGGTTACTGTTTTATACCATCGCGACGATATCGATCTCGGTGAGCATATCCTCATAGGCGAGCCACGGCGCTGGCGCGATGGTGGAAACCGGTCCGTTCACGGAGAAATGCGAAGCGATGGTTTCAGCATTCGCCATCAGGCGGCTGCCGTTTTCACCGCCGACTGAAAATGCATTGAGCTTCACGACATGTCCGAAGCCCATGCCAAGTTCACCGAGGATGCGCTCGATGTAGGTCATGGCCGTGCGGGTCTGTGCCGCCATGTCGCCCTTATCGAGAACGGCGGCCGAACCATCGAGTGAAACCTGCCCGCCGAGGAACACGAGGTCGCCGCAGCGCAGGCCGTGGCGGTAAGGCAGGTGAATGGTCCAGTCCCAATGATTGTCCGGCCACACGGCGGTGCGCTGCATGGCGCTGCCGTCGGTATTGCGCATCGCGATCACATCATTCGCCAGCATGAGGCCTTCCCGCGCGAGCCTTGGCAGGCTGATGCCTGTGGCCGTGGGGCCGGGCTCGGGATAATGCGATGCACGGATGAACGCCGGTTCGCGCCAGTTTTCCTTCGTGCCGGGCTCGACGTTCCAGACATTGGTCTTCACGCAATCGGCGAGGCTGGCGCCGAGCTGCTTCAGCAGGCCATCAAGTTTTGGAAGAACGACGCGGCTCTGTTCGGCAAGGCTGCCCAGCCCGCGAATTGTGTCGGAGGCATCGATCGATGTCACCGCACTGGTGAAGATCATTTCTCCGCAGCGGATGGCCTGGCTGAATTCTGGCGGCAGTTTGGGTCCATCAGGATGCCAGGCCTGCTGGCGCGGTAGCCGTTCGCCATTGAGGCCGCGCATGGCCCAGGCCTCGATCTCGACGCGTGCGTTGGGCTGACGCAGCACCGGCAGAGGCACCAGTGAAATGGCGGGTCCGGGGCGGTGGGCGCCTCCGATGTGAAGGGCAATTTCATTCAGCAGGTCTTGCTCGTCTGACTGCTCATCGATGACATAGAAGACCGTAAGCTTCACGAGATCGGCGGCATCGGCACTGGCGGCGGCCAGCGCGTTGGCGACGGATGACATCGCGCCCTTTGCCCGTGCGATGAGCGTGCCGCCGGGTGTTGTTGGCGACGCGCTGTCGGGATCGATTTTCCCTCCCACGAAGATGTGCTTATTGCAACGGACGGCAGACTTGTGGAAGTGGCGCGGCAGCACGGCGATCTCCTGAAATGGAAGTGCTTGAAGCCTGCTTGCCTCTCAAGGAGATGTCAACGCGCATCGCGCGCTGTGGCGTATTATGTCCCGCAGAACGTCCGGTACGCTTCTTCACTTGGCACAGGAGGCTCGGCATATCTCGCAGCATCAGGCTGGTCCTCATAGGGCCGCATCAGAACCGCCAGCATATTTTCGAACGGCGAATAGTCGCCGCACTCCACCGCCGCCGCGATCATCTCCTCGACCATATGGTTGCGCGGGATATATGCGGGGTTGACGGACTGCATCAGCGCCTTCCGATCCTCCGTGGACTGAGGATCACGCAACAGACGCTCGCGCCACTTCGGCATCCAATCGGCGAGCTCGGGAATATCCTCGCTCTTGGCAAGCCGGCGGAACGTGAACGTGAAATCGGCGCGGGCCAGCTGCATGGCGTCCAGCAGGGACTGGATCAGGCCGAGGTCGCCATCTTCTTCCGAGACAAGCCCGATCTTGCGTCGGAAGCCTGAAAGCCAATGGCGCGAATAGATCTCGGAGAAGGCCTCGATCCGCGCGGTGGCGATCTTCACAGCCTTCTCGCTGTCGGGATCGATCAGCGTCAGCAGCGTCTCGGCGAGGCGCGCGAGGTTCCACTGTGCGATTGCCGGCTGGTTGGCATAGGCATAGCGGCCATATTCGTCGATCGAACTGAATACGGTCGCCGGGTCAAAGGCATCCATGAAGGCGCAGGGGCCATAGTCGATGGTCTCGCCCGAGACGGCCATGTTGTCGGTGTTCATCACGCCATGAATGAAACCCACTTGCACCCAGCGCGCCACGAGTGCGGCTTGCGCCTCCATCACCGCATCGAGTAGGGCGAGATGAGGCCGCTCGGACTCCTTGAGATGCGGATAGTGCCGGTCGATCACATGGTCGGCCAGCAGCTTCAGCGAATCGAGGTCGCGCCGCACCGCGAAGAACTGGAAGGTGCCGACGCGGATATGGCTTGCCGCCACGCGTGTCAGCACGGCGCCGGGCAGCACCGTCTCGCGGTAGACCTTCTCGCCGGTCGTTGCCGCCATCAGCGCCCGCGTCGTCGGGATGCCGAGCGCATGCATCGCCTCACTCACCAGATACTCGCGCAGCACCGGCCCCAACGCTGCGCGCCCGTCGCCCCGGCGCGAGAACGGCGTGGGTCCTGCGCCCTTCAACTGGATGTCGCGGCGCTTGCCACCGGCATCGATCACCTCGCCCAGCAGGATTGCCCGCCCGTCGCCAAGCTGCGGCACAAAGTTTCCAAACTGGTGCCCGGCATAGGCCTGGGCGATGGGCGAAGCACCTTCTGGGAGCGCATTGCCCACGGCAATTTCAGGCGTCAGCGCGTCAGGCGCGATCCCCAGTTCGCGGGCCAGCGCCCGGTTGACCTTGATGAGCCGCGGCGCTTCCACGACAGTTGGCGCCACGCGCGCATGCATGCTGCCGGGCAGCCGGGAATAGCTGTTGTCAAAGCGGATAAGAGCAATGTTTTCGGATAGCGTTGCCATGATCCTAATATAGGCGGCCATGCCCACGGGTTCCCGAAAAAAACTGTACATAAAGATTTCTTTATATCGTCTGGACAGGGTCTGGTCCCGCTGCTATAGGACCGCCAGCCGAGTTTAGCCGAGGATGTATCATGACCCGCGCCCATAACGACCATCACGTTGCCGATATCAAGCTGGCCGAATGGGGCCGCAAGGAGATCGACATGGCCGAGGTCGAGATGCCGGGCCTGATGTCCACCCGCGCCGAATACAAGGCGCTGCAGCCCTTGCGCGGCGCCCGCATCTCGGGCTCGCTCCACATGACGATCCAGACCGCCGTGCTGATCGAAACGCTGGTGTCGCTGGGTGCCGAAGTCCGCTGGGCCTCCTGCAACATCTATTCGACGCAAGATCACGCCGCTGCGGCGATTGCCGCCGCCGGCGTGCCCGTCTTCGCCTTCAAGGGCGAGAACCTCAAGGAATACTGGGACTTCACCGCCCGCATCTTCGATTGGCCGGATGGCCGCCCCTCCAACATGATCCTCGACGATGGCGGCGACGCAACGCTCTACATCCTCCTGGGCTCCAAGGCCGAGAAGGACCCGAGCCTCATCGCGCACCCGAAATCCGAGGAAGAGGAATGCCTCTTCGCGGCGATCAAGAAGCGCATCAAGGAGCAACCAGGCTGGTTCGACACGGTCAAGGCCGCGATCAAGGGCGTTTCGGAAGAGACGACCACCGGCGTCCACCGCCTCTATGAACTCCAGAAGAAGGGCGAGCTTCCCTTCCCGGCGATCAACGTCAACGATTCGGTGACGAAGTCGAAGTTCGACAACAAGTATGGCTGCCGCGAATCCCTCGTCGACGCGATCCGCCGCGGCACCGACGTGATGATGGCCGGCAAGGTCGCCGTCGTCTGCGGCTATGGCGACGTGGGCAAGGGTTCGGCCGCATCGCTCAAAGGCTCGGGCGCACGCGTCGTCGTCACCGAGGTCGATCCGATCTGCGCGCTGCAGGCCGCCATGGACGGTTTCGCCGTCCAGACGCTCGAGGATGTGGTGGCGAACGCCGACATCTTCGTCACCGCCACCGGCAACAAGGACGTGATCACGGTCGATCACATGAAGCAGATGAAGGACATGGCGATCGTCTGCAACATCGGCCACTTCGACAACGAGATCCAGGTGGCCGAACTCCGCAACTTCAAGACCACCAACGTCAAGCCGCAGGTCGACATGGTCCACATGCCGTCGGGTGCCCGCGTCATCCTGCTGAGCCAGGGCCGTCTCGTGAATCTGGGCAACGCCACCGGCCACCCGAGCTTCGTCATGTCGGCCTCGTTTACCAACCAGACGCTGGCCCAGATCGAGCTTTTCACGTCAGCGGGGACGGGGAAATACAAGAACGAAGTCTATGTCCTTCCGAAGCACCTGGACGAGAAGGTCGCCCGCCTCCACCTCGAGAAGCTGGGCGTCAAGCTGACCAAACTGCGCGACGACCAGGCCGCCTATATCGGCGTCACGCCGCAGGGCCCGTTCAAGCCGGAATATTACCGCTACTAGACGGCCGGGCGCTCAAGCCGTCACGACCGCTCCATGACCGGGCAGGACCCGGCCGACTTGGCCATGGGCCGCGTGCTGAAACGCGCGCCGCCCGCACTGAACGGCTGCGGATTGCTCGATTTTCGGCGCAAAAAGCAGCGCTTTGCGAGGGCAGAATTGGGGCAAATTACCTGACACCGTCAGGCAAGCAGAAATTGCAAATCGGCTTGCCTGTGACAGGATGCGCGTGGCGGAGGCCACTGGCGAAAGGCTTGCCTACTCGCTCCTGAGCGCCAGATTGATATCTACGGGGTGCGTGTTGTGGCCCTTCTCCGGTTACTTTCGCTGGGCAGGAGCGGTTCCATGGCGAATGGCGTGGTCATTTTTTGTGGCTTTCGTTGAGTCTAAAGAACCTAGCACGTGCAAGGATATAGATCATTCCCGCGCGCCAGTTTTGCGGGTTTATTTGCGGGTTCTCTTGCGGTTTTGCAGTAACTCTTGTTGGCCATAGCGGCGTTTTAGGAGGGTGCGGGGCTCTGCGTGAGAGAGGTTAGCCCGACAAAATGTTTCGAAAAGCCGTTGCATCGCACGTGAAATCACTAGGCTTCAACCCGGCTGATGGCAGCAGCCGCCGGAAGGCCAATGATGAAAGCTGCGGGTTTACCAGTTTTGTTCAAGCCAGAGCCTACCACGGTTTCAGGCAGTGGGACTAGCCGTCAAATCCCAAACAGCGGGGCAAGTTTCAGCCCTACAGTCAGGGCGAGCAAGGCAAGCAAGCTGGATACGATAGCCCGGCCGAACAAATTGAAAATCCACGTCTCCTTGTCCACGGGCCTGAGAAAATTCGCATAGGAGGGCACATAGGTGTCCGGCTCGTCATAGGTGTATTTTCTGGGGTTGAATTCCATGGCTTTGGCCCGTTGAACGGCATGGCTTCAGGGAACGCAAATCACCTCACGCGCTCATCAAGCCTGAGGGCCGGATTCCGGTCAAGGGCTACGCCTGACCTCCCGCATTCGCAAAATCCATCTTGCTGAAAGTTGCGTTCCGGCGCGGCATGTCTTTGGCTATACCTCTCACGGGGCGGATGACGTGCTGATTCGGGCGCCATCCCAGGACTTTGACCGGAGAAGACATGGGCGCCGGTTTCGGCAACACACTGGCGGGCGACCCGATCGCGATCGTTGCGGTTCTGGCCGTCTTCGCCGTCTTTGCGTGGGCGCTTCTGACGATCCGGCGGATGGCGAAGGATGAGATCGCCGCCCGCCGCCGCATCGCCGATCTCGAAATCCGCCTGAACGAGGCCGAAGCCGCCATCGCCTCGGAGGCGCACGTGCTTGTGGTGTGGAAAGGCCGTGACGATGTGCCCGAGCGTGTCGTGGGCTCCATGCATGGCGCCGCGCGGCTGCCGGAAACACCGCAGGACCTGCTGGATTTTGGCCGCTGGGTGGAGCGCGACTCGGCGATGGCGCTGGTCGAATCGCTGCACGAGCTTCGCACCTCGGGAACGCCCTTCAATATCGCGGTGCGCTCGCTCGGCAACGAGCTGCTCGAAGCCGATGGCCGCACGGCGGGCGGCCTCGCCACGCTGCGCTTCCGCCCGCTGTCGGGCGAGCGCCGCAACATCGCATCCCTGGCGCATGATGCCCACAAGCTCGGGAAACAGGTGGAACGCCTGAGCGCCGTGCTCGATGCGGCACCGCTTCCCGTATGGCTGCGCGGTGCGGATGGCAGGCTCGCCTGGGTGAACCAGGCCTATGTCGCCTCCGTCGAGGCGCCCGATGGCGATGTCGTCGTCAAGGCCGGGATCGAGATTGCCAGCGGCGTGGCGCTCGACCGCTCGCGCGCCAACCCGAAGACCGGCTGCGCCGGCCGCGTCCATGCGGTGATCGGCGGCGCCATGCGCGCACTCGACATCTTCGAGGTGCCGCTGCCCGACGGCAAGGCCGGTTTCGCCATCGACATGTCGGCACTGGAGGAGGCGGAAAAGGAACTCGACCGCCACATCAAGGCCCATACCTCGACGCTGAACAAGCTCGACACGGCAATCGCCATCTTTGGCCCCGACCAGCGGCTGCGCTTTCACAATGCGGCCTATGCCGGGCTGTGGCCGCTCGATGGGCAATGGCTCGACACGCATCCGACCGATGGCGAAATCCTCGACCGGCTGCGCTCGCAGCGCTGCATTCCCGAGCAGGCGAATTACCGCGAATGGCGGACGAAGCAGCTCGCCGCCTATACGACGCTCGAAATGCGCGAAAGCTGGTGGTATCTGCCCGATGGCCGCTCGCTGCACGTGGTCTGCGAGCAGCACCCCTTCGGCGGCGTCACCTATCTCTATGAAAACGCGACCAAGGAAATCCAGCTCGAGAGCCGCTACAACGAGTTGATCGGCGTCCAGCGCGAGACCCTCGACAATCTCGAGGAAGGTATCGCATTGCTCGGTTCCGATGGCCGCATGAAGCTGTTCAACCCGGCTTTCGCGCGCTTCTGGAATCTCGATCCGGCCTTCCTCGAAACCGAGCCCCATATCGAGGAATTCGCCAAGCATGGCCGCCGCCTCGTCGCCGACACGGCGGCCTGGGACGAGGTGAAGTTCGGTGTGACGCGTCTCGACGTCGAGCGGAAACCCATCACCGGCAAGATCAACGCCGCCGACCGGATCCTGCAATTCACCGCCGTGCCGCTGCCCGATGGCAATACGCTGCTGACCTTCGCCGACATCTCGGATGCTTCCCGCATGGAACGCGCATTGCGCGACCGCGCCGACGCGCTGGAAGCCGCCGACCGGTTGAAGAACATGTTCCTGTCCAACGTCTCCTATGAAATCCGCACGCCGCTCACCTCGGTGCTGGGCTTTGCCGAGGGCCTGCAGATGGGCCTCGCCGGCCCGCTGACGCCGAAGCAGCAGGATTATGTGAAGGACATCCGCAAGTCCTCGACCGACTTGAAGACCATCATCGATGCCATCATCGACCTGACCGCCATCGACGCCGGCGCCATGGAGCTTCGCCTCGAGCGGATCGATGTCACCTCGATGCTCGAAGCGGTGGCCGACAAATTGAGCCCGGCGATCGACCACCGCGACCTGACGCTCAACGTCGAGGTGGGTGCCGATGTGACGAGCTTCATCGGCGATCCGACCCGCGTCGAGCAGATCATGTCGAACCTTCTCTCCAACGCCATCGGCTTCTCGGAAACCGGCAGCACCATCCGCATGGGCGCCAAGCGCACCGGCGGCACCATCCAGTTCTGGGTATCGGATTCAGGCCGCGGCATCGAACCCGAATTCCAGAAGCAGGCCTTCGAGCGCTTCCAGTCCCGCCCCATTCCCGGCGGGCACCGGGGACCGGGCCTGGGCCTGTCGATCGTCAAGAGCTTCGTCGAACTGCATGACGGGCAGGTCTCGCTGCTGTCGAAGGTCAACCAGGGAACGACCGTGCTGTGCACCTTTCCCGTCGACGGGCCCTCCGGCGGGCAGCGCAGCCTGACCGCCAATACCGAAGCGCGGCGGCTGGCTTAAGTCGCGGGTGCCCATGCAAACAGAGCTTCGCTTCGATACCGTCGCCGCCCTCGAAACCTTCGCAGCCGAACTCGCGCTCTTCGCAAGGCCCGGCATGGCGCTGCTGCTCAAGGGCGATCTCGGCGCCGGGAAATCAACCTTCGCCCGCGCCTTCATCAGGGCCCTGGCGCCGGGGAACGACTTCGATATCCCGAGCCCCACTTTCACCCTGATCCAGACCTACGAGGAAACCCGCGTTCCGGTTGCCCATGCCGACCTCTACCGCATCGGGGCAGCCCACGAGCTTGATGAACTGGGTCTCGACGAATTGGCTAGAACACATGTGCTCGCGGTCGAATGGCCGGAGAAGATCATGGAAAGCGGACTTGGCGACACGCTGCTGATCGAGCTTGAAGGATCGGGCAGCCGCCGCGATGCGAAGCTGACGCCGGGTGGCGCATGGCGGCAGGTGCTGGAGCGCAACGCGGCGATCCGCGGCTTCCTGTCAGGCACGGGCTGGAGCGGTGCGCGGCGCGCCTTCCTCGAAGGCGATGCCTCCTCGAGGCGCTATGAGACGCTCAGTCTTGCCGGCCGCTCCGCGATCCTGATGGACATGCCGGCAAGGCCCGATGGCCCGCCTGTCAAGAACGGCCTGCCCTACAGCGCCATCGCCCACCTGGCGGAGGATATCCGCGCCGTCGTCGCGATCAATGGCGAGCTGAAGCGGCGCGGCTACAATGCGCCGGCGGTCGAGGCCTTCGATCTCGGGCCCGGCCTCGCGATCATCGAGGACTTGGGCCGCAACGTCTATGGCCGCATGATGCTGGCGGGTGCGGACATGCGCGAGCCCATGCGGGCCGCCGCCGCCCTGCTGGCCGACATGGCGGGACAGTCCTGGCCATCGCAAGTCTCGGTTGGAGGGAAAGCCCTTCATCATGTTCCGCGCTACGACATCGCGGCGCAGCTGATCGAGGTCGATCTGCTGCCGAGCTGGTTCTGGCCGCATGTGACGGGGAACGCCATTCCGGACGATCGCCGCGCCGAACTGGAAAGTCTGTGGACGGAGCTTCTGCCGCTCACCCAGCCGGAACAGCGCGTCTGGGCATTGCGCGACTATCATTCGCCCAATCTCCTGTGGCTTCCCGATCGCCAGGGCTTGAGCCGCGTCGGCATCATCGACACGCAGGATTGCCTGCTGGGCCATCCCGGCTATGACCTTGCATCGCTGCTGCAGGATGCGCGCGTCGATGTTCCCTTCGCGATGGCCGATGAGCTTTATGAATTCTATTGCGGGCTGCGCGTCAAGGCCGGCGGTTTCGACCGCGCCTCTTTCGATATCGCCTATTCGATTCTGGGCGCGCAACGGGCAACGAAAATTCTCGGCATCTTCGCGAGGCTCTCGAAGCGCGATGGCAAGCCCGGCTACCTGAAGCACATCCCGCGTGTCTCGCGCTATCTCGAGCGCGACCTTGCCCATCCGCGCCTCGCGAAGCTCAAGGCCTGGTTCGATCGCCATCTGCCGGCCCACGCACGCGAGCGCCTGCCGTGAGCGTGATCGGTCGATCCGCCATGGTGCTGGCCGCCGGCTATGGCCAGCGCATGCGCCCGCTGACCGATACGCGGCCGAAACCGCTGGTCGAAGTGGCGGGCAGGGCGCTGATCGACTATGGCTTCGACCGTCTGCGTCAGGCGGGCGTTGAAACCGCCGTCGTCAATGTGCACTACTTGCCGGAACAGATCGAGGCCTGGGCGCAGCGCCAATCCGCGCCGCGCATCATCATCTCGGACGAGCGCGGCGACATCCTCGATACCGGCGGCGGTGTCGCAAAGGCACTTCCACTCTTGGGCGAAAATCCCTTCTTCGTCATCAACAGCGACAGTTTCTGGCTCGACATGGGCGATCCCGCACTTGATCGCCTGCGCGCGGCGTGGGACGATGGAGCGATGGATTGCCTCCTGCTCCTCTGCCCGCTGCAACAGACCGTCGGCTACGACGGGACTGGCGATTTCCTGCGCGGCGAGGACGGCAGGCTGACGCGCAGAAACGCCGGCAAGGGTGAGCCGCTGGCCTATATCGGCGGCTATCTCGTGTCGCCGCGCCTCTTTGCCGGCGCGCCTGAGGGCAAGTTCTCGATGAACCTGCTGTGGGACCGCGCCATCGCGGGCGGCCGGCTGTTCGGCCTCTCGCATCTTGGCCGCTGGCTTCACGTCGGAACGCCGGACGCCATCGGTCTTGCCGAACGCGCCCTCGCGGAAAGATGAGCGATGACGCCCCATATGCCCCGGGTGCTGACCGTCTCGCCCGACAAGCCGTTCCTTGAAACTCTTGCCCGCGCCGTCCTGAACGGCTTTCCGCGCAGCGATGGCCTGAAGCCCGGCCCTCTCGATCTTGCCCGCTGGACCGTTCTGCTCCCCACCCGCCGCGCCGTGCGCGAGATGGAAGATGTTTTCTTCCGCCTGACGGGCGGCGCCGGCCTGCTCTTGCCCCGCATCAAGCCCATCGGCGACATCGAGGAAGACCTGCTCGCGCCCGCAGACGGGCCTGGACAGGAAAGTGCCGTGTCGCCGCCCGGGCAATTGCTGCTGCTGATCGACCTGATCGACGACTGGGCCAAAGCCAATCCCCAGACCAGGCTTGCCCAGGAGATATCGGCCGCCCCCCACCAGGCCAATGACCTTGCCCTGTCGCTTGCCGAGTTTCTCGACGCGATCGAGACCGAGGACATCGACACCGCGAAGATTCCCGGCCTCTACGGCATCGAAGCGGCCCGCCACCGCGAGGCCATTCTCGAATTCCTCGCCGTCGCGCGCGAAACCTATCCGGGAAAGCTGGCTTTGCAGGGGATCATCGGCCCGCAAGCCTGCCGGTCTCTCATCCTGAGGCGCGAGGCGGCAAGGCTCGAGGCCTCGCGCACCAATCATCCCATCATCGCCGCCGGTTCGACCGGCTCGATCAAGGCCACGGCCGCGCTCCTGAAGGCCATCTCGCGGCTTACCCATGGCGCCGTGGTGCTGCCGGGGCTCGACCATGTCATGGACGAGCCGAGCTGGCTGGCGCTCGGCCCCACCCACCCGCAATACGCCATGAAGCAGCTTTTGCAGGAGATCGGCGCCGGACGCCACGAGGTGGCGGAACTGGGCGAGGTAGAGCCGGGTCCCCGCCGCTGGCTGGCGAGCGAGCTGATGCGCCCTGCCGATACCGCCCATCTCTGGCGCGACAGCCTGAAGGACAGGGCCGCCGCCGTTTCCGCCGCGATGGAGGGTGTCGAACTCGTCGAGGCCCGCAGCCTGCAGGAAGAGGCCGTGGCCGCCGCCCTGATCCTGCGGCAGTGCCTGGAGACGCCGGGCAGGACCGGCTGCCTGGTAACACCCGACCGCCAGCTTGCGCGCCGCGTGAAGGTCGAACTGCGGCGCTGGAACATCGTGATCGATGATTCCGCCGGCGAGCCGCTGATCCGCCACAGCGGCGCGTCATTGCTCAATCTGCTGATCGAGGCGCTGCTGCAGGATTTCTCCGCCGCATCGCTGAGCGCGCTGCTGCGCCACGACCTCGCGGGCTTCGGCGAACCGCCAGATGTGGCACGAAGCCTCGCCAGCATCATCGAGATCGCGCTGCTTCGCACCGGCACGGGCGCGCCCGAGATTGCGCATCTCTCGCACGCCCTCCGCCTCGCCGCGGCATCGCGCGAGCATCAGCATCTGCTGCTGAAACGCGTGACGCCCGAGCAATGGGAACTGGCGGCGCTGCATGCCGCGCGCATCTCTGCGGTGCTGGCGCCGCTCCGGATCGGCGTTCCCGCCACGCTCGACGCTCACCTCGGGCGGTTCGCCGAGGCCTGCGAGGCGATTGCCGGCGAGGCCTTCTGGCTGGGCGAAGGCGGCGAGGAGCTTCGCGAAGCCTTCGACATCCTGCGCCACGAGGCGCGTTTCCTTCGGCACTGTGACCTCGCCCGCGCCGCCGCCATCATCCGCCACTGGCTGCACGCCATTCCGGTCCGCCGCAGCACCTATAACCCGACGCCGCTGTCGATCCTCGGCCTGCTCGAAGCCCGCTTGATCCGCGCCGACGTGATGGTGATGGCCGGGCTCAACGAGGGCACCTGGCCCAGTGCGCCCGATTGCGGGCCCTGGATCAACCGCCCGATGCGCGACATGCTCGGCATGAAGCAGCCCGAAGCCCAGATCGGCCAGACCGCGCATGATTTCGCCCAAGCCTTCGGCTGCGGCGAGGTGAAGCTCTTGTGGTCGAAGCGCATCGGCGATTCGCCCGCAGCGCCGTCGCGCTGGATCAACCGGCTGCAGATGATCCTCAACGCCTCGGGCCTCCGGGACCGGGTCGGCAGCCGCTCGGACTGGGCTGAGATGGCGCGCAAACTGTCCGAGGCGAAGGCCGTCACGCCGATCGCCATGCCGAAGCCCGCGCCGCCCGTGGCATTGCGGCCGAGGCAGCTGAGCGTCACGCGGATCGAGAAGCTGGTGCGCGACCCCTACGCGGTCTATGCCCGCCATGTGCTCGGCCTCGAACCCCTGAATCCGGTTGCGGCGCTGCCCGATCCGGCCCGGCGCGGCATCATCTTCCATGGCGCCATCGGCGATTTCCTCAATGCCTATCCGCGGCACCTGCCGGACGATGCGGCGGCGAGGCTCCGCGATTTCGGCAGCCGGCATTTCGGCCAGGTGGCCGATTATCCCGGCCTCGTCAGCTTCTGGTGGCCGCGCTTCATGCGCATCGCGCAATGGATCGCCGAACGCGAGCCGGACCTGCGCCTCGGCGTCGAGCGGATCGCCGCCGAAACCATGGGCGAACTGAACTTCGACATCGCGGGCGCGCCCTTCCGCCTCACCTGCCGCGCCGACCGCATCGATCTCTATGCCGATGGCGGCGCCCGCATCATCGACTACAAGACCGGCAATGCCCCGACCTCGGAGCAGGTGAAGGCCGGGCTCGCCCCGCAGCTGACGCTGCAGGCCGCGATCCTCGCCGCCGGCGGTTTCCAGGGCCTGGGCAAGCGCGAGACCCGCGACATCGCCTACATCAAGCTGTCGGGCGGCGATCCCGCCGGCGAGATCAAGGCGCTTGACGCCGGTCCGGTCATGGAACTCGCCGCCGCTCATCTGGCCGGGCTGAAGCGCCTCCTTTCGTCCTATGCCGATCCACGCCAGCCCTATTACCCG
This sequence comes from bacterium, assembly GCA_022842165.1. Lineage (GTDB taxonomy): Bacteria > Pseudomonadota > Alphaproteobacteria > Rhizobiales > Aestuariivirgaceae > Aestuariivirga. The sequence goes on from JALHQC010000007.1 coordinate 103,311, forward strand.
CGTGCCGCCATGGAAAAGGAGGAAGACGAGGGCGACTACGATCACCTCTCGCGCTTCCGCGAATGGACGCTTTCGGGAGAGCGCCCGTGAACGCCGCCGTCAAGCCGAGCATCAGGCAGCTCGAAGCGTCGGACCCTGCGTCCAACGTCTGGGTCAGCGCCAATGCCGGATCGGGCAAGACCCATGTGCTGGTCGACCGCGTCATCCGTCTCATGCTGAACGGCACCGAGCCCTCGCGCATCATGTGCCTGACCTTCACCAAGGCGGCGGCCGCCGAAATGGCGCACCGCCTGTTCGAGCGCCTGAGCGGCTGGATCGTGCTCTCCGACGATGAGCTTTCGGCGCTGCTGACGAACCTTGGAAGCCCCAGGCCGGACGCTGCTCTGCTCGAACGCGCCCGTCAGCTTTTCACCCGCGCGCTCGAAACGCCGGGCGGCCTCAAGATCCAGACGATTCACGCCTTCTGCGAGCGCATCCTGCAGCTTTTTCCCGTCGAGGCCGGCGTCGTCCCGCATTTCACCATGCTCGATGACCGGCAGTCGGCGGAACTCCTGCGCGATGCCAGGAATGCCGTTCTGGCGAGCGCCAAGTCGGACGATGCATCGCCGCTTGGCATGGCACTGAGCGATGTGGTGAACCGCGTTCAGGCCGATGCCTTCGACGCGCTTCTGACCCAGATCCTCGCGACGCGCGCCGAGCTCCGCGGCGTGCTCGATCCCGGCGGCGGCCTGAATGCCGCAGCCGGACTGCTGCGCCGCCATCTGGCGCTTGCCGATGATGTGACTGCCCAGAGCCTTCGCACCGGGCTTGCACTCGACAGGGAGGCCTATGCGCGGTTTGCGGAGGCACTCGATGGCGGCAACGCCAAGGAGATCGAACGCGCCGCCGTGCTGCGTGGCGTCTGCGGGCGCGGGGAGGCCTGCCTGCTCGAACTCAAGGGCTTCTATCTGACCGACAAGGGCGAGCCGCGGAAGCGCGACATCGCCAACAAGCCGGTCCGCACGCGCAACCCCTGGCTCGACGAATTCATCGCCGCCGAGCAGGCGCGGCTGACGGAGGCGCTGGGACGGCTCGCGGATCTCGAATGCCTCGCGGCGACGCTCTCGGTCTTGCAGCTGGGCTCCGCCATCGTCGAGGCCTTCGAGCACGCCAAGCGCCGCGGCGGCTGCTATGATTTCGACGACCTCATCATCCGCACCGCCGAACTGCTGCGCGAAACGCCCGACGCCGCCTGGGTGCTCTACAAGCTCGACGGCGGCATCGAGCATCTTCTCGTCGACGAGGCGCAGGATACCAGCCCCGCGCAGTGGCAGATCGTCCGTTCACTGACGGAAGAGTTTTTCGCAGGCCAGGGGCGCCACGGGACCAAGAACCGCACCGTCTTCGTGGTCGGCGACCGCAAGCAGTCGATCTATTCCTTCCAGGGTGCCGACCCGGACGTGTTCGAAGAGGTGCACGGCGAGTTCAAGCGCCAAGCGCAAGCTGCGGGCCATGATTTCCGCGATGTCGATTTCACGGTGTCCTACCGCTCCGCGCCGCCGGTGCTGAAAGCCGTCGACGCGGTCTTCGGCAAGGGCATGGCCACCCGGGCCGGCCTCGACGGCGCAAGCTTCAAGGACTGGAGCCACGAGGCGACCCGCCGCGATGCGCAGGGCACCGTCGAGATCTGGCCGCTGGTCAAGCCCATCGACCCGGACGAGAGCGACCCCTGGCAGGCGCCCGTCGACCGCGAACCGGCGCACTCGCCGCGCCGCCGCTTGGCGCGGCAGCTGGCGCGCACCATCAAGTCGTGGATCGGCCGGCGCATGCTGCCCTCGCTGGGCCGTCCGGTTCACCCCGGCGACATCCTCATTCTCGTGCGCCGCCGCAACAGCTTCTTCGACGCGATGATCCGCGCCCTGTGGAACGAGCAGGTGCCGGTTGCCGGCGCCGACCGGCTGAAGCTTGGCGAGAACATCGCCGTCCTCGACCTGATGGCGCTGGCGCAGTTCGCAATCGTGCCGGAAGACGACCATGCGCTGGCCTGCATCCTGAAAAGCCCGCTCTTTGCCGAGCCCCTGAGCGAGGACCAGCTCCTCGAGCTGGCCGCGGGGCGCACCGGCTCGCTCTGGCACGCCCTGCTTGGCCGCGCCGACCAGCCCTTCGCGGCGATGGCCGCCATGCTGGGGCCGCTGGTGCTGCAGGCGCCTGCCGCGCGGCCTTTCGAGTTTCTGTCGGGCGTTCTCGGCAAGTCGCGCATCCGCTTCGTCTCGCGGCTCGGTTCCGAAGCCAATGACGCGATCGACGCGCTGCTCGACCGGGCGCTCGACTATGAGGAGACGAACGGCACCTCGCTCGCGGGCTTCGTCAACTGGTTCGCGGCCGGCGAAATCGAAATCCGCCGCAACATGGAGCAGGGTGCGGGCGAAGTGCGGGTGATGACCGTTCACGGCGCCAAGGGCCTCGAATCGCATATCGTCATTCTGCCCGACACGACGTCGGTGCCGGAGCGCGGCGGCGATCCGCTGCTGATGCTCGAGGCCGCGGGCGCCAATGCCAAGGTGCCGCTGTGGGCGATCCCGAAGCTCAAAGCATCGCCGCGCATCCAGGCCCTGAAAGATGGCCGCAAGCTGGCCGAAACCCATGAGTACAGCCGGCTGCTCTATGTGGCGATGACCCGGGCGCGGGACGAACTCTATGTCTGCGGCTATGTCGGCAAGCGGGCGGAGGCGGAGGGCTGCTGGTACAAGAGCGTGTGCGGCGCGCTGAGCGGCGCTGGAACGCCGCTGGGTGAAGACGGCCTGCGCTTCGGCGATGCGCCCCGCTTCCTGCCCGAGGCGGCGGGCGCCGCTGGCCTTGCGCCATCGCTGCTGCCGGAATGGGCCGCGGCACCCGCCGGCCTTCCGGCGGAATCTCAGCCTGTCCCGGCGCCGCGCGACAGGCGCAAGGCCTCGACCGTCTCGCGCGGCATCTTCATTCACCGCCTCCTGCAGCAATTGGCCGACGTGCCGGAGAACGAGCGCGACGCCTTCATCGCCGCGGCCGTGCAGCGCGCCGGAGCCTACCCGGGCCTGGCGGCCGATCTTGCCGCACTGGTGTCCGATCCGGTCTTCGCCGAGCTTTTCGCCGCCCAGGGCCTGTCCGAAGTGCCGCTGATCGCCGAAGTGCCGGGCCTGCCGCCGCAGCGCCGCCGGATCGACCGGCTGGTGATGAAGGACGGCTCCATTCTGGTGGCCGATTACAAGACCGACCGCGAGGTTCCGGCCGATATCGCCGCCTGCAACCCGGAATATATCGCCCAGATGGCGGCCTACCGCGATGCGCTGCGGAAAATCCATCCCGGCGCCGGACTCCGCCTCTGCCTCGTATGGACCGAGGCGCCGAAGCTCATGTTCATTCCCGACGAGGCCATGGACCCGCATGGCTGATCAGCATTCCGTGACCCGCACTTGACCCGCTGGCGGCCCGCACCTACCTTCACCCCGACGCAAACAGATGGGCTTCCGCCCTATTCCAGACGAGGATTTGATGACCACGCACAAGGTTTCCGACGCTTCCTTCGAGAAGGACGTTCTCCAGTCCGACGTTCCGGTGGTCGTCGATTTCTGGGCCGAATGGTGCGGTCCCTGCAAGATGATCGGCCCGGCGCTGGAAGAGATCGCCGCGAGCCTCGGCCCCAAGGCCAAGATCGTGAAGGTCAATATCGACGAGAACCCCGGCACGCCGTCGAAATATGGTGTGCGCGGCATCCCGACGCTGATGGTCTTCAAGGCCGGCAAGGTGGCTGACACGAAGGTCGGCGCAGCGCCCAAGAACCAGCTTCAGGCCTGGATCGAAAAGGCCATCTGAGCATCCTCCGGCAAGACTGACGGAAGGCCGCCCGCGAGGCGGCCTTTTCGTTTGGGACGCTCAATCCTCGTCGAACTTCGAGGCCACCAGTTGGTTCAGCGCCTGCATGGCGGCTTCGGCCTGGGGGCCTGAGGCTGCGACCGAGATCGAGGTTCCCATGGCGGCGCCCAGCATCATGAGGCCCATGATCGAGGTGGCGGGCACCGTCATGCCGTCGCGGCTCACCGTGATGTCGGCGTCGAAGCCTTCGGCGCATTTCACGAACTTGGCGGAAGCCCTGGCGTGAAGCCCGCGCTGGTTGACGATCTCCATCTCCATCTGCACCGCCGGCAAGATCAGTCTCCGAGTATCTGGCTTGCCACGTTGATGTATTTGCGGCCCGCGTCCTGCGCGGCGGTCGCGGCCTTGTCGAGCGCGTAGTCCTTGCGGATGCGGGCGAGTTTCACCAGCATCGGCAGATTGAGGCCGGCCACCACCTCGACCTTGCCGATTTCCAGAAGCGAGATCGCCAGGTTCGACGGTGTGCCGCCGAACATGTCGGTGAGGATGATGACGCCGGCCCCGGTGTTGACGCGCTCGATCGCTGCGGCGATGTCGGAACGGCGGTTCTCCATGCGGTCGTCCGGGCCGATGGCGATCGTCTCGATGCCCGATTGCGGCCCCACGATATGTACAAGTGCGTGCAGGAATTCCTCGGCCAGGCGGCCGTGGGTGACCAGGACGAGTCCGATCATGGTGACACTGAAACTCCGCGCTCTCGCCGTTCAAGGGAGGCGCACAATGCCCGCAAGCTCGTTGCGATGCAATATGCCATTAGGAGGGGCCGAGAAGGTCCAGCGCGGCGCGAATCCGGGCCGGAGCGGACGCCTTTTCAGGGTCGATGAGGATCAGCGGAATGGCCAGCCCGAGAATGTCGAACAGGCTCTGCGCCAGATCCGGCAGGCGCTCGATTTCGGCAGCAGGCGTGAGGCGCACCGCCAGCACCAGTGGCGCATGCGAGACGGCGGGAGCCGATACGATGCCGAGCCCCCGGACTTCAAGCTTGCCCGCCAGTGCCGCCGGAGCCGACGCGATAAGAATGTCGCCATCGCGGGCGATCACCACCTGATCGTCGGCCACCAGACGGGATGAACGGGGCCTGCCGGATGTGCCGCTTCCCTGGTGGTCGAGAAGGCGGAGCGCCAGGTCGGATTTTCCCGCACCGGGCGCCCCCAGCAGCAGGACGCCATGGCCGTCGACGGCCATGCAGCTGCCGTGAATGACCGCCTGGTCAGCCATCCTGCGCTGCCGGAATGCGGACGGTGAAGCGGGCGCCGAGCACCGGCCGTTCGCCGCCTGCCTCCGCCGCCTTGCCGTGGCGGTTCTCGGCCCAGATGCGGCCGCGGTGCGCATCGACGATCTGTTTTGAAATCGACAGCCCGAGGCCGGAGTTGGAGCCGAAACTCCCTTCCGGGCGGTCGGTGTAGAAGCGCTCGAAGACGCGCTCCAGATTGTCCGGCCGGATGCCGGGCCCGCAGTCGTCGACGCGGAACTCGATGTCGCCGCCAACCCTCCGTATACGGACGGTCAGCTTCGTGCCGGGCCTCGTGAAGGAGCGCGCATTGTCGATCAGGTTCCGCGCCACCTGGCCCAGCCGCGAATCATGGCCCTGGACCAGATAGGCCCTGGCGCTGTCCATGCCCGGCGGCAGCTTCGCGATCTCGAGCGCGATTTCCGCCTGTTCGGGCTTTCGCGTGTCGTTGGCGTAGGAGACGATCGATTCGAGCAATTGCCGCAGATCGAGCGGATGGGCCTCGGCGCGCGCCAGTTCGGCGTCGAGCCGCGAGGCATCCGAGATGTCGGTGATGAGGCGGTCGAGCCGCTTCACATCGTGCTTGACGATCTCGACCAGCCGGTTGCGCTGCTCATCGTTCTTGGCATAGGCCAGCGTCTCGACCGCGCTTCGCATCGAGGTGAGCGGGTTCTTCAGCTCGTGGCTGACATCCGCCGCGAAGGCCTCGATCGCCTCGATGCGATTGTAGAGTGCCGTCGTCATGTCGCGGACAGCGCCCGAGAGATCGCCGATCTCGTCTCGCCGCGCCGTGAAGTCCGGAATCTCGACGCGCTTGTTGATGCCGCGCCGCACCCGCTCGGCTGCCGCCGCGAGCCGGCGGAGCGGCAGCGCGATGGTGGAGGCCAGCAGCACCGAGAGCAGGATCGTGACGAGTGCCACGAAGCCGAAGGTCATGAACACCACCTGGCGCTCGGCCCGCAGCACATTGTCGATCTCGCCGCCGGTCGTCGACAGCACCAGCGCGCCCAGCACCGCGCGGAAGCGCTGCACCGGCACGGTGACGAGCACGATGATCTGGCGGCGGTCGTTGAGGCGCACGACGCTCACCGTGGCGCCGTTCAGCGCCGCGGCGACTTCGGGAAACTCCTTGCCGTTGTCGAAGCCATATTCGACCTGCAGCGGATATTCATACGAGAAGGCCCAGGTGATGAGCTCGTTCCACCAGCGCTTGAACAGCCCGTCATCGGGAGAATTGAGCGGCGGCAGGTCGGACTGGATGATGTCGCCGCGGCTGTAGAGGAAGCGGCTGTCGACGACGAGATTGCCGTCCTTGTCGATGATGCGGGCGCGCACCGTGGTGTTCGCCAGCAGCCGCTTGAGAATCGGTCCGGCGGTTTCAGGATCGATCGGAAAATCGAGGCTCGACAGCTGGTCGGCGTCGGCCACCGCATCGTCGCTCGAATCGGCGAGCGAGTCGGGGTCGATGACGATCGATCCGGTATCGACCGTCGCCGAGCCTGCAATCGCCGCGGCGATGATCTGCGCCTGCGTCGTCAGGCTCTGCACCCGCGCATCGATCAGCCCCTGGCGGAACTGGTTGAAGTAGAGAATGCCGGTGACGAGGATGATGAGGCCCAGAAGATTGAGCAGCACGATGCGGCTGGTGAGCCGCTGTGGTGCGAGGCCCCGGAACCAGCTTTTCTTGCCGGCAAGCGCACCGCTTTCCGCCGCGTCCGCCTCATCGGCCTCGGCGCGGTCGCTCGCGTCGGGAGTCTTCACCCTGTCCAGCATACTGGTTGCCTGTCGTCAGGCCGTCCTATTGCTCCTTGAAGCGGTAGCCAACGCCATAAAGCGTCTCGATGCCATCGAAATCGGGATCGACGGCGTTGAATTTCTTGCGCAGCCGCTTGATGTGGCTGTCGATGGTGCGGTCGTCGACATAGACCTGGTCGTCATAGGCCGCATCCATCAGCGCATCGCGCGACTTGACGATGCCGGGACGCTGGGCGAGCGACTGGAGGATCAGGAACTCGGTGACGGTCAGCGTCACGGGCTTGCCGTCCCAGGTGCAGGAATGGCGGTCGGGGTCCATGGCGAGCTTGCCGCGCTCGATCACCTTGGCCGCTTCGGTGGGGGCGGCACCCGGCTCACGGTTGACGATGCGGCGCATCACCGCCTTCACCCGCTCGACGAGGAGCCGCTGCGAGAACGGCTTCTTGATGAAATCGTCGGCGCCCATCTTGAGGCCGAAGAGCTCGTCGATCTCGTCATCCTTCGAGGTGAGGAAGATGACCGGCAGGTCGGATTTCTGGCGGATGCGGCGCAGGAGCTCCATCCCGTCCATGCGCGGCATCTTGATATCGAAGATGGCCATGTCGGGCGGATTGTCCTGCAGCCCCTGCAGGGCGGCAGCGCCGTCGCTGTATTTCTGGACGCTGTAGCCCTCGTTCTCGAGCGCCATGCCCACCGAGGTCAGAATGTTGCGGTCGTCATCGACCAGGGCGATCGTCGGCATCTTCTTGTTCATCCTTCAGGTATTCCCTTCTCTGCCACTAGGGTCGGAACTGGAACAAAATGTGGCAGTGATGATAAGTGGTCTTTGCCCCAATTGCGAGGTTTGATCATGAGTGGACAGAGAAGTTTCAGCGGCACGCAAGCCCGGCGTCTGCTGCGGAACGCCAGAACCGCCACATTGGCCAGCCTGAACGGCGATGATGGCACGCCCTATGCCTCACTGGTAAACGTCGCAACCGATGTTGACGGATGCCCGCTGGTGCTGGTTTCGACGCTGGCGTGGCATACGAAAAATCTTCTGGCCGACCCGCGCGCCAGCCTGATGGTGGCGGAACTGCCGCCGGCGGGCGACGCCCTGACCGGCGCACGGGTGACCGTCATGGGCCGCTTCGTGAAGACGGATGACCTGCAGGCGGCGCGGCGCTACCTGGCCCGCCACCCCCAGGCCGAGGGCTATGCCGGATTCGGCGATTTCGCGTTCTGGCGGCTGGAACCCGTCCGCGCCCATGCCGTGGCGGGCTTCGGCCGCATCGAAACCATGGATGCGGATGAGGTGTTCCCCTCAGCCGATGAGATGGCCGGTCTGGAAGACAGCGCCATCGAACACCTGAACGAGGATCACGCCGACGCGGTCCAGCGCTATGCGGAAAAGCTTCTGGACGCCACGCCCGGAGGCTGGAAAATCGTCGCCATAGATACCGATGGCGCCCATTTGCGGCGCGGCGGCGATGTTTTGAGGCTGGCTTTTCCGGAGCCTGTCTATACAGCAGATGCGTTGCGGGAGATGTTTGCAAGCCTCGCCAGACCCACCCGGTCTTGAGCCGCAAACCCCAGATTCTTGAGGTACGATACCGCAAAAATATGATGTGAAGTTAGCTTTACAGCATCTTTTTCCTTGCAGGAACGTTCCCTCCGGTCATAGAGTTGCGCAATCACCCCGCCGAACAGTTGCAGCCGAACCGTCTTGATGGAGCCCTTGCATGGACCCCGCTACCGATAGTGTCATCCGTTCCGAACTGGCTGGCCTTGGCCTCAACTGGGTGGACCGGATTTCATGGAACGCGCCGGCCCCCGTCCTCTATCAGGAGGCGGTCACCCGCGGCGAGGGCGTCGTGGCAGAGGGCGGCGCTTTGGTGGTGACGACCGGCCAGCACACCGGCCGCAGCCCCAACGACAAGTTCGTGGTGCGCGACGCGGCAACCGAAAACACCATCTGGTGGGACAACAACAAGGCCATGAGCCGCGAGGCCTTCGAAGCCCTGAAAAAGGATTTCATGGCCCATGCGCGGCTGAAAAGCCTCTATGTGCAGGATCTGGCCGGCGGTGCCGACCCGGAATTCCGGCTTCCGACGCGCGTCATCACCGAATTCGCCTGGCATGCGCTGTTCATCCAGCATCTGCTGATCGTGCCGCAGAGCCTCGAAGGGTTCGCGCCGAAGCTGACGATCATCGACCTTCCGAGCTTCAGGGCCGATCCCGCCCGCCATGGCACCCGCAGCGAAACCGTCATCGCGCTCGACCTCGCCAATGGCCTCGTCCTGATCGGCGGCACGCAATATGCGGGCGAGATGAAGAAGTCGGTTTTCACGGTACTCAACTACCTGCTGCCGGAAAAGGGCGTGATGCCGATGCATTGTTCCGCCAACATGGGGCGGGATGGCGACAGTGCCGTGTTCTTCGGCCTCTCCGGCACCGGCAAGACGACGCTCTCGGCCGATCCCTCGCGCACCTTGATCGGCGACGACGAGCATGGCTGGTCGGAAAACGGCCTCTTCAATTTCGAGGGCGGCTGCTATGCCAAGGTGATCAAGCTGTCGAAGGAGGCCGAGCCGCAGATCCACGCCACCACGGAGATGTGGGGCACGGTGCTGGAGAATGTGAAGATCGACCCTGTGACCCGGAAGCTCGATCTCCATGACGGATCGCTGACCGAGAACACCCGCTCGGCCTATCCGCTCTCGGCGATTGCCAATGCGAGTGCGACCGGCATGGCGCCGATTCCGAAAACCATCGTGATGCTGACGGCGGATGCCTTCGGCGTGCTGCCGCCGATTGCGAAACTCACCCCGCAGCAGGCGATGTATCATTTCCTGTCGGGCTATACGGCGAAAGTCGCCGGCACCGAGCGCGGCGTCACCGAGCCGCAGGCCACCTTCTCGACCTGTTTTGGCGCCCCCTTCATTCCGCGCGAACCCGCCGTCTATGGCAATCTGCTGCGCGAATTGATCGCCAGGCACGACGTCTCCTGCTGGCTGGTCAACACCGGCTGGACGGGCGGCGCCTATGGCACAGGCCACCGCATGCCGATCAAGGCGACGCGGGCACTTCTGAACGCCGCGCTCGAGGGCAGGCTCGATGATGCCGAAATGCGGACCGACGAGAATTTCGGCTTCCGGGTGCCGGTCGCCGTCGACGGCGTCGATGCCGCAATCCTCAATCCGCGCGAAACCTGGGCCGACAAACAGGCCTATGACGCCATGGCGCGGAAGCTCGTCGGCATGTTCGTCAAGAACTTCGCGAAGTTCGAGGCCCATGTCGGAGCCGACGTGAAGGCCGCAAGCCCGGCGATCCAGCTGGCGGCCGAATAGATCTCACGGCCCCGCTTGGCTGATCGGGCTTTCCTCAGGCGGGCTCGTGCTCGATGCAGATGCGCTGCGAATCGGATTTCGACAGCGGAACGTCCAGCAGCATGCACTGGTGCGGCCCGGCGGGGTCGGCGCTGCGGCCCTTTTCGCGGAAAAACCGGCAACTGGCGCAGAGGCCGAAGCTCTTGACCTGGCCGCGCGCGATTTCGCTGGCCAGAAGTTCCTTCAGGCCCTTGGCAAGCCGGCGGCGCGTCTTGCCGCCAAGGCTGCCGACGCCTTCGGCCAGATGTTTCCACGGGTCCCGTGTGAGAGCGTCCCTGCCCCTCGGCGTCAGCATCAGCGACACGGAACGCTTCTGGCCGATCCGCTCCGTCTTGGTGATGAAGCCCTTGCGTTCGAGGGCCATCACGGTCTGCGAGATCGTGCCCTTGGTGGCGCGGAGATATTGCGTTAGCGCGCCGGGCGAATTGGAATAGCCATTGGCGCGGTTCAGGTAACGCAGCGCCTCCCACTGGGCGGGGTTGAGGCCATCGTCATGTTCCCGGGATCGGACCAGCCGCGCCAGCCGCTCCAGCGGCCAGACGATCATCTCGGGCGCTACGTCTTCATCATCACCCGCCATCGCCATCCCTCCCATTGGTATCGAGTCGAGATCATACTTGCATAAGTGATCACTTCGTGCGAGATGCAATCTATCAGTATCGAATCGATACTGACATATGATTTGGGAGGAATGACATGAAAAACGCTGCCCTGACCCTTGCCGCCGCTGTGCTCCTGCCCGCTTCAGCCCTGGCCGGGGCGATCGAAAGCCCTTCAAATCCGAAGGTAAACCCGCATTTCGACATTGTGCGTGCTGCCGTGACGGCCGGAGACGGGCAGTTGAAGTTCGAAATCAGGCTGGCCGGAGCTGCCGGTGCCGAGACCCCGGCCTCGACCGGAGCCATGCTGGGAAGTGGAGTTTTTGCCTATGTCTGGCCAACCAGTCTCGACTCTTCCGCTGTTGGTTTCGAACCGAAACAAGGGATTCTGGCGCTGGCAGTGACCGCGCATCCCGACTTCGACGATACCCCGAACTACGATGAGGATGGCGATGGCAACGCCGCCAACGACGGCAAGACCTGGCACAGCCACTGGGTGGTTCTCGCCAAGGATGCGGCCTGCAAAGCCGGCCTCAAGGTACAGGACATTGCCCCGGGCGTGAGCGTGAAACTGCCGGTCACCGCGCCCGGCGTGCCCTTGCTGCTCGACAGCCCGGATATCCGCCCGGCGCTCGAGGGCGCCTCCGTCACGCTTTCCGTGCCGATGCCGGAAGGCGGCGAGGCCATGTCCTTCGACGGCGTGGCGGCAGGCCTCCGGGTCAACACCACGATGGCGGCGCCCCTCCTGTGCGTGACGGACGTCTTCAAGGTGGCATCCGGCGATCTCAGCCTGCCGGGCAAGGTCTCCCCCTGAGGGCTCAGACCTCGACGAAGGCTTTCACCGCGCCGCGCTCCGTTGCGGTCAGGTGAAGCCCGTGCTTGGTGCGGCGGTGGAGGATGTCTTCCGCCGTCACCGCCCATTCCTCGGCCTTGAGGTAGGCGATCTCCCGCTCATACAGCAATCCGCCGAAGTGCCGGCCGAGGCCCGTCAGGTCCTGCGCGCCGCCGATGATCTTCGCGGCCCTCGTGCCGTAAAGCCGCGCATAGTGCCGTGCCAGGGCTTCCGGCAGCCACGGGTGCCGCTGCTGGAACTCGCCAAGGAAGCGATCGAAATCCGCGCCCGGCATGTCGCCGCCCGGAAGCGGAGCGGTAGCAGTCCAGCCTTCCTTCATGCCGGGAAAGAACGGTTTCAGCTTGTCGAGCGCGTGTTCGGCAAGCTTGCGATAGGTGGTGATCTTGCCGCCGAACACCGAGAGGAGCGGCGGCGTTCCCTCGACGTCGAACACATAGTCACGCGTGACGGCGGAAGGATTGGCCGCATTGTCGTCATAGAGCGGCCGCACGCCCGAGAACTGGTGGATGATCGCTTCCTTCTTGACGGCAACCTTGAGGTAGCGGTTCACGGCGGCGAGCAGATAATCGATCTCGCGGTCCTCGATCGCCACATCCTCGGCCTGGCCGTCATAGGGAATGTCGGTGGTGCCGATCAGGGCCATGTTGCCCTCGTAAGGGTTGACGAAGATCACGCGCTTGTCGTGGTTCTGGAACAGATAGGCCTGTGGGCCTTCCCAGAATTTCGGCACGATGATATGGCTGCCCTTGACGAGACGGACACGCCGCGCCGAGTTGGAGCCGACAACGCCATTGATGATGTTCTCGACCCACGGCCCCGCCGCATTGGCGATGGCCTTGGCGCTGGTTCTTGAAACAGTCCCATCCGCGCTGCGGAATTCCACGTCCCAGTGATCGCCGTTTCGCCGTGCCGACGTGGCGGCGGTGCGCGTCATCACTTTTACGCCGCGCTCACGTGCATCGAGTGCGTTGAGGGAGACGAGACGGGCATCATCCACCCAGCAATCGGAATATTCAAACGCACGCGTGAAATCTGCCTTGATTGGCTTTCCTTCCGGATCGCGCGTGAGATCGATCTTGCGGCAGCCGGGGAGTTTGTTCCGGCCGCCCAGATGATCGTAGAGGAACAGGCCAAGGCGGACGAGCCATGCGGGCCGCTGATCGGGTGAATGCGGCAGCACGAAGCGCATGGGCCACACGATGTGGGGCGCGGCGTTCAGCAGCACCTCGCGCTCGATCAGCGCTTCGCGCACCAGGCGGAACTCGTAATATTCGAGATAGCGCAAGCCCCCATGGATGAGCTTGCCCGAGCGCGATGACGTGCCCTGCGCGAGATCATCCTTCTCGCAGAGGATGACGGACAAGCCCCGCCCCGCCGCATCGCGCGCGATGCCGGCACCATTGATGCCGCCACCGATGACCACGAGATCGACGGGCGCGAGCTCTCGCATCGCCAGATGCCTCAGCACCTGTTGAGGGCAGGCTCGCCTGCAAGATAGCGGCGCACTTCTTCAGCAGCCAGGCCCGCCGCATAGCTCACCGTCTTCACCGATGCACCCGCGATGTGGGGGGTGAGCGTCACGTTCGGAAGCTTGAGGAAGCGGTTGTCGGGGGGCACCGGCTCGACGTCGAAGGTTTCCAGCATCGCACCGCGCAGATGATTGGTGGCAAGCGCCTCGTAGAGATCGTCGTAGTTGACCAGCGGCCCGCGCGCGGTATTGATGAAGTAGGAGCCCTTCTTCATCTGGGCGAGCGTTTCAGCGTTGATCATCTTCGTCGTCTCCGCCGTCACGCGCGGATGCAGCGACACGACATCGGAGTCTGCCAGCACGCGCTCCAGCGAACACTGGATCACGCCGTCGTTCAGGTCATCGGCCGAGAGTTGCACATAAGGATCGCTGACGAGGATGCGGCAGCCAAAGGCTTTCAGGAACTTGACGACGCGCCGCCCGACTTCGCCATAGCCGATGAGGCCGACGGTCATCTCGGATAATTCCTGGCCCGCGATGTCGGCGCGGTAGAGGTCGCCGCGATAGATGCCGGCCCGCATCGCATCGTGCCCGCGCGTGATGTTCCGCGTCTCGGCGAGGATCGCGCCGATGGTGAACTCGGCAACCGCACTTGCATTGCGGCCCGGCGTGTTGACGACGAGGATGCCGCGCTCGCGTGCCGCCTTCATGTCGATGTTGACCGGCCCGCCGCGCGACACCGCCACGAACTTGAGGTTCGGCAAGCGGTCCATCATCGCGGCTGAGAGCGGTGCCAGTTGCGTCACCAGCATCTCGGCATCGCCCGTCATCCCGACGATCTGGTCGGCATTGCCCATATATTCCTTGAGCCCGTCCATGCCTTCGACGGCATAGCCATGCTCCATCGGCTCGTCCGGCCATTGCAGGGTGTGGGGCGTGATGTCGATCTCGAACAGCCGGCAGCGCTCGCGGATCGCCGTCTCGAACATCGAGGTGAGCATGAAGAGATCGCCGATGATGGAGAGTTTACGAGGCACGGTTCGCCACCATGGAGCGCCAGAGGGGTCGCATTTTTTCGCGGGTTTCCTTGTAGATCGAGAAGGCCCCGTCATAGGGGCCGGTGAGGGTTGGATCGGGTTCGGTGACCTTGCCCAGCAGCGGGTCGACCCACTGCGCCACGCAAGCCGCCATATCGGGGTAGAGCTTCTGCTGCACGGCGCCCATCATGGCGGCACCGGCGGCCCCTGCTTCCTCGCGCTGCACCGAGCGTACACGCGCCTTCAAGACGCTGGCCAGCATGACACGGAGTGCAGTGGAGCGTGCAGCGCCACCGGTGATGCGAACTTCCTGCGGAATGTCGCCCATCGCGGCGTAGCAATCGCGCGACGCAAAGCACAGGCCTTCGAAGACGCCGCGCATCATGTCGGCATAGCCCATGCCGAGCTCGAGGCCGGAAAACATGGCGCGTGCGGCGGGCTCCATTACCGGGCCGCGCTCGCCGGCCTGGCTGATATAGGGATGATAGATGACGCGCGCCGGGCCAGCCGCCATGATCCGCTCGTCGAGACCCTTGATGAGATCGGAACGGCTGCGCTCCACGCCTTCATGCTTCAGCACATCGCGGGCAAGATCCAAGAGCCAGTCGATGTTGAGCGTCGATGCCATATTCGACTGGATCTGCGCATACATGCCGGGCACCGGGAAAGCCATGGTATAGCCCGAGAGTTCTGAATTGAGCCGCACATGCGCCGCTGAAGGCGCGATCTTCATGTGCATGCCGGTGGAGCCGACGATGGTGCAGCCGGTCCTGCCTTCGGGGTCGAACAAGCCGCCGCCAAGTCCGGTGCAGAGAACGTCCACATAGCCAAGCGTGATCGGCGTTCCCGCTTTCAGGCCCGTAAGCGCTGCTGCTTCGGCCGTCAGCCCTCCGGCCTGTTGCGTGCCCTCCACCATCTCGGGCAGCAGGCGCTTCGACTCTCCTGCGCCCAGCACGTCGAGGATATGCGGCGCATAGGTGCGCGTCTCATATTGGCCGAATGTGAAGTTCGCTTCCGAAGGATCGGTGCGGCGGTCGCCCGTCAGCTTGAAGTAAAGCCAGTCCTTGCAATGGAAAGACGTCGTGGCACGCGCCAGCACTTCGGGCCGGTGCCTGGTCATCCAGGCGAGCTGCGTGCTCATCTGGCAGGCGTTGACGCCCGTGCCGGTGCGCTTGTAGTGCGCGAGGTATTCAGGATGCTGCGTGAAACCTTCCGCGATCGCGGCCGAGCGCGCATCGAGCCACAGCCAGGCGGGGGCAGCGGGTTCGCCTGCCTTGTCGACAAGCCACATGCCGTCGCCTTGGCCCGTCACCGATATGGCGATGAGGCGTTGGGCGAGGTTGGGGATTTTCTCCGTCAGCTGCTTCAGCGTCGCGGCGGCATCGACCCAGGTGCGCGCCATGTCCTGTTCGGCACCGCCATCGGGAAATGTCTTGTAGATATTCGGGATCGCGGCGGATGCGATCTGCTCTCCGCCCGCCGTGAAGGCGACGGACTTGATGACGGAGGTGCCCGCATCGATGCCGATGAGGATGCCGTCGGTCATGCGAGGCTCCCGCCATGCGAGATGGCCTTGCCGCTGTCGGGATCGAAGAGATGCAGATCGGCAGCGGCAACGCTCAAGGACATGTCGCTGCCGGGTTTCTGCGACACGCGATCATGCGCGACGGAAACGATGGTGCGCCCCGCGACGTCGACGGCCACATGCGTCTGGTCGCCCAACCATTGGCAGGCCATGACCTTGCCCTTGATGGGCCCGTCACCGATGTGCAGCGCATGCGGCCTGATGCCGAGCGCGACGCGCTTTGTCTTTGAGAGTGCATTGCGCACGGCGGCCGAGAGTTCGCCCACCGGATAGCTAAGCTGCGTGCCGCCGTCGATCGCGAAACTGAGCGTCTTCGCATCAGCCGCAACGGCTGCGTTGAAAACATTCATCGGCGGCTCGCCGATGAATGTGCCGGTATAAAGATTGGCGGGGCGGGCTTTGAGTTCGGCAGGCGTTGCATATTGCTGCAGCTCGCCACCTTCCATCACCGCGATCCGGTCGGCCAGCGCATTGGCCTCGGTCTGGTCATGCGTGACGAGGATGGTCGTGCACCTGTGTTCGCGCAGGTAATGCTTGATGCGGCCGCGCAGGATGGCGCGGAGCTGCGGCTCCAGTTGGCCCATCGGCTCGTCCAGCAAATAGAGTGCGGCATTGCGCACCAATGCACGGCCGAGGCTGGCGCGCTGCTGTTGGCCGCCCGAAACGGAGGAGGGGTATTTGTTGAGGATGTCGGAAATCTCCAGCATCTCGGCCATGGCCTTGACGCGCGACTGCTGTTCTCCTGCAGAGAGCTTCGAGGACTTCAGCGCAAACGCCATGTTCTCGCCGATCGTCAGCGGCGGATAGAGCGAATAGGCCTCAAACGCCATGGCGACACCGCGTTGCGCGGGGGCAAGGGCATGGATGGCGCGGCCATCGAGCGTGATGGTGCCGTTCGAGACATCCTCGAAACCGGCGATCATGCGCAGCGTCGAGGTCTTGCCGCAGCCGGATGATCCGAGCAGCGCCACGATCTCCCCGGGCTGCACTGTCAGGTCGAGAGACTTCACCGCATGCACGGCGGATTTCCGCGAGCGGTAGATCTTGTCGACCTTCGATATGACAAGTTCACCCATGAAGCCGTTCACCTGTTGCCTTGTCGAAGAGATGGGTTCCTTCAACCCCGAACCGCGCATGGACTTTCGATTCCGGTTCCGGAACCACCGCCGCGGAAGATGGCAGCGAAGCGAGGAACTCCCATCCGCCATCCGATTGCAGCAGCAGCACGATGCGTTCGTTGAGCGGCGTCACCGCCATCACCGTTGCGGGTAGCCCTGTGTTCCCGGAGATGTCCACCGCTTCCGGCCTCACGCCGAAGACAATGTCGCGGCTGGCGAGGCTCTTGTAGGAGGGACCGATCGAGACCTTCACGCCGCCGAGCAGGATGCTGGCCCCGGCGCCATCGGCATGGACTTTCGCTTCCGCCGTATTGATCGACGGATCGCCGAACAGCCGCGCCACGCCCAGCGTCGCGGGCTTCATGTAGATGTCTTCCGGCGCCGCCGTCTGGATGAACTTGCCGCCCGCCAGCACGGCGATGCGGTCGGCCAGCGCCATCGCCTCCTTGTAATCCTGCGTCACGTAGAGGACCGTGGCGCCGCTCTGCCGCAGCAGGCGCGGCAGCTCGAGCCGCATCTCGAAGCGGAGCTTCGCGTCGACATTGCGCAACGGATCATCGAGCAGCAGGATCTGCGGCTCGGCGGCGAGCGCCCGGGCCAGTGCCGTGCGCTGCTTCTGGCCGTTCGAAAGCTCGCGCGGCGCATGGCCCAGCACATGGTCGATCTTCAGGAGCTTCGCCACTTTTGCGACGCCCGCCTTCACCTTGTCCTCGCTGGCGCCGATGGCACGGAGCGGCGTCGCGATGTTCTCGGATGCCGACATGTGCGGGAACAGCGCGAAGTTCTGGAACGCCATGCCGACGCCGCGATGCTCCGGCGCGATGTCTGAAACGTCATGCCCGCCGATCTCGATTGCGCCGCTCGTGGGTTCCTCGACGCCGGCGATGAGGCGGAGCAGGATCGTCTTTCCGGTGCCGGAGCCGCCGAAGATGACGACGATCTCGCCGGCATCCGCCGCAAGGTCAAGGCCATCGAAAACCTTGAACGATCCATAGGCCTTCGACAGCGACTTGATGGCAAGCTGGCTCATCCCTTCACCGCGCCCATGGAAAGTCCCTCGACGAGATAGCGCTGCGCATAGAGCGCCAGCGCCAGCGTGGGCGTGATCGAGATGATGATGGCCGCCGCGATCTGGCCATACTGGATGCCCGATGCGGTGACGAAGGCCAAGGCGCCCACCGTCACCGGCTGCTTGTCGGCGGACGCGAGGATCAGCGCGAAGACGAAATTGTTCCAGGCGAAGATGAAGGCGAGAAGGCCTGCCGCCGCGATGCCGGGCTTGGCCAGCGGCAGCGAGATCTTGAGGAAGGTCTTCCACCAGCTGTTGCCGGAGATGCGGTAGGCATGTTCGATGTCGGGGCTGATGTCCTCGAAATAGCCGCGCACGATCCACAGGATCAGCGGCAGGCAGATCAGCTGATAGACCCAGATCAGGCCGATATAGGTGTTGGTGAGGCCCAGCGTCTTGAAATAGAG
>JALHQC010000008.1 GCA_022842165.1 bacterium
ACGCTGACCGACACCGAGGAACGCCGCCGCTACCTGAACGCCCGGGCAACGCTTTCGACATTGCTGGAACAGGGCGCCATTCCCGTCATCAACGAGAACGACACGGTGGCAACCTCCGAAATACGGTATGGCGACAACGATCGCCTCGCCGCCCGCGTCGCCTCGATGATGTCGGCCGATTGCTTGGTGCTGCTATCCGATATCGACGGGCTCTATACTGCACCGCCCAGCCAGAAGGGTGCGGAGTTTATTCCGCTCGTCAGCGAGATCACGCCCGGGATCGAGGCGATGGCCGGAAAGCCCGTTTCGGGCGTCGGTTCGGGCGGCATGATCACCAAGATCGAGGCGGGCAAGATCGCACTCGGTGCCGGCTGCAACATGGTGATTGCATCGGGCCACGCGATGCATCCGCTGCGGCGTATCCTCGACGGCGAACGCTGCACCTGGTTCGTGGCATCCGCCTCCGCCCTGCAGTCGCGCAAGCGCTGGATCGCCGGAACGCTGCAGCCGATCGGCCATCTGGTGGTCGATGATGGTGCGGCGGCGGCACTTGCCAAGGGCAAGAGCCTGCTTCCGGCCGGCGTCAGAAAGGTAACGGGCAATTTCTCGCGCGGCGATACGGTATCGATTATCGCAACATCGGGCCGCGAGATCGCCCGCGGCCTTGTGGCCTATGACGCGGGCGATGCGGCGCGGATCGCCGGGCTGAAATCGGCCGACATCGAGAAGGTGCTGGGCTTTCGCGGACGCGACGAACTGATACACCGCGACGACATGGTATTGATGGGCGGGGAGCGCGCATGAACATGACTGTTTCGAACCGCGAGATGATGCAGACGCTCGGCACCGCCGCGCGCGCCGCCGCTCATGTGCTGGCGCTGGCTCCAGCTTCGCAGAAGAACGAAGCGCTCAACGCCATGGCGGCGAAGCTTCGCCGCAGCACGGCCGACATCCTTTCCGAAAACGCGCGCGACCTTGAAGGCGCGAAGACCAAGAACCTGAAGGCGAGTTTCATCGACCGGCTCACCCTGAACGAGGCGCGGATCGCGGCGATGGCCACGGGCCTCGAGGAGATCGCGGCGTTGCCAGATCCCGTCGGCGCGGTGATGGCGAAATGGACGCGTCCCAATGGCCTCGAGATTTCGCGGGTGCGGGTGCCGATTGGCGTCATCGGCATCATCTACGAGAGCAGGCCCAATGTGACGGCCGATGCCGGGGCCTTGTGCCTCAAGTCCGGCAATGCGGCGATCCTGCGCGGCGGGTCGGACAGCTATCATTCCTCCGCCGCCATCATCGCCTGCCTGCAGCGCGGCCTCGACATCGCGGGCCTGCCGCGCACCGCAATCCAGATGGTACCCAATGCCGACAGGGACTGCGTGGGCCTGATGCTCGAGGGTCTCAACGGCACGATCGACCTGATCGTGCCGAGAGGCGGCAAGAGCCTCGTGGCGCGTGTGCAGGCTGATGCCCGCGTTCCGGTGTTCAGCCACCTCGAAGGCATCTGCCATGTCTATGTCGACAAGGCAGCCGATACGGAGATGGCGAAGGACATCGTGCTCAATGCCAAGATGCGGCGCACCGGCGTTTGCGGCTCTGCTGAAACTGTTCTGGTCGACCGGGCGGCGGCGGGAAAGAACCTGGCGCCCATCGTCCGTACGCTGATCGATGCCGGTTGCGAGGTCAGGGGCGATGCCGGGACGCAGGCCGTTGACGCCCGCGTGAAGCCTGCGGCGGAAGAAGACTGGTCGACGGAATATCTCGACGCCATCATTTCGGTGAAGGTCGTGAATGGCGTGGATGACGCCATCAGACACATCGCGCGCTATGGCTCGCAGCATACCGACTCGATCGTGACGGAGGACGCCGCCACGGCCGAGCGCTTCCTCAACGAAGTCGACAGCGCCATCGTGCTGCACAACGCGTCCACGCAATTTGCCGATGGCGGCGAATTCGGCTTTGGCGCCGAGATCGGCATCGCCACGGGAAAGCTCCACGCGCGGGGACCCGTCGGCGTCGAGCAGCTGACCACGTTCAAGTATCAGGTGCGGGGGAATGGCCAGGTGCGGGCATGAATGATGCAATCACATCCCTCCCCGCAGAGCGGGGAAGGATGAGTTGACATGATCCATCCGCCTGCTTTCGGGCCGGGCCAGCGCATCGGGCTGTTTGGCGGCTCCTTCAATCCGGCGCACCGCGGCCACTACATGGTGGCGCTCTATGCGCTGAAGACTTTGAAGCTCGACTGGGTGTGGTGGTTGGTCTCGCCACAGAACCCGCTGAAGGACCCCGGCGAGACCGGCGAATACGAGACGCGGCTTGCTGAAACGCGCAAGATCGCGCGGCATCCGCGCTTCATCGTCACCGACATCGAGAAGCAGATGGGCGCCCGCACCACGGCTGAAACCCTGCGCGGGCTGAAGCCCACCCTGCAGCGCGGGCATTTCGTGTGGATCATGGGCGCCGACAGCTTCGCCGACCTGCACCGCTGGCACGACTGGCTGCAGATTCCGGCCGCCCTGCCGCTCGCCGTGCTGGCGCGGCCCGGCTATTCGCTGCGCGCCCTCGGCGGGCCGGCGGCGACGCGCTTCGACAACGAGCAGGTGCCAACCCAGCTTGCCCCGCAGCTTGCCGGAATGAAGCCCCCCGCCTGGTGCTTCATCCCCATGCCACTCCGCCCCGAGAGTTCGACAGCGATCCGCAGGAAGCAGAAAGGCGTCCTGCTGGCTCAGTAAATTCTGCTGACCGGAAGGCCAAGCGCCATCGCGCCCGCATAGAGCGCCTGGGGACCTGACTGCAGCGGGTGATATCGGGCGCCCTGAATGTCGCGGAAGCGCCGCTCGAGCCCCTGCGCGCGGTAGAAGCCGGCGCCACCCGCTGCCTCCATCGCAAGCTCGACCGCGTGGATCGCATGGGCGGCGACAAGGGTCTTTCCCATCATCACCTCGTTGACAGAATCCGCCGAGGGATCGCCCTGCGTTACCGCCTCGAGCATGTGGCGGTGCGCCAGCTGCGCGCCCCTGAGTTCGGTTTCCATGCGGCCCACGAGTTGCGTGACGTGATGGTCGGGCCTGCGCTTCACCGCCAGATCGCGGGCGACGGCGCAGGCGCTTTCGGCAACGCCGAGATAGGCGGCATAGACCAGCGGGAAGGCGATGGTGGCGATGGTCTGGAACAGCGGGTGCCATTCCCCTGCCTTGCGCTTCAGCGCCACGGCGGCGTCCGGCACCACATGGCCCTCGATCACGACGTCATGCGAGCCCGTGCCGCGCATGCCGAGCGTCTTCCACACGGGATCGATCCGTACATGGGGCGATGACATCGGGATGGCGAAATGCAGAACGGTTGGCTCCGCACCCTCCTCCTCGAGGACGGCGCCTGTCATGAGGAGATCGCCCGCCGGAGCACCGGAGGTAAAGACCTTGCGCGCGGTGATGCGGTAGCCGCCTTCGACGCGCTCCGCCCGGCCGGAGCCTGCGATCCAGTCCGACCCGCCGCTCGACAGCAGCAGAAGCCGCTCGGCGGCGATGCGCTTCAGCAGCGGCTCGACGGCGGCAACCTTCTGGTTCTTCCAGCGCCAGGCAGGAATCGCCACCTGATGCGTGTGCATGGAGAAGGCCAGCGCGGTGGAACTGCAATGATGCGCGAGCGTGCGCAGCATGTCCGCCAGTTCTCGGACACCCGCGCCGCCACCGCCAAGCTCCTCCGGCACGCCAGCCTCGACGAGGCCCGAGCCCTTGAGCGCCGCGAAGTTTTCGGCGACGAAGCAGTCCTCCTCATCGGCAGCCGCGGCGGTGGCGGCAAAGCGCTGGCCCAGCGTTTCGGCAAGCGCCACGATCGAGACGTCCTGACGTGTATCGGCGATGTGCAATGCCCTGACATTCATGATGCTGTCTCCCTTTTTCAATGTCGCCAAGTATCGGCTGGGCCTCATGCCGGGCCAAGTGCAGGAACTGTACCTGTGCGGCCGGGAATGCTGGCAGGACGGGAAGCGCGGCTCATTCCGCGGTACAGTTTGTGGACTGACCGGGGCTGCGAATTCATGATAGGCTGCAATCCTCCGGGGGAACGGAGAACACCAGATGGACAATGGAAGCTACGGCCAGTTCTGTCCTGTCGCGATGGCGGCAGAGATCGTCTGCACGCGCTGGACGGCACTTCTACTGCGCGAACTGCTGTGCGGGAACCACCGCTTCAACGATCTGCGCAAGGGCCTGCCGCGCATTTCGCCGACGCTGCTGTCGAAGCGCCTCAAGGAACTGGAGGAAGCAGGCGTCGTCGTGCAGGTGAGGGACCAGGTTTCCGGCATCGGCGAATATCACCTGACCGAAGCCGGCGAGGATCTGCGCCCCATCATCATGGCATTGGGAACCTGGGGACAGCGCTGGGTCGATTCCAACCTGAGCCTCAGGAACCTCGACCCCACATTGCTGATGTGGGACATGCGCCGCGGCATCCAGCCCGAGCCCCTGCCCAAGCGCCGGGTGACCGTGCGCTTTCTTTATCCCGAACTGGCAGAGAACTATCGCAACTACTGGCTGGTCGTCGAGCCATCGGGCGAAACCGATATCTGCCAGGTGGACCCCGGCCATGACATCGATCTCTTCGTCACCGCATCGCTGATGGCGATGACCTCGGTGTGGATGGGCGTCACCACGCTGGCCGCTGAAATCGGCAAGGGCAAGATCGAGATTGATGGCGACCGCGCCATTGCCCGCTCGATGCAGCAGTGGCTAGGCCTCAGCCCCTTCGCCGGCATCAAGCCCAGGCGCCCGGCTCAGCCCGCCGGCGCGGTGGCGTAAGTCCCCTTGAATGGTGCAGCCGAACGCTTTAGTTTGCTGCTGATCGTCACCCACAAGGGATGTGACCCCGCAGTCTCATGCAGACCTGCTTCTGGAAAGAGGACCAGTCCACTGAAAGCTCCAGCGAAGAAGACCGCTGCGCGTAAGAGCGCCGCGAAATCCAAGACCGCCGCCAAGCGCAGCACCCCCAAGGCCAAGACTGCCGCCACGAAGAAGTCCGCTGCAAAGAAGTCAGCGCCGAAGAAGGCGGCAGTGGCGAAGAAGAAGGCACCGGCAGCAAGGAAGCCTGCAGCAGTAAAGAAGCCGGTAAAGGCCAAGATTGCGGCCAAGCCGAAGACGGCGGTGAAGTCCAAGGCGCCGGTCAGGAAACCTGCTGCCAGGAAGCCGGTCGCGAAGAAAGTTATAGCCAAGAAGGCGGTTGCCAAGAAGACGGTCGCAAAGAAGACCGTTGCAAAGAAGGCAATCGCAAAGAAGGTTGTTGCCAAAAAGACGGTGGCGAAGAAACCCGCCGTCCGGAAAGCCGTTGCCAAGACATCCACCGCCAAGGCGCCGGTCTCGAAACGCGTCGCCGGCAGGAAGCTGGTGAAAAAAGCTGTTGCCGCCAAGGCCGCGATCGCCATCAAGCCGAAGAAGCCGGTTTCGAACCCGGCCGTTGCGAGGCCGAAGGTGACGGTGACGAAGCCGGCGCCAGCGCCGGTTCTCGACGCCCCGCTGCCTGTTGAAGACCAGTCTGCACCGCTCGCCGGAGATGAGCCCGGTCACCTGCCGGAAGCCGCACCGAAGCTCCGGCGAACAAAGCCTCAGAAGCCACGGGATGACGGCCCCGTCACCGTGCTCTCGACTGTGCTGGCCCAACTCGATGATGCCAAGGCCGAACAGGTCGTGACCATCGGCCTCGACGACAAGTCGGCAATTGCCGATACGATGGTGGTCGCCTCGGGGCGCTCCGCCCGCCATGTCGGCGCCATTGCCGACCAGATCGTCGAGAAGCTGAAGGAGGCGGGCTTCCGCGACCTTCGCATCGAGGGCATGCCGCAATGCGACTGGGTGCTGGTCGATGCCGGCGATGTCGTCGTCCATATCTTCCGGCCCGAGGTCCGAAGCTTCTACAATCTCGAGAAGCTCTGGTCGGCGCATGCGCCGAACGAGCGCCTGCCGCTCTGAAGCCTTGCGCCTCTCCGTACTGGCCGTGGGCCGGCTGAAACCCGGCCCCGAAAAATCCCTCGCCGAGGACTATCTCGCCCGCGCCGAGGGGCTGGGGAAGAAGGCTGGCATCAGCCGCATTTCGGTAACGGAATTCTCCGAATCACAGGCGTCGTCGCCTGCATCGCGCATGGGCGAGGAGGCGAAGCTTCTGGCGAGCGTCATTCCCCCCAAGTCCTTCGCCATCGTGCTGGACGAGCGCGGCAAGGCCATGGAGAGCGAGAACTTCGCCGGCCTGCTCCAGCGCCATCTCGACGGCGGCACGCCCGACCTCTCCTTCATCATCGGCGGGCCGGACGGGCATGCCGTATCGACCCGCGAGCGGGCTGGCCTGCTCATGAGCTTCGGCCCCATGACCTGGCCGCACCGGCTGGTACGCGTCATGCTGTTCGAGCAGCTCTACCGTGCCGTGACCATCATGGTGGGGCACCCCTACCACCGGGCGTGACAGCGCTACTTCACCAGCGGTTTTTCCTCGCGCATGTAACGATCGATCACGGCCTGAATCTCGCTGACGGAAGTGTTGTAGGGCACCATGCCGAAGACATCGGCATTGGCTTCGTCCTGTTCTCCGTCAACAAAGATCTGTGCGATGGGCAGCGCGCACGGCATGTCGGGGTTTGCGTCCGATCTGCTGCTGTCGAACTGGCGCGCCCGGGCGAGCGCTTCATCCAGCGTATTGGCGTTCACGAAGCCGCGGCATGAGGTTCTGGATTTTCCGTCCGCCGTCCGCACATAGTCGAAAAGGCACCAGTTGATGGAGCCTTCGCCGCCTTCGCCGGTCTCCATCACCACGCGGTAGACCTTGAGCATGTCGCCGGTGAAGTAATCGTCCTTGCGGGAGTAGACCTTCATCTGCGGCTTCTGCGCCGCGATCAGATTGTCGCGGAGCTGGCCGGGCTTCTTCGTCGAACCCCAGACATAGCCGTTCTGGCAGGCGTTCTGCACCATGCTCTGGGTGATCGCTGCAAACTGCGGCACCGGGAGAATATCGACGCCGAAGCGTGCGAAATCGTCGACCGTCACGAGTTCCTTCATTTCGCCCGGCCGCTTGTCGAGAATTTCCGGGAGGATATCGGTCGAGAACGCGATCTCGTCGGCGAGCCTGATCATGTCGGCGATGCTGCCCACCGCCTTGGCATAGGCATATTCGACCGCTGTTTCGGTGTACTGGCGCTGCTCGACATTGAGGTAGGGTGCATGAAAACCGAGCCGCCCTCCGGCCTCCACTGCGCGGCTGATGAAATCCCCGCCTTCGAGGCCTTGCGTCGCTCCGCCCATGAAGGCCAGCGCGCAGGCCGAAAAGCAGTGCGCGCCGCTTTTCACCCGCGTCGAAACCAGCCGCTTGGTGAACAGCCGCGCCAGCAGCATGCCTTCGGCATAGCTGCCGCCTTCGCTGTGCATCGACAGGGTCGTCACCGAGATCTCTTCCGTGATGCCGTCGAGCAGGCTGCCAAGCTTCGCCGCATCGCCCTTTTCGATGGGTCCTGTCAGCGTGAGCGATACCTTGAGGCCAAGCTCGCCAGCGGCGGTGGATTGAATTGCGATGTCGGCGGATCGCGCCGGACCCGCCAGCATGAAGACCGCAGCAAGAACGACGGCAAGCCCTAGCCTGGAACGCATCTTGGAGAACTCCTCCGCCGTCTGATCATTTATCCGCCGCGAGATAGACCTCGACGTCGAGGTCGCCCATCGTCCACGGCGACTGCTGCTGATGGGTTGCCGCCTTCACCTCGCGCTTGACGCGCCGCATGGCCTGGTCGATTTCGAGGCCGGGTGTGGGCAGATGCTTGACGAGCGCCGCCGCGAAGGGGCTGTTGCCGTCCGCACCGTCGGAGGCGACCTGGTCTGGCGCCGTGGCGAAGGCGATGTAAGTGCTGGTGTTGACCGGATCGATTGCCGCAAAGCCACGCTTCCGTGGTTTGGAAACCTTGGCCCCCGCTGTCACCGCGCTGTCGAGATAGGGATTGTCGCGGCAGGCATCGAGCATCACGATCGACACCTTCGTGCGGGTCTGCATCAGTTCCAGGATGTCATCAAGGCTGATGGCGGAATCGGACAGGGGCTTGCCCGAGGCGGCGTCGATCTCCGGCGGAAGAAGATAGTTGAGGCCGTTGACCTGAACGCCATGGCCGGCGAAGTAGAAGAACGACACCGCCGCCCCCTCGGCCCTGTCGGCGAATTCGTCCAGCAGTTTCACGAGTTCGTTTTTCGGAACGTCGATCGCATAGACGACGTCGAAACCGAGTGTTTCGAGCAGCGCGCCGACCGCCAAC
The DNA here is from genome assembly GCA_022842165.1 of bacterium. Taxonomy (GTDB): domain Bacteria; phylum Pseudomonadota; class Alphaproteobacteria; order Rhizobiales; family Aestuariivirgaceae; genus Aestuariivirga. The sequence continues at coordinate 8,279 of JALHQC010000008.1, forward strand.
GCGTCGTTGGCGGCATTCGGCAGGTCGGGCGCATGGCGGTATTGCGAATTGCCGGCAGCCAACGCCACACGCGGACCCTCGAGTTTCGGCAGGCCATGAGTATCGCCAAGCACGAGGCGCTGGGAGAGCCTTGCCGCCTGCTCCCCAGCCCATGGCGAAAGGCTGACAAGTTGCAGCTTCGCCTTCACGCCCGTGGCCGCGCCCATTCCGACGGCGGCCTGTTCTTCCCCGATGTCTTCGGAAAGGCGTGCCGACGGGATTGCGGGCTGAACCGCGGGCTCGCCGTTTCCGGAAGGCATTGATGCGACCTGCGTAGGCGGGCTTGGGGCGGCGATCTCGGCCTCGTCGATCTCCTTGAAGGTGTCGAGTTCCTCTGCAGCGAGGCCCGGCGGCAACGGTACCGAGACCTGCGCCGTCTCGCCCTGCTGGGCGGCGCGGCGGTACCATTTGAGCGCCTGCGCTGGCGAAGTCTCGCCGCCGATGCCGTCTTCCGCGAGGCGGGCGAGCCAGGCCTGGGCAACCGCATGGCCCTGCTGCGCGGCGAGCCGGATCAGATCGCGGGCGGCTTTGGGGTCGGCGGCGATGCCGTCGCCCCGCAGCAGATGAACGCCGAGCAGGAACTGAGCTTCGCCATCTTTGGCCTCGGCCGCCGCCTGGATTTCGGAAAGCGGCCGGGTATAGCCGAGCGTACCCGGCTCGCCGGTCTGCAGCTTCAGATCGTCGGCCGCTGAGCCAGGAACCCACAATGCGGCGCACAGCAGAGCGGCGAGGGCAGGCTTCAGCATTGCGACATGTCCCGGATGTGCTGGCGGCGGATGAAGAGGCTACCGCTTTTGACCGCGGGATGCCAAGAACGATTAACGGCCCCGGGCCGCTTCGCCGCCTGCACCTCATGGTTAACGGTTCGCTAATCAGCTGGGGCCGATAGTGGCGGCTGGCTTCCGGGGCGGCTGTGTGCCGCGCGCCGGACCGCAATTTGAACAAGCGTCAGAAATAGTCATCGGCCCCATGAAGACCTTCCGGAGCCCTGTTGCGGCGGCACTGCTGGCGTTCACCGCGCTGGCTGCAACCTGCGAGGCCGCGCGCGCGGAGGCCCAGGAACAGCAGCTCGAAACCATCGAGCAGCAGATCGAAAGCGCCAGGGCCGCGCAGGCGCGGATCGCCGCCGAAATCGCCGCCGCGATCGAGGAGCAGGACAGTGTGGCCGCAAGGCTCGTCGCCATTTCGCAGTCGATCCAGGCGCAAGAGGCAACGATTGCCGAGAGCGAGGCCGAGCTTGGCCGCCTCGCCGCCGCCCGCGCCGGCCTGCTGGTGGACCTCGGCGAAAAGCAGGATGTGCTGTCCGAGCTTCTGGCCGGGCTGCAACGCCTGGAGCAGAACCCGCCGCCCGCGCTGGTGGTCGAGCCCAACGACATTCTCTCGGCCCTCCGCGGCGCCATGCTGCTGGGAACGATCGTGCCGGAACTTCGCGACGAGGCCGACCGGCTGGTGGCGGAGCTTGACCGGCTGAAACAGCTTGAAGCCCGCATCGCCGAGCGCAAGGCCTCGGTGGCCGGCGAAATCGCCCGGCTGGAAGCCGCGCGCGGCGACCTCAATGCCCTGGTGGCGCGGAAACGCGATCTGGTGGCCCGCGGCAGCGCCGATCTCGAGAACGAGAAGGCGCGCATCGCGGCGCTGGGCGAGAAGGCGAAATCGCTGAAACAGCTTCTCGCAGGCATCGCGGAAGAGCGCAAGCGCGCCGAGGCCGAGCGTTCCGCCAGGGCCGCGGCGGAGGAAAAGGAACGCCTGCGCCAGGAGGAACTGCAGCGCCAGCCGCGCATGGAATTTGCCGCGGCGAAGGGCAAGCTCGCCTTCCCGGCCCAGGGCCAGATCATGCGCCGCTATGGCGAGAAGGACGGGCTCGGCGTCGAGGCCCAGGGCCTGATGATCGCCACCCGCAATGGCGCTCAGGTGACGACGCCCGCCGACGGCAAGGTCGAGTTCGCGGGCCCCTTCCGCTCCTATGGCCAGGTGCTGATTCTGAACCCCGGCGGGGGCTATCGCGTATTGCTCGCAGGCATGAAAAATGTGACGCCCGTCGTTGGCGAGTTCCTGCGGGCGGGCGAACCGGTCGGAGAAATGGGCGATGGCCCCGCTTCGGTCACACTTTTCGGTGAAGTGGTGACGGACGGCCGTCCTGTACTCTATATTGAGTTCAGGAATAGTTCGGAAGCTATTGATTCTGGTCCGTGGTGGATCGGCGGTTTGAAAGAGGCGCGTGGATGAAGAAGAGTTCCAAGGTGCAAAATTTCGGTCTGGTTCTGGCAGGTGCGGTGTCCGCATCCTTGCTCTGGCACGCCTTCGGCGCGGCCGGTGCGGCCTCGAATGCCGACACCTACAAGCAATTGAACCTGTTCGGCGACGTGTTCGACCGGGTGCGGGCGGATTACGTCGAGCAGCCCGACGAGGGCCAGATGATCGAGGCCGCGATCAACGGCATGCTGGCATCGCTCGATCCGCATTCGAGCTTCATGAACAAGAAGCAGTTCCAGGACATGAGCGTCCAGACCCGCGGCGAGTTCGGGGGCCTGGGCATCGAGGTGACGATGGAGAACGGCGTCATCAAGGTCGTCTCGCCCATCGACGATACGCCTGCCTCGCGGGCCGGCATCATGGCCAATGACCTGATCACCAAGATCGACAATGTCGAGATCCAGGGCATGACGCTCAATGACGCGGTCGACAAGATGCGCGGCAAGGTCGGCACCGAGATCGTATTGACGATCCAGCGCGAAGGCCGCGAGCCCTTCGAGCAGAAGCTGCTGCGCGACCGTATTCGCGTGCAGTCGGTCAAGTTCTCGATCGAGAACAACGACATCGGCTATGTCCGCATCTCCTCCTTCACGGAGCAGACGCAGGAAGGCCTCGAAAAGGCGATGAACCACTTCCGCACCACCATGGGTGACAAGGTGAAGGGTTACATCATCGATCTCCGCAACGACCCGGGTGGCCTGCTCGACATGGCGATTTCCGTGTCCGACTCGTTCCTCGACCGCGGTGAGGTTGTCTCGACCCGCGGCCGCCATGCCGACGAGACCCAGCGCTTCAACGCCACCAAGGGCGATCTGGCGGACGGCAAGCCCGTCGTCGTGCTGATCAATGGCGGCTCGGCGTCTGCCTCCGAAATCGTCGCAGGCGCCCTGCAGGATCACAAGCGGGCGACCATCATCGGCACGCGCAGCTTCGGCAAGGGCTCGGTGCAGACCATCATTCCGCTGGGCGGCGAGGGTGCCTTGCGGCTGACCACTGCGCGCTACTACACGCCGGCGGGCCGCTCGATCCAGGCCAAGGGCATCGATGCCGATATCGTCATCGAGCAGGAACTGCCGCCCGAGCTTCAGGGCAAGGACGTCTCGACGTCTGGTGAAGCAGGGCTGCGCGGCCACCTGTCCAACGAGGCCGGCGGCGACGAGGGCGGCGGATCCTCCGCCTATGTGCCGGAAGACCGCACCAAGGACATGCAGATCAAGGCCGCCGTCGACTTCCTCAACGGTGTCAAGGTCGTCACCAATGTGAAGCCCAAGGAAGAAAAGCCCGCCGACGGCGGAAGTGCCGCCGCCACGCCGAACTGAGGCGGACGAGGGTTTTCGGGATCAGTCCGGGGCCGGATGCCGCAAGCATCCGGCCTCTTTCATTGGGTTAACAGGACGTTAACGGTTGGCCTTCCAAAGTCGGGTCCAGTCGAATCACGCCAGGAATCAGTACAGTCCATGTCCCGCGACGAGTTGCGGCAACCTTTGAGAAAACGGAGTTTCCGCGAGCGCGTCTGGTCGAAGCGGCCGAGCGCTTTTGCGATAGCCTCGGTATCGCTGCTGGCACTGTTCGTGACCGGGGGCATCTGGGTTTCGCGCATTCCGCACCCTTTTGCCGGCGAACCCGTGGTCGTTGCTGCGATTCCGCCCGCCGAGGAACTGAAGACCGCCTCGACCACCGCGCCTGAGGACAACCCCGAGGATGTGATCGCCGAGAATGCCGGGCTGGCGGAAGCCCCGGACGAGATGCCGGACGCGCCGCCCGAGCCCCCCGCCTATCAGAACGAAGCCAATATCATCACCGCGCGCAACCGCCCCCTGAAGGCGGCACCGGTGGCTGCGGTAACCGAGGATGCCGCCGTGGGGCCCCTGCCCCGCATTTCCCAGCAGGGCAAGAAACCCTCGGACGTCTATGCCCAGGTGACCCCGATGGCCGTCACCACTTCGGCCCGGCCCAAGATCTCGATCATCCTCGGCGGCATGGGCCTCAACAGCCGGCTGACCGACAAGGCGATCAAGGATTTGCCAGGCGACATCAGCTTCGGCTTTGCGCCCTATGGCGAAAACCTGCAGGCCCAGGTCAACAAGGCCCGCGCCAAGGGCCACGAGATCATGCTGCAGGTGCCGATGGAGCCAGTGGGCTATCCCGGCAGCAATCCCGGTCCAAAAACCCTGCTGAACGATGCCCCGGCGCAAGAAAATATCGACTCGCTGCAATGGCACATGAGCCGCTTTGCCGGCTATACCGGCATCACCAACTACATGGGCGGAAAGCTTCTCGGCAACGAGGAGGCGCTGCAGCCCGTCATGCAGGAACTAAAGAAGCGCGGGCTTGTCTATCTCGAGGATGCGACCGTCAACCTGACCTTGTCGCAGAAGATCGTCGAGCGGGTGAAGTTGCCAATGCGCCGCGCCCACCTGGTGATCGACGCCGAGGCGACCGCGCCCGCCATCGCCGAGGCCTTGAAGAAACTTGAGCAGGAGGCTGAGGCCAACGGCTATGCCATCGGCACCGGATCGGGGCTGGAGGTGACGATCGATACCCTGGTCGAATGGACGAACTCGCTGCAGGACAAGGGAATTCTGCTGATTCCCATCAGCGCCGCCTACAAGGGACGCGCCAGTTGACCGACCTGCAGCCCGCTCCCGGCTATCGTCCCTGCGTGGGCGTGATGCTGCTGAACTCGCAAGGCCTCGTGTGGATCGGCCGCCGGGCCGACAAGCAGAATGACGAAGGCGAAGGCCACTGGTGGCAGATGCCGCAGGGCGGCATCGATAAAGGTGAGGACTCGAAACTGGCGGCGCTTCGCGAACTGGCGGAGGAAACTGCCATCACCGCGACCGAGGTGATCGCCGAGTCGCGCGGCTGGTATTCCTATGACCTGCCGGAACATCTGATCGGCAAATCCTGGAATGGAAAGTATCGAGGCCAAACTCAAAAATGGTTTGCCTTGCGCTTCCTCGGCGATGACAACGAAGTCAATCTGACGCCGCCCGGCCACAAGCGCGAGTTCGACATGTGGCGCTGGGCGCCGATGGGCGAGGTTCTGGATCTGATCGTGCCCTTCAAGCGCGGCGTTTACGAACAGGTGATCGCCGAGTTCCGCCACCTGGGCGGTTGAAAACCGGCGCCACAGTTGCGCCATGCGGGCCGTTATCCTGCAGCCATGATCCGGCGGCTTGCTCTTGTCATTCTCGTCCCAGCCGTGCTGGTGGCAGCTTTGGTGCTGGCCTATCTGGCTTCCGGCCCGGCTCTGCAGGAGGCAGTGCGGGGCAGCATCATCCGTCATTTTCGTGGGCAGGGAGAGGCGATCCGCGTACTGAACCCGGTGCCGCTCGCCACGCGCCTCGGCGAGAAGGGCTTCGCGCTGGGACAGCCGGTTGTGCTGCGCCTGTTCAAGGAGGAAAGCATTCTGGAACTTTGGATGGCGCGCCAGGGCCGCTTCGACCTTGCGCTGTCGTTCCCGATCTGCCGCTGGTCCGGCGCACTGGGGCCGAAACTGCAAGAAGGTGACGGCCAGTCGCCCGAGGGATTCTATCTCGTCTCGCACCGGCAGCTGAAACCTGATTCAAGCTATTACCGCGCCCTCAACATCGGTTTTCCCAACGCCTTCGACAGTGCCCAGGGCCGTACCGGCTCCTTCCTGATGATCCACGGCGACTGCGTGTCGATTGGCTGCTACGCGATGACCGATGCCGGTATCGGTGACATCTATGCGGCGGTGGAACAGGCGCTGGCGCGGGGCCAGAAGCATGTGCCGGTGCACATCTTCCCCTTCCGCATGACGGACGAAAACCTGAAGCGGCACGAGGCCAGCAGATGGTCGGCCTTCTGGCGTAATCTCGCCGAGGGCGACCGGCTGTTTCATACCGGAAACCGGCCACCCCGGGCCTATGCCTGCGGCGAACGCTATGCCTTCGCAATTGGCGGTGAAGCGCCTGCCGCATCATGCCCGGCAATCACCGCCTGGTGAGGCTTGCCCCCTGCGGCAAAGCCGCATAATGAGCCGCATCGCAAAGATTCTGGCTCCATGAAATCCCACCACATCATCTTCGACTGCGACGGCGTTCTGGTCGACAGCGAGCCGTTGTCGATGAAGATCGACGTCGAGCTTCTGGCCGAGAACGGCGTGATGATGAGTGAGGAAGAGGCCCATGCGCGCTTCGTCGGCAAGACCTTTGCCGCGATGATCGATGAGGTTTCACACGAATTCGGCGCCAGCTTTCCGGCCGATACCTCGGCCCAGAAGGACCTGCGGCTGCTGGCCCTCTACGAGCGCGAACTGAAAATGGTGCCGGGCGTGGCGGAGGCGCTCGCGGCGATCGGGCACCACCATTACAGCGTCGCCTCGAACTCGCCCGCCGAACGCGTGGCGGCGGCGCTGCGCATCACCGGGCTCACGCCATATTTCGGCGAGCGCATTACCTCCTTCGAGCATGTGGCGCGCCCGAAGCCCGAGCCCGACGTGTTCATCGAGGCGGCAAACCGGGCCGGCTACCGCCCAAAGGATTGTATCGTCATCGAGGATTCGGTCACCGGCGTTACCGCGGCTTACCGCGCCGGTTGCCACGTGCTGGGCTTCACCGGCACGAACCCCGAGCCACATGCGCAGGAATTGAAGCTCAAGGCAGCGGGCGCCAGCTTCACCTTCTCCGCGATGTCTGTTCTTCCGGGCTTGGTGAAGGGCTTTCTTCACGACGCCTGAGGAATCCTTTGACATTGCACTGCAACACGTCCATATGGACCCCGTCGCCCCTGCCGTTCAGGGATACGTGAGGCGCACTTCGAACTGGAAGTGCAGCCGTTCCGGCCGAAGGCGAAACCCCGAACATTCCTTTCACGTGGGAAGGTTTAAGCGCCCTCCAGGCTTGTGCCGCGGAATCCTCCGCGCCAGGCCGATTCGGACATGGTTTGCGCTTTTCCCCACAGTTCCGATACAGAAAGACTTGATACGTGACGTCATTTGCTGACCTCAACCTCTCCCAACCCCTCCTCAAGGCGCTGGCCGCCGAGGGTTATGAAAACCCCACCCCCATTCAGGCCCAGGCCATTCCCTTGCTGCTGCAGGGACGTGACCTTCTCGGCATCGCCCAGACCGGCACTGGCAAGACTGCGGCCTTCGCACTTCCCATGCTTGAAAAGCTCTCGCAGAAGACCGAGCGCGCGGCACGCGGCACCTGCCGGGCACTGATCCTGTCGCCCACCCGCGAGTTGGCCGCCCAGATTGCCGACTCGTTCCGCACCTATGGCAAGAACCTCAAGGTTTCCCGCGCCGTCGTCTTCGGCGGCGTCTCGCTCGGCAAGCAGATCGAAATCCTGCGCGGCGGTGTTGACGTTCTGGTGGCGACACCGGGCCGTCTCGTCGACCTGATCGAGCGCAAGGCCGTGACGCTGGCCCATGTCGAGGTTTTCGTCCTCGACGAAGTGGACCAGATGCTGGATTTGGGCTTCATCCACGCCATCCGCAAGATCACCGCCATGCTGCCGAAGAAGCGCCAGAACCTGTTCTTCTCGGCCACCATGCCGAAGGAGATCGCAGGCCTTGCCGCCTCGCTGCTGACCGATCCTGCCCGCGTCGAAGTGGCCCCGGTGGCGACGACCGCCGAGCGTGTCAACCAGAGCGTCATCCATGTCGAGCCGGGTGCCAAGCCGAAGCTGCTGGCCGAACTGCTCAAAGACAACAACATGACCCGTACGCTGGTGTTCACCCGCACCAAGCACGGCGCCGACAAGGTGATGAAGCACTTGTCCAACGCCGGCTTCACGGCGGCGGCGATCCATGGCAACAAGTCCCAGGCCAACCGCGAGAAGGCGCTGGCCGGCTTCAAGCAGGGCAAGATCCTGGTGCTGGTGGCAACCGACATCGCCGCGCGCGGCATCGACGTCGACGCGGTCAGCCATGTCATCAACTACGATCTGCCGCATGTGCCGGAATCCTATGTCCACCGCATCGGCCGCACGGCGCGCGCCGGAGCCGAAGGGTCAGCCATCGCCTTCTGCACGCCGGAAGACCGTGGGCTCCTGCGCGACATCGAGAAGACGATCCGCACATCCGTGCCTGTCGTCGAGCATGCGCTGGGCCTCAGCAATGTGCAGACGCTGGCCCCGACCTTCGGCTGGAACCCCGCGGGCAAGGGCGGAAAGCCCGCCGGCCGGCCCCACGGTGGAAAGCCCTTCGGCGCCAAGGGCAACACCCGCAACCGCAATCATGGCGGCGGCGCGCCCAAGTCATCCGAAGGTGCTGGATATCAAGGCAAGCCCAAGCCCCACCGCGGCAGCGCTACTGGCGCGGGCAGCGGCAAGCCGAGGCGTCCGGCCGCCAGCAGCGGCGGCAGCTGGATGACCGACCTCGGCAAGCGCCAGGCCTGATTGCGGCCAGCGAGGATTGACATTAGAGTCCGGAATCACGGCAGGTGATTTCGGGCTTTTTTCATGGGCATTCTCAAATCGGCAGTCTTCGGCCTTCTCCTGATCGGGGTGGCCATCATTCTTCTGTTCTGGGCCGAGGGCCGCGCGGTGAACACGGCGCGCGCGCTGGAAGAAGGCGCGGGGCTGGTGGCCGAGATCGCAGCTGACCGGATCGATCCCGCCCATGACGGCAAGCTCGTTCACATCACCGGCGACGCGGTGGCCCAGGACGTGCCCGCCGATAGCCGCTTCGGCGTCAGGGCCGAAGGCGCCATGCGGCTGGTGCGCAATGTCGAGATGCTGCAATGGAAGGAAATCTCCCGCGAGGTGGAGCGCACGGGAAACGACGGCAAGATCGTGAAGACCACCGTTTACGATTACGAGCGGGTGTGGTCGCCAACCGCCATCGATTCCTCGCGCTTCAAGTCGGCATCGGCGCCGCGTAACCCGGCGATGCCGGTTCAGGGCGACACTTTCGACGTGATGGCGGCGAAAATCGGCCGTTTCCTGATCGCCGGCAACGAGGTGGCGGCCCTGAGCCGCAAGACGCCGCTGCCTCTGTCGGAGGACGGCATCCGGCAGGCCGCCGCAGCATTGGGCGGCGCAAAGCCCATGTGGCTCGTCAACGACCAGTTCCTCTCGGCGAGCGATCCCGACAATCCGAAGATCGGCGATATCCGCATCGGCTATGAGCGGGGCGATGTCAGCCGCGTCAGCGCCGTGGGAAAACAGCAGGGCGACAGGCTGGTGAGCTACACCGCCAGCAATGGCCGCGACGTGTTCCTGATCCAGAACGGGCAGGCCTCGGCCGCGGACATGTTCAGGGATGCGATCGCCGGCAACACGGCCCTCACCTGGGTGATCCGCTGCGGCGGACTGGCGCTGATGTTCGGCGGCTTCATGTTGACCTTCGCGCCGCTGACCGGAACCCTGGGCCGCCTGCCCCTCATCGGCGGCCTGGTGAGAGGCGGAGCGGGGCTGGCCGCCCTCGCCATGACGCTGCTTCTGGGCGGGCTGGTGATCGGCATCGGCTGGATCTTCTTCCGCCCGCTGCTGGGAATCGCCATCATTGCTGGCGGCGTGGCGCTGGCCTTCGTGCTGGGAATATTCGGAAAGAAGAAGGAAGCGGCGGCGGCAGCACAGGCGTGAAGAGCCCTCACCTTCCCACGCCTTCGGCGCGGGCCCCAACCCTCTCCCCGCTGATGCGAGTCGAAGGAGTCCTTCTTTCCCTCTCCCCATCGGGGAGAGGGTTGGGGCCCATTGCGCCAGCAATGGGAGGGTGAGGGGCCTCGCAGCTTATGATAAGCTGCCGCCATGGTGAGCGATCGCATCCCGCAACGAGACTTTGCCCGGAAGTTGCGGCGCGAGCCTTCAAAGGCCGAGGCGCTGTTGTGGCGGGCGCTGCGCAACCGGCAGGTTGAAGGCTTCAAGTTTGTGCGCCAGGAGCCGGTCGGGCCCTACGTCGTGGACTTTCTGTGCCGCAGCGAGAAACTGGTAATCGAGATCGACGGTGCAACGCATGGCGAGGCGGGAGACATCGCGAAAGACGCGGCCCGGACTGCAAGGCTCGAAGCCAATGGCTATCGCGTCATCCGGTTTGAGAACGCCGATGTCTATGAAGGGATGGATTGGGTCATCGCGCGGATCGTCAGGGAGTTGAGAGCGGGATAAAGGCCCCTCACCCTCCCACGCCTGACGGCGCGGGCCCCAACCCTCTCCCCGCTGTCGCGGAGAGAGGGAATCTTCTTTTTTCTCTCTACTTAGGAAGAGGGTTGGGGCCCATTGCGCCAGCAATGGGAGGGTGAGGGGTGATCCCGCGAGTCCAGGTGACTCAGATCGAAGCCTGGATCGCCTTCAGGTGCTCGAGGTTTTCGTTGGCCTTGCGGCGGGCTTCGTCGGACTTGGCGTCGGCCACGTCTTCCTGCGCGTTCCTGATCTGCGCACTGAGTGCTGCGGCATCGAGTTCCGCCATCGGGATCGCGACTTCGGCCAGCACCGTCAGCCCCTGCGGATTGACCTCGACCATGCCGCCCTTGACGAAGATGCGGTCATCCGCAGCGCCGGCGCGCTGCACCCGGATCACGCCGGGCTTCAGCGTCGACAACAGCGGGGCGTGGCCGGCGAGGATCGTCATCTCGCCTTCGGTGCCGGGGATGACAACCTGATCGACGCTGCCCGAGAACAGCAGCCGCGCCGGGCTTACGAGTTCGAAGTGAAGTCCAGCCATTGTGAATATCCTTCCAGTGACTTCCCCCACCCGTCTCGCTTCGCTCGACACCCTCCCCCACGATGTGGAGGAGGGAGGGAACTTGCATCCCTCCTCGCTTTAGCGGGGAGGGTCCGGCGCATAGCGCCGGGGGTGGGGTCTATTGTTAAGCCGCTTCCGCTGCGAGGCGCTTGGCCTTTTCGACGGCCTGCTCGATGGTGCCGACCATGTAGAAGGCAGGCTCGGGCAGGTGATCGTAGGTGCCGTCGCAAAGGCCCTTGAAGCCCTTGATGGTGTCTTCGAGCTTCACCTGCACACCGGGGGAACCGGTGAACACGGCGGCGACGTCGAAGGGTTGCGACATGAAGCGCTCGATCTTGCGGGCGCGGGCCACCGAAAGCTTGTCCTCTTCCGAAAGCTCGTCCATGCCGAGAATGGCGATGATGTCCTGAAGCGCCTTGTAGCGCTGGAGGATCTGCTGGACGCGCCGTGCCGTCTGGTAATGCTCTTCACCGACGATGCGCGGGTCCATCATGCGCGAGGTCGAGTCGAGCGGGTCGACGGCGGGGTAGATGCCTTTTTCGGCGATCGAGCGCGACAGCGTGGTCGTCGCGTCCAAGTGGGCAAACGATGTCGCGGGGGCGGGATCGGTCAAGTCGTCGGCCGGCACGTAGATCGCCTGCACCGAGGTGATCGAGCCCTTGGTCGTCGTCGTGATCCGCTCCTGCAACGCGCCCATGTCGGTCGACAGCGTCGGCTGATAGCCGACCGCCGAGGGAATACGGCCAAGGAGTGCGGACACTTCGGAACCGGCCTGCGTGAAGCGGAAGATGTTGTCGACGAAGAACAGCACGTCCTGGCCCTGATCGCGGAAATGCTCGGCAACGGTCAGGCCCGACAGCGCCACGCGCATGCGCGCACCCGGCGGCTCGTTCATCTGGCCGAACACGAGGGCGCACTTCGACTTCACATCCGGATCGGGATTGTGCGGATCGGCGTTGACCTTGCTCTCGATGAACTCGTGATAGAGGTCGTTGCCCTCGCGCGTCCGCTCGCCGACGCCTGCGAACACGGAATAACCACCATGCGTCTTGGCGACGTTGTTGATGAGTTCCTGGATGAGCACCGTCTTGCCCACGCCGGCGCCGCCGAACAACCCGATCTTGCCGCCCTTGGCATAGGGTGCGAGGAGATCGACGACCTTGATGCCGGTGACGAGGATCTGCGCTTCCGTCGACTGATCGACGAATTCCGGCGCGGGAGCATGGATCGGGCGGCGAAGCTTGGTCTTGATCGGGCCTGCCTCGTCGATTGCCTCGCCGATCACGTTCATGATGCGGCCCAGCGTTTCCTCGCCCACCGGAACCGAGATCGAGTTGCCGGTATCGGTGACGGCCTGGCCGCGCACCAGGCCTTCGGTCGCGTCCATGGCGATGGTGCGGACCGTGTTCTCACCCAGATGCTGGGCGACTTCGAGCACCAGCCGGTTTGAACCGTTCATGGTTTCGAGCGCATTCAGAATGGCGGGGAGGCTGCCATCGAAGGCAACGTCGACGACGGCGCCCGTCACCTGCGTGACGCGGCCCGTGCCGGCGGAGGCACGCGGCCTCCTCGGGGCCGGGGTTTCGGTTAGGGCTTCAACGGCAGCGGCTTTCTTTGCCATGTGTTTCGTCCTTCTCGTGTTCTCTTAGAGCGCTTCCGCGCCCGAAATGATTTCGATGAGTTCCTTGGTGATCTGCGCCTGGCGCTGGCGGTTGTACTTGATCGACAGCTTGTTGATCATGTCACCGGCGTTGCGGGTGGCGTTGTCCATGGCGCTCATGCGGGCGCCCTGTTCGGAAGCGGCATTCTCGAGGAGGCCGCGGAACACCTGCACCGCGATGTTGCGCGGCAGCAGGTCAGCGAGGATTTCGCCCTCTTCTGGCTCCGCCTCGTAAACCGCACCGGCGAGATCAGCGGGCTTGCCGCCCTCGACCTGCGCGGGGATCAGGCGCAATGCCGTGGGCTTCTGCGAGATCACCGATTTGAATTCGGCGAAGAACAGGGTTGCGACGTCGAACTGGCCTTCCTCGAACATGCGGAGGATGGTGGCGGCGACGTTCTGGGCATTCTCGAAGGTCACGTTCTTCTGGCCGCGGAAATCGACCGCCTCGACGAAGTACTTGCCATAGAGGCGCTTCATCGAATCATTGCCCTTCTTGCCGACGGTGAAGATCTTCACCGTCTTGCCCTGGGCAATCAGCCGATCGGCGTGTTCACGGGCGATCTTGGCAATGGACGAGTTGAAGCCGCCGCACAAGCCCCGCTCGGCGGTGGCGACAACGAGCAGATGCACGTCATCCCTGCCGGTGCCGGCGAGGAGGCGCGGCGCACCCGCCTGGCCTTCCATGGCAGACGAGAGATTTGCAAGCACCGCGGCCATGCGCTCCGAATAGGGGCGCGCGGCGACGGCTGCTTCTTGGGCGCGGCGCAATTTCGCCGCGGCCACCATCTGCATGGCCTTGGTGATCTTGCGTGTCGCCTTCACCGAGGCGATGCGGTTACGGAGATCCTTTAGTGAAGCCATGTTGGCACCTCATGTCTTCTCCCGCGTGCGGGAGAAGAAGGGACCCGTTGCGAAGCAACGGGGAGATGAGGGGAAGCGAATGAGCCGTAGCCCCTCACCTTTCCCACTTTGCTTTGCAAAGTGGGCCCCTTTCCTCTCCCGCCATGCGGGAGAGGACGATGAGCAGAACCTTGCATCAGGCGAAGCTCTTCGCGAACGCGTCGACCGCGGCCTTGAGCTTCGGCATGGTCTTGTCGGAAATCGCCTTCTCGGTGCGGATCGCGTCGAGCACGTCGGCGGCCTTGTCGCGGAAGTAGCGGAGCAGGCCTTCCTCGAAGGGCTTCACCTTGGTGACGGGCAGTGTATCGAGATAGCCGTTGACGCCGGCATAGATCGACACGACCTGCTCTTCCGTCTTCATCGGCGAGAACTGGCCCTGCTTCAGGAGTTCGGTCAACCGCGCGCCGCGGTTGAGCAGGCGCTGCGTCGAGGCGTCGAGGTCGGAGCCGAACTGGGCAAACGCCGCCATTTCGCGATACTGGGCGAGCTCGCCCTTGATCTTGCCAGCGACCTGCTTCATCGCCTTGGTCTGGGCGGCCGAGCCGACGCGCGACACCGAGAGACCGACGTTCACGGCCGGGCGGATACCCTGGTAGAACAGCTCGGTTTCAAGGAAGATCTGGCCGTCGGTGATCGAGATGACGTTGGTCGGGATATAGGCCGACACGTCGTTGGCCTGCGTCTCGATGACGGGGAGTGCGGTGAGCGAGCCCGAACCCATGTCGTCGTTCATCTTCGCGGCGCGCTCCAAGAGGCGCGAATGGAGATAGAACACGTCGCCCGGATAGGCTTCGCGGCCCGGCGGACGGCGGAGCAGCAGCGACATCTGGCGGTAGGCCACGGCCTGCTTCGAGAGATCGTCATAGGCGATCAGCGCATGCATGCCGTTGTCGCGGAAATACTCGCCCATGGTGCAGCCCGCGAACGGTGCGAGATACTGGAGCGGCGCGGGGTCGGACGCGGTGGCGGCGACGATGATCGAGTATTCGAGCGCGCCGTTGTCTTCGAGCACCTTGACGAACTGCGCCACGGTGGAGCGCTTCTGGCCGCAGGCGACGTAGACGCAGTAGAGCTTGTCCTTCTCAGGGCCCGCAATGTGGATGGGCTTCTGGTTGAGGATGGTGTCGAGGATGATGGCGGTCTTGCCGGTCTGGCGGTCGCCGATGACGAGCTCGCGCTGGCCGCGGCCGATCGGGATCAGCGCGTCGATGGCCTTGAGGCCCGTCGACATCGGCTCGTTCACCGACTTTCTCGGGATGATGCCGGGCGCCTTCACGTCGACGCGCATCATCTGCTTGGCCCTGATCGGGCCCTTGCCATCGATGGGGTTGCCGAGCGGATCGACGACGCGGCCGAGCAATTCCTTGCCGACCGGGACTTCGACGATGGCGCCGGTGCGCTTGACGGTATCGCCTTCCTTGATCTCGCGGTCCGAACCGAAGATCACGATGCCGACATTGTCGGTTTCGAGGTTCAGCGCCATGCCCTTCATGCCGTTGGCGAATTCGACCATTTCGCCGGCCTGCACATTGTCGAGGCCATAGGCGCGGGCGATGCCGTCACCCACCGACAGGACCTGGCCGATTTCGGTAACCTCGGCTTCCTTGCCGAAATCCTTGATTTGCTTTTTCAGAATGGCGGAAATTTCGGCGGCGCGAATGTCCATCAGGCGGTTCCCTTCATGGCGACTTTGAGATTCTGGAGTTTGGTCTTCAGCGAATTGTCCATCATGCGCGAGCCCACTTTGACGATGAGGCCGCCGAGGATCGAGCTGTCGACCCGTGTGGTGAGGAGAACCTCCTGGCCGAGCGCCGACTTGAGCGCGGCCTTGAGATCCTTGAGCTGCTGCGCCGACAGCCTGTCGGCGCTGGTGACTTCGCCCGCAATCTCGCCCTTCGATGCGGCGAGCAGCGTGGCATAGGAATTGATGATGGCGGGAAGCGCATGCAGGCGGCGGTTCTGCGCCACGAGCTTGATGAAGTTGAGGGCCGGACCGGCGATGCCCATCCGGCTGGCAACTGCCTCGATGGCCGAGACCTGGTCTTCCGCCGAGAACACCGGCGAGCGCACCAGCCGCTTCAGATCGGCGGATTCTTCGATGGCCGCGCCGAACTGCGCCAGCTGCTGGCCCACCTGGCCGGCGGAATTTTCCTCGGTCGCAAGTTCAAAAAGCGCGCTCGCATAGCGGCCCGGAACTCCGGAAACTGTCTGATCTGTGCTCGCCACGATCTGTCTTTCAGTTTAGCGGCTTGGGCGCCGGAGAAGGCGTCAGGCCGCTGAATTTTGAAGGAAGCGGACACGCACAAGGACATGCCCACGGATCGAGACCCAGCCCCGCCGCGCGCGTTGGCTATCACAGTGCAAAAAGACTCGCAACCGCCATCACGCGGCGGATTGCCGCGACCTTCGGCGAAGCCCGTCCCGAACCCGCCCGAAGATGACTTTGGCAGCGATACAAGCCATGCTCCCGCTCTTGCGTCATCCCCCGCGAATGCGGAACATGACGAAACACCATGTTGAAGGAGTTCGGAGCAATGGACATCGGCATGATCGGCCTGGGCCGCATGGGCGCCAACATCGCACGGCGCCTGATGCGGGCAGGCCATGGCACGGTCGTCTTCGACCGGAGCGCGGAAGCGATTGCAGATGTTGCAGCAGAAGGCGGCATTGCCGCATCATCGCTTGAAGACGTGGCTGCAAAACTGAACAGCCCCCGCGCCATCTGGCTGATGCTGCCCTCTGGCGCGGTGACCGAGAACGCCGTTCAGGCCGCGGCCGCCGTGCTTCAGCCGGGCGACATCCTGATCGACGGCGGCAACAGCTTCTTCAAGGATTCGGTCAGGCGCGGCCAGATGCTGGCGGAGAAGGGCATCCGCTTTCTCGATGTCGGAACTTCCGGCGGCGTCTGGGGCCTCGAGCGCGGCTATTGCATGATGATCGGCGGCGATACCGATGCGGTTCGCCACCTCGACCCCATCTTCACCGCTCTCGCACCCGGCAAGGGCAGTATCGAGCCGACTCCGGGACGTGAGATGCGCGACCCCCGCGTGCAACAGGGTTACATCCATTGCGGCAAGACGGGATCGGGGCATTTCGCCAAGATGATCCACAATGGCATCGAATACGGGATGATGCAGGCCTATGCCGAAGGCTTCAACATCCTGGAAACCCGCGGCGACAAGGCGTTGCCCGAGCCCGAGCGCTTCTCCTACGACATGGCCGACCTGGCAGAGGTGTGGCGGCGGGGCAGCGTGGTGTCCTCATGGCTATTGGACCTCTCCGCCATCGCACTGGCAAAGGACCCGAAGCTCGACGGGTTTTCAGGCGCCGTCGCTGATTCGGGCGAAGGGCGCTGGACCGTCGAGGCGGCGATCGAGCAGGCGGTGCCGGCGGAGGTTCTGGCGGCGGCGGTCTTCGCGCGCTTCCGTTCGCGCCGCGACCATACCTTTGCGGAAAAGCTTCTCTCCGCCATGCGCTTCGAGTTCGGCGGGCATGTGGAGGCAAAACCACCCGCCAAGTGAGAAACGCCCGCCAGGTGAAACCGGCGGGCGTTCGAATTCAGCGGTTGGACTGCGCTTCGACCTGATAGCGCTTGAGGCCCATGTCGGCGAGGTCGGCGTCCGAAAAGGACAGCGCCTCGGCGCGGGCTTGCCGGTAGGCCTTCATTCTCCTGCTCCGGCTCAACAGGAGGCCGAGCTGGAGGAAGGTCATGAGCGCGCGGCTTCCTTGGCAAGCCGCGGGATATCGAAGCGCGAGATGCCGAGGTCGGCCAGTTCGCGGTTGGAAAGGCTTTCGAGCTCGCTGATGGTGCGGCTGTAGCGCTTCCAGGTGGAGTAACGTGACTTCAGGACTTCAAACATTGTCTTTCCCCTTTGGATTGACGTTCGGTTGGTTGCTTTTGACAGTCGCAATGTAGGTGCAGCGCAACAAAATGAGTATTGCGAATTTTGCATGGCTTGTTTTACACCAGCAAAATCATGGTTTTAACACAATCTTAAAGATGCTCATCTCTTATGCTGCATTGCCGCACAAACGCTCAATCTGATTGTTTTGAAAGCGCTTTGGGCTTCACTGGACTGTCATCTGCACAAGCCTTGGGCACGGCGATGGTTGCATTCGGAATGAATTATTTCGCGGGGTGAAAAAATGTCGCAGGCTGCTGGCGCGGGCTTGAATTGGGCATCAAATGCCGCATGCGACGTTAGCTGCCGGGTTTTTGAGCAGCCTTTGCGGCTAGGATCGATCAATCCCGACCCTTGAGGATAGAGGCCATGTCTCCACGTCCCGATTCACCCTATATGCGTTTGGGCGGCGAGGCTGGCGTGCGCGAACTGGTGCGGGTCTTCTACGATATCGTCGAAACCTCGCCCGAGGGCGCGCCGCTCCGCGCCATGCATGACCGCGGCAACGGCCTGCTCCATGCGCGGGACGCGCAATTCATGTTCCTGTCGGGCTTCCTGGGCGGTCCGCAGCTTTATGTGGAACAGCACCGCCATGCGAACGTGAAGCTGATGCACCAGCATCTGGAGATCGGCGAGGTCGAAAGCAACTCCTGGCTCGTGTGCATGGAGAAGGCATTGGAACAGACCGCGGACGAGGAAACCCGCCGCCTGCTGATGGTTCACTTCACCCGCGTCGCCAATGCCCTGAAGAACATGGGCGCTGCCGCGCAGAACCCGCTGAAAATTACTTCAGCTTGATGCAGAAGTGCTTCTTCACTGCCTTCTCGATCTTCCACGTTCCGGCAAATCCCGGCTCCACTGCGAAGGCATCGCCCGGCTTCATGGTAACGCTCGAGCCGCCATCGGGCGTGATGGTGATCTGCCCGTCGATCAGGTGCACGAACTCATAAGCCCCGTAGGTGGCGTGATAAGTGCCAGGCGTCGCCTCCCACGTGCCGCTGATGACGCTGCCGTCAGCCGAGGTGTGCTGTACCCAGGTCTTCATGGTCGGGTTGCCTTCGATTTTTCTCCAGCCGTCGAGATCGGCGGTGATGGGATCGGAGCCGGGCGCTGGAAAGCGGAAAACGGTGTCTGCCATGTGCGTGTCCCCTGTGGCGGGCTGTTGCCGTTGATGGACTGATCCTTGCCCGCGCATGCAAGACAAATCCCAAACGCAGACCGAGTCAACAAGAGCAGAAGGCCCGGTACTTTCGCACCGGGCCTTCCGAACATTGCTCTGCAATAGTGTCTCAGAACAATCCGGCGATCTGGCCCTTCTCGTCGAGGCCGATGACTTCGGCTGACGGCACCTTCGGCAGGCCCGGCATGGTCATGATGTCTCCGCAGACGACGACGATGAACTCGGCACCTGCCGAGAGACGGACCTCGCGGATCGGCACCACGTGGTTGACGGGAGCGCCCTTCAGGTTCGGGTCGGTCGAGAAGGAATACTGGGTCTTGGCCATGCAGATCGGGAACTTGCCGTAGCCCTGGGCCTCATAGCCCTTCAACTGGTCCCTCACCGACTTGTCGGCGACAACATCGTCGGCGCGGTAGATTTCCCGCGCGATGGTCTTCACCTTGTCGAAGAGCGAGAGGTTCTCGTCATAGATCGGCTTGAACTGCGCCGAGCCCTTGTCGGCCAGCATCGCCACATGGGTTGCGAGCTTTTCGATGCCCTTGCCGCCCTCGCCCCAATGCGTGCACTTGAAGGCCTCCACGCCATGGGTGCGGCAATATTCGATGACGGCGTTCACTTCCGCTTCCGTGTCGGACACGAAATGGTTGACGGCAACCGCGATCGGCACGCCGAACTTCTTCACGTTCTCGATGTGGCGGCCGAGGTTGGCGAGACCCTTCTTGAGAACTTCGACATTCTCGGTCTTGAGCTCGTCCTTGGCCGCTCCGCCATGCATCTTCAGTGCACGGACGGTTGCGACGATGACGGTGACCGCAGGCGACAGGCCCGCCTTGCGGCACTTGATGTCGAAGAATTTCTCGGCTCCCAAGTCAGCGCCGAAGCCCGCTTCGGTGACGACATAGTCAGTGAGCTTCAATGCCGTCTGCGTCGCCATCACCGAGTTGCAGCCATGCGCGATGTTGGCAAACGGTCCACCATGCACGAAGGCCGGATTGTTCTCGAGTGTCTGCACGAGGTTCGGCATCAGCGCGTCTTTCAGCAGCACCACCATGGCGCCGGGCGCCTTGAGGTCCTTCGCCAGAACGGGGCTCTTGTCCTTCTTGTAGGCGACGACGATCTGGCCGATGCGGCGCTCGAGGTCCTCGATCGAGGTGGCAAGGCAGAGGATGGCCATGATCTCGGAGGCGACCGTGATGTCGAAGCCGGCTTCCCGCGGATAGCCGTTGGCAACGCCGCCGAGCGAGCAGACGATTTCGCGCAGCGCGCGGTCGTTCATGTCCATCACCCGGCGCCAGGCGACGCGGCGGGTGTCGATGCCGAGTTCGTTGCCCCAGTAGATGTGGTTGTCGATCATCGCCGAGAGCAGGTTATGGGCGCTCGTGATGGCGTGGAAATCACCCGTGAAGTGGAGATTGATGTCCTCCATCGGCACGATCTGGGCATAGCCGCCGCCTGCGGCGCCGCCCTTCATGCCGAAGCAGGGGCCGAGCGAGGGTTCGCGCAGCGCCACCATGGCCTTCTTGCCGATGCGGTTGAGACCGTCGCCGAGGCCCACCGTTGTGGTGGTCTTGCCTTCGCCGGCGGGTGTGGGGTTGATGGCGGTGACGAGGATGAGCTTGCCGTTGGGCTTGGCCTTCAGGCTGTCGACATAATCGAGATGGACCTTGGCCTTGGTGTGGCCATAGGGGATCAGATCCTTCTCCGGGATGCCGAGACCCTTGCCGATTTCCATGATCGGCTTCATTTTCGCTTCGCGCGCGATCTCGATATCGCTCTTCACCGTAGACATTCCGTAATCCCCTTTGTGGTTTGGAGTTTTCCCTGCAGTAAAATTACATTACTCTTGGGAAATGTCGATAGATTCATTGCGGCCCGCTTCAATCTGGCGTCCGGACCGAACTCTCTTGCATTAGACCTTCGCCGCATGCGATCCCACTTGCGACATTTCTGAGCGTTTTTTTCCAGCTTTCTCGACAGGACCATGACCATGCGCGCTTTCGACCGCCCCGGACGATCAACCGCCTATGGCGCGCGCGGCATGGCGGCGACCTCGGCTCCTGCCGCGACGCTCGCCGCCATCGACACCTTGAGGGCGGGCGGCAATGCCATCGATGCGGCGGTGGTCGCTTCCGCCGTGCTCTGCATCGTCGAACCAGCGATGACCGGGATCGGCGGCGACTGCTTCGCGCTGGTTGGAACGCCGGATGGCAAGGTCCATGGCCTCAACGGTTCCGGCCGGGCGGCGATGGCAGCGGATGCGGACTGGCTGAAGGCCTCAGGGCTGGAGGCGATCGCCCCGCGCTCGATCCACGCGATCACCGTGCCCGGCGCCATCGACGCCTGGGACAGGCTCTTGAAGGAATTCGGCACGATGGACCTTGGCGAAGCGCTGGCGCCCGCGATCCGGCTTGCCGAGGACGGCGTTGCCGTGACGCCGCGCGTCGCTCTCGACTGGCCTGAGGATGTGCCGGACCTTGCCGCCGATGCGGGCGGCCGCATGCATTACCTGAAGGACGGCCGCGCCCCCCGGCTGGGCGAGACCATGGCCTATCCGGCCCTTGCGAGGGCCATGAAGCTGATCGCGAAACAAGGCCGCGATGCCTTCTACCAGGACGAGATCGCCGAGGACATCATCGCCACCATCCGCCCCATGGGATCGCTGCTGACGAAGGACGATCTCGCCGCGCACCAGTCGAACTGGGTGAAGCCGATCAGCGCCGAATTCGCGGGCCACCAGGTCTTCGAGATTCCACCGTCGGGTCAGGGCCTCACCGCGCTGATCGCCTTGAACATCCTGTCTCACATCGGCATCAGGCGCTATGACTCACGCTCGATCGAGCGCCACCATCTCGAAATCGAGGCGATGAAGCTCGCCTGGGAATTGCGCAACCGCCACATCGCCGACCCCGACTTTGCCGAGGTGCCGGTCGCCGAACTGCTGAGCGCCAGGACGGCGGCCCAGCTTGCCGCCATGGTGAACATGAACAAGGCGCTCGACATCGATGCCGCCATGCGCCAGTCCGACACCATCTACCTGAGCGTCGTCGACGAGAAGCGCCTCGCCGTCTCCTTCATCAATTCGATCTACTTTGGCTTCGGCTCCTGCATCGTGACGCCGAAGACCGGCATTTCGCTGCAGAACCGTGGCGCCTGTTTCGTGACCGACCCGAAACATCCCAATTGCATCGGACCGGGCAAGCGTCCGCTGCACACGATCATTCCCGCCATGGTGAAGAAGGACGGCAGGATCGACATGGCCTATGGCGTGATGGGCGGCGACTATCAGCCCATGGGCCATATGACGGTGGCGGTGAACCGCTACATCTATGGCATGGACCCCCAGGAGGCGATCGACTGGCCGCGCTATTTCCCCAAGGCTGGCAAGGTGCAGGTCGAAGGCGGCGTTTCGGACGAGGTGCGCGCCGGGCTTTCTGCCAGGGGGCATGTGATCGAAACTGCGGTTGAACCTTTGGGCGGCGGGCAGGCCATCGCCATCGACTGGGAGCGCGGCATGCTGGTGGGCGGCTCCGACCCGCGGAAGGATGGTTTCGCGCTCGGCTATTGAAGCCGGATCGCCGTTAACAAAAGATTTTTCGATCTTCTTTAGAGTTCCCCGGTAGCACAGTTGCGGCCGGGGCGCGAAACTAGCCTCTGGCCGAATCAGACTTGTCCGCCGGAGGCTCCGTGAACGAACCGCAGACGACATCGCCCTTCAGCTTCGAGCCCCAGCCGGGCACCGAGGCCGTCCTCGAGACGGCAGCGCCCCCGCCGCTGGCCGACGACACGCGGCTGCGCGCCGCCGTCGAGGCCTCCGGGCTCGCGACCTATCACTGGTCGATCGACAGCGATGAGATCATCTGGTCGTCCAACGCCAATGACGTTCTGGGCAGCGATCCGCGCGGCTATTCCACGGGACGGGGCTTTGCCTCCTATCTCGACCCGGACAATTTCACCAGCCGCTATGATACCGTGATGCGGAATTCGGCGAGCGATGATGGCGCGGGCGTTCCCTTCCAGATCGAATACAAGTTTCGGCCCGAGGGCCGTCTCGGGCGCGCCAGCGTCTGGCTCGAGGACCATGGCCGCTGGTATGCCGGGCGCGACGGCCGTCCCGTCGAGGTGTTCGGCACGGTGCGCCGCATCGACGAACGCCACATGCGCGACCAGCACCTGAGCTTCCTCGGCAATTGCGATCCGCTGACCGGCATGATGAACCGCGGCCGCATGATGGAGGCGCTGGGCGGCGCCATGTCGGTTGCTGCCCGCGACGGCACCAATTGCGCCTTCGTGATCGCCGCCATCAACAATCTCTCGGTCGTCAACGATGCCTATGGCTTCGAAGTGGCGGATGAAGTGATCATCAACATGGGCCGGAGGCTCCGCCAGGTGGTGCGCACGGGCGACGCCATCGCGCGCTACTCGGGCTCGAAGTTCGGGCTGATCCTCAACAACTGCTCGGAAGAGGACTTGGGGATCGCCGCCGAGCGTTTCCTCAGCGTGGCGCGCGAAAGCGTCATCGAAACCGAGCGTGGGCCGGTCTGGGCGCTGCTGTCGATCGGCACGCTCATCCTGCCGAAGCACGCCTCCGACCCCAATATGGCGGTGGCCCGCGCGGAAGAAGCGCTGACCGAGGCGAGAAAGCAGCCTTCCGACGGCTATGTGATCTACAAGCCCTCCCAGCAGCGGTTCTCCGAACGCTCGCTCAACGCCCACAGCGCCACCGAGATCGTGCGCTGCCTGCGCGAACAGCGTTTCCGGCTGGCCTTCCAGCCGGTGGTCGACGCCACGACCGGCGTTCCGGCCTTCCACGAGGCCTTGCTGCGCATGACCGATTCGGCGGGCGAGATCGTCGCCGCGGCCCACCTGATTCCGATTGCCGAGAAGTTGGGCCTGGTGCGGCTGATCGACCGCGCCGTCGTCCAGATGACGGTTGCGGCGCTGAACAAATATCCGGATGCGAAGCTGTCCTTCAACATTTCCGGCACCACGGCGACTGACCCGCGCTGGTATCCGCAGATCATCGAAATCCTCGCCTCGAACCGCAACGTCACCAACCGGCTGATCGTCGAGATCACCGAGACGGTGGCGCTGGGCGACCTGCGCGAGACGATCCGCTTCGTCGAGCAACTGCGCGAACTGGGCTGCGGCGTGGCAATCGACGACTTCGGCGCCGGCTTCACCTCGTTCCGCAATCTCCGTGCGATGCCGGTCGACGTGCTGAAGCTTGATGGCACCTTCTGCAGCCAGCTTTCAGGCAACAGCGACAACCAGTATTTCGTGCGCTCGCTGATCGACCTTGCCCGCACCTTCAAGATCCGCACCGTGGCCGAATGGGTGGAAACCGAGGAAGACGCCGCCCTGCTGCGCGAATGGAAGGTCGACCTGATGCAGGGCAACCTGTTCGGCGAAGCCCATCTCGACCCGCCCTGGGCCGAAAGCCCGGATGCGCCGGGCTTTGCTGCGGAAGACGCCGTGCCCTTCATGCTGCCTTCCGACCTCGGCTGGGACGTCGAAGACGTGGGCGATGACACATCTTATGCCGAGGCGCCGGTTTCGGCCAGCTTGGCGCCTGATGACATGGAACCTGATCAGATGGAAGATGCCGAGGAGGTCGCGCCCGAGACTGCCGCGCTGGAAACCGTCGCAGCCTTTGAGGAAGACTTGACCGGTGAACTCGCCAGGCTCCGGCAGGCCATTGCCGCGCTGGACAGCGCCTTCAAGCGCCCGCCGGCCGCAGCGCCACCCGACATGATCGCCGAGCCGAGCTTCGCCGACCTCGTGAGCGACACCGCGATGCAGGCCGCCGGCTGAGAACAGCGGGCTGAAGCGCCCGAAGCCTATTTCCTGACGATGGTGTCGAGCTTTTCCTGCATCGCCGCGAGCTGGTCCTTGAGGACCTGAAGATCGTCCTTGGCCGGTGCGGGCTGGGGTTTGGCACCGGGCGGCGGCGGCACCGTACCCGGCGCTCCCGCTACACCGCCCATGGCGGCGGCGAAGGGGTTGAAGACCTTCATGGCATCGTTGAACATGCTCATGTTCCGCGCCGCCGTCTCCTGCATGGCCTTGAACGGGTCAGCGCCCCAGGTTTCCAGCATCTGGGCCGTCAGTTTCTGCTGTTCCTTGCCGAGATTGTCGAGCGAGAATTCGAGGAATCCGGGCACGAAGGCCTGCATCGAGTCGCCGTAGAAGCGGATGAGCTGGCGGAGGAAGTTGATGGGCAGCAGGTTGGTGCCCTTGTTCTCTTCCTCGAAGATGATCTGGGTCAGCACCGAGCGGGTGATGTCTTCCCCGGTCTTGGCGTCATACACCAGGAAATCGGTGCCGCCCTTGACCATGACGGCCAGGTCGTCGAGCGTCACATAGGTGCTGGTGGACGTGTTGTAGAGACGCCGGTTGGCGTATTTCTTGATGACCACCGCGCTCTGCGGCGCTGTTTTCTCATCGCTCAACGACCTTACTCCTCCTGAACAACCTGTCCGTTTGCCGGATTTTCTAGTGGTTTCCTGTCCTTAAAAACTTGCGCCCCGCACTGCACAATTGCAAGCGCAAAAATTTTGGGGCGGGGCGATTCCCGACCTATGTCGCATTGCACAAATGGTGCTAAGAGAGGCATAAGCCCGTCAAGACGCAAAACATGGAGGCATAAATGGCCGGTTCTGAAAATGGGGTTGTCATCGTATCCGCCGCGCGGACGCCCGTAGGCTCTTTCAACGGATCGCTTTCGGGCGTTGCCGCATCCTATCTCGGCACGGTGGCGCTGAAGGCCGCGATGCAGCGCGCCGGAATCGAGGGCGGTGACGTGGATGAGGTGATCCTCGGCCAGGTTCTGGCCGCAGGCGCTGGCCAGAACCCGGCCCGCCAGGCCTCGATCAATGCCGGCATCCCCAAGGAAAGCCCGGCCTGGGGCATGAACCAGCTCTGCGGTTCGGGCCTCCGCGCCGTGGCGCTGGGCCTGCAGCAGATCGCCAGCGGCGACGCGAAGATCGTGGCCGCCGGCGGCCAGGAATCGATGTCGAAGGCCCCGCATGTGGCGCATCTGCGCGAAGGCGTGAAGATGGGCGACTGGTCGCTGATCGACACCATGATCAAGGATGGCCTCTGGGATGCCTTCAACGGCTATCACATGGGAACGACCGCCGAGAACGTCGCCAACCAGTGGCAGATCACCCGCGACATGCAGGACGCCTTCGCGGTGGCCTCTCAGAACAAGGCCGAGGCCGCGCAGGCCGCGGGCAAGTTCAAGGACGAGATCGCCCCCGTCACCATTTCGGGCCGCAAGGGCGACGTTGTCGTCTCCGACGATGAATACATCAAGAAGGGCGTGACGCTCGAGCAGGTCGGCAAGCTTCGCCCGGCCTTCGCCAAGGACGGCTCGGTGACCGCGGCGAACGCTTCCGGCATCAATGACGGCGCCGCCGTCGTGATCCTGATGAGCGAGAAGGAAGCCGAGAAGCGCGGACTGAAGCCGATGGCCCGCATCGCCTCCTGGGCTTCCGTCGGTGTCGATCCCGCGATCATGGGAACGGGCCCGATCCCCGCCTCGCGCGCCGCGCTGAAGAAGGCTGGCTGGAAGGTCGAGGATCTCGATCTTGTGGAAGCCAACGAGGCCTTCGCGGCGCAGGCCTGTGCGGTGAACAAGGACATGGGCTGGAACCCCGACATCGTGAACGTCAATGGCGGTGCGATCGCCATCGGCCACCCGATCGGTGCTTCGGGAGCGCGCGTCCTGAACACGCTGCTGTTCGAAATGGGCCGGCGGAATGCCAAGAAGGGCCTCGCGACGCTGTGCATCGGCGGCGGCATGGGCGTTGCCATGTGCCTGGAACGGTAAGCCGAGCTTTCCCTCTCCCCTCGCGGGAGAGGGTGTCATGCGGCACGCATGACGGGTGAGGGGCCGGGCCTTGCCATTGACCATCAATCCGCCGAAGCGTCCCCTCATCCGGCGCTTCGCGCCACCTTCTCCCGCAAGGGGAAAAGGAAAAAAGGGGAAATGACATGGGACGGATTGCACTGGTTACCGGCGGATCGCGCGGCATTGGCGCGGCGATTTCGAAGGCGCTGAAGGCGGCAGGCTATACGGTGGCCGCCACCTACGCCGGCAATGATGCGGCGGCCGCAAAGTTCAAGGAAGAGACCGGCATCGCCGTCTACAAGTGGGACGTCTCCGACTTCGACGCCTGCGCCGAAGGCATCAAACAGGTCGAGGCCGATCTCGGCCCCATCGAGGTGCTGGTGAACAATGCCGGCATCACCAAGGACGGCATGTTCCACAAGATGACGAAGGACCAGTGGTACCAGGTCATCAACACCAACCTGAACTCGCTGTTCAACATGACCCGCCCTGTGTGGGAAGGCATGCGCGCCCGGAAGTTCGGCCGCGTGATCTGCATTTCCTCCATCAACGGCCAGAAGGGCCAGATGGGCCAGGTGAACTATTCTTCCGCCAAGGCGGGCGATATTGGCTTCGTGAAAGCATTGGCGCAGGAAGGTGCCCGCGCAGGGATCACCGTCAACGCCATCTGCCCCGGCTACATCGCCACCGAAATGGTGATGGCGATCGACCCCGCGGTCATCGAGAAGAACATCCTGCCGCAGATTCCGGTGGGCCGCCTCGGCCAGCCCGAGGAGATCGCCCGCGCGGTTGTCTTCCTCGCCTCGGATGACGCGGGCTTCATCACCGGCTCGACGCTTTCGGCCAATGGCGGGCAATACATGATGTAGCCATTCCGTTGCCCTGCCGCTATTGAGGGGCAATGGAACTGACTGCGGACAATCTCAACTGCGAAAGAGGCGGGCGCACCGTGTTCACGGGCGTCCGCTTTTCCGTTTCAAACGGACAGCTGATGCAGCTCACCGGGCCCAACGGCTCGGGCAAGTCATCGCTGCTGCGCATGATCGCCGGGCTGAACGAGGCGGCATCGGGCACGCTGACGCTTCACGGCGGCCACGAGGATCTCGCCATCGAACAGCAGGCGCATTACATCGCGCATCAGGAAGCGGTGAAGACAGCGCTGAGCGTGGCCGAGAACCTCTCCTTCTGGCGCGACTTCATGGGCAGTGGCGACGTTGACAAGGCCATGGCCGCCTTCGACCTCACGCGGCTTTCATCATACCCCGCAGGGCTGCTCTCCGCCGGGCAGAAGCGCAGGCTCGCGCTGGCAAGGCTCGTGCTGGTGCCGCGTGTCCTCTGGCTGCTGGACGAGCCGACGGTAGGGCTCGACGCCGCCTCGCTGGCACGACTGGTCAGGGTGATGGCGGGGCACCTCGAGAAGGGGGGCATCATCATCGCCGCCACCCATGTGCCGCTGGGCCGCGAGCCCGACACGCGCCTTGAACTGGGGCAAGCGGCATGACGCTGATCCTCGCATTGATCAGGCGCGATCTCTCATTGAGCATCCGCCAGGGCGGCGGCGTTGGAACGGCACTGGGCTTTTTCCTCACCGTCATGGTGCTGCTGCCAATTGGTCTCGGACCCGATCAGGCGCTGCTGGGCAAGATCGCGCCCGGTGCGCTGTGGATCTCGCTGCTGCTCTCGGTGCTCTTGTCCGCCGACCGCATCTACCAGCAGGATTATGACGACGGCTCGCTCGACATCATGACCATGAGCCCGGTGCCCTTCGAGCTCGTCGCACTCGCCAAGGCGGTGGCGCATTGGCTTTCGACCAGCCTGCCGCTGGCGATTGCGGCACCGGTGCTGGGCTTTCTCGTCAACCTCGATCCGCGCGCGATCTGGCCTCTGGCGCTGGCGATGATGGTCGGTTCCATCGCACTCTCGCTGCTGGCATCGATTGGCGCTGCCGTGACGGTGGGACTGCGGCGCGGCGGCCTGCTGGTCTCGCTCCTCGTGCTGCCGCTTTATGTGCCGGTGCTGATCTTCGGGCTCTCCGCGTCGCAGGCGCCGGGATCCAGCCCCGATATCGCCACACCCTCATTGTTGATACTGCTGGCGCTGGCCCTGGTGAGCGTCGTGCTGTCGCCCCTTGCCTCGGCTGCGGCCTTAAGGTCCTATCTGAAATGACGCGCTCCCACTAGATAAGCATCATGCAATATCTCGCCAATCCGACACGCTTCCTGAAACTCGCCAACGCCGTGCTGCCCTTTGTGTGGGCGATTGCCGTCGCGCTGCTGATCCTCGGCCTTTACGGCGCGCTGGCAACGGCACCTGCGGATTACCAGCAGGGCGAAACCGTGCGCATCATGTATGTGCATGTGCCGGCCGCCTGGATGGCGCTGTTCGTTTATGTGGTGATGGCGCTGGCGAGTGCGGTGGCGATCATCTTCCGCCACCCCTTGGCCGATGCGGCGGCGAAGACCGCGGCCCCTATCGGAGCTGTCTTCTGTTTCCTCTCGCTGGCGACCGGCTCGCTCTGGGGCCAGCCCATGTGGGGAACCTGGTGGCAGTGGGGCGATGCGCGGCTGACTTCGATGTTCGTGCTGCTGCTGCTCTATATCGGCTACATTGCGATCTGGGCGGCGATCGACGAGCCGCACCGCGCCGCCATGATCGCGCGCGTCGTGGCGCTGGTCGGCGTCATCAACATTCCGATCATCAAGTTTTCGGTGGACTGGTGGAACACGCTGCACCAGCCGGCAAGCGTGTTCCGCATGGATGGCCCGTCGATCGCGCCTTCGATGTTGTGGCCGCTTCTGGTCATGGGGCTGGCCTACTCTTTCCTGTTCCTCGCCCTGCACCTGACCTCGATCCGCGCCGAGATCGCCGCCCGCAAGATCCGCCAGATCCAGATCGCCGAGATCGGAGAGCGCTGATGGATTTCTCCGACAAGCATATCGAATTCATCCTCGCATCCTATGCGCTGTCCTTCCTCTTGATCTGTGGGCTGACGATCTACGTCATCGTGCGGGACAGAAGGCTCCGCGCCGAGGCCGAGCGCCTCGACAAGCTGCGCCGCAAGGAAAACACATGAACAAGGCCGAACCCGAACAGCAACAGGAACCGCAACGCTCGCGGCTGTGGATCGCGCTGATCCCTGTCGTGGCCTTCGCGGCGCTCGCGGCCTTGTTCTGGCGCGGGCTGTCGGGCAATCCATCCGAAATTCCCTCCGCCCTCATCAACAAGCCCGTGCCTGAATTTTCGCTCCCCGCCATCGAAGGGCTGGGGCCGCCCGGTTTTGACACGGCGGCGCTGAAACAGGGTGGCGTGACGCTCGTCAATGTCTGGGCTTCGTGGTGCGGGCCGTGCCGGGTGGAGCATCCATTCCTGATGGAACTCTCGAAGCGCAGCGACGTGAAACTCTTGGGCCTCAATTACAAGGACGATCCGGAAAACGCGCGGCGCTTTCTTGGCACACTTGGCCAGCCCTATGCCGCCGTGGGCGCCGACCAGGCGGGCCGCGCCGCAGTGGACTGGGGCGTCTATGGCGTGCCGGAAACCTTCGTCATCGATGGCACCGGCATGATCCGCTACAAGTTCATCGGGCCGCTGAGTGCGGAAACCGTGGTCTCCGTCCTCAACCCGGAAATCGAGAAGGCCAGGACGCCGCTGCCGGCTGCAGCGCAATGACCGTCGTGCTCGACTGCCGCGCCGACTTGACGCTGGAATCCCTGTGGCGCGTGGCATGGCATGGCGAGACTGTGCGGCTCGGCGATGCTGCAAACCGGAAGATTGCCGCCGCGCGCGCCGATTTCGTGGAGCTGATCGAGCGTGAGGATATCACCATCTACGGCGTCAACACCGACTATGGCCACATGGCCAAGCGCCGCCTGACGCCGGACGAGCGCAAGATGCAGGCCGGGGCGCCGACACACCATCGCGCGGCATCATGGGGCGAACCGCTTCCCGATCGCGTGTCGCGGGCCATCGTCTTCGCGCGTCTTGCCAACATCATCGAAGGCCATGCGGCACTCTCGCCCCATGTCGCGGATGCCGTGGTGGCGATGCTGGACCACGGGACCCTGCCGCAGGTTCCTGCGCGGGGACAGGGCGGCGCGGGCGAAATTCTCTCGCTGTCTCATCTTTTCCTCGATCTGACGCGGCGCGTGGAGCTTGCCGAAAAGGACATGCTGTCGCTGGTCAACGGGTCGCCCGCGGCGGCGGCACTCGTGGCGGATGCCGCACTCTCCGCCAAGACCCGGATCGAAGTCGCGGCTGAGGTTTTCGCCTTTGCCGCGGAAGCCTTCAATGCGCCGCTGGGGCATTTCGCCGAGGAGCTCGAAACCCTGTGGCAGAACCCGCATGACGCCTGGGCGCTGCGGACGCTCCGTATACTGATCGGCGGCGGCCATGGGGGGCCAAGGCGGCCTTATCAGGCACCCGTCTCGATCCGCATCATGCCGCGCATGCTGGGGGAAGCCCACCGCGCGCAACGTGCAGCGGAAACCATTGCGCGCCAGTCCCTTGCCGCGGTGAGCGACAACCCCGTTGTATTTCCTGCAGGCGAGCGCCTCGGCGATGACGCCGTGGTCTCGACGGGAGGCTATCACAATGCCCAGGCGCCCGCTGCGATGGATGCGCTCACCGCCGCCTATGCCAACCTCGGCATCATCGCGTCACGCGTCGCGGCAAAGCTTCAGGATCCTGCCGTGTCGCTGCTGCCGCCGTTTCTCGGCTATCCGGAGGGGAGAAGCTATCTCGGCTGTCTTGCCATGGCGATGGTGGGCTATGAGGAAGAAATGCGGGCGCTGGCGATGCCCACGCTGCTGCCCGGTTCCGAGTCGGGCGGCTTCGGCCAGGACGATGTGGCCTCGCCGGTCTTTGCAGCCTGGAGCAAGCACGAGAAGGCAGGCGAACTCCTGGAACTTGCACTTGCAACACTCGCACCCGTCGCGGCCCGCGCCTACAGCGTAACAGGGCGGCCCGTGCCAGCCCTGCTGACGGGACTGGCAGAAGAAGTTACGGCCCATTTTCCGGACAATGGCGGAACCGACGCGCTGGGCCCGCACTGCGCGGCACTTGCCTCCTGCCTCCGCGCACGCATCTATCGCTGATCAAGAAAAGAGCCGGAGGATGCTCCGGCTTTCTCACGTGACGGCTTCCGGCCCCTCAGGCGCGCCTGCGCGACTTGATCTTGCGGGCGGGCTTCGGCGGTTCCTTTTCCTCGATCTTGTCCATCTCGGCGGCCAGGATCGCGAGATTGTCGATAAAGGTCTTGCGGTCGGCCGATGAGATCAGCGAGAGCACCTGCCGGTCGACCTCGTCGGCGCCGGGCTGCGCCGACTTCAGCATCTTCTTGCCGATCGCGGTGATGCGGATCGCATTGGTGCGGCCATCGTCCTTGGTGCGCTTGCGCTGCAGATAGCCCTGGGCCAGAAGCCTGGCCACGAGATCGGCCAGCGTCGAGCGGTCGATGCCTGTGAGCTTCACCAGTTCCGTCTGGCTCTTGCCGTCATTGTTGTCGACCGCGAGAAGCACGGTGAACTGGCGGTGCGTGAGCCCCGACTTGCCGACTTCTCCCATGTAGATCAGATTTGCATACTGCGCCGCGCGTTTCAGCAAATGCGATGGTGAACGCGAGAACTGTTTCACGTCCTTGGTTGTCGTCATATGCCCCTTCTCCTGCCCGCCGGCCGATCTAACGTGGATCAGCCGGTCGATCTACCCTGTTGCCTGCCGCCGGCTTTGCTTTTGTCCTGCAGGGTGGAAGTTTGCCTCTCCACCAGAGCCGCGTTGATCTAGCGGCTTGAAAATTCTGCTGCAAGCGAAAAGAAATCCGGTAATTCTCGAACGGATGCCCCTGCTCCTGAATTCAGTTAAGATGATCCGGACACGGAATGCAACACTTGACAAGCGACGATGATGCCATCCAAATCCATTGAATTTCAGCGTCATGTGCCCGATGGCGACACGCATGAACGCGACGTTTGCACAACATGCGGGTTCGTCAACTATGTGAACCCCAAGATCGTGACGGGTTCCATCGTGAGGCATGATGGCCGCATTCTCATGTGCCGCCGCGCCATCGAGCCGCGCGTCGGATACTGGACGCTTCCCGCAGGCTTCATGGAGGTGGGCGAGACCGCCGAGCAGGCCGCACGGCGCGAGGCGATGGAAGAGGCCAATGCTGCAATCGTCATCGACCGCCTGCTGGCCGTCTATTCGATCCCCAGGATCGCGCAGGTGCAGATCATGTATCTGGCGCATCTTGAGGAAGATCGCTTTTCGGCCGGTCCCGAAAGCCTCGAGGTAATGCTTGCAAGCTGGGACGACATGCCATGGAACGATCTCGCCTTCCCCTCGGTGCGCTGGGCGCTGGAACAATACCGCAGCGTGGAAAGCCGCGAAGAGTTTCCGCCCTTCACCAATCCGCCGGGAGAGTTTGGCGATGGGAAGCCTTAAGTCTTCGCCTCGTCGTCTTGCATGTGCCTGGCCATGAAGGGAGCGTTTGCAAGCGCGAAGACCAGTGTGAGCGGCAGCAGGCCGAAGACCTTGAAGTTCACCCACTGGTCGGTGGTGAATGTGCGCCACACGATTTCATTGAGGCCCGCCATGGCGAAGAAGAATATGCCCCAGCGGATCGACAGCGTGCGCCAGGCCTCCTCAGGCAGCTTCATGGCCTCGCCCATGATGAGCTTGAGGTAGCTCTTGCCGAAGGCCACGCCGCCCAGCAGCACTGCGCCGAACAGCGCGTTGATGAGCGTCACCTTCACCTTGATGAACAGATCGCTGTGGAGGTAGAGCGTCAGCGCGCCAAACAGAGCAACGAAGATCGCCGAGACCAGCGGCACCATGGCGATCTTGCGCGTCAACGCCCAGGACACGCCGAGCGCGATGACGGTCGCCACCATGAAGATGCCGGTACCCCAGAAGATGCCACCCTTCCAGTTGCCGATGAAGAAGCAAACGAGCGGCCCCATCTCGATCAGCAGCTTGAGGCCCTGCCCCATCTTCTTCGGGCTCTCGGTCGTTTCGTTCATCTGTCCTCCAACCCGGCAATGGCGCGCGCGAAACCTTCGGCCTCGAAGGGCTGAAGATCCTCGATCTTCTCGCCCACACCGATGGCGTGAACCGGCAGCTTGAATTTTTCCGCTATGGCAACGAGGATGCCGCCGCGCGCCGTGCCATCGAGCTTGGTCATGATGATGCCGGTGACACCCGCGACCTTCGTGAAGATGTCGGCCTGTTGCATGGCGTTCTGACCCGTGGTGGCATCGAGAACCAGCAGCACGGCATGGGGTGCGTTCTCGTCCTGCTTCTTGATGACGCGAACGATCTTGTCGAGCTCGTCCATGAGGTATTGCTTGTTCTGAAGCCGGCCGGCGGTGTCGATGAAGAGAATGTCGGTGCCATTCTCCTTTGCTTCCTTCATGGCATCAAACGCGAGGCCCGAGGCATCCGCCCCCGTGGGCCGCGACACGACCTTGGCGCCGATGCGCCCGCCCCAGACGGTGAGCTGCTCGATGGCCGCGGCACGGAACGTGTCACACGCGGCGAACATCACGCCGAAGCCTTCCGCCCGCGCGATCGCGCCCAGCTTGCCGATGGTGGTCGTCTTGCCGGCGCCATTGACGCCGACGACGAGGATGATGAAGGGCTTCTCCGCGCCGAAGTTGAACGGCACCTCGACGGGCTTCAGCACTTTCGAAACCTCGGAGGCGAGGATGCGCTTCACTTCCTCGGGGTCGATCTCCTTGTCGTAGCGCCCGGTGGCAACCGCCTTGACGATCCGCTCCGCCATGGGCAAGCCCAGATCGGCCTGCAGCAGCACGTCTTCCAGATCCTGCAGCGTCTCCTTGTCGAGCTTGCGCTTCGTGAAGATCGAGGTGATCGACCCGGTGATCGACTTCGAGGATTTCGAAAGGCCTTCGGAAAGCCGCGCGAACCAGCCGCGGCGCTGGGCGCGCTCTTCGGCAACAGCGGGCGCGGGAGCAGGTGGTGGCGGAGACGGTTCGGGCTGGGGCTCAGGTTCCGGTACAGCTACTTCGGCAACAGGCGGCGTTTCTGGCTGCGGCTCAGGCTCCGGTGCTGGCGGCTCGGTGATGGGTTCGGGTTCAGGCGACGGCGGAAGTTCCGGTTCAGGAGGAGGTGCCGGCGGTTCCTCGACCGGTGGTGTAACAGGCTCCGGCGGAGGCTCGATTTCGGGCTTTGGCTGTGCTGCTTTCTTCGCAGCAGGCCTCTTCGGCTCGGGCTTCTTTGGTTCAGGCTTGGCTTTCGCCTTCGGTTCAGGCTTCTTCGGTTCAGGTTTCCTGCTAGAAGCCTTCTTCGCCTTTGGCTCAGGCTCTGCAACAGGTTCCGGCACGGCCACCGTTTCAGCAATGGCCGGAACAGGTTCAGGCTCCCATTCGATGATGGCTACTGGCTCAGGTTCAGGCGGCGCAGGTTCGCGTTCGGGCTCCGGTGCGGGCGGAGGCTCCGGCTCAGCAACCGGTTCGGGTTCGGGAACAGGCTCCACTTCCGGCGCCGGCAGCGCTTCGAGTTCGGCGGGCGGAGGCGGTGCCTCTTCTTCCTTCTTGCCGATGACGCGGTTGAAGAGCTTTTTGAAAAAACTCATGCCGCGAGCCTCGCTTCGAGGTGCGATGCGCCGCGACCGGTGACTTCAGCCTTCACGATGGCGCCGGGCGACATGCGGCTTGCAAACTTCACCTGCGCGAAATGCTCGGTGCGCCCCATGGCTTCGGTTTCAACCAGCACCTGCCGCATGGCACCGACTTCGGAGGCGAGGAAACTGTCGAGCCGCGCCTGCCCCTTGGCGCGCAGCAGCGCGGCGCGTTCCTTGATGATCGCCTTCTCAAGCTGCGGCATGCGTTCGGCGGGCGTGCCGGGGCGCGGCGAAAAGGGAAAGACGTGGAGATAGGTGAGGCCGCAATCATCGACGATCCTCATCGAGTTGGCGAACATCTCGTCCGTCTCGGTCGGGAAGCCTGCAATGATGTCGGCGCCGAAGACGATGCCGGGGCGGCGTTGGCGGAGTTCGCTGCAAAACGCAATCGAATCCTCGCGCGCATGGCGGCGCTTCATGCGCTTCAGGATCATGTTGTCGCCGGACTGCAGCGAGAGATGGATATGCGGCATGATCCGCTCTTCGCCGGCGATAACATCCATCAGCTCCGGATCGGCCTCGATGGAATCGATGGAGGAGAGCCGCAGCCGCTTCAGTTCAGGCACCATGCGGAGGATGCGGGAGGATAAGCTGCCGAGCTTTGGCGTGCCGTCGAGGTCTGCCCCCCATGAGGTGAGATCGACGCCGGTCAGTACCACTTCGGAATAGCCCGATGCCACCAGGCGGCGCACTTGTTCCACCACATCCATTGCCGCAATCGAGCGCGAGTTGCCGCGGCCAAACGGAATGATGCAGAAGGTGCAGCGATGGTCGCAGCCGTTCTGCACCTGGACGAAGGCGCGGGTACGTTCCTTCAACCCGTCGATCATCTGGGCCTTCGCGGTCTTCACCGCCATGATGTCGGAGACCGAGACGCGCGCGTTGGCGCCGTGCCGCCAGCTTGCCTCTGCGAGCTTTTCCTCATTGCCCAGCACGCGGTCGACTTCCGGCATCTTCGCGAACATGCCGGGGTCGGTCTGCGCGGCGCAGCCCGTCACGATGATCTGCGCATCGGGGCTCTCGGCCTTGGCGCGCCTTATCGCCTGCCGTGCCTGGCGGGTGGCTTCCGCCGTCACCGCGCAGGTGTTGAAGACAATGGCGTTCTCCAGCCCTGCCTTCCCGGCATGGTTCCGCATCACCTCGGATTCATAGGTGTTGAGGCGGCAGCCAAAGGTGACGAATTCCGGGCCGGCCATGGCTTAGACCGCCAGATGAGGCGGAAGCTCGCCCTCGAATTCGTAAGCGACGGGACCGGTCATCAGGATATGGCCGTCACTCTCGCGGCGTTCCATCATGAGATCGCCGCCGGGCAGCGTGATGGTGGCGCGTGCGTTGAACTTGCGGAGCCGGAAGCCCGCCGCCATCACCGCGCAGGCGGCGGTGCCGCAGGCCCTGGTCAAACCTGCACCGCGTTCCCAGACACGGATCTCGGCATGGTCCTTCGAGTCCACACGCGCCAGCGTGATGTTGGCGCGCTGCGGGAACAGCGGGTGATGTTCCAGCATCGGCCCGACCCTGGCGAGGTCGACCGCATCGAGACTTTTCACCCAGAAGATGCAGTGCGGATTGCCGACATTGACGACGGAGGGCGAATGGATGAGCGGCTTGTCCGCCGGGCCGACGGCCAGCTCGATATAGCGCGTGTCGTGAAACTTCTCCGACAACGGAATATCCTGCCAGTCGAAACGAGGTGCGCCCATGTCCACGGTGACGAGCTTGTCGCCGCCCTTCTCCGCGATGAGGAAGCCGCCCTTCGTGTCGATGGTGGCGCGGGTCTTGTTCTGCTCGTCGAAGAGGAGGTCGGCGATGCAGCGCGAGGCGTTGCCGCAGCTCTCGACTTCCATGCCCTCGTTGTTCCAGATGCGCATGGTGAGGTCGGCTCGGCTCGAGGGTTCGAGCACGATCAGCTGGTCGCAGCCGATGCCGGTCTTGCGGTCGGCGATGGCACGGGCCTTGTCTTCCGTCATCGCAAGCGGGCTAAGCCTCGCATCGAACACGACAAAATCATTGCCGAGCCCGTTCATCTTGCGGAAATGCAAGTTGCCGGAATGCATGTTTGATGCCTCTGTCATGCTGGGGCTTATATGGGAAAACCCGTTGAAAAGGCCAGTGGTTTTGGGCGAGTGTGGCGGGCATGATGAACACGGCAAAAACCCGGGCCGCAGCGCGCGCGGCATGGCAGCCCCTGAAGCCCGAACTCCTGGCGGCCTTCGACCGCTTCTGGCGCATGCCGGAGCTGGCGGGAATGGAGACCCGTTCCGCCGAAGCCCTGTGCGGCTGGCTGGAACAGCATTGCTTCGCGGTGACGCGGGGGGCAGGTGGAATTCCCACGGCCTTTGTGGCGCGGAAGGACTCTGGCACTGGCCCCCGTATCGCGATCCTGGCGGAGTATGACGCGCTGCCGGGACTGGGCAATGAGGTGAGTTGCGGGCGCGCACCTACCGGACAGCCCGCCGGTCATGGTTGCGGGCACAATCATATCGGGCCTGCCAATACCGCCGCGGCGATTGCCGCCGCGAGCCTGGGGCTTCCGGGCGAGATCGCCGTCATCGGCTGCCCGGCGGAGGAAATCCTCTGGGGCAAGGTAGCGCTGCTGAAACAGGGCGTGTTCGACGGCTTCGATGCGATCCTCACCTCGCATGGGGATTATCAGAACGGCGCCGCTTCCCGGCCCTGCCAGGCGATGGTGACCACTGAATATGTCTTCCTCGGCCAAGCGGGCCATGGCGGCAAGGCGGGACCGAGGAATGCACTGAGCGCGGCGGAAGCAGCGGTTCGCGCCATCGGTGCGGCGATGGCGCAATCTTGC
Source organism: bacterium (assembly GCA_022842165.1). Lineage (GTDB taxonomy): Bacteria > Pseudomonadota > Alphaproteobacteria > Rhizobiales > Aestuariivirgaceae > Aestuariivirga. The sequence goes on from JALHQC010000008.1 coordinate 46,174, forward strand.
CCCGGCGTTTCGGTGAAACACGTGCTGCGGATCGCCGGCATCATGCCCTCGATCACCCCGGACGAGGCGCGGCTGTGGATCACCTGCCGCAATGTGGAACTGGACGAGGTGCGCCGCGCCCATGGTCTCATCACCGATGCTTGCCGCGCCGCCGCCGCAGAGACCAACTGCGGCTTCCGGGAACAGTTCATTTCCGAATGCCGGGGCTATCTCGCCAATGACGCGCTGGCGGATGTGCTGCAGGACTGTCTTGTCAAGATCGGCCCGCCGCAATGGACAGTAGACGAAATCACCTTCATGCGGGACTTGAGTGCAGCAGCCTCGCCCGGTGAAGCCTTCACGCTCGACCGGAGTTTGAAGCTCTACAATGAAGATGCCGACTATTATGGCCAGGACGACGGCGAGGTCAGCTGGCGCATTCCGCTCGGCCGCGTCAACTGGGCCTACCCCGAACAGGTGCCGATCCACCACTGGGCGTGGACGGCGCTTTCGGGCCACAGCGCCGGCCACCGCGGCGCGCTGATGGCATCGGAAGCGCTCGCCATGGCGGCGGCGCAACTGCTGGCCGATCCCTCGATCATCGTCGCCGCGAAGGCCGAGCTCGCATCGCGCACCCGGCACATGAACATCGATATGCCGAGGCTCGGCGCGTGGAACACCATGACGAAGGCGCCGGCCTCATTCTGGGATGCGAGTTGGACCGAAGTGACGCCGTTGCATAACTGACACACAAGCAGCAAGGACAAGGGACGGACATGGGCAGCAACAATTTCCGCAGTGAACTCGTCGGCTCTTTCTCCGAGGGTTCGAACGGCAACCCGACGGTGGCGATGATCGAGGCGGCCTTCCGGCATCACGGGCTGAACTGGCGCTACATCAACTGCGAGGTGACGCCTGAGAACTTGAGCGATGCCGTGAAGGGTGCCCGCGCCATGGGGTGGAGGGGCTTCAACTGCTCGATCCCGCACAAGGTGACGGTGATCCCGCATCTCGATGGCCTGGGCGAGAGCGCCACCATCATGGGCGCCGTCAATTGCGCGGTGAACCGTGACGGCAAGTTCATCGGCGAGAACACCGACGGCAAGGGCTTCCTGAAGTCGCTGCTGGAAGTGGTGGACCCAAAGGGGAAAACGGTCGTCATGTTCGGCGCCGGCGGTGCCGCGCGCGCCATCGGCGTTGAACTAGCATTGGCGGGCGCGAAATCACTGACAGTGGTGAACCGTTCGGCCTCGCGCGGCGAACCTCTGGTGAAACTGTTGAACGAGAAGACGAAGACGCCCGCAAGCCTCGTGGTGTGGCCGAAGAACTATGCTGTGCCGGAGGGAACAGACATCGTGGTGAACGCGACATCGATTGGCCTCGGCGACGGCAACGCCGCGCTCGACATCGATGTGAACTCCCTGAAGCCCGGCATGGTGGTGGCCGATGTGATCGTCGATCCGCCCAGCACGAAGCTGACGCGCGATGCGAAAGCCCAAGGCTGCACCGTGATCGACGGACTGGGCATGCTCATCAATCAGGGCGTGATCGGCGTGAAATACTGGACGGGGATCGATGCAGATCCGGCTGTGATGCGGAAAAAGCTGGTGGAGATATTTGAATAGCAAGTAGATCCCACAATGGTTTACCGTGCCCGATATAGAGTTCGCATGCGCACCGCACCTCGATTGAAAATCGAAGAGGCATTAGCCCTAACAATTGCCAACTTCCCTGAGATCGAAATCACAAGATCCGGAGAGCACGACAATGGTGAAAAGTGGATAATCTTCAAATGTAGTGGGCTCTCTTCCAAAGAGGAAGCTACCCTTATCGGCCAGAAATTGGGAGATGCACTTTCGCTTGCGGGTTCAATAGGCAGGTTGGGAATCGATATCGGTCACTCTATTGCAAATCTCCAGTTTAGCACCGCGATTGAAACCAAGATATTCGCTGATCACAAAAGAAAACTTCGACCAGAGATTCATGGTCTGCAGGTTTACGAAGAAGACAGTGTTGCAATTATTGGGCTTGAAGCTCGAGGAGAAGTAAGCGTAAGCAACGAAAGGTTAAGCGATAGCCTAATGAATTGGCTATCTAAAGACCTAAAACTAACGGATCGACAGAGGACTTGCTCTGCTCTGATCAATGACTCGCTTTTCAGTACAAGCTCAGAAACTCAGTTTATTTTGAGGGTGACCGCTGTTGAAGCATTATGTGAGAAGGATGAACGTGGCAAGGATTACCAGCAAGCAATCAGTTGGTTGAGCCAAGCCATCATTGAAGCAACTTGCTCAGAGGATACGAAGGCAAGCATCTTGAATTTACTCGACAACTCTAGGCAGGCTAGCGTGAGGCAGGCTTGCAAGAAGAAGTTTGTCAGTCTTCTGTCTCCTAAAGAGTTCAAAAGTTTTGATCGCTTGTATAGCCTTAGGAGTAAATTTATCCATGACGGACTAGGCCGTGGCACATTGCAGCATGCATCGAACGAAATTTTGGAGCTAGCTACCTCGCTTTTAGATGCAGATCTTAGACTAAATGCTGTTCGAACCCCTGTTTAGTACTACAACCTTCCCATCTCCTCGTCCTCGCAGCTCCGGCCGCAGTCTGACAGCGCATCCTCAAGAAACTCCGACAGCAGCGGCAGGCCCAGCAGGTAATCCGCTGTGCGCTCGTTGTGCGCGGCGGCGGCCTGTTCGCGGGCTTCTTTCCATTCGTCCATGTCGAAGTCGCCGCGGCCCACCCAGGTGAGGGCCACGAGGTCGATCTGCTCGTCCTCGTCCATGGCGTTGACGAAGCTGCGGATTTCCTGTGCCACGGGATCATTGGCGCGCGATTCCAGCACGCTTGCCATGCCGTCGTCGGAAGCATTGGACGCAGCGTCCGGGATGACGGGGAGGTCCTTCACCTCGAACTGGCGGGCCTTCGTGATGATGAAGCAGACCTGTTCGGTTGAGACTGAAAGCTCGATGTCGGCGGGTGTCTGGTCGGACAGCATTGGCCTCTCCTGCATGATGCAAATGCCCGTCAATGCGGAAGACGGGCTTACGGTTTCACAGAAACAATTTCGGAACCCCCGGCACAAACACGGCACGTTCCGCGTTGTGGCCCTGATTCAACAAAAAAGAGGGACCAGAACATGGCCGTGACCAAGATGATCGAACCGCGCGACGTCGACCTGCCCGCGCAGGACCGTGGCGCCATTGCCGCGAAGGTGGGCGGCGTGCTGGCCAAGACCTATGAACTGCTGCTCGCCTCGCAACTGGTGCACTGGAACGTGAAGGGCGAGCTTTTTCTCCCCGTCCACCAGTTGACCGAGCAGCATTACAACGAGCTGTTCGCGACGCTCGACGTCCTCGCCGAACGCATGCGCGCGCTGGGCACCGAAGTGCCGAGTGATGGCGCCACCAAGTCGTTCTCGGTTTCAGCAAAGCTCGACGGGTCTTCCATGGTGAACATGGTGGAACAGCTGATTGCCATGCACGAGGACGCCGCCAAGGGTGCCCGCGAAGTGGCGGGCTTTGCGGACGATGCCGATGACCCGGTGACCAGCGACATGATGATGGACTCTCTCAAATTCCACGAGAAGGCCATCTGGATGCTCAGGGCCATTGTGACGAAGTAAGCGCGTCCACGACAACTATTGCTGTCATCGCCGGGCTTGTCCCGGCGACCCATTTGTCCGCAGTCTCGGATATTTCGCCAGGATGTACGATGGGTCCCCGCAACAAGTGCGGGGATGACAGTCAGAGACAGTTAGAGGGAGAGGTCCGGCGGGGATCAGCCCCCGTATTTGACTTGTTCCTGCTTTTCCCCTATGCCGCCCTCCATCACACGACGCTTGAACGTCATCAGGCCGCGCCACACATGGGGTTTTCATATTCCCGGGGGGTGAGGCGGCCAACATCCGGCAGCGAGATTCGCTCCCGGGTGCGAAATGCGTTTGGGCCGGAGGATGCGAAGAGATGTTTGAGAGCTTAAGCGAGCGCCTGTCGGGCATATTGGACAAGATCACCGGTCGCGGTGCGCTGTCTGATGCGGACGTGGAGGAAGCCCTTCGCGAAGTTCGCCGCGCGCTGCTGGAAGCCGACGTGGCCTTGGAAGTCGTCCGCACCTTCACCGAGAAGGTGAAGGCCAAGGCCGTTGGCGCCGAGATCGTCAAGTCGGTGAAGCCCGGCCAGATGGTCGTCAAGATCGTCCATGATGCCCTCGTCGAGACGCTGGGCGGCTCCGAAGGATCAAGCCTCAATCTCCGCGCCTCGCCGCCCGTCGCCATTCTCATGGTCGGCCTTCAGGGCTCGGGCAAGACGACGACCACCGCCAAGATCGCCAAGCGCCTGACCGAGCGCGATAAGCGCCGCGTGCTGATGGCGTCCCTCGATACCCGCCGCCCCGCCGCGCAGGAACAGCTGGCGATTCTGGGCACCCAGGTGAAGGTGGATACGCTTGCCATCGTCAAGGGCGAGAACCCGGTGCAGATCGCGCGCCGCGCCATGTCGGAAGCGAGGAAGGGCGGCTATGACGTCGTCATGCTCGATACCGCGGGCCGCCTCCACATCGACGAGGAATTGCTCGCGGAAGCAGCCGCCGTTCGCGATATCGTGAAGCCCAATGAAACCCTGCTGGTGGCCGATGCGCTGACCGGACAGGACGCCGTGAACCTCGCCCGATCCTTCGACGAGAAGATCGGTATCTCCGGCATCGTGCTGACCCGTATCGACGGCGATGGAAGGGGCGGTGCCGCACTCTCCATGCGCGCGGTGACAGGCAAGCCCATCAAGCTGATGGGCACGGGCGAAAAGCTCGACGGGCTGGAGGATTTCCACCCGGAACGCATCGCCGGCCGCATCCTTGGCATGGGCGACGTCGTCAGCCTCGTTGAAAAAGCCGCCCTCGAGATCGATCAGGACAAGGCGAAGAAGATCGCCGACCGCATGCGGAAGGGCTCCTTCGATCTGGAGGATTTGGCCGACCAGCTCAAGCAGCTGCAGAAGATGGGCGGCATGGGCGGCGTGATGAACCTGCTGCCCGGCATGGGCAAAATCAAGAAGCAGATGGACGGCCTCGACCTCGACAACAAGGTGCTGAAGCGCCAGATGGCGATCATCGGCTCGATGACGCCCTATGAGCGCCGCCACCCCAAGGTGATGGACGCCAAGAGGAAGAAACGCGTGGCCGCGGGTTCGGGCACCAAGGTCGAGGAAATCAACCGGCTGCTGAAAATGCACATCCAGATGGCCGCGATGATGAAGCAGATGGGCCAGGGCAAGGGCCTGTTCGGCAAGATGATGGGCGGGGCCAAGGGCGGCCCGGATGCCGCAGAACTTGAAAAGATGCAGGCGGAGCTGGCGGGCCTCGACCCCAACGCGCTGCCGGAAGACTTGAAAGAGATGATGAAGGGCGGATCGCTTCCGCCGATGCCGAAACTGCCCGGAATGGGCGGGCTTCCGGGTCTCGGCGGTGGAAAGCTCCCCGGCCTCGGCGGCTTGCCGGGCTTGGGCGGCGGATCGCCCTTCAAGGGATTGCCCGGGCTTCCGGGCAAGAAGAAGTAGATTTAATCAGAACACGGATCATCAAGGAGAAGACCATGGCCGTTAAGATGCGTCTCGCACGCGCGGGCTCGAAGAAGCGCCCCTACTACCACATCGTGATCGCCGATGCCGCCGCACCGCGCGATGGCAAGTTCATCGACGTCGTCGGCGCCTTCAACCCGATGCTGCCGAAGGATTCGGCCGACCGCGTGAAGCTCGACACCGAGAAGGCCGCAGCCTGGCTGAAAAAGGGCGCGCAGGCGACCGACCGCGTGCTGCGCTTCCTTGACAAGGCCGGCCTCGCCAAGCGCGAAGCCCGCAACAACCCGAACAAGGCCCTTCCCGGCAAGAAGCGCCAAGAGCGCGAGAAGGCCGAAGCCGCCAAGGCCGCTGGCTGAGATTTGGTCTGATGCAGCGCACCTCATTCATCCCTCTCCGCTTGCGGGGAGGGTGGCACCGCAGGTGCCGGGTGGGGAATACTGCGCTTGCAGACTGGCCCCACCCGCCTCGCTTGCGCTCGGCACCCTCCCCGCGAAGCGAGGAGGGATGAATGGGCAAGGATATGGTCCTCGTGGGCCTCATCACCAGCGCCCATGGCATCAGGGGCGAGGTGAAGCTCAGGAGCTTCACTGCCGAACCGGAAGCGATCGCCGCCTATTCGCCGCTTGAAACGGCAAGCGGCGAGAAGATCGTGATCGCGAAGCTTCGCGCCCAGAAGGATGGCTTCATCGCCATCCTGAAAGGCGTGACGGACCGCAACCGGGCAGAAGCCTTGCGAGGCACGGAGCTTTTCGTGCCGCGCGCGCGCCTTCCCGAGCCTGAAGACGGCGAGGTCTATATCCACGACCTCATCGGGCTACCCGTGCATCTGGCCGATCAAACGCGTCTGGGTGAGATCGTCAGCGTCGAGAACTACGGCGCAGGCGACCTGATCGACGTGAAGGTCGAAGGCCGGAAGGACACCGTGCTGATCCCCTTTGCCCACAGCTTCGTGCTGGAGGCGGACGGGGTGAAAGTGGTGGTCGATCTGCCGGAAGGTTTTCTGGATGAATCCCCCTCTCCCCTTGCGGAAGAGGGTGGCGCGGCAGCGCCGGGTGAGGGGTCCCCTCATCCGCCTCGCTCACGCTCGGCACCTTCTCCCACAAGGGGAGAAGGGAAAAAGCGATGACCTTCCGCGCCACCATCCTGACGCTGTTTCCCGAGGTGTTTCCGGGCTCGCTCGGGCACTCGCTTGCGGGCCGGGCGCTTGAAAACGGGATCTGGTCGCTCGATGCGCGCGACATCCGGGCTTCCGCCACCGACCGGCACCGGACGGTGGACGACCACCCCGCAGGGGGTGGCGCGGGAATGGTTCTGAAGCCCGACGTGCTGGCGGCGGCAATCGATGCCGCCCCGCATGAAGGGCAGAGGCTGCTGATGAGCCCCAGAGGCGAGCCGCTGACGCAAAGGCTCGTGCGCGAGCTGAGCGCCGGCCCGGGCCTGCTGATCGTCTGCGGCCGCTTCGAGGGCGTGGACGAGCGCGTGATCGAGGGCCGGAACCTGCGCGAGGTTTCGGTCGGGGACTATGTGCTCTCGGGTGGCGAGCCCGCGGCACTTGTGTTGCTCGATGCTGTCGTGAGGCTGCTTCCCGGCGTGATGGGAAAGCAGCAGAGCGGCGAGGAAGAAAGTTTCGAGGGGGGCCTCCTGGAGCACCCCCACTACACCAAGCCCAACATCTGGGAAGGTGTGGAGATTCCCCAGGTGCTGCTGTCCGGCGACCACAAGGCGATTGCCAAATGGAAGCAGGAGCAGCGTGTGGAACTGACCAGGGCCCGAAGGCCCGATCTCTGGAACGCCGCGCGGCGGACCGAAGAGTCGGGAAAGATTTGATTTTGAACCGGGTTGAGGGTATAGGCCCGCAACCCCGAAAGGAACCGAGTTATGAATATCATCGAGCAGCTCGAAAAAGAGCAAGTGGCCATCGTTGCCGCCCAGCGCGCCGTGCCGAGCTTCGGCCCCGGCGATACCGTCATCGTCAACGTGAAGGTCAAGGAAGGCGAGCGCACCCGCGTTCAGGCCTATGAAGGCGTGTGCATCGCCCGTTCGGGTGGTGGCCTCAACGAGAACTTCACCGTCCGCAAGATGTCCTACGGCGAAGGCGTGGAGCGTGTGTTCCCGGTCTATTCGCCGCTGATCGACTCGATCAAGGTCGTGCGCCACGGCAAGGTGCGCCGCGCCAAGCTCTATTATCTCCGTGGCCGCACCGGCAAGTCGGCGCGTATCGCCGAAAAGCAGCGCGCCGTGGGCCTCGCCCCCGCCGCCGCCAAGGCCGCCGAGGCATAAGCTTCGCTTGACGGTCGAATGCTTGAGGGCCGGCTGATCGCCGGCCCTTTCTGTTTTGGAAGGGTACCATGGAAAACTGGTTCGAGCAGAACCGGCGCAACTGGAACGACCGTGCCGCGATCCACGTGAGGGACGAGGCCGGGGGCTACCTTGTGCAGGCCTTCCTGAACGGCGCCGACAACCTCCACGACATCGAGCACGAGGAGCTGGGCGATGTCGCTGGCTTGAGGATCGCGCATCTGCAGTGCCATTTCGGGATCGATACGCTCTGCCTCGCCAGGCGCGGCGCAAGCTGCGTAGGGCTCGATTTTTCCCCCGTCGCCATTGCTGCCGCGCGTGACCTGCAGGCCCGGACCGGGCTTGATGCCAGCTTCATCGAAGGCAACGTCTATGATGCGCGGGATTTGCTGAAGGGCGATTTCGATCTTGTCTACGTCACCTGGGGCGCCATCAACTGGCTGCCCGATATCCGCCGCTGGGCGGGCGTTGCCGCCTCGCTACTGAAGCCCGGCGGCAGGCTTTACCTGCTGGAAGGCCACCCCTCGCTGATGACGCTCGACGAGAAGACGCCGGATCTCCGCCCTGCCTATGACTGGCGCACCCCAAGGGGTGCGCCGCTGACCATGAGCGATGACACGACCTATACCGGCGATACCGTCAGGATCGCCAATCCGGTGACCCATGAATGGCTGCACCCGATTTCGGACGTGGTGAACGCGGTGATCGCCTCAGGCCTGCGGATCGAGGCGCTGAACGAGCATGAGCGTCTCGCCTGGGCCTTCTCGCCGATCATGGTCCCGGTCGAGGGCCGCCGCCGCATGTGGGTGTTGCCGGACGGCTTCCCGCGCCTGCCACTGGCCTTTTCCCTGTGGGCAAGAAAGGGCTGAGAGCGCGGCGATTCCAGATGCCAAAAGCGTCTGGACAAGGCTTGGACCCTCGCCTATACACCGCGCCACAACGAAGTGCCCAGGTAGCTCAGTTGGTAGAGCAGCGGATTGAAAATCCGCGTGTCACTGGTTCGATTCCGGTCCTGGGCACCATTCTATGCCATTGATTGAATTACAGTATTTTCCCTCACTCACGCGCTCGCCTCTTTCAGTTTGACAGTTGTCTCAGGTGCGTTTGACAGCTTTGGTGCGCCGTCTGTTCACTTCACGATCGAAATCCTTCACCACGGCATTCATCTTCCGGCTCTTGTCGGCGCGCCTCGAATAGTGCCGCGCCATCTCGGTTGTTTTCTGCCCCAGGTAGTCGGCAACAGTGCGCTCATCGAAGCCCATCTCTGCAAGGATCGTGGCCACGGTATGCCTGAGACCTTTCAGCGTGAGGCCAGGTCTTACCCGGTCCGCCGCTTCAAGACGCTTCCTCACCGGGCCCCATGATGCCCTGAAGCCTGAGACGGTCCATGGCTTGCCAAAGCTGTTCGCGCATAGGGTGATGGCCTCGTGAGCCGGCGCCGCCTTCAGCGCTTGCAGAACAGGCTTGGGAAGGTCGAGCCATATCGGTTCCGCGGTCTTGCCGCGCCGGGTGTTGATCCGACCCTTTGCGATGGCTGTGCGTGGCAGGCGCAAGGCATCCTGAGGGTCGAGAGCACAGAACATCATCAAGGCCACCGGCAAGCGCATGTGCCCCGGCAAGGCCCCGATTACGGCATCACGTTCGAAGTCTGCCCACGGCCGGTTCGCGTCGGGTGCATCCTTTGGCTTCCGAATGCCTTTGATCCTGAAAGCAGGGTTCGAGGTCAGATATCCGCGTTCGACGCCCCAGCCGAAGATGACCGAGAGCACCGCTTTGACATAGTTGCCCCACTTCCGCCCCAGCTGCTCCGCCGCCTTGTCTCTGATCTTCACAACAAGCGGTGGCGTGAACTTGATCAGCATCGTGTCCCTGATCGGCTGCAGGTAGTCGAAAATCCTCAGATAGTCCGCGCGGGTGCGCTGCGCCTTGCTGCTGAAGTCGGTGTGTGCCTTGTACCGCTCAATCAGAAGACCAAGTGTGCCAGGACGTGCCTGTTCGCTCTTCTCGCCTAGCGACCGAATGCGCTCGCACTCCGCGAAGAACTCTAGGCTTCCGAGCGGGAATTTCTGCAGGTCTATCGGTGTACCGCTTGCCCGGTGGTAGCAGCGCTGCTTCCCCAACCGATCGGTGAAGATCTGAAAGCCCCGGACCTTGATGTATGTCATCATTTGCCCAGCCTCTCGATGATGTCATCAAAGTCACTGGAACTGCCTGCCTTGAGACCGTCTAGCCAGTTGTCAAGATCCCGCATGTCGAAGCGCTCATCACCGCCAGGAAGCATCACCGCATTGACTGGGCATCCGGTTGAGAATTTCTTCAACGGCAACCCGCAATAGTCCGCCGCTTCGCGTGCAGAGAGCATCCGGCGCGGCGAGACTTTGATGTTGAGAGTTGCAGAGCTCAAAAAGGTGTCCCTATCAATCTACTATGAAATATTGCGGCCTTCTCGCCTTGACCCCTCATGGAACAGTTGCGCGCGAGGAGGCGATTTCTCGTTTTTCGACGGGCCGCGCGCCGTCAAGAATGGCGCACAACTACTGGATACCGGCTTTGCCCTCCCGATCTTCGATCGCTTCCAGTTGTGCAAGCGCGCCGTTCATGATCTCGCCAAGTGGAAAGATCAGTACCGGTTCCGCGTGCATACCCTGAGCGGCAAGCGCTTTCCGTGAGGGATCATAAATCGGCCAAGTTATCGGTGACTCCATCGGGCGTTGTTCATCTCGCATCCGCCTTTGGAATAGATGACGGTCGGGCTCAACGTATTCTGAAACCCTCATGTGCGCGGGATCACCGGAAACAAATCCGTAGCGATCCATCAGAGAACGATATGCGATCTTGTTGCGTGGACGATCGTCGAAGTGCAGGAAGCAATATGCATCCCAGCTGATGCGGTCCTTTTTCTCGAACTCGTCGAGGGCATCGGATGCGAAGGGAAATGAGAGTTCAGGCGCAATCTTGAAGTCATTCATACGGCGCATGATTGCGAGCATCATGATATCGGCTGCAGCATAGAGCCGCGATTTCCCATATCCGGGGTTCGGCTCGACCAACTCAATCTTGCCGCGCGCAACCCATGCCTGAAGCACAGATGGGTTTAATCCAGTGACCCTCAACACGATCGGTTGAGTGTAGCGGGGTTCGTAGAGGTTCTTGAGCTTTGCCATAAATCCACATGGTACAGATTCATGATTCCCGTCAAGACTTAAAATACAGCGCATTTTATTTCGACACGCCCAGAGAAGGGCCACCGGATCACCAGCAGCCCCTCTAAAACCATACATTGGGCGTCAGTTGCCAGCGGTCGCACGTGGTGCAGAGCCCACACCCTTCCTTTCGAAACCATCGAGAACGCCCGTTGGTGGCGTGCGGGCCGTCGTTGACTCCCCGGGCTCTTCGGCGCCGTCGTAAACCGCCATGGCGTCCTGCAGGTGGCGCCGCACCTGCCATGAAAGATAGTGGATCGACTTTATCTGTTCATCGTTCAGCCGGAAGACGTGGAAGCCGGCTTGGTCCTTCTCCGCCCCAGTGATGAGAGTGCTCATCAAGGTTTCCGTGAGGATGACACTTGCAATCGTCGCGTCCTTCAGGTCTTCCTCGAGGTTGAAGAATGCCTTGGCACGGGCGTTGATGATTTCGATGTTAGATTGTTTCTTCGCCGTCATGTGTGACTTCCTAAGCTGTTATGTATTTCTGGTTCGCTAGTGAAAAGTTTGGTCGTATTTTGCGAAGATTTCAGTAGTCGTCGCACCGTCTCTCAACTGCGAAAGCACCCTAGTAATATTGCCAGATGACACTTCCGGGAATTTGTAGGCTTCCCACACACACGCTAGGAGCGCGCGCCCAATTTCTTCCATCGCAACGGACTTATCATACCTTTTGCAAAGGATTTTGAATGTGCATTTCGCGTCGGGGTTTTCTTCTATCAACTTCAGAACTACTCCTTTGAGCCATAGGTTCATTGAGGATGCCCCCTTAGATCTGATCTTCGACAGTTTCGAAGTACTGCTGCGCTCCGATGATAAAGCCAGCGGCGAAGTCATCGTCTGCCGCTTCATCGCCGAGCACTTCGGACGCAAATTCTGCGCGATCCGAACTCGCCTCGCCGGCAATGGCGAAGATGGCTTCGAATGCCCCCTCTCGATCGCCGCTCGCCTCGACATAGTCGCTGGCGTCGATCGCCTTGATTTTCACGAGCTCCGAATACTCTGCAGTGTCCTTCGCCCAAGTTGTGCCAGCGGATTTGCCCGTCTGAAACAATTCCCTGCAGTGGGCAGCTTTGGACTTCGAAAGGCGTTCATTGACAGTGTTCATGCAATACTCCTCATGTTGCGGCGAGCATGAGCGCGCGCCGGTTGGGTGGACGGATGAAAGTGGGTAGTCCGATGAACTAGCCGGTCGGCTGTTCCGCGTTGCGTTGCATGCGTTCCCGGATAGCTCTGACGATTTCAGAGTTCTGCGAGGAGTAGTTTTTTTCGGCCTGGGCCGCGATCCATGCCTTCACGTCTTCAGGCAGTCGAATGACGATCTGTGGAAGGTTTTTGCGGCTCACGATTTGATCTCCGTACTAGCCACTACATATATCGCCATTACGTACTATGTCAAACAAAATTATAGCCACTACGTACTATCGTGCTAGAAATATTCGCATGCCAAAGAAATCTGCCAGCTATCCCAGTCGTCAACTGGACCAATTCGTCCTCAGGATGCCGGAGGGCATGCGAGAGCGGTTTCATCAGGAAGCCGAGAAAAACCGGCGCTCAATGAATGCTGAAATAGTAGATCGCCTGGAGCAATCATTTTCATCTGTACAGATTCCGGTTGAAATGCTGTCAAAGCTCCATCTCGAAGCCGCGCGAGACAAGCGGACATTGCAAGATGAAATCAAATATGTGCTGCAGGAATTTCTTGATGGCAGAGAGGCTGAGGAACTTCTAGCTAGCTCCGATCCTGCTTCAGAGAAGAGGCGACGAGAACTTGCCGGCTCGTTCCTAGATGCGAACGAAGAAAAATTGCTCCGCATCGTTCAGAAGACAGTTTTTGATTCTACTAAGCGCGCCTTTGAACACATGATGATTTTGATGGAAGAAAAGAACAAGGGCGCTGGCAGTTCCGGCGAAGCGTGAGCGGTTTTCCCTGGAAGCGGTGCGGATCCACGTAGCGGGCCGTGACGTCCTTCTAGGATGGTGGCGACAACCTCTCAAGAATGCGCCGCCTTCGCCCGCTCCACCTCTCCCCAGCGCGTGAGCACGCCCGGCCGGCCCCACTCCGGAACAAAGGCGTCATGCTTGGCTCTGCGATCGGGCCCGAACCATCTGTAAGCCAAGAGGTTGAGAGCTTCGCGGAGTCTGCTGCCGATCGTGCGGAGATCGCCTTCGCGGCACCTGCCGTCCTTGTCGCGGCCGCACATGCGCGCCGTGGCTTCCTCGATCGAGCAGCCTTGCCCTGCCACCATCTCGACAACCAGGCCGTCAATGGCGCCAAGCAGCCGGCGGGTTTCGTTCAGGATCTCCGCGGCCATGAGCAGCGGCGAAGATGGCGTTCGCGAACCTGGTGCGCCGGGCGTGAAGTTGTCGACGTTCAGCGAGGACCGCACCGCACCGTGACAGGCCTCGAAAGCGAAGCGGTAGCGCTGGGCGGCGTCATGCTGGCGCTGATCGAGCTGCTTGCGGCGGTGCATGACGGTGATGGTGTCGACGACGCGCTGAATGCGATCGAAGCCGTTGTTCCACGGACTCGCGACCCGTTCTGTCTTCAGGTTCTCGCGTCCGGCCTTCTCCGGTTTCGGCGCGTCGGGCTTCGCCTTCCTGGGCTTGCGTTTCGGCATGTCTCTTCCTGTCGGTGAAGTGGCATCGGTCTGCAGGTCTTCGAATGGGCTGATCTATCAGGCCTTGCCCCTCCGTCGCGCGTCGAGCATGAGGCCCATCAGCGGTTGATCAGGGAAGGCGGCAATCCGAACCCGCCGGGAATGGCCTTGCGGTTCACGTCCGGGCTGTGCTGTTCCAGCTTCTTTTTGAACCATACATCAATCGTCATAGATCCATCGGCATTCTTCCGCTGACTCTGTTCAACCTTAGCGTCGCCGACCTGGTTATAGACATTGACCACCGCTCCGCCGCCGCCGCCACCACCTGCGGCCGCGACCCCAAGGCGCCCATCACTGCCACGTCGAAGAGGCATCACCGCTTCCGGTCCTGCCTCACCCATGATTCCCAGGTTCCCCGCGCCGTAGGCGAACATGGTCGGCCTGGACACGATCGAATTGGCGAAGGCACCGCCGTTGGCGAACCGCTGCATGCCGCCATAGAACACGTTGCCGTTCGCGCTCTGGCTCGGCGCAACGCCGCCACCGAACATGCCCATAAGCATGCTCATGAAGCCACCGCCGGCCGGTGTCTGGCTCTGGCCCAGCCCTAAGCTGTTAAGCAGCCCGCTCATCGCCAACTGGTAGGAGAGCCGGGCGAGGTCCGTCATCATCGTGTCGATCAGGGACGTGAATTCCAGTTCCCCCGTCTTCGCGAAGTTCACCCAAACGTCTTCCATGCCTGAGTTCAGGTTGCCCATAATCTGCTGAGTGGTGCCGGCGAAATTGTTCACCTCCGCTGACATTTCCTCGAAGCCGCGGCGGAAGCCATAGCCGAAACTGCTCTCGATCTCCTGGATCTCGCGCAACTGCTCTGCGAAGCGCGCGAAGTCGGCGGTTCCCTCCTGGATGCCGGCACCCTGAAGCCGTTTCAGAATGTCACCTTCTGCCGTCGGCATGAACAGGGCACTGCGCTCGCTGCCGATGTCCTTTTCGAGGGTTCGAACTGCCATCTGCTGATTCATCAACGCAAGTTCCGCATTGATCGCCTTCAGGCGCCCATACTGCGCGGTGTCGAAGGCCAGCCCGTTGTCTTCTGCCTGTCGCTGAAGATCAAGAAAAGTCTGCAGGTTCGCGCGGGCTTCCTGTTGCTCCGCTGGCGTCTTTCCGATCATCGTAAGGTCAAGCCTTGCGGAAGCAATATTGTCGTTCGCGGAGCGGAGCCGCTGCTTGTCCTGTTCCGCGACCTGCTCGCGAATCTGCAGTGTCTGCTTTTCGATTTCGCCCGTGGCCTGAGCCAAGGCGATGGTGCGCGCCGCTTCGATCCGCGCGGCCGCCTCGATCGGGTGAACCTGGTCTTCGAGCATGCGTAGCCGTTCACGTTCCACAGCGATTGCCGCTTTATCACCGGGTGTCGTCGCGCTCATGTCGCGGATGTCGAGCGCGGTTTCAGCACGGAGGCGATCGGCGGCCGTCCGGGCGTCTCGCAACGTGCCCATGAGCATCCGCGCGCCAGCATCCCGCGGTGAAGGCAGCGATTCCAGCGCGCCCTTGAAAGCTTCGACCGCTCGCTGATTTTCCGCCACCTCTTCCGACATGGCGATGAACTCTTGCTTCACCGCATTGACGGCCGGGCTTGCGCTGGGCAGCTTGATGATCTCTTCGCGAAGTTCGGCGGCCTTCAGGGTTCCGGCGTCAAGATCGCGCTGCGCTTCCTCGAACAGCGCCTGGAATGCAATGAACGGATTGACGGCCGGCAGCTTCATTTCGGGGTAGAGATCGAGATACGGCTTGTTGAGCCCGAAGGCAGGATTTTCGAGCAAGGTCCGGAAGTCTTCCTTCATCTTCGCCGTCGACTGCTCGAGGTTCATTTCGGCGCGGAAGCGGATCACGAATTCAGGTTCCGGCGATCTTTCACCAAAGCCCTTGCCGGCATCGCCGTAGAGGTCCTTCAACTCGCCTAGCAGATCCTTTTGTTGTTTCAGCAGGTCTTCGACTGAAGGCAGACTTGACTTGGCGCTATTGACGAACATCGACACGGCACCGGCGAGAGATGCGAAGCCGACGACGGCCAAATTGACCGGGTTCAGCACGAACGACATGAGGCCCGTTCCCAGCGCCCGCATGCCGCCCTGCAGGCCATAGGGCCCGATAATCTGGCCTACCTGCATGCCTTGCTGCATCAGCATCATGAACGGAGATTGTCCGGACGCGAGCATGACGGCCATGTCATTGAACTGATAGGACAGGTTTGCCATTTCGCCACGATTGAGCATCGCGCCGGCGGCCGTGCGATGCATGCCTGCGGCCGTATGGTCCATCGCCGCGCCTGTAGCCATCATGCGGGCGTTCACTTGGTCGACCACTGGCACCAGGCCGACGAAACCGCTTCTCGCGAGTTCCGCGGCGCTGGCGGTCATGCCCAGCTTGTCCGACATGCCGCCGTAGATCATCGCGGCCCTGGTCGGATCGAGTCCGTGATCCATCGCGGCGCTGAGTGTGCGAATCTGGGCTTCGAACTTCGCCGCTTCTGAATAGCCTTCGATGTAGGACCGGCTGAGCTTCGTCAGGCCGGGAATGGTCCGCTGTGTCTGAGCATCGGCAGCGGCAAAGCTTGCCGCCATCCGTTGCGCCGAGTCGACCATGAGACCATCCGCGGCGGTTTTCTGTGCGGCACCGCGGGCGTAGCTGCTCGCGTCCATTTCGGCAGTCACGCGAAGAGACCTAAGAGAGATTGTCATGCTGAGTCCTTTCAGATGAAGAGGAAACCTTCGGAGCGTTCTGGCGAGTCATAGATTGATCGATTGCTTGCGCCGGTTGAGGCCCGGGCGATCGCCATCGCGGCCGCAACCGCGCCGTCGATCCGATCCCGACTTTTTCCTTTATGGAAGGACCGATTGCCGGCCTTGTCGGTTTCGGTGGCGACGTTCTCGAAGCACCATCGCAGCACCGGGTTGCCGCCGTGCCGGAACTTCCGGGCGATGATGGCGCGCTCGAGTTCCTTGATCGCCGGACCCATGGTGATCCAGCCTTGGCGCATGGTGGCGGTGGGCAGGCCGTCTTCAGTCAAGGGCGCCATCACCGCCTGGGCATAAGCCGGATCAAAGACGATCTCTTGCACGTCGAAGCGTTCGCAAAGGCCTCGAATATGCGCTTCGACCGCGCGATAATCTGAGACATTCCCCTCAGTTGCGATGATGTATCCCTCATCTCGCCATCGCGGATACGGCACCTTGTCCCGGTCGGCCCGGCCCTGGATATTGTCACCGGGGCAAAAGAACCACGCTTGGACGATATAGCCGTCTTCGTCGTCATCATCGCGCCATGCGGCAACGACCGCTGTGAGATCGGTCGTCAGGCCCATATCGACGGCTATCCAGCACGGCCGCCCTTTCAGGGCCTCAAGGTCGATCGGTGCTGAGCCTTCGTCGTAAACGCTCATCTCGACGAAGGGTGAGAGGCTGTAATCCAGCCAGACATTCAGGTTGTACTGCCGGAAGTCGTCGCGCTCCGCCGGCCGCTCCGCCGCTTCGCGTGCCAGCTGGCGAAGGCCCGGAAGATCAGGGAAGCCCAGCGCAAGGCCAGGGTTTGCAATGTGCCACAGCTTTTCGTCGCGCCAGTCCGCTTTCTCGTCAGTCTCAAAGATCACCGGCAGGAAGCCGGGATCATCGATGGCACCGGACTGGACTTTTTTTGCATATTCGTAAATTTCGAACGCGAGGTTGTTTTGACCGCGCCCGGACTGGGTGATAGAGATCAGAAGAGAGCCCGGCGTCTTCACCAGGCCGGTGCGCAGCGCCTTCCACAATGCACGGGAAGGCCAGGCGATGAGCTCATCCGCCAGCACGAATGTCGGGGTCTTGCCCAACTGGATTTCGCCCTTGGCCGGAATGGCGCGGAACTCCGAACCGCTCTTCCGGTGCTCGAGCGAGAACTGCGACTCGGTGAGCTTCGCCGCCTTGGCAAGCCAGGGCGTGGCCTTCACGATCGCCGCCGCTTCGTCGTAGGCAATGGTCGCCTGATCTTCGGCCGCCGCCGCTGCCAGGGCGAGCCCGCCTTCGGTGCGTTCGTAGCCAAAAGTGTGGAGCAGCGAGAGCGCGGCGCCCATCGTCGTCTTGCGCCCGCCGCGCGGCATGAGGATGAACACCGTCTTCACGAGCCGGTTGCCGCGATCGTCGACCGGGCCGTAAATGCGCCGGACGATCCGTTCCCAGAATGGCGGAAGGTCGAAGGCCTTGCCTTCGAGGCGGGATTTCGGGTGCTTCAGACGGCGGATGAATTCGACCGCGCGTTCGCCGTATCCCATGGGGTCCGGGATATCGGAGCCGTCATAAATCCATTCCGGCCGGCGCGCCGTCGTCATCGTGTGATGCTCCCGGCCCCTGCAGGCCCTTCCGCGACCGCGCCGACGGGCTCAAGCCCAGTTCCGCGCCCATCCGCGCTGTGATCTCCTGAGCCTTGTTTAGAAGCCCGTGCGCCGGGTGCGGCTTGGGTTCGCCGGTCTTGGTTCGGACGAATGCCCCGTCCTGCTCGATTGCCTTGATGCACTCCGCCGCCTGAAACTGGGCAATCACATACGACGCCACGAGGCCCAGCATTGACGGGAAGAGCAGCTTTCTGGCCGCCAAGTCCGAAACGACGCGGTCCCACTCCCGATGCATGGATTTCGGGATATGTGCCGGTCGCGGAGTCAGCGGCGGCGCGCTGCCCTCGATCGCCTTCAGTTCCGGCCGGCGTCCTCTCATTCAAGCGAGCCTCCTGCACCGGTGACCGAATTTCCAGCGGGCGAAATCGAAAATTGTTCGCGTTGTCCACCCTGAACGGTCTGTCCCCCTTGGCCGGAAGTTGTGACCCTCCCCCGGGTGCTGGCGAAGCCCTGGTCGCGGGCTGTGCGTCGCGAGTGGTGGCTGTGGCAGAGCGGGCGTAGGTTGCTCCACTCGAGGCGGAGCTCTGGCCTGTCGCGCACGCTTTCAATGTGGTCAACGTCTGTTGCAGCGGCATGGCATCCATCTTCCGAGCAGCAAGGGTTCGCTTCGAGGAACGCCCCGCGGAGCTTCCGCCATTCGCCATCATATCCCCTCGCATGGGCGCTGGGCCTGCAGCGGTCATGTTCCGCGCGGGCCGCACGTCTGCACTGGCACATGGTGCCGCTATCGACGCGGCGGCCACAGGAGCAGATGCGAGATGGTTTGAAGGGCATGAGAGTTCCAATGAAAGGACTGCAGGCGAGCCGTAGCTCGAGGGATGGCGGCGCTGGGCTCGCCTGCAGGGTTCGCCGTCACCGTGTCGGCAGCGGCGGGTGTCGGCTATCAGTTCGGCGGGTTCGCTGTCGGTGCAGACATGGCGTGGCCGAGGATGGCCAGCGCTGACAGCGGTGCCGCACCGGTGTTCGCACCGGGCGTGATGGTCAGGCGCGTGTAACGCTTATTGCCGATATACCCGAGCTTCCGGCAGACGCCGTCAGCGGCGAAGGTGAAGCCAGCCAGTGCTTCAGTGCCGAGAAGGTCAGCATCAGCAACCGCGGCGAAGCCCGAGCCCGATGCATCACTCTCTTCGAGCAACACGGTGAAGGTGGCGTCGACATCGGCAAGGGTGCCGGTGATGATCGCATAGGTGAGGCTGTCGAAGCCAAGGCGATCGATCACCGTGCCCACCTGGGCGGTGTTGTCAGTGATTGCCGCGGCAACCGGCACAATGACCGGCTTCACGTTGATCGAATTCATGAGGTCGCGCATTGCGATTGTCCTTCCGAGATGTTGATAGGAAAACCGGGCGGAGACCGCCCGGTGTCGTCACGTCGACGTTACGTTGTGGAGATCTTCAGCTTCCGGATGGCTTCCGACTTCCCCACACCACCGGCCACGCGGCGGCGCCCGTGGAAACGGGTCATGCCGTTCGTGGCCTGGGAATAGGGATCGCGGAGCACCGACAGTGCCACACGGTCGAAGATCCTGTACCCGGCACCGAAGTCACCGAAGACGATCGGGAAGGCATTGGAGGCGATGTCCGGCATGTCGGGTGCTTCCACCACCGGACGGCCAAGG
Organism: bacterium; assembly: GCA_022842165.1. Taxonomy (GTDB): domain Bacteria; phylum Pseudomonadota; class Alphaproteobacteria; order Rhizobiales; family Aestuariivirgaceae; genus Aestuariivirga. The sequence goes on from JALHQC010000008.1 coordinate 65,865, forward strand.
ATGGTGTTGGCCAGGGCGCCGTTGAAGCCCGCCGGTGTGAGCAGATAGGCGCCCGTCACCGAGTCCTTCAGCTTGCGCACCGCGGAGAGGGTTGCGGAGTTCATCATCCAGACGCCGTTTGTCCGGTAGACCGGCTTGATTGCGTGGAAGAGGTCGATCAGGCCATCAGCCTGCACCAGGGAAGCATGGCCGCCAGGCGTGTAGCCGACTCCGGTATCGTTCATGAAGCCAAAGGGCTGCAGCACGCCAGTGCCGTTGACGAATGCCTTGCCCTCTTCGAAGCCGAACTCTTCGGCGAACTCGAATGCGAGCAACTGATTGATGTCGAAGGCGGCATCTTCGAGGATGGTGTTCGAGACGTCGACATAGGCGGCCAGTTCAGCAACGGGATAGCGGTTTTGGCCGAATGTGACATTGGCTTCCGGCCGGGCCTGCTTTTCGCCGACCCATGAGGCGGTCATGCCGCCGGTGCGCTTGGGTAGCAGCACTTGCGGCGCGCTGGTAGCCATCACGCGGGCGACGGTGCGAACCGGAGAGAACAGCACCACATTGCGGAGCAGTTCAGCAATGAACTCGTTCGGCGCGATGTAGCCGCCGGCGGTGTCGTCGCTGACGTTGAGGCTCTTCGCCTCATCGGGCGTCAGGGCTTCGCGGCCCTTGCGGACGAAGGTCTCGAAGGCCTTCGCTTCGAGCGCCTGGTCACCCGATTTGGTTTCGGTGCCCGGCCGTTTCAGGCGCGCGACTTCCACGTCGAAGCGGTCGGAAGCGGCCTTGAGATCACCTTCGAGCTTGCCGAATTTGGCTTCGAGCGTTGCAGAAAGATCGGAGATCGCCTTCAGGGCGTCCGGCTCATTGCCGGAGGCATCCTTGCGTTCAAGCGGTCCGGCGTTGAGCCATTCCGCACTGAGGCAGTGCTTCATGATTTAAACCTTTCATTGAGTTGATGGACAGCAGTCACGAGCGCGCGCGCCCGGTCGGGATCTGCAGCCTTGACGGCTGAGACGGTCGCGCCTTCGTTCATTGCGAAAGTGACGATCGACACTTCGTAGAGATCGAGCTCTTCGAGGAAGCGGACGCCCTTTTTTCGATCGTAGGAGTCTTTGAGAGTGCGATAGCCGATTGACAGGCTGTCGAGCGCGCCGGCCTTCAGAAGCGCATGGGTTTCGCGACCCTTGGCGGTATCGGTGATGATCTTGCCGGTGACCTTGAGGCCCTTGCGATCTTCGGCAAGCTCAGTCCAGACGCCAATGGGCTCGCTGGTATCGTGCCCGCGGAGCATCTTTACCTTGGCTGCCGGGCGCCGGGTGAGCGACTTGGCGAAAGCGCCGGGCTTTACCACGTCGCGGCCCAGGTCTTCGACGTTGAAGACGGATGCATAACCGCTGAAGCTGCCCTCATCGGTGAGCGCCTTCAGGTCGAAGTCGAGATGATGACCGGATTCCAGTTTCATTGTGCTACCCGATCGTCACAACGATGGCGGTCGACCCGACCTTCACCCGCCGCACCTCATAGGGAACGATAAAGCCGGCCTGTACGGTGCCGAGATCGAGCCATTCGCCATCCTGGTTTTCAACAGGCAGGATTTGCAGCGTGCCGGTGGCCGTCACCAAAAGCTTGCAGTATGCCTGGAAGTCCGAACTATCAGATGGCGTGACCACTGCCCCTTTCCGGCCAAACCTGTCAGGGCCTATGGAATTCGACGTGTGGGGATCCTTTGCAGGTGTGTATGGCATCCCAGTATCTCCCTATGCGACAGCGCGGGGTTTTGCGCGCGGTGCCGGCGCGGTTGCCCCGGCGGGTTCAATGTTAGGGTTCAGGAATTCCTCTCCGCCTTGGTAGGGTGGAAGATTTTCCTTGGCGCGCGCTTCGTTCGGATTGAGGATGCGCGCTGAAATGGCCTTGCTGTAGGCTTCGAACCGCGCGGAAATGTCAGCCTTCACGAGCTCATCGACCGTGAATTCTGCGAAATGTGTGCGCTGCTCTTCAGGTGAGAGCAGCCGATTGATAGCGCCCTGCCACATCTTGAGCCTGGGCAGGATCCCGAATGTCAGGAAGGCTTGCGCCATCTGTTCCGAGTTGCCCCATGTCGCGCGGCCATAGTCAGCGATCAGAACCGGCGGCACGCCAAGCGCGCGGGCGATGTCCGTCACCTGGAAGGTTCGGAGTTCGAGGAACTGAAGGTCCACCGAATTGAAGGACAGCGGATCGAACTCGATTCCATCCTCGAGGATGGCGGTATGCCCCGCCCGCTCACCGGCGTGAGCGTTGTGCCACGATGCCTTGAGGCGTTCCAAGGTCGACTCGTTGATCTTGCCCTTGAGCTTCAAGACGCCGCTGGGCCGGCCGCCGTTTCCGAAGATCCGGCCCGCATGCTGCTCCATCGCCATGCAAAGGCCGATCGACTCTGCACACTGCCGAATGGGCGATAGTCCGTCGACGGACTGAATGTGCAGGATGTCGCGCCACGGGTAGACCTTGGTGCCGCCGCTTTTCAGCGCAACGCGGTAGGACGGTTCATGGTCGCTGCCATCTTCAACGGTGACGGTGTTCGACTTGAGGCGGATGAGCTCGACAATTTTTTCGCCTGATCGGTTCGCGAGTGCGTAGCCGTGACCGTAAAGGGTGGCATCCTTCTCGAGCTGCATGAACAGTTCAGGCGCGCCGGTCCAGGCGTTCGCCCGGCCGTGAATTCGATCATGCAGCGGGTGATCATCGGCGCGCTCTTTTCCGCCGCCTGGAAGCCGCTTAAAAATTGAAGCCGGCAATGAACCGATTGTCTCGCTCCGGACCCTAACGCCGGCGAAGACCGGAGCGCATCTCAGGGCGATATCGGGTGAGACCAGGATGCCGGCTGCCGTCTCACGGCCCGAGTCGACAAGCGCGGACCAGCCCGTCGAGGCTGCATCTTTGCGGCTGAAGATTGAGAGAAACTTCGCGAGCATTCTTGACCGTCCATCCATTTGCAGGATCGGAAGATTCTCACTGCTTCACAATGCTAACGGGCGCGAATGGAAACTAACGATGCAGAACGCAGTGGCACGACTTAGCGGCTGGAAGCTGTTTCGAGTGTTTCGATCCAGGTCAACAGACTGCTACGCCGCGCGCAGAGCTGATTTCCGAGAGAGAAGATCGGAGCACCTTTCTTCCTTCGAAGGGCATAGACACGCTGCGGATCGGCGCCGGTGCCCCAGATGTATTCTGCGATCGCGTCGGCGCCGTGCAAAAGGTCTTCAGCAAGTGGGGTCAGCTTATTCATCGGCTGGCTCTGAATTTCGGCAAGGGCCGGCCGATTTCTAGGAGTTTGCCGTCTGCATCCCGCCATCCATTCTCGATATCGCGGCGTATCTCTGCAAGAGATAGTTCAGCCCTCTTGATGGCGTCCTCAATGCTTTCCCGGGCCCTTGTAAGGCGATCCGGCAGCAGATCAGTGCATCTCCAGTGCTTCAGGTGTTTCTCCGCGACAGCAAGAAATTCAGCGATCGTCGGCAGGAATTTCAATGTGCGGCGGAGCTCTCTGCAGGTTGTGAACACCACGGCATCGGGAATTCCCATGTCCATTATGTCGAAAATGAGCATAGCCGTATACGCTTCGGGAACTGTCGGTGCCGCATTCGGATAGGCGCCAAGCAGGAACGCCACCTGTTTTTTGATTGAACTCTCAGTCGTTGTGGAAAGGGCATCCTTGACTGTTTGGAGTAATCCTTGCACTTCAGCAGGCTTTGGCAAGCCGTCGAGCAGCTGCCGGTTATAGGAGAGCGCCGCTTCTATCTTTGCAATCGGATCCCATGCTCCGATTTCGGTCACTGGCTTTTTCGAGAGTGCTCCATAAAGGCGGTCGAGGGGATCACCGTCTTTGGCAATCTCTGCAAGTATGGTCTCAGGACGCTTGTGCTGTTTTGCGCCCGGACGAGTCGGAAGCAGTGTGACGTTGTTCATGCGCGGAGTCCTCCAGCTGCGATCATCTGGCTTTCGGGTTCCTCATCGGAATTGTAGGCCAGATGTTTGTAAACCTGCAGCGTTTGGGCTTTTGCGTTTTGATGATGGCCGATTGTAGTGGCTTGCCGTTGCGGCGCCGCTGCCTGGGTCCATCGCTCATCGCGTAACCAGTTCTGAAGCCCTGCGATAAACTGCTCTTCCGTGTTTTCGCATTCGGCGGCATATCGCATGGCGCCCTGCATAATCGCTGGGAACTCCCCTTTTCGGAGAGCGGTCGCGAGATTTGCGAGAGCCTTGGGTCTGATCGTCCGATAGGTCTTCGGATATTGCATGAGCAGTTCCGAGAGCTGTGGCTCTAGCGCTGCCTTGTCGATCTTCGGTCTTGAAGCTGCCCTCTTCCGAGTCCCTTCCGGCTTCGAAACAGCAGGCAATGAGATGAGCGGTGGAGATGTGTTCTCCTCCACGGATTCTTCTACGGTTTCCCTATAAGGATTGGGTGCAACCGCCGTTGCACCTTTAAGCGAACCGCCGTTGCACCTTTCTTCAACCGCCGTTGCACCTTTATTGCTGGAAACCTGCAACGGCGGTTGCACCTTTTCAGGCTCAATGGTGCAACCGCCGTTGCACCTTTCGACCTGCTTTAGGGTGAATTGATACGTGGTGGAGTGGCCTCTACCGTTGCCTTCAGAAAGAACTTTGAGATGGCCGCGTTTTATGAGGCGGTAGATCGAATTTCGAACACCAGTCTCGCTGAGACCTAGATCCTTCGCTAAAAGCTTCTGTGGCCGCCAGACGCTCAAATCAGCATTCATCCACTTGGTCAGCGCCAAGGTGGTGTGAAGGTCGAGATCAGTCAATTTGCCTTGCCCGCCCCTGTCCCCGCTGACCTGCTCGAGGATCTGGAATTTCCGTGATGCTGTGGCGGTCTTTTCCTGGTTGTTGCCCTCGCTCATGACGCGCACTCCGCAACCGCGAGAACCTGCACGAGCAGGTCAGGCGATACGGCATACTTCGCAATTGCAGAGCGGTATCCCTTCAGGCTACTATGTGTTCGCGCTCCACAAGTCGCACCGTTTGCTTTGAATGCCCGTGCCCCGGTTGCCGCCGCGGTAGGGGTTTTTATTCGCGGTACCGTTTGCGGCGGCGTCCAGTTTGACGAACCGCCCCTAAGCCTTTGATCTTTTCCCCTAGATTTTACAGTGCAGCGCGGCCAAGCCCTTGATATCGCTGTCTCAGGCCTGGATTGAAAATCCGCGTGTCACTGGTTCGATTCCGGTCCTGGGCACCATTTATCCTGCAAATTTTCCGCCTCATGCTGCGCCGCTTTCCGGTGATGGCGGCGGGCTGTTCAGCCGACCGGATCGCCCAGCAGGTCGCGCACCGACTTCACCTGCTCGAGCGCCCATTTGAGACGCTCTTTCTCGGCGGACGGCACATCCTTCGGATCGACACGGCTCGACGGCGGCGTGCCGCGCTCGATGTCCTCGAGCTGCTGGTTGAGGATGGCGCCAAGCAGGATCTTGTGGGCTTCGAGAAGCTTTGTAATGGCGCGGTGCGGCGCTTCCGGCGTATGGCGCAGTGCCTCCAGACGAGACGCCGTCGCGCGCTCCAAAATGCGATGCTTCAGCGCCTGCACGCGGGCGCCCGAGAAGATCGGCATGATGCCGCCGCGCTTCAGATCCATGCGGCCGTCTTCCTCCAGCCGGAAGCGGCCGAACCAGCCGAGCGGCGGATCGATGTTGGCGGTGTTGAGGGTCATCAGCTTGATGAAACTCTGTGATTGCGAGGCAGCCTCGATCGCATCGCGCCGCAGTGCGTCCGCCAGATGCTGATCGCCATGAACGGGAAGCGCATCGAAGAAGATGTCGGCGTTGAGAATGTCCTGAGGGTCGGAGCGCGACAGCCAGCCCGCGACGTGCTTGCGCCATTCCGCCGCCGTCTTGCGCCAGGCCTCGTTCTTTGCCATCACGCCGCCCTTGCAGAAGGGCACGCCCACTTCATCGAGAATGGCGTTCATGCGGAAGCTGAGGGCCTTCAGCCACGCCTCGCCCTCGCCCTCATAGATGATCGCATTGTCCTGATCCATGGCGAGCAGGCTTTCGCCGCGCCCGCCGGAGCCCAGCACCATGATGCAGTAGGAAAGCCCCTCGGGTTTCTTGTCCTCGATCTCCTTTTCGGCGATCTCGGCGGCGCGCGCCGTGAGGCTGCAGACCTCGCCCGATATGATGGCAGCGATGTCGCGCGGGTCCACCTCCTCGGCGAAGAGCGAGCGCGCGGCCTCGGCCAGCTTCCGCCAGACGACGGCCAGCTCGTTGACGCCCGCTGCCTCGTCCATCGCATCGGTGAGGGCGATCGCGTCATCCGCCCGCTGCCTGAGCAGGTCGCGCTGGGTGAGTGCGCCGACGATCTTTCCCGAGGCGTCGATGACGCCCAAGTGGCGGTAGCGCTTCCTTCGCATGCGGCCGAAGGCGGAATAGAGGAAATCATCCGCCGAGACGGCGGCCAGCGGAAAACTCGCCACGCTCTGGACCTTCTGGGACAGCGCATGCAGCGGATCATTGGCGATGGCGCGCAGGATGTCGCGCTCGGTGACGATGCCATGCGGCGCATCGGGCCTTGGCGGTTCGACGAACAGCGAACTGATCTTGCGCTCGACCAGGATGTTCAGCGCCATGTGCAGCGAGGCATGGCCATCGATCATCATCGGGGGCTTTGCCATCACGTCCTTCACGCGATGGCGATAGGGATAGCTGTCGACACGGGCCAGCGCATTCGCCGCAGGCCTTGCCGAGACGGCCTCCTCCCAGCCGGGCGAGGTATCTTCCGCGCTGTGGCGGCGCTTGCGGCAGGCGTCTTCCGCTTCGGCAAGCGTGCGGATGCCCTTGTCGCGCAGCCTGGGAAGGAGTGCGAGGAAGACCTCGCCGGTGACGATCGCATCGCCCACCGCCGTGTGCCGGTCCCTGACGCCGATCCCAAGCCAGGCGGCCACCTTGTCGAGCGAAAAATCCGGGAGCGGCGGGTTGAGGATGCGGACAAGGTCGCGAACGTCGAGCGAGCGCGGCACTTTCCACGGCAGGCCCGAGCGCTCGTTCTCCGCCTTCAGCACCGCCAGGTCAAATCCCAGGGAATAGCCGAGGATCAGATGGTCGCCCGCGAAGGCGAGATAGGATTTGTAGGCGGCTTCGAAGACGGGCTTGCCTTTCACCATCTCATCGGTGATGCCGTGGATGGCGCGTGAGGCGGGCGGGATGGATGAGCCCGGATCGACGAAGGTCGAAAAACTCTCTTTTGGCTCCATGCGGCCATCGATCATCGGCGCCACCCCGATCTCGACGATGCGCGCCGCCTTAACGTCGAGCGAGGTGGTCTCGGTATCCATCACCGCCGCGGTAAGCGAGCGCAGCGGGCAGGATGCCGCCGATATGCGTTTTGCCTTGAGCACGTCTTCCCCCGTCAGCAGGTCTTTTTCGCATCCTGTCAGAACTGCGCGGCGGCGCAATTGACCTGGATCAGGCCGTCATCGAACCCAGGATGACGGCAGCGCCCATCAGCACCACGGTGGTGGCAGCGCCGAAGCGCGCATATTGCAGGAAGACGTTGCGCAACACGCCGCCGATCACGGTTTGCGCCACGGCGGGTGGTGGCCTTTCCTCATCGCTCAGCATCAGCCAGGTTTCGGTCGACTTGTAGGGCTGGCGCGGCGCGATGAAGGCCTTGGCGACGAGGACCAGCGTGACGATGAAGCTGAACATGCCGCCGACGCGCGCCGAGAGGTGCGGCTCGTAGCTGAAGCCCACCATGAAGCAGATGATGGCCAGCCCGCAGAAGCCGCAGGCCCGCCCGACAGAAACATGTGCAACCCGCTCGATCGTCTCCATGGCCTTGTACGCTAGTCTCCGGTCCGGCGTTTCCGCAAGAGTGGCAAACGTCACGGGACCGGTGAAGTCAGCCGCCCAGACCGAGCGCCTTGATGATGTTGGACACAGCGGGCAGGCTGAGCAACAGGACGCCGCCCAGCCAGATCAAACCGGATGTAAACGAGGAAGTTCCGCCGCCGGCGAAACGTTCGTAGAGTGCCGCCGGAACGCCGGCCACCATCAGCGTCAGCGTCGACAGGATGAGAGACGACAGCGCGAAGACCAGCGGCAGCATGGGCGGCAGGAAGAAGGGATACCAGATTCCCTGCAGCGCGAAGACGCCGATCAGGAAGGGCGAGAAGATGCCGTTGAGGATGGCAAGACCGACGATGACAACGATGCTGCTGTTTGACATGTCGCTTACCCGCTGACCGTGGGCAGAAGGCCGATGCTTGCAAACAGCGCGAAAAGCGCAATGCGGAGCACCATGACCCAGAGAAAGGCAAAGACCAGGACCACCACATGCGGCAGGACCTGCGGCGTGACGAAGCGCGTGATCTTCACGGCGGGATCGGTGATCCTCACGAAGGCCCGCCAGATATAGTTCTTCCAGTCGGGCGGCACGAACAGCGACAGCAGCAGCCGGCCCATCAGCGTGTACATCACGGCGGCGAGCGCGAGATTGGGCAGGTGGAAATACCAGTACTGGAACAGCGGGTTCATGGGAGGGAGCCTAGCCGAATGGCGGTCGAAAAGAAAACGGGGCCCATTGAGGGCCCCGTTTCCGGATGATGTACGGTTAGCGGATCTCGTTGACGAGATTGCCGCCTTCCATCAGTTCCTTGCCCTTCGGACGGCGGATTTCGTCGATGAAATCCTGCATCGCGCGCGACGGTGCGGCGGTGAGCAGCGAGCCCACCACGATGCCGATGACACCGGCCGGGATGCCGAACAGCGCGGACGAGATGTTCGCCACGCCGAACCAGTTGGCCACCTTCTGCGCATGCGCATCGAAGGCCTTCCAGGCCGCGGCCTTGGCTTCCGGAGCCGCACCTTCCCAGGCACCCTTGAGTTCAGCGTACTTGGCGATTGCCGCTTCGTTGGCGCCCGACAGCCCGCTCCACATCTCGTAGAAGCTGACCGCGTAATAGCGGGTAGCGACGAGGTAGTAGAGGCAGATGCCGAAGCCGGCGATGATGCCGACGATGGCGCCAGTCTTGTTGGCGCGCTTCCACCACACGCCGAGCACGAGAGCCGGGAACAGGCCCGCTGCGGCGATGGAGAAGGCCCAGGCGACCATGGCCAGGATGTCGGCAGGCTTCGTCGAGGCCACATAGGCGGCGAGCACCGCCACGATCACCAGCAGGATGCGCGACACGATCAGGCGGCGCGATGTCGGCGCCTGGGTGTCGATCATCTTGTAGTAGATGTCATGGCTCAGCGCGTTGGCGATGGCGAGCAGGAGGCCGTCCGCAGTCGAAAGGGCTGCGGCGAGGCCACCAGCGGCGACAAGGCCGGCGATGACGTAGGGCATGCCCGCGATTTCCGGCGTGGAAAGCACGATCACGTCGTTGTTGATGGCGAGGCCCGAATGACCAAGCAGGCCGGTGGCGTTGCCGGCAGCCTGGGCGGCGGCGGCAATGGCGGGCTTGAAGATCTCAGCGGCGGTGACGGCGTTGTTGGCCTGGAAGGCCTCGAACACCACGCCCTGAACCGGTCCGGACAGGGCGGACCATGCGGCCAGTCCTGCGGTCTTGCCAGCATCCGAGAGCACCAGGGCCACGCCCGCTGCATCGGTTGCGCCAGCAGCCATTGCATCCTTCAATGCGCCGAGGCCGGCGCCGAGCTTGGTGAGCGACACGCCATAGATATCGACCAGACCCAGTTGCGAGTAGGTCGAGATCCAGGCGGGCAGCGCATCGAGGCTCTGGCCGATCACGTTGGTATAGACTTCGAGCTTCGCGAACGCGGCGTACGAGGGCGCCGTGAAGTAGAGCAGGAAGATGAAGAACAGCGACCAGGCCACGGACTTCCGCGCATCACGCACCGAAGGTGTCGTGAAGTAACGCATCAGGATGTGGGGCAGCGACGCCGTGCCGACCATGAGGCAGAAGATCAGCGCGAAGTAGTTGAGCGGGTTATACGTCTGGAAAGCCTGGATGTGCGGCTTCAGCGTATTGGCGACGTTGAGCCCCTGCTCGATGATCTGCTGTTCGCGCGCCGCGATATCCTGCAGCGCCTGACCATACATCAGCTGCGGCACCGGAACGCCGTACTTCTGCGTGGAGAGGATCACCACCGGAACGAGGTAGGCGACGATCAGCACGATATACTGGGCAACCTGTGTCCAGGTGACGGCGCGCATGCCGCCGAGCATGGAGCAGACCAGAATGCCGAGGAGGCCGGCGTAGACCGCCACTTCGAAGGACATGCCAAGGAAGCGCGAGGCGATGATGCCGGTTGCGTAGATCTGCGCCACCACATAGGTGAAGGAGCAGGCGAGCAGCACGAGCACGCCGAGGAAGCGGGCGAAGTTGCCGCCATAGCGTGCGCCGAGGAAGTCGGGCACCGTATAGGCGCCGAACTTGCGCAGATAGGGCGCAAGCAGCACCGAGACCAGCACATAGCCCCCCGTCCAGCCCAGCACGAAGGCGAGGCCATCGTAACCGAGTGCGAAGAGTGTGCCGGCCATGCCGACGAAGGACGCGCCCGACATCCAGTCCGCACCCGTCGCCATGCCGTTGTAGATGGCCGGAACCTTGCGGCCCGCGACATAGTATTCAGAAACCTGCGCCGTGCGCGACAGGATGCCGATCGCGGCGTAGACCAGAATGGTGAAGCCGACGAACAGATAACCGAGAATGCGGTTGGGCACACCCATCTGTTCGAGGATTGCGATGAAGATCACGAAGGCAAGGAAGCCGCCCGTGTAGATGGCGTAGACCTTGCCGAGATTGGCAAGGAAGCCGGTTTCGCCTTGAGCCTGGGCCATGGATCAATCCTCCTCTGCGAAGCCGTGATCGCGGTCGATCTTGTCCTGCGCGCTGGCGAACCAGAACAGCAGGACGACGAACACGATGAGCGACCCTTGCGCGGCGAACCAGAAGCCGAGGGGGAAGCCAAAGACGACGATTGAATTCAGCGAGTTTACGAAGAAATGGATCACGAAGGAGAAGAACGCCCAGATGACCAATGCTGTCCACATCAGTCTCGACGTCGCACTCCAGTGACCCTCGGCATTTGAACTTGCCATGTGTCGAGTTCCTCCCTTTGAACTTATAACCCCCGGCATGTCCGCATGGCAGGCGGAATGCGGGCGTTAACAGTTTGCTTACCATGGGCGCGCCGGTTTGCCTGATACGACTTTGGGAGCATGAATACACGAGGCTTGATCTCGCAACCGCGAAATGCAAACTAAGCAAATGAGCATTTTTGGCACGTTGCTATCGTATTTTGCACCGCAGCAGATCGCTGATGCTGCCGCACTGCAGCAATTCATCGAGAGCCGCTCGGCCTATCTCGTCCAGAAGTCGATCACCGAATATACCCAGGCGCGCGCCGGTATGCTGTTCTCGACCATGATGCGCGAACCGATCTTTCTCGAGGGCTACGAGAAGGCGCGCTGGCATTCTTTTCCCGCGGCAATCTCAATGATGACTGAAATGGTGGAGGGAACGGTCCGCGAGCGCGAGTCGGCAGCGGCGGGCAGCCTCGATGCCGCGCTGATGCGGATCGTCGAGGCCATTCTCGCGCAATATCCGGTGCCCTCGGGACTGGGCGAGGCCTTCTGGCGCGGGGCGGCGGACCGCGTGGCGCGCGACCTGGCGCAGGCGGCACTGGGGCCGCCGAAGCCCGTGCAGGGCATTCCGCTCTTCCGCGTGAAGGAAATCTTCGATGCGCTGCCCGTCAATGATTACCTAAAGCAGCACGACTTCCCGATGTTCTCCAACACCATCCGCTTTCATCTGACCGAGCTGAAAGTCGAGTTCGAGGAGAAGGCCGCTTTTCCGGAACTGAAGCGGGTCTTGTCCGCCTGAGGCCGGGGCCGGGGAACCAATTTTCCCACCACCGCATTCCGCTTCGGTCCCTCACAACATGCGGAGAATCGAAAATGAAACACCACCTGCTTGCGGCCTGCGCGGCCGTCATGATCCTTGCCATGCCTGTACATGCCCAGGACGCTGCCCCTGAGAATGCCGCGGCGGTCGAGGCAATGTCGAAAGTGACGGCCGCTCCCGACTTCATCAAGCATGCCTCGATGTCCGACCTGTTCGAGATCCAGTCGAGCCAGCTGGCCCAGACCAAGGCCGGCAGCGACAACGCCAAGGCCTTGGCCAAGATGCTTGTCGACGACCATACGGCGGCACGCCAGGAACTGATGACGCTGGCGCAAGGGGCCGGTGTCGCGGCGCAGCCAACCGAGTCGCTCGACGCGCGTCATCAGAAGCTGATCGACCAGCTCACGGCAGCCAGCGGGCCTGAATTCGACAAGCTCTTCGGCGAGATCCAGGCCCAGGCTCACCGCGAGGGCATTGCCCTGTTCAAGAGCTACGCCGCCAGCGGCGACAATGAAGGGCTCAAGGCCTACGCCATGAAGGGCGTGCCGGTTCTGGAGCAACACCTGCAGATGGCCGAGCAAATCGCCAAGTAACAACCGCGCTTCAGGTTCCGCATCCACAAACCGTGCAGAAATGCTAGGGATCGCGGATGCGGAACCTCGAAACTTTCATGCAATCGGGCTGGATCCGGTTTCCTTGCGACCAGCGGGTCCTCGCATGGGCAGCAAGCGTTGCCGAAACCGCCCGCGCGGCTGCCCGCGACCGCTCTCATGCGCACTGGCTGCGCTGTAGCGGAACATGGTTCGTAGGCGTCGATGCGCTGCCCAATGACGCGCAAGGCGCGGTAGGCGATGGCCCGCCGCTCTCCGGCGCTGCGGTGGATTTCATCAAATCCGTCCCCGCTTATGATCTTCCGCTCCATCGGGCGCAGGTTTCGGTCTGCTATCCGGGCTATCCGCAACGATCGCCGGATGAGACAGAGAAGGCATTTCAATATCGCCTGAAGCGCGATGCCGCCCATGTCGACGGGCTGCTGCCCGAAGGGCCGGAGCGGCGGCGCTACCTGAAGGAGCCGCATGCCTATATCCTCGGCCTGTCGCTTTCCATGGCTGACCCCGGCGCATCGCCGCTCGTCGTCTGGGACGGCTCGCACGTGATCATGCGGCAGGCCTTTGCTGCCGCCTTCGAGAACGTGGCCACGGAAGACTGGCCCGATGTCGATGTGACGGACCTCTATCAGGCGGCACGGCGCGAAGCGTTCGAAAGCTGCGCCCGTATCGAGCTTGCCTCCGCACCGGGCGAGGCCCTGCTGCTGCACCGCCACCTTTTGCATGGCGTGGCGCCCTGGCGCGAAAACGCTACGGCTGGTGCCGATGGCCGCATGATCGCCTATTTCAGGCCGGAGTTCACGTCGCTGTCCGATTGGCTGCAACGGCCCTAGCCGCATGACGATTGCGGATTCGCATTCGCTGGCCGTTTCGCGATAAGCAACAGCTTCGGTATTCCGGCAACGGGGAGCTTTCGCATGACGGTTTTCGATCGCCTTGGTGTGCGCACCATCATCAATGCCAAGGGTCCGGCGACGCGGCTGTCCGGCGGCATCATGAGGCCGGAAGTCGCTGCCGCGATGGTGGAGGCCTCGCGGGCCTGCGTCGACATTGCGGAATTGCAGGCCGCGGCATCGCGCCGGATCGCCGGGGCGACGGGCGCGGAAGCAGGCTATGTGGCATCGGGCGCATCGGCCTGCCTGTTGCTGGCAGCCGCGGCTTGCGCTACCGGCCTCGACCCCGGCCGCATGGCGCGGCTTCCCGATACAGGCGGCATGAAGAACGAGGCCGTGATGGTACGGAGCCAGCGCAATTTCTATGACCATGCCATCCGGGCGGCAGGCTTGAAGATTGTCGAGGTCGGGTTGCCCGACCGTTATGCCGGTGCAGGCGTGCGCGATGCCGAAGCCTGGGAGATCGCGGACGCGATCACCGAGCGCACCGCTGCGGTGTTCTACGTGGCGGATGCACAGTCGCGACCTTCATTGCCGGATGTCGTCGCCGTGGCGCACCGGCATGGCGTACCCGTCATCGTCGATGCCGCGGCGCAATTGCCGCCGCAATCGAACCTCAGGCGTTTCATTGAAGAAGGTGCCGATCTGGTCGCCATCTCTGGCGGCAAGGCGCTGGGCGGCCCGCAGGCGAGCGGCATGCTGGCGGGCAAACGCGATCTCGTCATGGCGGCAGCGCTCCAGCATCTGGACCTCGACGTGTTCTGGGACATGTGGGAACCGCCCGCAGGTCTGATCGACAAGGCGAGGCTCAAGGGCGCGCCGCAGCACGGGATCGGGCGGAGCTGCAAGGCTGGAAAGGAAGAGATCGTGGGATTGCTCACAGCACTCGAGCTTTTCATTACCGAAGGCGATGCCGCGCGCCACGCCCGCTGGCTTGGCGATTGCGAGGAAATCGCCCGCGCGCTGCCGGCTGCCACCATCACGGGCCGCGATGATACAAGCAGGGTGCCGGTCGTCGAGATCGCCCTCGGACCCAAGGGCATTGGCGCCACCGAACTCTGCCTCGCGCTGGAGCGCGGCACGCCGTCAATCGCAGTCGACCCATTCCTGCGCGAGAAAAACATCGTGCTGGTCAACCCCATGTGCCTGAAGCCGGGCGAGGCTGCGATCGCTGGCAAGACGATCGCCCGCCTCCTCGCGTGAATTATAAAAACCATTTGCATTATTAATTTTTCCAGCCCTATCATCGCCCCGTGCAACAGGCGGGCGATGGGATGGTGTCTCTGAAAGGGACCAACCAGGAATTCGGGCGGCCCTACAACCGGCGGATCGTTCTCGAGGCGATCCGGCTTCACGGGCCGATCGAGCGTGCCGATATCGCCCGCCGCGTCGGCCTCACCGTGCAGACGGTTGCCAACATCATCCACGAACTGGAAGACGCCGGTCTGGTGATCGGCGCGCGCGGCGAACCGAAGGGGCGCGGCTCGCCCGCCACCAGCCTCAGCATCAATCCTGCAGGTGGCTACACGCTCGGCCTCCACGTCTCGCAGTTCAGGATCGAGGCCGCCATCGTCGATCTCTCCGGCACTATCTCGAGCGCCATCGAACGCCGCATCGATGCCGATGACCCGGATGTGGCCTTCGCCGCCATAGCCGACATGATCGGCGAGCTTTCGCGCGGCAGGAGGAAGACTCTGCTCGGCGTGGGGCTGGCGATGCCCGGGCCCTTCGACGTCGAGTCGATGAGCTTTGTCGGCCCAACCACATTGCAGGGCTGGCATGGTTTTCCGGTGGCGGAGAAGCTGGCGGAGATCTCGCCCGCGCCCGCCTTCATCGAGGCCGACAGCGCGGCGGCGGCCCTGGGCGAAAGGCTGCATGGTGCGGGCCGGACGATCCGCGATTTCTTCTATCTCTATTTCGGCATCGGCCTTGGCGGCTGCATGGTGCATGAGGGTGTGGCCGTGCGCGGCGCCTTCCGCAACGCCGGCGAAATCGGCCACGTGCAGTTGATTCCCGATGGCGAGCCCTGCGCCTGCGGCAATCATGGCTGCATCGAGCGTTATGTGTCGCTCGAAGCCTATTACCGCAGGCGCCCCGTGGTGGGCCGCGCCGGCTGGATCGCCGAAGCGGCACCGGTGTTCCGCCGCGCCATCGCGACGATCGAGAATCTCTTCGATCCGGAGACGATCATCGTCGGCGGCATCGCCGAGGATGACGTGCTGGCGGAGCTTGTGGCCGCCGCCGAACCGCTGATGAATTCCGTGTCGAACCGCAAGGAACGCCTGCTGCCCCGCATCATCCGCTCGGCCAACGGCCATGACGCGGTCTTGAGGGGCGCTGCCGCCGTGGCGCTGGTGGGCGTTCTCTCGCCCCAGTCGGGCCTGCTCTTCGCGCAGGAGCCGGCCGCCCGCAATCCCCAGGCCGCAAGGAAGCGCGTGGCATGAACACCGGTCCCTTGTTGCAGCTCGACGATATCCGCATGAACTTCGGCGCCATCGAGGCACTGCGCGGCATCAGCTTCAGCGTGGGGCGCGGTGAAGTCGTCGCACTCCTCGGCGACAATGGCGCGGGAAAGTCGACCCTCGTCAAGATCATCTCCGGCGGATTGAAGCCATCATCCGGCGCCATGACCTTCGATGGCCGCGAGCAGACCTTCGCCTCTCCCGCCGCCGCCAAGGCCCAGGGGATCGAGACCGTCTATCAGGACCTCTCGCTCTGCACCAATGTCGATGTCGTCGGCAATTTCTTCATGGGCCGCGAGATCGTGAAGAAGTATTTCGGCATCCCGGTGATGCAGGAAAAGGCGATGGAGGAGGTGGTGGCGAAGGCCATGGCCAATGCCGGAACTCGCATCCCGTCGCTTCGAACCAATGTCGAATATCTTTCCGGCGGCCAGCGCCAGGCGATCGAGCTGAACCGCTTTGCCCACTGGGGCGGCAAGCTCGTGCTGCTGGACGAGCCCTTCGCGGCGCTGGGCGTCGAGCAGACCAGGCGCGGCCTTGCCATGATCAAGCAGATCGCCGCGCAGGGGATCGGCGTCATCATCATCACCCACATCATGGCGCAGGCCTTCCAGGTGGCGGACCGCATCGTCGTCATCCGCCAGGGACTGGTGGCAGGCGATGTGGCCGCGAAGAAGACCAGCCCGGACGAGGTCGTCCGTATGATTACCGGCGAATCCTATGGCGGTGCCGCCCAAGAAACGAGGCCGAATGGCCCATGAGCATGACTTATCATCAGCAAAGGAGACGTTCATGAATCGCATCCGCAGACTTTTGACGGCATCGATCGCCATTGCAGCGGTCGGGCTTGTCTCGCCCGCCTTCGCCCAGTCCAAGGGCAAGATCTACTATATGGTGCCGACCCTGCTGGACGAGTTCCAGACCGAGTCGGTGTCCTCCCTCACCAAGTTCTTAGGGGACGTCGGCTACGAAGTCGTGACGCTCAACGCCGACAACAAGACCGACCTGCAGCAGAGCCAGATGAACGACACGATCCTCTTGAAGCCCGCGGCGATCGTTCTCGCCGCCGTCGACTTCAACGCGCTCGTGCCCTCGATCGAGAAGGCGCGCGCCGCTGGCATTCCCGTGGTCCAGTTCGACCGCCAGATCAAGTCGACCCCGTCCGACTTCACCTCCGTCGCCGGCACGATCGAGATCGGCTATGTGGCGGCAGGCGAAGTGCAGCGCCTGCTGAAGGAAAAGAACGGCGCGGTGAAAGGCAAGATTCTGCAGGTGCTGGGCGACCCGGCCGACCCCTATACGCTCGACATCCAGCAGGGCTTCGAGGAAAAGATGAAGGAGTTCCCCGACGCGCAGATCATTTCTCTCCCCGCCATGATGTGGGAAGCCTCCAACGCCGGCACCATCGTCTCGGACCAGATCGTGGCGAACCCCGACATCGACCTGATCTTCCTGCATGCCGCGCATCTCTCGGTGGCAGCGGTGGCAGCGCTTGAAGCCAAGGGCAAGAAACCGGGCGACGTGATGCTGATGTCATCGAACGGCGCACCCGTTGGCCTCGACCTGATCCGCAAAGGCTGGCTCAATGTCGAAGTGGAACAACCGCTCTATGCGCAGTCCGCGGCGGTTGCGATGTTCGCCGACAAGATCGTGAACAAGCAGGAAATCAAGGCGGGCACCTACAATGTGCTTGGACTTGAATCGACAGTCACGATTGAAGCCTGGGGCCCGAATATCAAGATTCCCGGCGCCGCGATCACCAAGGACAATGTCGATGAGCCGCGCTTCTGGGGCAACCTGAAGGCGCCAACCGACAAGATCATGCCGGTGGAATGACCGGCCGGCCGCCACCTTCTCCCCTTGCGGGAGAAGGTGGCGCGGAACGCGCCGGATGAGGGGTATCACACGCGATTCCCCTCATCCGTCATGCGTCCCACATGACACCCTCTCCCGCAAGGGGAGAGGGAAATCTGGAATTGAGACGGGACCACCCATGACATCTCCCCGCCAGCGGGCCATTGCCGAATTCGTGCTCGACCATCTCGTGTGGTTCATGCTGGCCTTCGTGCTGATCGTGTTCTCGATCTTCGTGCCGAATTTCTTCCAGGTCGGCATCTTCGCCAACATCGTCGAGCAATCGACCTTCGTTGGCGTCATGGCAATTGGCCTCGCCATCGTCATCATCGCCGGCCACATGGACCTGTCGGTCGAATCGACGGCGGCGCTTGCCGCGATGATCACTGGCATTCTCTTCTGTTCGCGCGGCATCGGCATCGGACTGACGCTGACGCCCGAATGGCTGGTGCTGCCGCTGTCGCTCATCATTGCGCTGGCGATCGGCGCCGCGATCGGTCTTCTCAACGGCTTCTTCGTCATCAGGCTGAAGATGACGGCTTTCATCGTGACGCTCGCTTCCTTCATCTGGGTGCGCGGTCTTGTGGTCGCCATTTCGGGCGGGCGTTCGGCGCAGGATCTGGCGCCTTCGATCCGCGTCATCGGCATCTACCAGATCCTCAATGTGCCGCTCATCGCCTGGATCGCCATCGCGTGTTTCGCGGTGTTCTCCTTCATCATGACGCGAACGCCCTTCGGCCGCCACGTGACGCTGGTGGGCGGCAACTCGGTTGCCGCCTTCCGCGCCGGCATCAAGGTCGACCGCCTGCTCTTCATCAGCTTCATCCTGGCAGGCGCCATCGCCGGTCTCGCGGGCTGGCTGCTGGCGATCCGCACCAGCGGCGCCACGGCGAACCTGGGCGTAGGCATGCTGTTCCATGCTTTCGCGGCGGTCGTCATCGGCGGCGTCAGCCTCAAAGGGGGAGTTGGCCGGTTACCGGGCGTTTATGCCGGTGTGCTGCTGTTGTCTTCGATCAACACGGCGATCAACCTCATGGGCCTGCCCGCGCATTATACGCAGGTGATCCAGGGCATGCTGGTACTTGCCGCCGTGCTGCTCGACACCCTGAAACTCCAGATCCGCCAGAGGTTCGCATGAGTGTGCTAGAATGACGGGAAGACTTGCAGGAAAGGTGGCGCTGGTCATCGGCGCGGCGCGCGGCATCGGCGAAGGCATCGCCGAACGCTTCGTCGAGGAAGGCGCGAAAGTCGTCATCGCCGATACCGAGGTGGAGGCAGGCCGGGAAACCGCAGCCCGCCTCAACGGCCTTTTCATCGAGACCGATATCTCGCGCCTGGATCATGCCGAACGCGCGGTGAAGACCGCCATCGACGGTTTCGGCGGCCTCGACATTCTGGTGCAGAATGCCGGCATCTATCCCTGGACGCTGATCGAGAACATCAGCCCCGAGGAATGGGACAAGGTCCTTGCGGTGAACCTCAAGGGCACCTTCCTCGCCGCGCGCGCCGCACTTCCGCACATGAAGAGCAAGCGCGCGGGCCGCATGGTGTTCACCTCATCGATCACCGGCCCGCGCGTGACGAGCCCCGGCCACGGGCACTATTCGGCCTCGAAAGCCGGCATCAACGGCTTCATCAAGTCGGCGGCCCTGGAGTTTTCGAACTACGGCATCACCGTCAACGGCATCGAACCCGGCAACATCCTGACGTCGGGCATGCAGATGCACCGCTCGGAGGCCTTCATCAGGTCGATGGAGGCCGCCGTGCCGCTGGGCCGTCTCGGAACACCGCGCGACATCGCCAATTGCGCGCTGTTTCTGAGTTCGGACGAGGCTTCCTACATCACCGGCACGACGATCATCGTCGATGGCGGGCAGACGCTGCCCGAGGGTGCGGACTTCCGCATCAATCCGGATTGAAGCGATAATGCCCGGTGATTGGAAAGCGGTCGAGCACAGCCTCGCGCCGTGTGCCCGCGCCGATATTGTGGATGACCAGCGGGCGATCTGCATCTTCGCCTGAAGCAGCACTCACCACCACGATGTGCGGCAGGTTGCCGGGCAGCATCATGGTAACGAGGTCGCCCGCCTGATAGCCACCGCCCATGACCTTGGCATTCTTCCGCCGGAAGAAAGCCTGGAGATTGGGCACGCGGCGATGATCGATATTGCGGTCGGTGCGTTTGAGGCCCCAGTGTTTCGGATAGGCGCCAAAATTCGCCGCCATATCCTCGTGCACGGCCTTCTGCAGGTCGAAGCGCAAACCCTCGCGATAGGCGCGGATGACGACGTCGGTACAGACGCCGCGCTCGTCCGGCACGTCGCCGCCGGGATAGGCGATCCGCACATAGGAAGGATCATAGATGACGGTGCGCCCGATCTGCGCTTCCGCCGCGCTGACGAGCCTGTCCTGCCAAGTAGCCGCACGGGCGGGCGATGTGCAGAGGGCAAGCGTTGCAGCAAGAACCATGCGGCGTGTGAGCATGCCCTACACTCCGCCACGTCATTGCGGCGGCATTGCGATGCTTGAGGCGGGCGCGACAGTGATGAAGACCTCGTTATAGGCAGGCTGCCCGGCAGGCGACCAGCGCGACGGTGTCAGCGCATTCATGGCGGCCTGCGGCTTGTCGTGCTCCCACCATTTACCTTCCATCGCCGCCACGCCGGGCCGCAGGGCCTCGTTCACCGCGAGCACCAGTTCAAGCCTCTGTCCGCCGCATGTCACCGCGACCCGGCTGCCCGCCACGAGGTTCAGCCGCGCCGCATCCTGTCCGTTGAGAATGATGGCGGGCTGGCCTTGGGCTGCCTGGTGGCGCGGCATGTTGGCGAAGGTCGAGTTGAGGAAATAGTGGGACTTCGGGCTCAACAATTGCAATCGCGCCGCATCGCCGCGCGGTACAACTGC
This sequence comes from bacterium, assembly GCA_022842165.1. GTDB lineage: Bacteria > Pseudomonadota > Alphaproteobacteria > Rhizobiales > Aestuariivirgaceae > Aestuariivirga. Next base: position 86,437 of record JALHQC010000008.1, read on the forward strand.
AATAGGACCGTCAGCAATGCGCAGCCGGGTTGGGAGTGCGGCAAGTTGAGGCCGCGGCGGCGATGATTTGCGCCAGCCGTCCCGCGCAAGGGTCTCGAGCGGCCAGCCATCAGGCAGCGCGGAGGCTGCAATCTCCTCATCGCTTTCGCGAAGGGCCGGATGATCGAGGCCGAGCCGGGCCGCGAGGCTGCGCATCATGGCCCCGCTGCTCCGCGCCTCGCCTATGGGTGCGATGGCGGGCGTGTTCGCCAGCACATAATGGTGACCCCAGGCGCCCTGCACGTCGAAATGCTCGAACTGCGTGGTGGCGGGCAGCACGATATCGGCATACCGGGCGGTGTCGGTGAGGAAATGGTCGGCCACCACGGTGAAGAGATCGTCGCGCATGAGCCCGCGCTTTACGCGCGGTGCATCGATCTGGGTTGCCGCCGGATTGGCCGACCACACCATCAGCCCTTTCACCGGCGGCGTCGCGCTGTCGAGATGCAGGCCTAGCTTCGCAATGTCGAGAAAGCGCGGCGCGCCAGTGACGAGATCGGGCCGCGCCGCCTGCGCTTCGTTCAGTTCGGGCATGGAGAGGATCGACAATCCGCCGCCCTCGTGCCGCCAGTGGCCGCCCAGGATCGCAAGTGCGGAGAGACCGCGCACGAAGGCCTCGCCATTCTGCGCCTGCTGCGGCGCGATGCCCGCCCGGATCAGCGCCGGGCGGGCGCTGGCGAAGGCCTTGGCAAGCGCTTCGATTTCGCCAACACTCAGCCCCGTGGCTTCGGCGGCCGCCGCAAAACTCCACGGGCTCACGGCCTGCCGGTAGCTATCGAGGTCTTCGACCCACAGCGCCGCGAGTTCGAGGTCGGCACGCCCGGTTTCCAGCAGATGCCGCCCGATGGCCGCGGCCAGCACCGGATCGCTGCCCGGCAGCGGCGCCAGATGCATGTCGCACTGCTTCGCGGTGCGGGTGCGGCACGGGTCGATGGCGATCACCCTGGCACCGCGTTTCCGTGCCTCTTCGATGAAATGCCATTGATGATGGCAGGTGCTGAGCACGTTCTGCCCCCACAGGATGATGAGCTTCGCATCGGGCGTCTCCTCGGGATCAACGCCGATCGGGTGCCCCTCGGCCATGAGGGCGGCGGCGGAAACGGCACAGACGCCGCCTGTCTGCCGGCTGGCGCCAAGCGCATGGAACAGGCGGACCAGCGCCAGCCGTTGCACCACCCCTTGCGTGCCGAGATAGCAGAAGGGCATCAGCGCCTCTGCGCCATGTTCCACGATGATGGACCTGAAGCGCGTGGCGATCTCGTCCAGTGCCTCGTCCCATGTGATTTGCACGAATTGCCCCGCACCCTTGGGGCCGGAGCGCCGCAGCGGATGCAGCAGCCGGCCGGGCGCGGTGAGGCGGGCCTCATAGTCCTTCACCTTGGCGCAGAGCACGCCGCGGGTGACAGGATGATCCTTCGCACCCTCGACCTTTACCACCTGGCCATCCTCGACATGCGCCACCCAGGCGCAGCTGTCCTGGCAATCGAGCGGGCAACATCCCTTGACCTGCATGGCTTCTCCCCGGTTTGGGACCAAGCATCCGCCGGGTTCCGCCAACTTGTAAAGACCCGTGCCGCAGACCTGCCATGCCAACTTGGCCCCGGGGTTTGACTTGGACCCCCAAGTCGCTAAATAGCCCCAAAATCCATCTCATCCGAAGGCACACATCCGATGGCCAAGCCGCGCACGCTTTATGACAAGATCTGGGACGATCACCTGGTCCACGAGGCCGAGGACGGTACGGCGCTGCTCTATATCGACCGGCATCTGGTGCATGAGGTGACGAGCCCGCAGGCCTTCGAGGGCCTGCGCATGACCGGCCGCACCGTGCGCCACCCTGAAAAGACGCTGGCCGTCGTCGACCACAATGTGCCGACGACCGACCGCAGCAAGGGGATCGCCGAGCCCGAAAGCCGCATCCAGGTGGAAACGCTTGCCGCCAACGCGAAAGAGTTCGGCGTGCAGTATTTTCACGAGCGTGACAAGCGCCAGGGGATCGTCCATGTCGTCGGCCCCGAGCAGGGCTTCACGCTGCCCGGAACGACGATTGTCTGCGGCGACAGCCATACCTCGACCCATGGCGCGTTTGGCGCGCTCGCCCACGGTATCGGCACCTCTGAGGTCGAGCATGTGCTGGCGACCCAGACGCTGATCCAGAAGAAGGCGAAGAACATGCTCGTCCGGGTGGATGGCAAGCTCAGCGCCCACTCGACCGCCAAGGACATCATCCTGGCGATCATCGGCGAGATCGGCACGGCGGGCGGTACCGGATCGGTCATCGAGTTCGCCGGCGAGGCGATTCGCGATTTGTCGATGGAAGGCCGCATGACGGTGTGCAACATGACGATCGAGGGTGGGGCCCGCGCCGGCATGATCGCACCCGACGAAAAGGCCTATGCCTATCTCGAAGGCCGCCCCATGGCACCCAAGGGCGAAGCCTGGGACAAGGCCCGCCGCTACTGGGACCAGCTCGTGACCGACGAAGGCGCGCATTTCGACCGCGTGGTGACGCTCGACGCTGCCAGCCTGCCGCCCATCGTCTCCTGGGGTACGAGCCCCGAGGACGTCGTCTCGATCGCCGGCGTGGTTCCAAATCCCGACGACATCGCCGATGAGGGAAAGCGCCAGTCGAAGTGGCGCGCACTCGAATACATGGGCCTGAAGCCCGGCATGAAGATGACCGACGTGCCTCTCGACGTCGTCTGGATCGGCTCCTGCACCAATGGCCGCATCGAGGACCTGCGCAACGTGGCGAAACTCGTCGAGGGCAAGAAGATCGCCGGCAGCCTCGCCTATGCGATGATCGTGCCCGGTTCCGGCCTCGTCAAGGCGCAGGCCGAGGCGGAAGGCCTCGACCGCATCTTCACCGCCGCGGGCTTCGAATGGCGCGAGCCCGGCTGCTCGATGTGCCTTGGCATGAACCCCGACCAGCTGAAGCCCGGCCAGCGCTGCGCCTCGACGTCCAACCGCAATTTCGAGGGCCGCCAGGGCTACAGGGGCCGCACCCACCTGCTGTCGCCCGAAATGGCGGCTGCTGCCGCACTCGCGGGGCGCTTCGTGGATGTGAGAACCTTCAGGGCCTGACCCGGCGCTTGTGGCACCCGTGATGGCCGTTTTGGGGCGGAACTTTTGCTGGCCATCCAAATTAATCTTCAGCACAACAAAAGTGTGATGCAGATCATTAACGGTTGCTGAACTTTTCGTTAAGGCTTATGTCATCGCCGTGGCGATAAGGTGATTCATACGTTAAGCCGCACGCTACAATTCTACGGGGGTTTCAAGTGAGTTCTTCGGTCCAGGCGGATGCCAAGTTTCTCCGCCGCATTTTTCTCGGCCTCGTGTTCTTGACGCTGGTGACCGGCGGCATGGCGGGCCTGACGACCGTCCAGGCGATGAGCGGCAAGACCGGCGCCTGCATCATCTTCTGCCAGTAGCGGCAGTTCCGGCGGTGGCGGGTTCGCGGCTTTCGGGCCTCACCGCCCCCTCTCTTTCCGATATCGAAGAATTGGCACAGGAAGCTTACGCAAGGCTTCCCGAGGCTTTTCGCGCCTTGACCGGCGGCATCGTGATCGGCGTCGAGGATTTCCCGGCAGACGACGTGCTGGCCGAGATGAAGGCCGGGCCCTTTGATCTTCTTGGCCTGTTCCAGGGCATCGGCTTGGCGCAGGACCAGGCGGTGCCAGAAACCGGCCGCATGCCCAACATGGTCTTCCTCTACCGCCGGGCGATTCTGGACTATTGGGCCGAGCATGATGAAACGCTGGGAGCGGTCGTCACCCATGTGCTGATCCACGAGATCGGCCATCATTTCGGCCTGTCGGATGCCGACATGGACGCGATCGAAAGGGCGGCGGAATGAAACACCCCGATACCTCGCGCGAGGACGAAGCCAGGCGCGATCTGGCGCGGATCGAACGCGAGCGCGAGAAGCTGCTTCACAGCATGCCCGAGGCGGCGAACGACGACAACGATCCCATGGAAATCCTGGGCAAACGCATTGCCCGCATCCTTGGGCCCCTGCTGGCGGTGGGCCTCATTCTCTATCTCTATGCCACATATATGACATGAGCCTGAAGGCTGGCTGACAGCCCCGTTGCGCGCCCATTCAGCGGCACTCCCATAAACGGGTTCCCGCCAACTCTGAAAGGGAGCCATCATGAAACTTTCTCTTGCCGCCGCAGTCCTCATCCTGCCGCTCGTCGCCATGCCGGCTCTGGCCGGTTCGCCTCCCGGCAACGGGCGCCAGACGCCGGACGCCGCGGCCGCCGCCTGTGCCGCCCTCGGAGCCAGGGGCGAGGTTCTTGCCGACGGCGCGGGCTGCCGCAACACCGAGACCGGGGCTGCCGTCATCTGCAAAGGCAGTCAGTGCACGGAGTATTTCGCCGACCCGCGCTTCGCGAAGATCAGGGATATTCTGGAGAAGAACCGCGTGAAGCCTGTAGCGCCGAGGACCGCGCTGTAAGGGAAGATGCCCTCATCCCCCTGTCGGGACCTTCTCCCATGGCTATGCCACGGGAGAAGGCGGTTCACCTCTAGCGCCTTCTCCCGTTCGGAGAATGGGAGAAGGTGGCCGGCAGGCCAGATGAGGGCTCTATTCCCCAAGCTCGATCGGCTTCAGTTTCTCGAACATGTCGCCGGGGCCGAGGTTGTCCATCGGGCATTTGCCGCCGAGGTGATGCATGATGCCCCACACGGCATTGAGAGCCGTTTGCACCGCGCCCTCGACCCAGCCCGGCGTCCACGAGACGCCGTCGCCCGCCATGAAGATGCCGCGCTCTGGCGCCGGCATGTCATCCTGCTTGAAGTGGCAGTACATGCGGCGGTTATAGCGGTAATGGCCCGGCAGCGCGCCCTTGAAGGCACCGAGAAAGTTCGGGTCCGACTCCCATGACACCGTGATCGGATCGCCGATGATGTGGCTCGCGAGATCAAGCTTCGGATAGATCCTGGCGAGCGATTCGAGGCAGAGCTTCACCCGGTCTTCCGGCGTCTCGGGCAGCATTTTCAGGGAATCGCTCATCCAAGAGTAGGAGAGGCAGATGACGCCCGGTTTGTCGTCGCCATTGTCGAAGAGATAGGTGCCGCGGGTGAGCCGGTCGGTCAGTGTCTGGCTCATCAGGTCACGGCCTGTCTCTGGGTCCTTGTCCTTCCAGAACGGCCGGTCGGTCATCACGAAGGTCTTGGAGGATTGCATGTAGCGCGTCCGGTCGAGCGCCATCCACAGCTTCGGCGAGAACAGCGTTTCCTCGACCTCCATGTTGGTGGTGAGGACCCAGCTTTGCACGGTGACGAGGCAGGCCACGAAAGACTTCGCATGACCCCACCGGTCGGTGACGGTGATCTGGCCATCGCTGGCGCGCGCGATCCGCCGGGCGGCGGGCCGCGTGGCACCGTCATGCAGCTTCGCCAGCGATGTTCCTTGCAGCCAGTGCGCCATCTGCCGTGGTGCTTCCCGCCACAACCCCCGCGGCACCTGCTCGACGCCGCCCACCATGAAGAACTGGTTCTCGTCGCAGTCCGTGCAGATGACGCGGAGAATTTCCAGCATCGAATTCGGGAAGTCCGAATCCCAGCCGCCGGTGCCGAAGCCCACCTGGCCGAACACCTCGCGGTGGCGGAAGCTTTTCTGCGCGAAGGCATAGGAAGTGGCGACGAAGTCGTAGAACGTGCGGTCGTCCCAGATCGGGATGAGCTGGTTCCAGATGTCCTTCACTTTCACCGCGTCGCGCTCCCGCACCGCCTGGCGTAGCTCGGTGATGGCCGCACCCTCTTCCAGCGCCTTGCTCCAGCACTCCTGGATTTCGCGGAAGAAGGCGGGAAGCTGTTCGGGCTTTTCGACATAGATCGTCTCGCCTTCGAGATCGATGATGGTGGAATTCGATGCTGGCCAGGCCAGCGGATTGGGAAACGGTTTCGACTGGATGCCGAGCATGTTCGCATAGTGATAGAAGGCGGTGGAGGACGCCGGAAACCGCATGCCGCCAAGTTCGGCGACGATTCCCTCTGCACCCTCGAAAGGCTGCGAGCGCAGGCGCCCGCCGATGCGGCCCGCCTCGTAGATGACGGGCTTCAGCCCCATCTTCATCAGCTCATGGGCAGCCGTCATGCCGGCCATGCCGGCGCCGATGATGGCAACCTCCGCGCCATGCATGGCGGCGGGAACCGAGCCGAGACCGGACGGGTGCTTTAGCCAGTCGTCATAGGCAAAGGGAAAATCCGGCCCGAACATCGTCATCGGCGCCGTGGTATCGGCTTCGGGCAGGAAGAACTGGGACGGCGCCGGCATGGCCTCTCTCCTCTGTGCAGTACCGGACGGAACTCTAGCGCCATTGCGGCCGTCCCGCCATGCGGAGCTTTCCGGTCCCTCGGCGCGGCACGCCTTTTGCTGGGCCTTGCGGCAGACCCAGTTTCCGCGAGGGATTTACCATGGCGAAGCTCATTATTGGCGCATCGGCGAATTTCAGCGGCCGGCTGCTGTTCAATATCGATACAATCCAGTTCACGCAGCGGGCCGATGCAATCTTCCAGTCGATCCAGTTTGGCGCGAACCGCATCGCCGACGATGTCGAGATCAGGGGCAGTTCCGGTGTCAACCGCATCATCGTCAACAGCGGTATCGGCGGCTTCGATGCTTCCGACTGGAGCTTCAGTTTCTGGCAGGAACGCGACCGCCTGATCGTCAATGGCTCCACCTTTGGCGAGACCTTGAAGGGTTCTGTCCGCAACGACCGGATCTTCGGCAACGGCGGCAATGACACCATCAAGGGCGGCGCGGGCCATGACCTGATTTCGGGCGGCATCGGCCGCGACAGCCTCGAAGGCGGCACGGGCAACGATACGCTGAGCTATGCGGGTGACGTCTTCGGCGCGCGGGTGGATCTTGGCCGCAACGAGGCATCGCGAGGCGAGGCGGCGGGAGACAGGATCAGCGGCTTCGAGAATGTAACGGGCGGCGGGGGCAGCGATGTGCTGACTGGCAGCAATGCCGCCAACCGCATCACCGGCGGCGGCGGTGGGGATACTCTTGAAGGCGATGGCGGCGCCGACCGTTTCGTCTACCGCGCGTTGACGGATTCGGCTCCTGATACGCCCGACCTCATTCTGGATTTCGGCAGCGGTGACCGGATCGACCTGTCGGCGATCGATGCGAGGCAGGGTCCGGGCAACAACGCCTTCCGCTTCATCGGCAGCGACGGTTTCGAAAGCGCCGGCGAACTGCGCTACAGCCAGGGATTGGGCCTCACCATAATCCAGGCCGATATCGACGGCGATGGCATCGCCGACCTCGAAATCATTCTCGAAGGCAGGATCGATCTCGGCGCTGGCGACTTCATTCTCTGATCGCGGCCACAACCGGAAATGATGAAGCCGGCCGTGGAGGGGATGCGCACGGCCGGCTTCTGGTCTGCGAAATGTCCGGGCGGTGTGCAGGGGATGGGGGGAGCCGGGACCCGCAGATCGGAAGGTCAACTCAGGAACATGCGACCTTCCTCGTATAGTGGAAAACTTTTGCCGTGCCGGTTTGGTTCCATGACGAATGGAGGATCGTCATCGTATCGCAGCTCTTGTCCTGTTGGGGAACTGCCGGCGGCTGCGGCGCTGCATCGGGATGAAAGCGTGCCTCAGCGGCCTGCGTTGAGCCGAGGCCCAGGGCGATGGCGAACATCAATTTGGCGATCATGGTTTTTATTCCTTGCTTGTATGGGGCCGGACAAACCGGCCGCAGCGGAACTGCGGCCGGCTGCTTCGACCTGAATGGCAGGCATGTGAGAGGGCTTTGCAGTGCCCGGCCGTTCAGGCATCCGGGCGCTTAGTAGCAAACGAGCTGTTTCGAGTACCAGATCTTGACCTTGCCGTTCTTGAACTTCTTCTTGTGCTTCACCTTGACATAATGGCAGCCGTCATCCTCGACGACGTAGTTGTCATAGGTCGGGTAATAGCCGGGGCTGCCAACGCCGATATAGCCGCCGTCGAAGCCGAGGTTGACGTTGAAGTCGATATTGGTCTTGGCCTGTGCGGCTGGAGCCAGCGCCACGCCGAGAGCGGCGGTGGCGGTCAGAGCGATGATGGCGTTGCGGATCATGATGGTGTTTCCCTCGGTTCCTGGTTGTTGCCTCTCCGGTGATGTTCACCGTTGATGGATGAAGGTTTAGGCCACTGCGGCTGAACCGGTTCTGAGCCCGCCGTTTAGCCGCCGTTCATGTTGCAGGGGGCTGCCAACCCCTCTATATGAGCCCGCCATGACAAGCATTTTCATCGATGGCGAGGCGGGAACGACCGGCCTCCAGATCCGCGACCGGCTCAAGGACCGGGCCGACGTGACTCTCGTTTCGATCGATCCGGACCGCCGCAAGGATGAAAAAGCCCGCCGCGAGCTGCTGAATTCGGTAGACGTTGCCATTCTCTGCCTGCCGGACGATGCCGCAAAAGAAGCCGTCGCCATGATCGGCCCCGATGCGCGCACCCGCGTGATCGATGCTTCCTCCGCCCACCGCGTGGCCGAAGGCTGGGCCTATGGCATGCCTGAACTCTCGAAGGCCCATGCCACCCGGATTGCGGGCGCCCCCCGCGTCGCCAACCCCGGCTGCTATCCGCAAGGCCTGATCGCCTGCGTACGCCCGCTGATCGCGGCGGGCATCATGTCGGCCGATTATCCCGTCACCTACAATGCCGTCTCGGGCTATTCTGGCGGCGGCCGGAAGATGATGGAGGACTACGAGGCGAAGGGGGCTGCGGCCGCGCCCTTCCTGCCCTATGGCCTGACGTTTTCCCACAAGCACCTGCCTGAGATGCAGGTCTATGCCGAACTGGCCCATGCGCCGATATTCCAGCCCGCCGTCGGCAATTACGCGCAAGGCATGCTGGGCGCGGTGCCGGTGTTCTCGGAACTGCTGGTGAAGAAGGCCGGTGCCGCCGCGATCCACGAATGCCTGGCTGCAGCCTATAAAAGTTCGGCCTTCATCGAAGTAGCGCCGCTCAAAGCGATCGAGCGCTCCGAGCAGGTCAGCCCCGAAGTGTTGAACAACACCAACCGCATGCGGCTGCATGTTTTCGCCAACGACACGCGCGGCCACGTGCTGCTGATGGCGATCTACGACAATCTCGGCAAGGGCGCATCGGGCGCGGCCGTGCAGAACCTGAACCTGATGATCGGCGCGGAGGAAACTCTGGGCGTCGATCTGCCCCCATCCGCCTGAGGAAGAAAGTCCATGCAGAAATTCGACAAGCTCACCGGTGTCGCCGCACCCCTGAACATCGTCAACATCGACACCGACATGATCATCCCCAAGCAGTTCCTCAAGACGATCCTGCGGACGGGCCTTGGCAAGTCGCTGTTCTTCGAGGTGCGCTATACCCAGGATGGCCAGGAACTGCCCGACTTCGTGCTGAACAAGCCCGCCTACCGCAAGGCGGAAATCCTGGTGGCTGGCGACAATTTTGGCTGCGGCTCGTCCCGCGAGCATGCACCCTGGGCGCTCTTGGACTTTGGCATCCGCTGCGTGATCTCGACGAGCTTCGCCGACATCTTCTACAATAACTGCTTCAAGAACGGTATCCTGCCGATCACGGTGACGCCGGAACAGCTGAAGCTGCTGATGGACGATGCCGAGCGCGGCAGCAATGCGACGCTGACCGTCGATCTCGTCGCCCAGGAAATCCGTGGGCCGGACGGCGGCGTGATCAGGTTCGACATCGACCCCTTCCGCAAGCACTGCCTGCTGAACGGCCTCGACGACATCGGCCTGACGCTCGAGAAATCCTCCGCGATCGACGCCTTCGAGAAAAAACAGGCCGCGAGCCAGGCGTGGCTCTAGTGACCCTGTTCTTTCCTGCTTCGTCCTCTCCTGCAAAGCGGGAGAGGAAGGGAACCCAGCATGCGGCAGCATGATGGGGAAGGTGAGGGGCCGCATTCACCGTCATTCCACTTCCCCTCACCTCCCCCATCGCTTACGCGACGGGGCCCCTTCCTCTCCCGCTGCGCGGGCGAGGACACTTGATGGAGCCAATCCTCACCACCGTCCTGCCCGTCTTCGGCATGATCGTGCTTGGCTATGCTTTCACCAGAGCCCGGATTTTCGATGCGGCATCCGGCAAGGGCATCACGCTCTTCGTCTTCAACGTCGCCATACCCGCCCTGCTGTTCAAGACCGTCGCCACCATGGAACCGCAGCAGGCGGCACCCTGGAACCTGTGGCTCGCCTTCTTCGGCGGCCTTGCCATCACCTGGCTGGTGGCGGCCTTCGTCTCGCGCTTCTTCGAAACCCTTGCGGTGAGCGGCGGCGCCGCGGCCTCGATGGCGGCGGGCTTCGGCAATCTGGCGCTGCTGGGAACGCCGCTGGCGCTGTCGCACTTCGGGCAGGCCGTGGCGATCCCGCTGGGCATGATCCTGTCGATCCATGCGCCGGTTCTGTGGTTCGCGGCCATGCTGCACCGCGAAGTCTCGCGGCACTCTGGCAATTTCTCGCTGGCGCGGACGGGCAAGGAACTCTTCGTCAACCTCGCCACCAATGGCATCGTGCTGGGACTGGTGGCCGGCAGTCTGTGGCGGCTGACGGAACTCGGCCTCCACCCCATCGCGGGCACGATGCTCGACATGCTGGCGGCGGCCGCCGTGCCGACCGCCCTTTTCGCGCTCGGCGTATCGCTGGCCGGCTATTCCCTGAAGGGCGCCTGGAGCGGCATGTTCGCCCTCATCGCTCTGAAGATGGTGCTGATGCCGATCCTCGTCTTCATGATGGTGCGCTATGTGGTGACGGTGCCGCCGCTCTGGGCGCAGGTGGCCGTGCTGTTTGCCGCCATGCCGACCGGCGCCAACGCCTTTCTTTTCGCCCACCGCAACGAGGAAGCCGTTCCCGCCGTTTCGGGCGCCATTGCGCTGGGAACCGGGCTTGCCGCGATATCGGCCTCGATCCTGCTCTATCTGATGGACACAGGAGTGATCTAACGCCCGTCAGGCTTGATTTTGCAGGCCAACAGGTCCATTTTCCGCGCGAATTTTCGTGAACCCCCTGAAGGAGCCACATGGCCAAGGAAGAACTGCTCGAATTCGAAGGTACCGTCACCGAACTGCTGCCCAACGCGACCTTCCGCGTGAAACTCGACAACAATCACGAAATCATCGCCCACACTGCCGGCAAGATGCGCAAGAATCGCATCCGCGTTCTGGCCGGCGACCGCGTGATGGTCGAGATGACCCCCTACGACCTGACCAAGGGCCGCATCAATTATCGCTTCAAGTAAATCGCGGATGGCGAAAAGCCCCGTCAAGCTCGTGCTCGCCAGCGCCTCGCCGCGGCGGCTGCAACTGCTGGAGCGCGTCGGGCTGACGCCCGACCTGCTCAACCCGTCGGACGTCGATGAAATTCCACGCAAGCGCGAAACGCCCCGCGCCCTGTCGGTGAGGCTGGCGCGCGAAAAGGCCGAACGCGCGCTGGAAATGCCGCTGGTGCAGACGCTGGGGCCAAACACCTTCGTGCTTGCCGCCGATACCGTGGTGGGTCTGGGCCGCCGCATCCTTCCCAAGGCCGAGACGGCGGAACAGGCGCGCGACTGCCTGTCTCTGCTATCAGGCCGCTCGCACTGGGTCTATTCGACGGTCTGCCTCGTGGCGCCGGGAAAGCGCTTCTCCACACGCTGCGTTGAAACCAAGGTCCGCTTCAAGCGCCTGTCGCGCGAGGACCTCGAGAGCTATATCGCGTCCGGAGAATGGCGCGGCAAGGCGGGCGGCTATGCCATCCAGGGCCGCGCCGAGGCATTCGTCCGCATGCTGACGGGTTCGCATTCAGCCGTCATCGGCCTGCCGCTCTATGAGACGGTGCATCTTCTCGAAGGTGCTGGCTATCCCGTGTTCCACAGCTGGATGACCCAGGCACCGTCGGAGGCCTGATGACCGAGCCCGTGCGATTGCGGCCGAAGCGGCCCTGCCCCATTTGCCAGAAGCCTTCGCACCAGAAGTATCATCCCTTCTGCTCCAGCCGCTGCGCACAGGTCGATCTCAACCGCTGGTTCGGCGAACACTATGCCATTCCGGCTGAAGTGGAAGAGCCGGATGACGATCCGCCCGGCGATAACGGCAAGGACGCCTGATCACTCGGCCGGCGCCGGAGCCGCCTCGGTCATCGCGCTTGTCCTGGGCTTCGGGCGATACCCCATCACCGCATAGACGCAGGGGACGACGAACAGCGTCAGCACCGTGCCGAGCGACATGCCGCCGACGATGACCCAGCCGATCTGCTGGCGGCTTTCCGCACCCGCGCCTGTCGCGATGGCGAGCGGCACGGCGCCGAGGATCATCGCCGCCGTGGTCATCAGGATCGGGCGGAGGCGCAATGCTGCCGCCTCGATGATGGCTTCGCGCCGCTCGCGTCCGTCTTCCTGCAGCTTGTTGGTGAACTCGACGATCAGGATGCCGTGCTTGGTGATGAGGCCGATCAGCGTCACAAGTCCGATCTGCGAATAGACGTTGAGCGTGCCGCCGGTGAGCCAGAGTGCCCCAAGTGCACCCGTCATCGACAGCGGCACGCTGACCATGATCATCAGGGGATCGCGGAAACTTTCGAACTGCGCGGCCAGCACCAGATAGATGAAGGCCAATGCCATGAGGAAGACGAGCGCCAGGTTGGAGCTCGCATCGCGGAACTCGCGCGCCTGGCCGGTGAGGTCGGTGGCGGTGCCTTCGGGCAGCACCTCGGAGGCTGCCTGCGTGACGGCTTCGATGGCCTCTCCCATCGTATAGCCGGGCGCCAGATTGGCCTGGATGGTGACGGCACGAAGCTGGTTGAAGCGCAGAAGGTCGCGCGGCGCCACGGTCTCGCGCGTCGTCACCACATTGGAGAGCTGCACCATCTGGCCGTCCGTTCCGCGCACGAAGATGCGCGACAGCGTATCGGGCGAGGCGCGCTCCGCAGGGGGCAATGCGACGGTGACATCATATTGCTCCGACCCGATCTGGAAGGACGACACGTTGCGCCCGCCCAGCAGCGTTTCCAGCGTGCGGCCGATGACCGAGATATCGAGGCCCAGATCCGCAACGCGGTCGCGGTCGATCTCGACCTCGACTTCGGGCTTGTTCAGCCGCATGTCGGTATCGAGATCGGCAAGGCCCGGATTGTCCTTCAGCCTTTCCACGAGTTGGTTGGCCAGTTCGTTGATCTCCTCGTAGGAAGCAGACGACTGGATGACGAACTGGAACGGCTTGCCGAAGCCGCGCACGCCGAGCGAGGCCGGGTTCGAGGCGGAGGCCTGGACGCCAGCGATCTTGCGGAGTTTCGGGAGCAGCGACTGCGTCACCTCTTGCTGCTTCACGTCGCGCTCCGACCAGTCCTTTAGCCGCGCAAAGGCGTTGAACCGCGTGACTTCTCCGAGGCCGACGATCATCAGGTAGGAACGAAGTTCCGGCTGGGTCGCCAGCAGTTCTTCGACCTGGCTTGCATAGCGCTGCGTGTAGGCAAAGCTCGCGCCTTCGGGCGCGCTGCCCGAGACGATGATGGTGCCGCGATCTTCGGTGGGTGCGAGTTCGGACTTGAGCTGCATCAACAGCCAGCCGCCGCCGGCACCTACGATCAGCGCCAGGAACAGCACCAGCCAACGCAGCCTCAGCGCCGCGGAGAGGCTCGACTTGTAGCCCCGCTCGACGCCGCCCAGGATACCTTCGACGATGCGCGAGAACAGGTTCCGCTTCTCGGAATGCTTCAGGAGCTTCGAACACATCATCGGCGTCAGGGTCAGCGCCACGAAGCCCGAGACGATGACGGCGCTCGCCAGCGTGATGGCGAATTCGAGGAACAGCCGCCCGGTCCGCCCCGGCGTGAAGGCGATGGGCGCATAGACGGCGGCGAGCGTCAGCGTCATGGCGATGACCGCGAAGCCGATCTCGCGCGCGCCGCGGATTGCCGCATCGAAGGGCCTCATGCCGTCTTCGATGTGACGGTAGATGTTTTCGAGAACGACGATCGCATCGTCGACCACCAGGCCGATCGCCAGCACCATGGCAAGCAGCGTCAACGTATTCACGGTGAGGCCGGTCGCATACATGATGGCGAAGGTGGCGATCAGCGACACGGGGATGGTGACGACGGGAATGAGTGCGGCGCGGAAGGAGTGCAGGAAGAGGAAGATGATGACCAGCACCAGTCCGGTGGCCTCGAGAATGGTGGTAAACACGTTCTGGATCGAACGGTCGATGAAGACGGTCGAATCGAAGCCGATGGAGGCGGAGGTTCCTTCCGGCAGATCGGCGTTGAGGCGCGGGATGATCTCGTTCACCGCGCGCGACACATCGAGCGGATTGGCGACCGCCTGCTTGACGATCCCGATCGAGATCGCCGTGACGCCATTGTAGCGGCTTTCGCGGCGCACATCGGCCGTGCCGAGTTCGACCTTCGCGACATCGCCGAGCGTCACCTGCAATCCGCCGGCCTGCTTCAGCACGACGCGCGAGAACTCCTCCGCCGTGCCGAGCGAGGTGCGCGACAGCACGGTGAACTCGCGCTCCGTGCTTTCGATGCGGCCGGCCGGAATATCGGCATTCTGGTTGCGGATGGCGGTCTCGACATCCTGAACGGTGAGGCCATAGCCCGCCAGCCGCGCGGGGTCGATCCACACCCGCATCGCATAGCGCCGCTCTCCGTTGACGCTCACATCCGCGACGCCGTCGAGATTCTTGAAGCGGTTGACGACGAAGCGGTCGACATAGTCGGTAAGTTCGAGCCCGTTCATCGTGTCGGACTGCATGACGAGGAACATGATCGGCTGCGCGTCGGCCTCGACTTTCGAGATGGTGGGCTCGGTGATCTCGTCGGGAAGTTGCCGCCTGACGCGGCTGACGCGGTCGCGCACGTCGCTCGTCGCGCTGTCGATGTTGACCGTGGTGCGGAAGCGGATGGTGATGCGGCTCGATTCGGCGCGCGAGGTCGATTCGATCGTGTCGATGCCTTCGATGCCGGCAAGCGAGCCTTCGAGCACCTGCGTCACCTGGCTCTCGATGATCTCGGCTGATGCGCCGGAATAGGCCGTCTGGACCGAGACCTGCGGCTCGTCGATGTTGGGATATTCGCGGATTGTCAGCCGGTTGAACGACATGAGCCCCGCCAGTACGAGAACGAGGCTGAGCACCGTGGCGAAGACCGGGCGCCGGATGCAGATCTCGGTAAAGCCCATGGCCGCCTACTCCACGGCTGCGGCTGTCGATACCACCTCGACGGCGGCGCCATTCGATAGCCTTGTGTTGCCCGCCGTCACCACTTCATCGCCCGCCGCGATGCCTTGGGTGACTTCGATCCGGCCCGGCAGCCGCTTGCCGAGCCGCACCTTGACTTCCGCCGCCTTGCTGTCGCTGACCGTATAGATGAAGGTGTCCTCGCCCCGCTGCACGATCGCCGCCTCCGGCACCACGACGGCCTCGCGCGGCTCGCCCTTGACGGCGATGCGGACGAGAAGCCCGGGCCTCAGGATGAAGGAGGAATTGTCGAGATCGGCGCGAACCTGGAGCGCCCGGCCATTGACATCGATCGAGGGATCGAGCGCCGAGACCGTGGCGGTGAAGGTTTGCCCCGGCAGCGCATCCGCCGTGACCTCGACCTTCTGGCCGACTGCGATCCGCGCCTGATAGAGTTCCGGAACCGAGAAGCTGACCTGCAGGAGGTCGATCTTGTCGAGCTGCACCAGCGCGGTGCCCGCCGTCACATAGGCGCCTTCGGACACTGTGCGGAAGCCCAGCATGCCCGGAAAGGGCGCGGTGATGGTGAGCTTGTTCAATAGCACTTCGGCGGACTCGACCGCGGTGCGCGCCACTTCCCGCTCGGTCAGCGCGGCATCGAAGGTGCTCTGCGCCACATTGCCGGATTTCCGCAACGTCTGGTTCCGCGTGAAATTGGCTTCCGCCAGTTCGAGCCGCGCTTTTGCTTCGGCCAGTGCTGCATTGGCAAGATCGGCATCGAGCTTGAAGAGTTCGGTTCCGGCAGCAACGGTGGCGCCCTCCTCGAACAGCACGCGGGCGATGCGGCCGCTGGTCTCCGGTGCGATCGCCACCGATTCATCCGCCAGCAGCGTACCAATGGCGGCGATGTCATCACTCAATTGTGATGTGATGGCGCGCGCCGTTTCGACAGGCGATGGCCCCCGCGCCGGCCGGGCGCCGCCCTGCGCCGGAGGCTGCCCCACCTGGTTTCCGGTTACCGCCGCTGTCGTCTGCAGCCCGACCAGGGCGGCAAGATCGACCCCGCTCTGCCGCAAGCCATAGGCAGCGCCGGCGACGAGTGCCGCGCCAAGCAGGAGGAACAACCACTTTTTCATCAGCAGCAACGACCTTCCCTTGATCCTGTCAGACGTCCGAGCCTATGCGCTATTGCCGGTGCAATCCATACGCGCTGAACGCCTTGGCAGATTTGAATGCCCTTCCCGGTTCTTTCCGCAGTGAAGGACGGGATGTGGGCGGCATTTCCGTCCCTCGCAAGGAATGATTTCTGGCACTGGCCTGAAGCGGCCTGCCGCGATATGTGCAAGTCCCAGAATCGACAATCAATGCAGCCGAAAGGATCACTTGCCATGAAATCGCGTGCCGCGGTCGCCTTCGAAGCCGGAAAGCCTTTGGAAATCGTCGAGGTCGATGTCGAGGGGCCGAAGGCTGGCGAAGTCCTGGTGGAGATTCGGGCGACGGGGGTATGCCACACCGACGAGTTTACGATTTCGGGCGCTGACCCCGAGGGCCTGTTCCCGGCGATCATGGGGCACGAGGGTGCGGGCGTCGTCGTCGATGTGGGGCCGGGCGTCACCTCGCTGAAGAAGGGCGATCATGTGATCCCGCTCTATACGCCTGAATGCCGCGAGTGCGAATACTGCCTCAACCCCAAGACCAACCTGTGCCAGAAGATCCGCCTGACGCAAGGCCGCGGCCAGATGCCGGACGGCACCTCGCGCTTCTCCTACAAGGGCCAGAAGATCCATCACTACATGGGCTGCTCCACCTTCTCGAACTACACTGTATTGCCCGAGATCGCGCTGGCGAAAGTGCGGGAAGACGCGCCCTTCGACAAGATCTGCTACATCGGCTGCGGCGTGACGACGGGCGTCGGCGCCGTCATCAACACGGCGAAGGTGGAAGTGGGCTCGAACTGCGTGGTCTTCGGCCTCGGCGGCATCGGCCTCAACGTCATTCAGGGACTTCGACTTGCGGGCGCCAACATGATCGTGGGCGTGGACCTGAACGATGACCGCGCTGACTGGGGCAAGCGCTTCGGCATGACGCACTTCGTGAATCCCTCGAAGGTCGAGGGCGATCTGGTGGCGCATCTCGTGAACCTCACCGGGGGCGGCGCGGACTACACCTTCGAATGCATCGGCAATGTGAAGGTGATGCGCGTGGCGCTGGAATGCGCCCACAAGGGCTGGGGCCAGTCGATCATCATCGGCGTGGCCGGTGCGGGCCAGGAAATTTCGACAAGGCCATTCCAGCTGGTGACGGGCCGCTCATGGCGGGGCACGGCCTTTGGTGGTGCGCGCGGCCGCACCGATGTGCCGAAGATCGTCGACTGGTACATGAACGGCAAGATTGAGATCGACCCGATGATCACCCACATCATGCCGCTGGAAGACATCAACAAGGCCTTCGACCTGATGCATGAAGGGAAATCCATTCGCAGCGTGATCACTTTCTGATGGCGCTCGAAACGAAAAGCGAGGCGAAGAGCCACGGCGGCATCCAGGGCGTCTACACGCATCAGTCGGAAGCCTGCCATTGCCCCATGACCTTTGCCGTCTTCGTGCCGCCGCATAAAGACGGCCAGAAGTTGCCTGTGCTGTGGTATCTTTCCGGCCTCACCTGCACCCATGCCAATGTCATGGAGAAGGGCGAGTACAGACGAGCCGCGGTTGATCACGGCGTGATCATCGTGTGTCCCGATACGTCTCCTCGCGGCGAGGGCGTTGCCGATGAACCAGGAAACTGGAAGCTCGGTTGCGGTGCGGGCTTCTATGTCGATGCGACGGAAGCACCATGGGCTCCGCACTATTCCATGTACTCCTATGTGACGGAGGAACTCCCCGCCCTCATCGCCGCGAATTTTCCCGCCGACATGGCTCGGCAATCGGTGTTCGGCCATTCGATGGGCGGCCATGGCGCGTTGATCTGTGCACTGAAGAATCCGGGACGCTACAAGAGCTGTTCTGCCTTCGCGCCCATCGCCAGTCCGATGACGGCGGACTGGTCGAAGCCCGCGCTCGCCGCTTATCTCGGCAGTGACGAGAAATCATGGCGCGGCCATGATGCGGTAGCGCTGATCAAGGATGGTGCACGCTTGCCGGAGCTGTTGGTGGATCAGGGCACTGCCGATTCATTCCTGAACGACGGGCTCAGGCCCTGGCTGCTGGAAGACGCCTGCAAGGCGGCGGGCATTCCGTTGACGCTCAGGATGCAGGAGGGTTACGACCACTCCTATTATTTCATATCGAGCTTCATGGCCGATCATATCGGCTGGCATGCGGAGCGGCTGATGCGCTGAGGCGCTACTTCAGCAGCGCCTTCGCTTCCGCGATACCGAAGGCCCGCGCCCGGGTGCAGGTCGATTTCAACGTCACGAACTTGCCGGTCTCGCCCGACTGCATGATGGCGGTCATGATCTCGACCGCGTGCAGCGCGCGGCTGATGCCGCAGCGGATGTCGCGCCGCTTGAGAATGCCGTCGGCCATGTCGGCAAGGCCAGCACCGCGGTAATTGGCATTGTTGCCGTGAACGCTGTCGTTGACGGCACTTAGCGGGTGATCCCAGGCCGGCAGCGGCCGCGCCACCGTGTCGGTTCCCGCCACCAGCACATCTCCGCCGAACCAGTTGGGGTCGGGAACGAACATGGCGCCTTCGGTGCCATAAAGCTCCATGCTGCCATGGCGGTGCGCGAACACGTCCCAGCTTGTCGACAGTGTCACCTGCGCGCCACCGGTAAACTCCAGGAGCGCGTGATAGCTCGTCGGCGTCCGGACAGTGATCTTCTGCCCCTTGCGTGGCGCGCTGGAAATCAGCCGGTTCTTGCGCGCCATGCCCGACAGTGCCGCAACCCGCCTGACGGGCCCCAGCAGATTGATGAGGTTGGTGATGTAATAGGGGCCCATGTCGAGCATCGGGCCGCCGCCCGGCTTGTAGAAGAAATCCGGATTGGGGTGCCAGTGCTCCATCCCATGGCCCATCATGTGCGCGGTGCCCGACGTGACCTTGCCGATCAGCCCGTCATCGATCACCTTCCGCGCCTGCTGGTGGGCGCCGCCGAGGAACGTGTCGGGTGCTGCGGCGACGTGCAACTGCCTTTTGTCTGCGGTTTTCTGCAAGTCCCGGGCCTCGGCGAGCGAAAGCGTCAACGGCTTCTCGGAATAGACGTGCTTTCCCGCCTCGAGGATCTGCTTTGAAATCCTGTAGTGAACCGCAGGTACCGTGAGGTTGACGATGATCGCAACATCGGGATTGGACAGCAGCGCCTTTACCGTCTGCGCCTCGGAGCCAAATTCCGCTGCGCGGGCGCGGGCCGCTTCCATGTCGATGTCGGCCACCGCCTTGATGTCGATGGTCCTGAACAGCGGCGCAAGACGCAAGTATGTGGTGGAGATATTGCCGCAACCGATGATGCCGACGCCAAGTGCCGATGCCATCATCGCCTCTCAGATTTTCGAAACATGGGCGAAGGAACGCTTGCAGAAGCGCTCGAGATCGTTGGGCAGGTCATGCTCGACGACATAATGCATGGCGCGGCTGACCTTAAGCGCCTTGAACACGGCGGGCCAGTTAACGGTGCCCTGGCCAACATCGGCCCAGCCTTCCTCATCGAGATTCTGGCCCTTGGGTGCGATGTCCTTCACATGCACGGCGGTGATGCGGCTGGCATATTTCCTGATCCACGGAATCGGATTGTTGCCACCCCGCGCGATCCACGCGACATCGCACTCCCAGTCGAGCATCGGCGCGGCATCGAAAATGATGTCGTGGGGATAGTCGCCCGTCGGCAGCTTGACGAACTCAAAGTCATGATTGTGCCAGCCGAAGCCATAGCCTTCACCCCGCACCCACTCGCCGATGGCGCCGAGTCGCTTGCCAAGCTTCCGGTAGCCCGCGGCGTGCTTCGGCCTCTGCTCGGCTGGAATGTAGGGCGCATAGATCTGGCGCATGCCGAGAAACTTCGCCAGTGCCACGACCTGTTTGCGATCGCCCTCCAGCATCTCGATGTCGAAATGTCCGGTGGGCATGGTGAGGCTGTTGCGCTCGAGGCCGGACTTCAGCGCCTTCGGATTGGCATAGGCGCCACCAAAGCCTTCGACTTCGCGGAACCCGGTTCTGGCCACCAGCGCCAGCACATCTTTCAGTGGCGGATAATTGCGGGCGGTATAGAGCTGGAACGACAGGCGTCTCGGCATGCGGAATTCTCTTGCGGTTTCGCTCGTGTTAACCCGACGCGACGGCAGTTGCAACCGGAGCTCCTGCTGCGCCGTGGCGATCGCCCATTGCGCGCTGCCGTGGCTGGAAGGCGAACGCCGGCCGAGCTGGAATTGCAAATGATTGTCGCGGCTGACCGGCGCGGCAACCGGCGCCTCGAACATTCGCGCGCGATGTTATTCTGATTGAACAGTCAGCTAGAACAAAATAATTCATAACTTCCCTACCAAGTGCAACTAACTAACCGAGTTGGCTCTTGCTGGGATATTGCAACTGCTGTTAGTGTATGGGTTGTGCCATGGGCACGGTTTGCCCAATGGATACGCCGCAGTTGAAACCATCGCTCCGCCCGACGCTTACTGACGTTGCCAAGCTGGCGGGCGTTTCAGTCGCAACTGCGTCGCGTGCGCTGAGCAATCCCGATCTCGTGGCCGAAAGTACGCGCAACGCGGTGCGCGACGCCGCGAAGTCCTGCGGCTACAAGATCAACCTCGTGGCGCGCTCGCTCAGGCTCCAGCGCACCAATACCGTGCTGGTGCTGGCGCCCGGTTTCGACAATCATTTTTTTCCTGACGTGTTGCGGGCGATGGAGGAAGCCGCTCATGACGAGGGTTTCTCGATGATCCTCGGCTTCACCAGCAGAAGGCAGCACCGCGAGCGGAACTATCTCGAACTCGTTGTCTCCCAGCGGGTCGACGGCATGATCGTGATCGATGACGGCATCAGCCAGTTGAAGGAAAGTGCCGGCGTCAGCGTCCCCGTGGTGCAGGTTCTCGAGCCCTTCTGCGGCGACCGGGCGCCGATGGTCGGGGTCGACAATCGCGGCATCGCCGCAACGGCGGTCGGTCATCTTGCCGGACTAGGCCATCGCCGCATCGCGCATATCGCCGGCCATCCGGACTCGCTCGTGGCCCGGCAGCGCAAGGATGGTTATGTGTCCGCCCTAAGGGATGCGGGCCTTGCCGCCTACGAAAGTCTGATCGTGTGGGGCGACTACCGCCAGGAGGGCGGCATGTCTTCGATGCAGAAGCTTCTGTCCCTGGCCGAGCCGCCGACAGCGGTGTTCTGTGCCAGCGATCTTTCGGCGCTGGGCGCGATGCGCGCCTGCCGCATAGCCGGGCTCCGCATTCCCGCCGACATCTCGATCGTCGGGGTCGATGACATCGAGGATGCAGCGCTCTGCGATCCGCCGCTGACCACGGTCCGGCAGCCGCGCCGCGAGATCGGCCGGCGCGCCATGGAGATGCTGGTCCACGCCATCCGTGGCCGCTATGTGGAAAGCAGGGTGACACTCCCCACCGAACTGGTGATCCGCGAGACGACGGCACCCCCGGCCGCCTAGAGCCTATTTTTCGTAATGCTCCGCCACCAGCCGGTCGAGCAGCCGCACGCCCCAGCCCGAACCCCAGCTCTGGTTGATCGTATTGCGCACGCCATCCATGGCGGTTCCCGCCACGTCGAGATGCGCCCACGGCACGTTGTTGACGAAGCGCTGGATGAACTGCGCCGCGGTGACCGCGCCGGCATGACGGCCGCCAGTGTTTTTGACGTCTGCCACGTCATGGTCGATGATCTTGTCGTATTCGGGCGCCAGCGGCATGCGCCAGACTTTTTCGCCCGTCGCATAGCCGGCATCCGACAGCCGCTGCGCCAGCGTATCGTCGTTCGAGAACAGGCCGGCATGTTCCTTGCCGAGTGCCACCAGAATGGCGCCGGTGAGCGTCGCGAGATCGATCATGAACTTCGGCTTGAACCTGTCCTGGATGTACCAGAGCACGTCCGCCAGCACGAGGCGGCCTTCCGCATCTGTGTTGAGAACGGCGATCGTCTGGCCCGACATCGAAGTGACGATGTCGCCCGGCCGCTGTGCTTTGCCGTCCGGCATGTTCTCGACAAGGCCGATGGCGCCCACCGCATTGACCTTCGCCCGGCGCTTGGCCAGCGCCATCATGAGGCCGGCGACGCAGGCCGCGCCCCCCATGTCGCCCTTCATGTCCTCCATGCCGGCCGCCGGCTTGATCGAGATGCCGCCGGTATCGAAGGTGACGCCCTTGCCGATGAAGGCCACGGGCTTTTCTCCGGCCTTGCCGCCGTTCCACTGCATGACGGCGATTCGCGCCTCGTGCGCGGAGCCTTGTGCCACGCCGAGGATGGCGCCCATGCCAAGCTTCTTCATCTGCGCGGGCGTCATGATCGAGACCTTGAGCCCGAGCTTCGCCAGGGGCCGCATGCGTTCCGCGAAGGTGACGGGATCGAGCCTGTTGGGCGGCTCGTTGACGAGATCGCGCGCCAGATGAACGCCTTCCGCCACGGCTTCGAGCTTCTGGAAGCGTGCCTGCGCGCCTTTCGCGTCCGGCGTCAGGACTGCGATGTCCTTGAGCTGCTTCTGGTTCTCGGGCTTCTTCGACTTGTAATGGTTGAAGCTGTAGGCCCTGAGCCTCGCCCCCGATGCGATCAGCGCCGCGGCATCGCCGGGGCGGATCTTGCCCATGCCGGCGTCGGCGGCAATTGCCGCGGCCTCGGTCCGGTGGGCCTGCAGCACGCCTGCTATCGCCCCGCCCAGCATCTCGGCATCGAGTTCGCGGAGGCTCGCCGCCGTTCCCAGCCCGAATATGACAATGCGGCTGAAACCGCCGCCGGGCGCCACGATATCGAGCGTCGAATCGCGCTTGCCGGTGAAGGCGGCGGCCTTCATGGCCCGCGTCACCTGCCCGTCGCAGCGCTTGTCGGCGGCTTCGGCAAGCCCTGACAATGCCGCGCCATCGGGAACGAGAAGAATGAGCGCGCCGGACTTCGGCAGGCGGGGGGAAACAAAACTGGTTTTCATGGAAGGCCTTCTGTGACGGTCGGGATCGCTTAGCGCGTTTTGACGGCGGTGGAAATCATGCGCTGGACGTTGCGTTATCAGGAGATGATTAACCATGACGGCAGCCGGCCGCAATTGCCGCCGCAATCCCGGGTCACACTGCGTCTTCAAGACGGCCCTTCCCGGCGCGGAAGAAAGCCGTTAAGAATGCGTTACGTTATGTGATTGCTGCGGGGAAGAGTGGGTCGAGCCGGTTTCATGCCGTGTACGAAAGGCAGGGCGATCATGCATGCGTGCATGTTCGCGCTGACCGCGGCTGCAGGCGTGGCACTGCTCGGCGCCGGCATGGCGATGGCCGCGACGCCCAGGGAAGAGCCGAAATTCGTGGCCCCCAAGACCGACCCCGTGCCGAAGGGCACCAAGGTCGACGTGATCGCCGACCGGCTGACCTATGACGGCAAGACCGAGATCGCCACGGCGACGGGCCTCGTCCGCTTGACCTATGGTCCGTATGTCCTGACCGCCACCAAGGTGGTCTATGACATGAAGAAGAAGAAATTCAGCGCCAATGGCTCGATCGTCTTCCGCGAGCCCAACGGCAATGTGCTGGAAGCCGACTTTGCCGAACTGAACGACAAGTTCAGCGAAGGCTTCGCCACGCATGTAAAGGCGCTGCTGACCAACGACGTCACCATCACGGCGGATTATGCGCGCCGCTTCGAGGATGGCATCACCATCTACGAGCGCGCCACCTACACCGCCTGCAAGGATTGCACCGACGAGGACGGCAACCCGCTGTGGCGGATCGTGGCGGGCGAGGTGAAGCACGACAGCGAGGAAAAGACCCTCTACTACAGGAATGCCAAGCTCGAGATTGGCGGCGTTCCGGTGTTCTGGACGCCATACTTTTCCTATCCCGATCCGACGGTGAAACGCCGCACCGGCTTCCTGCTGCCGTCCTTTGCGGGCGGCTCCTACGGCTATGGCGTGAGAACGCCCTATTTCCTCGAAGTTGCCCCCAACAAGGACCTGACCTTCACGCCCATGTGGACGACGAAGCAGGGCATGGTGGCCGACGTGGAATGGCGCCACCGCCTGCGCTCCGGCATCTACAACATCCGCGGCTACGGCATCTATGAGCTGGACCCCGAGGACAACGAACCCGGTCCGTGGCGCGGCGCGCTGCGCTCGAAGGGCGACTTCCGGATCAACAGCGCCTGGACTTGGGGCTGGGATGGGACGGTTGCCGATGACCGCAAGTTCCTCAACGACTACGATTTCGACAAGCGCGAGATTGCCGCAAGCAACGTCTATGTGACCGGCCTCGAGGATCGCAACTACGCGCAGGCCCAGTTGATCCATTACCGCACCCTCGAGGAAGACGAGGAGCAGGACCTGATGCCGGTTGCCCTGCCTTTCGTCACGGCGAGCTATTTCTTCGGCCAGACGGTGGCCGGCGGCGAACTGTCGTTCGACTTCAACGCCTACTCGCTGCGCCGCAACGATGCCGACACCGAATATGGTCTCGGGACCGAGCAGACCCATGTCATGGGCGTGGCGAAATGGCGCCGCCAGATGACCAGCGGCATGGGCGCGCTGATCACGCCCTTCGCCGAGGTGCGGAACGATCTCTACATTTCCGAGAACGTGCCCGGCGCCGCCGACTCGGGCCACGCCAATGCCTATATTTTGCCGACCGCGGGCCTCGACATCCGCATGCCCTTCATCGGCGATCACGGCGTGGCGCAGGGCGTGTTCACGCCGGTGTTCCAGGTCATCGCATCGGCCCCCGAAACGCGCGACCGCGGCGACGGCAATGAAGACGCCATCAGCCTGAATTTCGACACCACCAGCCTGTTCCTGTCTGACCGCTTTTCTGGCTATGACCGCTATGAGGGCGGCGTGCGCGCCAATGCCGGGGTGACCTATACGCTGCTCGGCGAGAACGGCGGCTTCCTCCGCGCCAGCCTGGGTGAAAGCTTCCATCTTGCGGGCGAGAACAGCTTTGCGGCGGGATCCGGCCTCGATGGCACGTCGTCCGACCTCGTGGGCGCCCTGGCGCTCCAGGTGAACGACAACGTAATGCTGGGCTACCAGGCGCGGGTGGAGGAGGACCTCTCGCGGATCAATGTCCAGGAGGCGTCGCTTGGCCTCACTTTCGACAGTTTTTCGGCGTCTCTGAGCTATGCCGACGTTGCCGCCGCAGCGAATTTCGGCCGTCCCACCGCGGAAGAGCAAGTCTGGGGTGACGGCCGCTACAGGTTCAATGAAGCGTGGAGTCTGTTCGGCGGGTTCCGCTTCGACATCGAGGACAACAGTTTCATGAACAAGTCGATCGGCGTTGCGTTTGACTGCGACTGCATGAAGGCTCAACTGACCTATTCGCAGGACACCAACGAAAAAGACGAAATCGACCACCGGGTCGAACTGGGTGTCGAACTGCGCACCATCGGCGCGGTGAACGGCGCCTTCGGATTCTGATGCGCATGAAGCCCTGCCTCATCGCGGCTTGCGCCGCGCTCATGCTTGCGATGTCGCCCGTGACAGCGCCCTTGGCCTATGCCGATGCGCAGGGTGTGGTCGCCGTCGTCAATGACAAGCCGATCACCGAGCGCGACATCACCCAGCGCATCGCCCTCTTGAAGGTGCTGGGCGACGCCAACGGCGACATCAGCCGCAAGGCCGCGCTGCAGTCGATGATCGACGAGCAGGTGAAGCTGGCCGAGATCACCAAATTCAAGCTGCTGCCTACCGATGCCGAAGTCAGGGACTACATCGCCCGCATCTCCAAGGGCATGCAGACAACGCCCGAAGGCCTGGCCGGCAGGCTGAAGAAGCAGGGCATCGGCGAGACGACGTTCAAGCGCTATGTGACCGCGCTCATTGGCTTCAACCGCATCCTCTCCAGCAAGTATCGCGGGCGCTTCACGGTGGAGCCCGCCGAAGTCGATGCCAAGTTCGCCGAGATCAAGAACAAGGCGGATACGCAGATTTCCAAGATCATGAACGATCCGCGCATGAAGGGCGTCACCGTCTTTTCGCTGATGGAAATCAATCTGCCGGTCGAGGCCAATGATTCGATGCTGCTGCAGTCGCGCGCCGTCGAGGCGCAACTGGTGCTGAAGCGGCTGAACGGCTGCGGCAATGCGCGCGCCGCCGCCGACGGCATTTTCAATGTGAAGGTCGGCAAGAAGTTCGAAGCCGACGCTGCGAAGCTTCCCAAGCAGTTGCGCGCCGCGCTGGAAAAGGCCGGTAATGGCCGCGCCGTCGGCCCGATGCGGTCGAAGACCGGAATCCAGCTTCTGGCCTTCTGCGGCAGCCGCAAGGTGACACCGCCGAAGCCCAAGTTCGAGATGCCGACGCGCCAGCAGGTGGAGCGTTCGCTGATCAACGAGAAGTTCGACGGGCTGGAAGAAGAATACATGAAGACCGCGCGGGAACAGGTTTACGTCGAGTACCGCAACAGCAGCTACGCCCAGCAATAGCGATGGATGGCAGCCCTCCGATCCTGCTGACGGGCGGAGAGCCGGCGGGCGTTGCGCCCGAAATCACCGCCCTTGCTTGGCAGGCCTTGAAGTCAGAGCCCGAGATGACATTCGCGCTCCTTGGTGATGCGGAATACTGGCGCGCCCGCAACCCCGGCCTTGCAGTTCGCGAGATTTCTTCTGCGGATGAAGCACGCAAACACTTTGCCACCGCCCTTCCCGTCCTGCACCGGCCTCTGGCGCGGCACCCCGCGGCTGGAAAAATCGATCCGGCAACTGCGCCGCAGGTGATCGCCGCCATCGACGAGGCCGTAGGCCTCGCCTTTGCCGGCCGGATCTCGGCGATCGTCACCAATCCGATCCAGAAGGAAGCGCTCTATCAGGCAGGCTTCCGCCATCAGGGCCACACCGACTATCTGGCCCACCTCTCCGCCCGGCATGGCCAGCGCGTGGACGAGGTGATGATGCTGGTGGCGGATGATCTGCGCGCCATTCCCGTCACTGTCCATATTCCGCTGAAGGATGTGCCGGCAGCACTGACGATGGACCGTATCATCGCGCAGGCGCGCGCCACGGCGCGGGACCTGACGCGCTACTTCGGCATCGCTACGCCCCGCCTTGCTTTCACCGGCCTCAACCCGCATGCCGGCGAGAACGGCGCCATGGGCCGCGAGGAGATCGACATCATCATTCCGGCCCTGGAGCGGCTGAAGGCGGAGGGCCTGTCGGTGATGGGCCCGGTCTCCGCCGACACGGCCTTTCATGCCGATGCGCGGAAAGCCTATGACGCGATCCTCTGCATGTATCACGACCAGGCCCTGATTCCGGTGAAGACGCTGGATTTTCATGGCGGCATCAATGTGAGCCTGGGGCTGCCCTTCATCCGCACGTCGCCCGACCATGGCACGGCACTTGGCATCGCGGGGCAGCATATCGCCAATCCGAAGAGCCTGATCGCCGCGATCCGCCTTGCCGCGCAGATGGCGAAGGCCGCGCGTGGCTGAGGATAGCCTTCCACCGCTGCGCGACGTGATCAGCCGCTTCGGCCTGCAGGCCAAGAAAAACCTCGGGCAGAACTTCCTCTTCGACCTCAACCTCACGCGCCGGATCGCGCGGGCTGCAGCACCTCTCGAGGGCTTCACCATTATCGAAGTAGGCCCCGGCCCGGGCGGACTGACGCGGGCGCTGCTGATGGAGGGCGCCAGCCGCGTCATCGCCATCGAACGCGACGACCGTGCGCTGGCGGCGCTGGAGGAGATTTCTGCTTCCTGGCCCGGAAAGCTCGTGATCGTTTCGGCAGATGCGCTGGAGGTTGATTTTGCCGCATTGGCGGATGGGCCAGCGAAGATCGCCGCCAACCTGCCCTACAACATCGCCACCGAACTGCTTCTCGGTTGGTTGACGGTGGAGCGCTGGCCGCCGTGGTTTTCCTCCCTCACCCTGATGTTCCAGAAGGAAGTGGCCGAGCGCATCGTCGCAAGACCGGGAGGCAAGGATTACGGGCGGCTCTCGGTCCTCTCGCAATACCGCTGCGAGGCGAAAAAACTGTTCGATGTGAACCGCTCCGCCTTCACGCCGCCGCCCAAGGTGACCTCCAGCATCGTGCAGCTCATTCCGCGCGCCAGCCCGCAGCCTGCCTGTGACCTGAAGATGCTTGAGCGGGTTACGGCCTCAGCCTTCGGCCAGCGCCGCAAGATGCTGCGCTCGAGCTTGCGGACGCTACTGCCCCAGCCCGAGGCCCTGCTGGCACTGGCTGGCATCGAGCCTGAGCTGCGCGCCGAGCAGGTGCCCGTCGAAGGCTTCGCAAGGATGGCGGCGCTGATGGGAACTAGAGATTTTTCGTCAGATCACGGACGAACTGCGTAAGCCCCACGCGGCGGTGGCGCCTGAGCCGTTCGGCCGACAGGATCGCATCGATCTGCGCCGCGGCGATGATGATGTCCTCGTTGACGATCACATAGTCATATTCGGGCCAATGGCTGATTTCGTCCGCCGCCTTGGCCATGCGCTTGGCCACCGTCGAGGACGAATCCTGCGCCCGCCGGATGAGCCGCTCGCGCAATTCCTCGGCGCTGGGCGGCAGGATAAAGATGCGGACGAGATCGCCCTCCATCGCCTGCGCCAGCTGCTGGGTTCCTTGCCAGTCGATATCGAAAAGCACGTCGCGCCCGGCCTGCAGCGCGTCGACCACCGGCTTCTTGGGCGTGCCGTAGAAATTGCCGAAGACCTCGGCATATTCGAGCAGGTCGCCGGCATCGCGGAGCTTGGCGAAATCGCGCTGGCTGATGAAGTGATAGTCCTTGCCATTGACCTCGCCGGGGCGCGGCGCCCGCGTCGTCACCGATACCGACATGGTGATGTTGGCATCCGCCGCCAGCAGCCGCCGCGACAGCGTGGTTTTCCCGGCACCCGAAGGCGACGACATCACCAGAAGCAGGCCACGGCGTTGGATTTCGATCATGGGTCAGCTCTCATTCGATGTTCTGCACCTGCTCGCGCATCTGGTCGATCACGGTCTTGAGATCGAGGCCGATCGCCGTCATCGTGCGGTCGGCGGCCTTGGAGCACAGCGTGTTGGCCTCGCGGTTGAATTCCTGGGCGAGGAAATCGAACTTGCGGCCGATCGCCTCGCGCGAGATGAGCAGCGCCTGCGCCGCCTCGACATGCGATTGCAGCCGGTCGAGCTCCTCCTGGATGTCGGCGCGCGTCGCGATGATCACGGCTTCCTGGTGCAGCCGGTCCTGGTCGAAGGCGGCGCCCGTTTCAAGCAGCCGCGCGATCTGTTCCGCCAGCCGCGCGCGCACAGCATCCGGCGAACGCGCCGGATTGTCGCGCGCCGCAAGCGAGAGTTCGGCGATGCGCGAGATTTGAACCGCGAGCACGGCCTGAAGCCTGGCGCCTTCCTCCTGGCGCGCCGCCGAAAGCGCCTTCAGCGCCTCGTGGAAGGACGCCAGCATCGCTGCGTGCCGCTTCTCGATCTGCGCCTCGTCCTCGGCCATGGTCGATATCTCGACGACGCCGCGGAGCGAAAGCAGAAGATCGGCGCGCAACGGCTCGCCGCCGATGCGCTCGCGTAGCGCCTCGCCCGCCGCCACATATTGATCGAGCACTTCGTGATTGAGCCGGATTGTCTCGGCCGCCACCGCCCCGCTCACCGTGAGCGAGACCTGCAGATTTCCGCGCTTGAAAGCCTGGGTGAGGGCGGCCCGCACGGCGGGCTCCAGCGCCTCGAACCCGTTGGGAAGCCGGCAGCGCACATCGAGCGCCTTGCCGTTCACGCTCTTGATTTCCCACTGCCAGTTGAGCCCGTCCAGCGCGGCGGAGGAACGGGCAAATCCGGTCATGCTGGAAATCGTCATCAGGGCTCCGGGAACAGAATCAGGGAGCCATCTTCTAGATCACTTCCGCCCGTGGGGAAACGGGCTCAGCGGCGGGGATTGCGCTTGGGGATGACGACCTGCTTCCCGTCCACCACCAGGATCGTGCCGGGTTTCAGCGCCACGGCGGGCGGCGGCGGGGGTGCCTCTGCAACAGCAGCTTCGGCAGGGGTTTCAGGTGCAGGCGCGGAAGCCGCATTGCTGGCAGGTGCCGCAGGTCCCGGCAGGGGTGGTTCGGCCGGCTGGGGCTGGGGTGCCGCGGCATCCGGAGCGACCTCTGTTGCGGTGGCCGCCTCGGGCGCTGCCTGCTCCGGTGTTGCGGCTGGCGCGCCTTCGGGCGTCGCGGCGGGCTCCTCATCGGCGGCGGCACTCGCGGCGGCATTGCCGGCGATCTTCCGCCACTTCCGCACATTGCTGTTGTGCTCTTCCAGCGTCGTGGCAAAGGCGTGGCCACCCGTACCATCGGCAACGAAATAGAGATAGTCCGTCGGCTGAGGATTAAGAACGGCCTCCAGCGCGGCCTTGCCCGGATTGGCGATGGGGCCTGGCGGCAACCCGTCGATGCGGTAGGTGTTGTAAGGTGTGGTGGTTTCGATGTCGCTGCGGGTCAGCGGCCGGTCGAGCTTGCCCTTGCCGCCCACGATGCCATAGATGATCGTCGGGTCCGACTGCAGCCGCATGCCCTTCTTGAGCCTGTTGATGAACACCGACGCGATCACTGGCCGCTCCGCCGCGACGCCGGTTTCTTTTTCCACGATCGAGGCGAGGATGACAGCCTGTTCCTTGCTCTCGACGGTGGAGATCGGCACGCGGGTGTCCCACATCTGGTCGAGAAGCTTCGCCTGTGCGCCTTGCATGTCTTCGACGAGCTTCTGGCGCGTCATGCCACGCCGGAACACATAGGTGTCGGGCAGGATGGCGCCTTCCGCGGGAACGGCAGCGGGTGGCCCGGTGAGGATGTCGTTGGCGTTGACGCGGGCAACCGCCATCTCGCTGGTCCAGCCCTCCGGCACCGAGAGCTTGTAGGTGATCGACTTGCCGCTGGCGATCAGCGCCATCACGTCCTGCATCGAGGCAGATTTCGCAAATTCGTACTCGCCCGCCTTAAGCCGCGTGCGTGTGCCTGTCACCGAAGCCATCAACGAGAATATCCGGGCGTTGGAAATGATCCCATTCTGTTCCAGCACTGCGCCGATCTGTGGAGTCGACAGGCCCTGCTCGATGGTAAACACCTTGTTCTCGGCAAGAGGGCCGACTGCCATATATTCGCTTTGAGCATAGAGATAGGCCCCGCCCGCACCTATGACCGCTAGAACCAGCAGCAGGAACGTCCACAGCAGCACGCGCGAGGCCGCGGATGCCCGCTGCCGCGAATGCCGCGGCTCGGGAACCTTTACGGATGGCGGCGGTGTGTTCAACCCGGTTTTCCTGTTGGGCGGCTAGGCCGCGTAGCGGCGCATGATCAGCGATGCGTTGGTGCCACCGAAACCAAAAGAATTGGACAGAACTGTGTTGATCTCTTTTTTCTTGGCAAGCTTCGGCACCAGGTCGATCTGGGTCTCGACCGACGGATTGTCGAGATTAAGCGT